>DASUSI010000118.1:0-21646 GCA_036375165.1 Micromonosporaceae bacterium | reverse complement strand
CAGTGGTGCGGCATTCGAAGATCAGCCCCTGTGCAGGCATGAGCTCGATCCTCTCGGGATGGAAGCCCCGCTCGGTCACCTTCACTCGCAGCGCATCCGGCGGCTGGTAGCCCGAGAAGGCCCTTGGCGGATAGGTAACGGTGAGGTGGGCGGCACGTGCCTTGCCGTGGGTATTGGTCACCGTGTAGGTGCCGGGTCGCAGCACCCGCGCCGAGAAGATCGTGCCGCTGTCGAGCATCGTGCTGTTGAACACCGGCGTCTGCTCTTCCGGATCGGCGCGGCGCAGGTTCACCGAGTACCCGCCGCGCCCGCCCGAGACGCGGAGCAGCACATAGCCTCGGGGGTTGACGGAGAACCTTGCCTCCTCCTCGGCCGCGCAGTAGTCCGCGCCCGTCTCCTTCTGCTGCGGCAGAGAGCCGGCGAGTTTCGCCAGGTCGATGTCAGCGGCGGCCACGGGGCTTTCCTTGTCGACCGAGAGGTAGAACACCTTCTCGATCGTGTCCCCGAGCCGGACGGTACCGCGGTATTTCCCCGGCTTCTCGAAACGCCGCACCACGGCACCCAGCATGGTCAGCGCGCCACTGTCAAGCCCAGTCTGGGCGATGTTGGGGTCGATAGATACTTTGTTCATGGCTAACCAATGTCTCCCGTGATGATCATTTCCTTGGAATTCACGTTCGCATTGAGGTTGCGCAGCGGAATCTTCACCGGGATCAGCGGGCCGTCGGTGAGGATCGGATAGGGATCCTCGAACCAATAGATCGGGTACTTGTTGGTGAAGTAGTCGGCGACTACGGTCTCGATCTGGCCGAGCAGGTCGAACTGCTCGCCGATCAAGTCCTGCAGGAAGTCCTCGACTGAGTCGAAGACGTCGAGTACCGCCTTCACGATGTCGGTGACCGGCTGCAGGAAGGCCATAAGGAGGTCCTTCGCCCAGTCCGGCAGCAGGTCCTCGATTGCCTGCTCGACGAGGTTCTCGAACAGGTTGCCGATCGTTGCCGGGACATCGACTGGGTCGACGCTGACGAAATCGGAATCGACGAAGATCTGCCACTTGTTGGGCTTGCCGGCGAACTCTGCCTGCAGATCGGTCCAGCCCGGCAGACGGCCTGGATCGATGAAGTACTTCGCCTTGAGGCGCGCCCGGACCTTGGAGATCTCGCTCACCAGCCCGGAGAGGTTCAGCGGGATGCAGATCGATCCGCCGATCGGGATGTCGGGGATGCCGACGAGGCACCCGTTCCAGGGATCAGGGACGATGCAGAAGCCGGGGATGGTGAAGCCCGGCAAGTCGAAACAGACCTGCAGCGTCAGCGTGTCCCAGACCACGTCGAGCGTGTCGATCTCGATGGTGCCGTCGTCATTGAGCTGGATCGAGCCCTTGTCAAGGTGCAGCGCCACGGAATAGCTGGCTGAGAACGGGCCGAAACTGGCGCTGTCGGACTTCGCGAAGGTGAAGCCGTCGCGGGCAAGCTTGAAAAGCTCCTCGAATGCCTGCTCGGAGGCGGCCAGCGTCAGATGGCTCATCTTTCCTCCCTTACGGCGACACGGTCATGGTGATGAATGCCTTCAGCTGGTCTTTCTCGATCGCCGGGTTGTGCGGCACCGGCGGTTTCGGCGTCGGCGAGAGCGAGACAGTGCCGAGGCCGAACAATGGGAAGTTGATGAAGAGGGTCTGCAGTGGGATGGCGAGCTTCTGGCGCAGGAACAGGATCACTGCGGTCCGGATGTAGCATTCCATGTTCGCCTCCAGACCGTCCGGCTTCACATCGACGATCTCCACCCCGTCGACCTCACCTGCCAGCCGCTCCTTGCCGTTGATGAACGTGCGCACGGCATGCGCCGTCGCGAAGACATCGAGGCAGAAGCAGAGGAGCTTTCCGGGCACCGGGACGAGCGGCGGAGCCTCACGCGGCTTGTCCCGGCCTGTCGGGTTGGAGCGCGTGACCGGGATCGCATCGAGCACGTCGCGATCAGGGCAGCTGATGCCACCGCAGATCTTCAGCCCGAGGGCAAGATGCTGATCGTTCAGCTTGGAGCCGAGCTCGGGTGGCAGGTCGATGACGTTGCTCGGGTGGAAGTCCACCTGTGCGTGGACCACCTGTACACAGAGGCCGAGGCCGACCGGCGGGGAATCCGCGCCAATCACTGGCAGATAGGGCAGGATGGTGAAGATCGGATTGCCGAACTTGGTGACATCCGTCGTGAATTCCGGTATCTGGCACCAGAGCTCGCGGTTTGCGGCGACATCGGGGGTGGCGTAATTGAAAAGAGATGGTCGCTGCCGCATGATGTGGCGCCCGACGCGGTTCACACCCTCTTCATGAATCGAAACGAAGAGGTCGCAGTTATCAGTGAATGCCATGAAAGCGCTCCTGTCGAACCCGACATTCTTTTCTGCGGCGCGTAGGCGAAGGACGACACGAACCAGTAAACGGTGCGGATCGCGCGGTCCGCGTCGACCCATCGGTGGAGAGTTACCGGCGCCACCCATAACGATAGGGTGTGAATACCTTATTTATATCGATATGTCGGCTATGGGACACTGCTCGCTCGACATCGCCTCGTCGGCTGCCGTGTCCCATCGACGTCACAGTTCGCTGCGCCCGCCCCGTCACCAGCTGACCGCTCCCTCACCCGACTCTAGAACCACTGCCGCCAAACAGTGATAACAGTCCGTTATCTGGTCCTGGTGTGAGGCCCGCATCCGGGTTGCGCGGCCAGCGCGGTCGTGTCAGTGATCTGGTCACTCAGAGCTACGGCCTATTCCTCATCGTCGGGCAGGTCAGGATCGCGCAACGGTCGGCTGCCGACGCCGAGACCAGGTTCGGCTCTGTATTGCATCGCCGACCACCAGACCAGGTGCACGATGCTCGCGGGATTATTTCCGCAGGGTTACGCAGCGCTCGCAGAGGCAGGCCAGAGCGTGATTGAGCCGAGTGGATCGCCGGGGGCGGATTCCCCCGGTGCCACGTCGGCCCCATGGACCGAGGCGCGAAGGACGCGTCCCACAGGTCAGGCGGCGTGGCCGGACTGGGCGATGTGGGCAATGGCCCGCTGGAGCTGCGCCAGCGAGATCTGCTGGTCGTTCTCGGCAGCGGTGAGTCCCACCTCCGCCCACTGCCGAAGCAGGGTCGAGACACCGACACCCTGCTGTTCCGCGACCGTCTTGATCCGCTGATGGAGGGCCAAGGGGATCTTCACCGACGTGGCTACCATCACCTCCGTGTTCGGACCCGGCAGGGTAACGTCCGCGTCCCGGCCCGTCGCGAACACATCGCTCAGGTCGCCGCTCAGCAGTTGCTCAGCCGTGGCCCGAAGTTCTTCCTCGTGGCGGTTCATGACGACCTCCCGATTGCTCTCCTGTACGTCGCCGTTTCCTCCGGGGTGGCTGCTCGCGCACCGATGACCACCCAGCTATCGGTGTCCTCGTACAGTGCGACCAGCAGGACGCGACCCATCGCTGTGCTGCCGAGTACCCCCAGCACATGGTCACGGAGTCATTTGCGGATGACCTCGTACGGTTCCACGCCTTTGAGGCCGTCCAGCGACCATTCGCGTCACTCCCATTGCACAACGCGAGGGTAACACCCGGGTAGTACCGCCTCGCTACCTCGGGGTTGGCCCAGCCGAAACGGCGTTGAAGTCGCTCTAGCCCGGTGGTGACCAGGTCCATGCCTCGTTGAGCAGGTCGGCTTCGGTTCCTGCGAACCGTGCGCCTCCAAACAGGAAGAGGTCGCGGCCTGCCGAGACGACGGTACGGCCCTGCACGTACCCGTTCGGCTCATTGATCTCGGGGATTCGGATCCAGCGATCCGTTGCGGTGTCCAGCACCCAGCCGCGCTCGGCGAAGAAGTGCCCATCGGACGGCGTGAGCAGCCCGACTCCGGCGTCTTCGGCGTCTTCTGCGGGTGGGTTCGGCAGCGCGGACCACCTGCCCGTACCCAGGTCGAGAATCCCGCCGTACGGGTAGCTGCGGCCCCAGCCGTTCACCTTGCCCCCGTCCTCGCCGCCGAGGGTCGGATTCACCAGCCGGCCGCCAACCGGGACCCAGGGCCAGGTGCCGAGCAGCTCGGAGTCCGGCAGCCGCCGCCAGGCACCGGACGCAAGGTCGAGCACCGCCGCGCGGGCCAGGTCCGGCCGATCCCCGCTCACGTCTGACGTCAACTCGTGGTCGAACAGCACCAACCGGTCGCCCGTCCACACCATCGTGCGGCCAGACGACGGGGAGAGCGGATCGGCGGGCAGTTCACTCCAGCTACGCAGCCTCGGGTCGTACACCTGGTCGGGATGGTCGCCCCTCTCATCGTTGCCCCGGTAGAAGATGATCCGGCCGGCCGCGCTGACGATGTTGTACCCGCCGCGGGCGTGATCGGGCGGCAACGGCAACTCCTGCCAACGGTCCTGCTCTATCTGGTACGCCATGAAGGCCGCTGATCCCCTCGGCTGTCCTCGCAGTTCGGTGACCCAGACGTAGAGCGTGCGTCCAATCAGGGCGTGCTCGGCGAAGTCGAACCCGACCGGAGCCTTCGGGAGCTTCCGCCACTGTCCGGTCGCCGGGCGATACGCCGCGCCGTCCGCCAGCGGTGGCTCCTTCGGTGGCAGGCAGGAAGCATTCGGTGGACACGGCCGGGCGTCGCTGCCGCCGAACAGCAGCACCTCTTCGCCCGTCCACACTCCGACCGCATTTTCTCGCGGACTGAGCGGTACGCCTCGCACCTGACGCCAGTCACCCGAAGCCTCCCCGGAGGGCGTCACGGACTGACCGCAGGATGCCGTAGCGAGCGCCGCCGCCATCAGCAGAACCATCGCGCGCATGTCGGTTCGACGCCGCCGGACGCCGTTCCGGTTCCGGCGGTGACCCGAACGTTACTGTGGGTTATGCGAATTCTTCCATCCTGGTCTTGATGAACACCCGGGACTCTTCGGCGTCAAGGGCATGACACCCGAAGCGATCAAAGGCTGCCGCCAACCGGGCGGTCTTCGGCATCTCGGTCTGGACCACGCTGGCATCCGTGCCCACCTGGGCCACCAGCGGGAACGGTGCCGGCAGGGTGAACAGCGTGAATCCGCCCTCCGGACCGACCAGGCCGCTGGCCGAGAACGGAAGCACCCGGATGGTCACATTGGACCGTTCGGAAAGGTTGAGCAGGTGCGCGAGTTGCTCCCGCATCACCTGGGCAGCACCGAATGAGCGTTGCAGCACACCTTCGTCCAGGATTCCGGTGTACTCCAGTCGGCCGAGCACGTCTTGACGCATCATTCGGAACTCGAGCCACGCGGTCATCCGGTCGTCTGGCACGTCAGGATCAACGGTCCGCATCACCGCTTCGGCGTACTCCGGGGTCTGGAGCAGCCCGTGGATGACCGGGAGGCTGAAGTGACGGAGCTTGTTGGTCCGCGCCTCCAACCAGGCAAGGTCGATGACAGGTACCTGAATGTCGGGTACGTAATCCTCCCACCAGCCCTTCACCCAGATGTCCCGGGCGAGTGACTCCATCGCGGCGCGGAGTTGCGGGTCATCAACGCCAAACAGTTTCAGCAGCTCACGAAGCTCGGCCATGCGCGCCGGAAGGTAACCGGTCTCCATGCGGCTGATCGTGGACTTGTCGCGAACGATGTGAGCGCCGGCCTCCGTGAGGCTCAGTCCGGCGGATTCCCGCAGGTCACGCAACATTCTCCCGAGCCACTTGGCACGGAGCGTCCTCCCTTTGGACCGCATGGCGCACTCTCCTCTCAAGCTCCGTCCATATTGGACCGCGCCACAGCATACCCCTGGACCGTCCAGTAGTGGCAACGTTGTCGTGACAGACGAAACATCGCATGCTCGGACCACTGTAGACGAGACAAGTGGTCTACTGGCGAAGCGTGGGTTCCGCGCGGCGTCTGGCGTGCTCATGACGTGGCCCGAGGTGCAAACCGTCGCCCTGGCTGGTCTGGTCACCGCACTCGGGCTGACCCGGAACCTGTTCCACGCAGACCCCGCCGAACTCCACGGCACGTTCATGAACATGATCCACTGGCTCCCGACAGCAACTACCCGCCCAGGGGCGGCGAGAAGCGCACACTGAGCGCGTATACCTTGCCGTTTCAAGGCAGCATGAGACAACATCGTGCACTAACAGGCATCTGAATGTAGCGTGGCGTACCTCTGGTGAAGGGGTCCTCATGTTGCTGGCGTTCCGGGTCTCCAACTTCCGCTCAGTGCGGGATGAACAGGAGCTTTCACTCGTGCGTAGTCGGCGGCTCGCACGTACGTCGGCTGACCGGGCCGAAACTGACGGACGGCACTGGAATCTCGATGTCAGCCCGGTATCCGCGCTGTACGGCGGCAACGCCTCTGGCAAGTCCAATGTGCTTGATGCCATCCATTTCATGGCCAGTGCCGTGGACCGCTCGTATTCGAAATGGTCACCCGACGGTGACATTCCATTTGAGCCATTCCGGCTTGATGCCGCTCATATTCATGAGCCCTTGCGACTTGAAATCGAGCTACTCCTGCAGGGGGTTCGGCATCAGTACGGTTTCGAGCTCAACCAACGCGAGATCCTGCGCGAGTGGCTCTACGCTTATCCACATGGGCGCCGCCAGACATGGTTTGAGCGGGACCGCGATGGCGCCGATGAGTGGTACTTCGGCAGAGCGCTTGGTGGCCGGAACCGCGTGATCGCCGAATTGACGCGTCCCAACGCGCTCTTTTTGTCGACTGCCGCCACCTCGAAGCACCAACAGTTGTCGCCGATCTACCATTGGTTGGCGAGGCGTATTCGGCTGGACAGCTCCCGTAACACTCAAAGTCGGATGCTGTTTACGTTTCATCAGCTCGATGCATGTAAAGAATTGGGAGAAAAGCTGCGGCAGCTTCTGGTTCTGGCTGATCTCGGCATCCAAGATATCAAAGTGCGACACAAAGAGTCCACGGACGAGGAGAAGCTTCGGATCATCCGGCTGGCAAAGGCAATGGTGGCGAGTGCCGAGGAGCCAGAGGGCGTGGACGAGGATGCCGTAGCAAACGCTCTGCAGAGAGCCGGGACCTATGTCGAGTTGCAGCACCTTTGCGGCGACGGGTCACCCCCTGTAGGCCTGCCATTCGAAACCGAATCCTTAGGTACGCAGGCATTGGTCGCGCTGGCCGGCCCGTTGCTGCAGGCGCTTCGAAGTGGTTACCTCCTCATGGTGGACGAGCTGGACACGAGCCTTCATCCCCGCCTTGTGGCTGAGCTGGTGAAATTGTTCCAGTCGCCAGTGTCCAACCCGAAACAGGCGCAGCTTGTTTTCTCGACTCATGACGCGTCGTTGCTCGGCAGCCTCGTTGGTGAAGCTCCCATCCTTGAGAGGGATCAAGTATGGTTCGTCGAGAAGGATGGATCGGGCGCTACATCGGTGTATCCGTTGACAGACTTCAGTCCCAGACGTCTGGAAAACCTGGAGCGTGGATATTTGCAGGGACGTTACGGTGCGGTTCCGTTCTTGAAGGAAAAGGAGCTCATCTCCGCCCTGGGTGATGCGGAGTCGGTCGATTGAAACGCCGCGAGCTGTCGCGGTCCCGTTCGCTTGCGAGGCGTGGGCCCTCCCGTGAGCCCAGAGCACGTTTTCTGCTCCTGTGTGAGGGTAGAGTCACAGAGTCGGGCTATTTCAACTTCATCAAATCCTGCCTGCGTGACTCGCTATTAACGATCGAGATCTCGAAAGAACGTGGCGACCCGCTGCGCCTGGTGAAAACGGCAGAAGCA
This sequence comes from Micromonosporaceae bacterium, assembly GCA_036375165.1. GTDB lineage: Bacteria > Actinomycetota > Actinomycetes > Mycobacteriales > Micromonosporaceae > WHSM01. The sequence continues at coordinate 13,913 of DASUSI010000118.1, read as the reverse complement.
CTTCGCTCTGCGGCTGAGCGGCAGGCGCGGAGACTCAGGGATGACAATCTCCGTTATGACGAGGTCTGGTGCACATTTGACGTCGATGAGCACCCGCGGCTGGAAGAGGCACTGGCGCTGGCGGGTCGGCTCGCTATTCGTATTGCAGTGAGCAACCCATGCTTCGAGCTCTGGCCCCTGCTACACTTTGTCGATCAACGGGCATATGTCTCTGGAACGACTCTCAGAAATGCGCTCCAGAACCACATGCCCGGTTATGACAAGAGCTTGTCTTGTGAACAATTACGGGGCAGGTATCCGGTCGCTCGCAGCCGGGCACAGGCGCTGCGAGAGCAGCATATCCGGCATGGCCGCTCACCCATGTGGAATCCGGCCACCGATGTCTGGGTCCTGGTGGAGGCACTGCTAGCGGCGGCCCGGAAATCCGGCGTCCGCACGAGATTGAACGCATCGTTTAGTCTCTGACGCACCTCCAGACGTTCGTCCCTCAAAAATGGGTGGAGGAGGGGCCGGTGACCCGCTACTACTTGGAGATCGCCTATCGGGTGGACTTGATTTGCAGGTAACCGAAACCGTCTCCGACCTGCATACGAGCACCCACGCTCATGGCACCGGCACTGAGCGGCCCCGCTCAACCTTCCAATCCAGACCATGGTGGTCATCGCAGTGCCAGACGCCGCGCCGCCGTTCTCTGTACCTGCCGTCTCCCTGCCGCTAACCCCCCAAACGGGTGACATACTGCCCTGAAAGGCGTAGTGCACGAACACCCTATTCCCACCCAGATGAACCCTGGGAGCCCTTATGACCCTGACACCTGACCCCGAGCCGATCGCTTTTGGCCAGCGGATGCAGATCCTCCGCGAACGCCGGGGTATGAGTCGGCCCGTGCTCGCCGGCCTGGTCGACCGGTCACCCTCGTGGGTGAAGCAAGTAGAGACCGGGAGACTCGGTGTGCCGAAACTGCCGATGATCCTGCGGATAGCCGAGGTGCTTCGCGTGCGGAATCTCGCCGACCTGACGGGCGATCAGTCCATGTCGATCGAGATGTTCATCGGGCCCCGGCATGCTCGGCTGCCTGGCGTGCGGGACGCCTTGAACGCCTTGCCGGCGGATGACATTGAGGCCCCGCCGGTCGAGCACCTGCGGGCCCGGCTGGCACAGGCGTGGCAGGCCCGCCACGCCGCCCCACATCACCGTGAAGTCGTCGGTGGTCTCCTGCCTGACATGATCCGGGACGCGCAACTCGCCGTACGGCAGGCCGACCGGGCAGCCGCACGGCGGACAGCTCAGAGTGTCGCCTGCGAGGTGTTCGGGCTCACGCAGTTCTTCCTCGCCTATCAGCCGGACTCGGCGTTGTTGTGGCGCGCGGCTGAGCGGTGCTTGATCGCCGCGCAGGAAGCCGACGACGCCCGCAGCATCGGCGTAGCGGCCTGGCTGATGGCGCAGGCGCACCGGGACGCCGGACACCTGGACGCCGCCGAGATGGTGGTGCGGGACGCCTGCCGGCGGGTAGAGCCACGCCTCCCAGACGCCGACGACAGCATGATGGCGATCGCGGGAGCGCTGTACGCCGAGGCCGGGCACACCGCAGCCCGACGCGGCGACCAGGGAACCGCGTGGCGGCACTGGGATCGGGCCCGGACGGTCGCTGACCGACTCCCGGCGCACCACTACGACCCGATCACGTCGTTCTCCCGGGCAATCATCGGCGCGCACGCCGTGACCATCGCCGTCGAGTTGCGCGCCGGTGGCGAAGGGGTACGCCAAGCCGACGAGGCAGAGGTCTCCGTTCCGTCACGGCCGCGCCGCGCCCGCCACCAGATCGAGGAAGCACGCGCATACCAGCTCGCCCGGCAGCCGGACGCGGCACTCGCAGCGCTGGCCCACGCCTACACCACCGCGCCCGAGACAATCCGCTACAACGGATACGCCCGCCGGATCGTCCTGGAGGAGACCGAGGCGCGATCACCGCGCCGACGGCGACGTGCGGCGGAACTCGCCACCCGAATCGGGATCCTCGCGGCCTGATCGAACAGCCGTTCGAGGGGCAGAGAATCTGCCCCATCCGGATCTGACTCACCCTTACCGTCCTATGTGGCCGGGGGCGTACGGCGGTCTGTCGTCCTTGTGCGGCTGTGACCCGTGCGTCCCTGGCCTCCAACCACACCACCTTGGACGGGAGAGCCCGCGTGTCCGTACCGTGCTGGTGGTCGGCGATGCAATACAGAGCCGAACCTGGTCTCGGCGTCGCCAGCCGACCGTTGCGCGATCCTGTTGGATCTTGTCAAGCTGCCAAAACGCCTCTGACCTGCATCCGAGCAACTCACTCAGGACGTTGTTGGGGGGTGGACGGCTTCTCGGGTGTACGGCATACCCGTAGGGGGTATTATTACCGCGATACGGGTCAGGAGGCCGCGATGACCGACCATCAGACATACGGGTATACAGATGACAAACCGGCGTTGCTGGCCAGGCTGAGGCGGATCGAAGGCCAGGTGCGCGGCGTGGCGCGAATGGTCGACGAGGACACGTACTGCATCGACATCCTGACCCAGATCTCGGCGGCCAGCCGGGCGTTGCAGGCGGTCGCTCTCGGCCTGTTGGAAGGCCACCTCAGCCACTGTGTCGCCGAAGCCACCGCCAAAGGTGGTGAGGAGGCGGAAGCCAAGATCAAGGAAGCCTCCGAGGCCATCGCCCGACTGGTGCGTTCCTAGAGAACCCACCCTTCCGAGGAGAGATCATGAGCGTGCGAGAGACCTACACAGTTTCCGGAATGACCTGCGGACACTGCGTGCAGGCGGTGAGCGGCGAGCTGTCCAAGCTCGACGGGGTCACCGGTGTGGACGTGGACCTCGCCAGCGGGGCGGTCACCGTCACCAGTGAAGCCCCGCTCTCCGAACCGCACGTGCGAGCAGCCGTGGACGAGGCCGGATATGAACTCGCCACTGCGTGACGCCAGAGGGCTGGCCAGCATCGACCTACAGGTCGGCGGGATGACCTGCGCGTCCTGCGCCGCCCGGATCGAGAAGAAGCTGAACCGGCTCGACGGGGTCCAGGCCTCGGTCAACTTCGCCACCGACACCGCACGTGTCGAGTACGCCGACCCGGTGAGCGTGGACGACCTGATCCGTACCGTCGAAGCCACCGGCTACACCGCGACCCCGCCAGCCGCTCCCGCCGAGGTGCCAGCCGAACCGCCGGCTGAGGAGCCGGGGGAGTCAGCCGAGGAACGCTCCCTGCGGCAGCGCCTGGTCGTCTCGGCGTTGCTGTCCGCCCCGGTGCTCGCCATGGCGATGATCCCGGCGTTGCAGTTCCGGTTCTGGCAGTGGCTCGCGTTCGCGATGGTCTCCCCGGTGATCGTCTGGGGTGCCTGGCCGTTCCACCGGGTCGCGCTGGTCAACCTGCGGCACGGCGGGGCCACCATGGACACCCTGATCTCGCTCGGCGCTGCCGTGTCGTACGGCTGGAGCGGCTACGCGCTGTTCTTCGGCGGCGCGGGCGAGCCCGGGATGCGGATGCCGTTCGAGTTCCTGGCCCCGCAGGGCTCTGCCGGCATGCACCTCTACCTGGAGGTGGGCGCGGCGCTGACCACCTTCCTGCTGGCCGGGCGCTACTTCGAGGCACGCGCCAAGCGGCGGGCCGGTTCCGCGCTGCGGGCCCTGCTCGAGATGGGTGCCAAGGACGCCGCGGTGCTCCGGGAAGGCCGCGAGCAGCGCGTCCCGATCAGCCAACTCGTGGTCGGAGATCATTTCGTGGTACGTCCCGGCGAGAAGATCGCCACGGACGGTGAGGTGGTCGAAGGCTCCAGCGCGGTGGACGAGAGCATGCTCACCGGGGAGAGCGTGCCGGTCGAGGTCGGTCCGGGCGACCGGGTGGTCGGCGCGACCGTCAACGCGGGCGGCCGGTTGGTGGTACGCACCACCCGGGTAGGCGCCGACACCCAACTCGCCCAGATGGCGCGGTTGGTGACCGAGGCGCAGAGCGGCAAGGCCCCGGTGCAGCGGCTGGCTGACCGGGTCTCCGCGGTGTTCGTCCCGGTGGTGATCCTGACCGCGGTGGCGGTGTTCACCGGCTGGCTGGTGCTCGGCGGCGGGATGACCGCCGCGGTGACGGCCGGTATCGCGGTGCTGATCGTGGCCTGCCCGTGCGCGTTGGGCCTGGCCACCCCGACGGCGCTGCTGGTTGGCACCGGTCGCGGGGCTCAACTCGGCATCCTGGTACGCGGCCCCGAGGTGCTGGAGGCGACCCGGCGGATCGACACGGTGGTGCTCGACAAGACCGGCACCGTGACCACCGGCCGGATGGCGTTGGTCGACGTGGTGTCCGTGACCGGCGGATCCGACGAGGAGGTGCTGCGGTACGCCGGCGCGGTGGAGCACGGCTCGGAGCACCCGATCGCCCGCGCCATCGTCACCGGGGCAGAGGAGAAGCTCGGCTCGCTGCCGGACGTGGCCGAGTTCGCCGCGCTGGCCGGACTGGGTGCGTCCGGCGTGGTGGACGGCCGGAGCGTGCTCGTCGGACGCGACCGGTTGTTCGCCGAGCGGGGTGTCACGGTTCCGGAGTCATTGTGGGCGGCTCGGGACGAGGCGGCGGCGCAGGGCCGTACCGCCGTGTTCGTCGCGGTCGACGGCACGGCGACCGGACTGCTTGCCGTGGCCGACACGGTCAAGCCGACCTCGACCGAGGCGATCCGCGAGTTGCGCGCGCTGGGCCTGGAACCGGTGCTGCTGACCGGTGACAATGCCGCCGCCGCGCAGGCGGTGGCAGGACAGGTGGGTATCGAGCGGGTACTGCCCGAGGTGATGCCGGAGGACAAGGTGGCCGAGGTACGCCGGCTGCAGGCCGAGGGTCGGGTGGTCGCGATGGTGGGCGACGGGGTGAACGACGCCGCCGCGCTCGCCCAGGCCGACCTGGGCCTGGCGATGGGGACCGGCACCGACGTGGCGATCGAGGCGTCCGACCTGACCCTGGTGGTCGGTGACCTGCGGGCGGCTCCAGACGCGATCCGGCTGTCCCGGCGCACCCTGCGCACCATCAAGGGGAACCTGTTCTGGGCGTTCGCGTACAACGTGGCCGCGATTCCGCTGGCGGCCTCGGGGCTGGTGACACCGGTGATCGCGGCCGCCGCGATGGCGTTCTCCAGCGTGTTCGTGGTGTCCAACAGCCTTCGGTTGTTCGGGTTCCGCCCCTCCCGCTGATCCGGTTAGTGATCTCGGGAAGTCACCGCTGTGGTTCGCGGTGACTTCCCCAGATTTCGTCCAACCCGTCACGGGGTGTCAGTTCTCAGTAGAACCAGCCGTTCTGCACCCAGCCGCGTCGGTTGATGTTGCCGTACGCGAAGCCGTACACCCAGTCCCCGCTGATCCGCTCCACGTAGAAGGTCTGTCCCTGGTAGAGGGTGCCGTGCCAGGCGCCACCGGGTTCGGTCCGCACGAAGAGGGTTTCCGCGCAGACGGTCTCCCGCTGGTAGAGGTCCGCGTGGTTGCAGCGGGTGTGGTTGGCGTTCACCGCCGGGGCGGCGGCGACGAGAGCGGCGCCGAGCACCGCGGCGCCGAGCAGGCCCTGTAGGGCGCGCCGGTAACCGGACATGTTGTCTACCTCCAGAATCTGCCGGTCTGATGCGCTACCAGGAGCCCCAGCCGCCGAGGCATTCGTAGCGGACGTACCCCCATACGTTCGGGCCGTAGTCGAAGGTGGCTGCCCAGCCGTTGTAGACCGGATGCGCGCCCCGGGTGTGGCCGACCTTGTTGCCGTAGTAGAGCGTGTACCTGAAGCCACTCGGCCCGCTGGAGGAGTCGTAGTTGGCGTAGAAACTGGCGCTCTGGCAGACGATGATGGCGTGTTCGGGTGCCACGCAGCACGCCTGCGCCGGTGCCGCCGCCACGGCTGTGCCCGCCAGTCCGGCCACGACGACCGCCATGACGGTCGCGATCCGCTTGAACAGGGAGGTGCGCCCAGCCCGGATCTGTGGTGCCATTTGGGCAGTGTGAACCCTCATAGTGCCTCCCAAGGCAATTGTCAGATATGTACAAATACTACGATTTGTCCGGCTGGTTAGGAAGAAGTTGCCAACCGCTCCGCCCCCCGGCACCCGCTGTGGTGGGCATCCCCCGCGACCCCTGACACGACAGCCCGGGACCCGCCCGTCACCATGGAGCGGGCAGCGTCTGTGCGGGTGGGAGTCGACATGCGGTGGTGGCTGACGGCGGTCGTGATGGTGCTGGCCGGGGCGCTGCTCGGGACGACCCCCGCGTACGGCCACGTGGGACTGGTATCCAGCGACCCCGCCGACGGCGCGACCCTCGACACGTCTCCCAACCAGGCGGTGCTGGCCTTCAGCGATCCCGTGAACCGCGACCTGAGCCAGGTGGCGCTCACGATTGACGAAACTCCCACGCCACTCCCCGCCCCCAGCCGCATCGTGGGCGGCACGATCACCGTTCCGCTGCCTGGTGGACCCGGCAGGTACCGGATCGCCTACCGGGCGGTCGGGACTGACGGCCACCGGATCGACGGCCGGGTGCGGTTCACCGTGACAGGGCCCCCGGGCAGCAGGCCGTCACAACCCGACACGGTCGACTCCGCGCCCGCCACCGAACCCGATGACGGCAGCACGTCCCCAGCTGTGGCGGTGGTGGTATCCGAAGATCAGGGCGGGGGCCCGTTCTGGCCCGTCGTCCTGGGTGCGCTGCTGCTGATCGGAGCCTTGGCGTACGTTCTGACCATCGGCCGTAACCGAGGCGAGGAAACGACCAGCAGTGGCGGTACCACCATCGAATCCCGCAACCGAGGCGACCAGCCCGAGGGCGACCATCCGGAAGACGGCGACCGCGGGGACGACCGGGCGGCCGAATGAACCATCGTCCGGCCGGCGGGCCGCGCTGATCGCCGGCTGCCTGCTGCTCGCCGCGGGGGTCATGGTGACCGTGCTACGCGCCGCGGACGCCGTACCGGCCGAGGTGCTTCCGGGGCTGGGCGACCCGGGGCCGGTCACCGCCTGGGCGCTGCCGCTGACCGCGCTGCTGAGCCGGCTCGCCGCGGTCGCCACCGTCGGGTTCCTGGTTGCCGCGGCGTTCTTCACACCCGGCCTGTCGACCGGCGACCGGCAGGTCGACCGACTCGGCGGGCGTACCCTCGGCCCGGCCGGATACCGGTGGCTGCGGGCCGGCTCTTGGGCTGCCCTGACCTGGTTGTTCGCGGCCGCTGGGCAGGTGGTGTTCACGGTCTCGGACCTGCTCGGCGTACCACCCGGAGTCGCGCTCGGCGCGCTTCGCTGGAGCTTCGAACTCGAATCGACCCGGCCCTTGCTCCTGGTGATGACCGGAGCCGCGGTCCTCACCATCGGCGCCGCCACCGCGCTGTCCGCCACCGGCGCCGCCTGGCTCGCCGTACTGGCCGTGGCCACCACCCTGCCGCCCGCGTTCGCCGGTCACGCGGCGGCGGCCGGCAACCACCAACTCGCCGTGGACAGCCTGCTGTGGCACATCGCCGGCTCCGTGATCTGGGCCGGAGGGCTCTTGGCACTGCTGGTCGGCCAGCGGGTCTCCGGGCTGCCCGCAGCGGCCCGCCGCTACTCACGGGCAGCGGCCTGGTGTTTCGTGATCGTCGCCGGCAGCGGACTGGTCAACGCCCTGGGCCGGATCGACCTCGCCGACCTCACCACCACCGGGTACGGCCGGGCGGTGCTCGGCAAGATCGCGGCGCTGCTCGTTTTGGGTGGCCTCGGGCTCTGGAACCGCCGGATCTCCCTGGCCCGACTGGACGCCGGGCAGCCCACGGCGTTCCGGCGGTTCGCCGCCGGGGAACTGCTGTTGTTCGCCGGAACGCTCGGGCTCGCCGTCGCACTGTCCCGGATCCCGGATCCGGGCGAGCCGGCCGGCGAGAGCACAGCCCAGGCGCTGCTCGGCTACCCGCCGCCGGACGGTCCCCCGACACCTCGCGGCATCCTGCTGGACTGGCTTCCCGAGCCGCTGTTCCTGGGAGTGTCCCTGATCGCGGTGCTGCTGTACGCCGCCGGGGTGCTGCGGCTGTGGCGAGCCGGCACCCGCTGGCCATGGCTTCGCCTGGTGTCGTGGTGCGCGGGCTGGGCGGTCGTGGCGTTCGCGACCAGCAGCGGCCTCGCCGCGTACGCTCCGCTGCGGTTCAGCGTCCACATGGCACAGCACCTGGCGCTGATGACGCTGGCACCGGTCCTGATGGTGCTCGGGGCTCCGGTCACGCTGGCGTTGCGGGCGCTGCGGCGTACCACCGAGCCGGGAATGCGCGGACCCCGGGAGTGGCTGCGGCTCGCGCTGCACAGCCGGTTCACCCGGTTCTTCGCCCACCCGGTCGTGGCGCTGGTGGTGCTGATAGTCAGCCTGTTTGGGATGTACTTCACAGGGCTGTACGAGGTGGCCCTGCGTTCTCACGTGGCGCACCTGGCGATGCTGGCCCACCTGCTCGGTGCCGGTTACCTGTTCTACTGGTCGGTGGTCGGCGTGGATCCCACCCCGCACCGGGTGGCACCGCCGGTCCGGATGCTGGTGCTGTTCGCCGCGATGGGGTTCCACGCGTTCTTCGGAGTGGCGCTGATGCAGTCCGGGGTGGCCACGGCCGCCGACTGGTACGCCGCGCTGGACCTGCCGTGGCTCGGTGACCCGGTGGCCGACCAGCGCACCGCGGGCGGCATCGCGTGGTCGTTCGGGGAAATCCCGAGCCTGCTGGTCGCCATCGCGCTGCTGGTGCAGTGGCTGCGGGTCGACGAACGGGAGGCCCGTCGGTTCGACCGTGCCGCACAACGGGCAGCGGCGACCGGCGATGCCAGCCTGGACCCGCACCAGGCGTACAACGCGTACCTGAACCGACTGGCCGAGGCGGATCGCGCCGCCGGACGCCGCCCGGCGGACTGAACTCCCGGTGTTACGACGCCCGTGACCCCTGCTGCTTGCCGAGCAGGGTGGCCAGCGTAGGGGTGACGTCCCAGGCCGCGACCAGAGCTTGGTACTCCTCGACCTGGCCGGGTGTCGGCCCCGCGTCGGTGCGCTCGGCACGGAGCAGCACGTTGCGCGGAGTGTGTTGGGAGGCGATGAACTCGGTGACCTCGACCCGGTAGCCGGACAGCCGCAGCAGGGCGGCCCGCAGCGCGTCGGTCAACACGTCCGCGAACCGTTCCCGGAGGATCCCGTGTCGGGTGAGCGGCCCGTACGGCGCGGGTGCGGCCACGGTACGCAACTGGGCCGAGATCTCGTGATGGCAGCACGGGGCGGCCAGCACATGGTCGGCACGCCACTCGACCGCGCGGGCCAGCGCCTCGTCGGTGGCGGTGTCACAGGCGTGCAGCGCCAACACCACGTGCGGGGGACCGGCTTCGGGTGTGGCAGCCTCCGCGATGGTGCCTTCGACGAAGTGCAGCCGCTCTCCGTAGCCCAGCCGCTCGGCCAGCGCGGTGTTGCGTTCCCGCTGGTCAGCCCGTACGTCCACGCCGGTCAAGGTCACGTCCATGCCTCGTGTCCGGCTCAGGTGGTGGTACGCCGCGAACGTGAGGTAGGCGTTGCCGCAGCCGAGGTCCGCGATCCGCAGCGGACCGGCCACCGCGTCGCCCGGCAGTGCCGCGTCCAGGGAACGCAGGAACGCGTCGACCTGCCGGCGCTTGGCGGCATTGGCACCGAGCACCCCGAACAGCGGGTCGGCCGGGTCGATCAGGTGCTGGCTTACCCGGTCGTGACTGGTCACCCGGACAGCCGGCTTCGCCTCCCGGTGCACCTGCGCCTCCCCCCGTTTGGTGATCCGCAGTTGCAGGGTCTGTTCGGTGGTCTGCACATGCCAGTTGCCGTACGGCTCGCCGATCAGTTCGTCCACGACGGCATCGGCCCGGTCCCAGGCGACGTTGCGGACCTGCGGCCGCTGCCCGTCGTCCAGGCTGACCTGTAGCATTTCGGCCGACTTCACGGTGACCGGGCGTAACTCGGCGCGCTGCCAGCGTGGCCTTGAAGCGCGCCGCCGGCCCGCAGCCACCGCGCGGACCAGGTGGTGGGAGTCCAGCACCATGCCACGGACCTGGGCAAGCGCGTCGGCGAGTGGTTCAGGCATACTCACCAGCCTTCCACGAGGAACACAATTGGTTATGGATCACCGGGTACTTCCGGATGCCTCCGGGGGGCCGAGTGTGCCGCCCGCGTGAGCTGCGGAACCGGTGACGGCGACAGGCGGTTGAGATGGACGACATCGGGCCCATGATCGTGGTCGGCCTGGACGACGATCCGGGTGCCGCGGCGGCGCTGCGATGGGCGGTGGCGGAGGCCAGGCTGCGCGGTGCCTGGGTGCGTGCGGTGTACGCGTACAGCGAGCCGGTGGTGGCGGACGTCAACCTGGTGCCGCTCGACTCGTCGCCGAGCCTGGAACAGGCGCAGCTGGCGGCGGAGGTGTGGCGGGACACAGCGCTGGTCGGGATGCCCGAGGCCAGCCAGGTGCACGTGGAGGTGCACGCCAGGATCGGGCCGCCCGGCCCGGTGCTGGTCGACGCGGCGGCCGGCGCGGTGATGCTGGTGGTCGGCAGCCGGGAGCATCACCCGCTGTACCGGCTCGTGCATGGGTCGGTGAGCCACTACTGCCTGTCCCGGGCAAGGTGCCCGGTGGTCGCGGTGCCGGCACCCGAGGCCGGTCTTTGACCGTCCCGGCACGGAACCGACCCGGCTCCGGGTTACGCTCCACCCAGAGCCTCTTGGGCTGTGAGGAGCCGACATGATCGTCTCGGACATCATGACCGAAGCCAGCGTCGCCGACATCCCGGGCGACACCCTGCGTGCCGCGGCCACCCGGATGTGGCGGCAGCAGACCGGCTCGTTACTGATCATGGACGGGGACCGTCTGGTGGGCATCCTCACCGAGCGTGACCTGCTGCGGGCCGTGGCGCGTGGCGAGGATGTGGACTCCACCCGGGTGGATCAGGTGATGACCACCGAGGTCCGCACCGTCGGTCCGGACGCTCCGCTGCACGAGACGGCACGCCTGATGGCGGCCCACTGGATCCGTCATCTCCCTGTGGTTGAGGGCGACAAGGTGGTCGGCGTGGTGTCCCAGCGCGACCTGGTCGGTATCCTGGCCGCACTGGACCCCAGCCCGCAGGGTGTCGAACTGCCGAACGATCAACTGGTACGCGCCCGCCGGCTCGCCCGCATCGAGCACGGTGACCTGGACTGAACGGGGGAGTGTGGTGCCGTCCTACGACGATGAGCGCGAAGTGCGCCTCGATGACGAGGAACTGCCGATCATCCCGGACCAGACCACGGACGACACCGATCGGGGCTGGGGACAGCGTCGGTTGGGCAACGACATCCGGTTGCTCGACGACCGCCCGCCGCACTGGGACTGAGGCACCACGACAATCCGGGTGCGTCAGTCACGTGGCAGCAGTGGGCCGAGCGGGCCCAGATCGAGGTTGAGGTCCTCCGGTCGTAGCCCGAAGTGCTCGCGAAGTTCCTCCATCCGCTGCTCCAGCGCCATCAGCGTGGCTCCCATCTGCTCCACCTGCGAATCGCTGAGGTCGCCCTGCTCCACCCGCCGGATCGCCTGCCGCTCCATGAGTTGCCGCAGCAACTCCACAATGGTGAGTACCAGGCTCACCAGACCACGCTCCACCGACTCCGGGTCGGCCTCGATACGAGCCGCCGGACGTTGGTACCTCGATCGACTCTCGTCGACTGTGCCAGACTTGTATGGCTCTGGGAGTCTTGTCATGATTTCTGGCCTTGCTCGATGAGGCGTACGTCACCGGTGCGGACGGAGGTGATGAGCGCCCGCAGTGAGACGTACACCAAGTCCACGTCCGCGATCGAGAGCGCGATCTCGCCGGTCACCACAACACCCCCGGCAAGTACCCGGTCGAGCAGGTCCACCAGGGCGATCTGGGTCTGTCCAGCCCCGGAAGAGGTTGCCGATGTCCGGGGCGCGCGGCGCACGTCCGGCACGCTCACGACGTCTCCGCGACCGCGGCGAAGGAATAGGGAGGCCAGGGCCCGGTCAACTCCAGCCGTACCGCGGAGTGCTGGTCGTCCAGGGCGCGTACCGTGGCGACGAACTCGTCGGCGCGGTCAGCGTCCACCAGGTATGCCCCGTTGAGGACCATGGCCGCCGATTCGCCGGTGAGCTGGGGATGTTGGGGTACGTATCGCCGGGCGGCTTCGGCGAGTCCGCCAAGTGCCGCGTGCACCGCGTCGGCGTCCGTCGCCGCCGTCTGCAGCATCTGATCCCGGGTGGCCAGTTGAGCACGGCGACGCCGCAGGTACGCGGTGCCCGGCCCGGGGCCGGGCACCGCGCCCGCGGGCTGCGCCGGAGCATCTGCTCCGGGGCCCGGGACGCGGGGCAGCCCGGTTACTTCCGCGTACGCCTTGACCCCGAACTCGGTCCGGCCCGCGATTCGCCGCAGCGCCGCCGTCAGCTCCTCGCGCCGCTCAGAGAGCATCGCGGCGACCCGGGAGTCGTCACGGTAGACCGTGGCGAGCCGCATCGCCACGATCGGGCCGACCCTGCTGACGGTGTTGATGACCTCATGGTGTGCTCGGGCCGTCGTCTCCAGCCAGGCAAGGTCCTCCAGGTTGCGGCGCAGCGGTTCCTCGCCGAACGTCGTCAGGTCGACCGAACTGACCACCGCCACCAGCCCGGCTCCCTCGACCGTACGCACCGGACCCCCGCCAACCCCGGTCACCCCACCGAGTTGCTCCCCGGGAAGGCTCCCGGTGACCGCGTATATCCAAACGCCGAGTTTCTCAGGCACGGCGTCCTCAATCGTCCGCTCGGTCGCGATCCCGCGAGCGCTCCTCGACACGTTCCCGCCGTGCCTCCACCGGGCGTCGTCCATCCTGGTCGGACTCCAGAGCGGCCACCCGGTCGCGGAGCTGACGATTTTCCTGCTCCAGGTTGCGCCGATCCGGCGTGAGCCAGGGGTCGCTCTCCCACCACGCGATGCCCAGTTCGCGCGCCGTCTCGACCGAGACGATGAGCAACCGGAGCTTGACAGTGAGCAGTTCAATGTCGAGCAGGTTCACCCGGATGTCTCCGGCGATCACCAGGCCCTTGTCAAGCACTCGCTCCAGGATGTCACCGAGATTCGCCGGTTCATGACCACCTGGTAGTCCAGTGGAGTAGGACTGGCCGCCGGGTTGCACAGCACTCGTCATCTCAGCCGGCTCCGGTGTCGTTGCCTCGACCACGGGGGTACCGCCTCGTGCGGCGGTAGGACACCACGGTCCCGTCCGTGCCGATCGCAGCCTCGTACACCGCCAGGATGTCAGCGGAGGACGGCACCCGGTGGTCCTCGACCACCTCGACGCCGACCACCCAGCCGTCCTCGACGGGTTCCACGGAGGTGACCCCAGCCGGATTCTTGGCAGTGAGTTGCGCGATCTGACGCAGACCGATCCGCGCGGCCTGGGTCACCGACAGCTTCTGGGACCGGTTCCGGCGCTGCGCCGGGGTCTCCTCGTCCTGTTCCTGGTCCAACTCCCCTTCGTATCCCTCGTCGTACTCGTCCAGGGATTCGGCTTCGTCATCCTTGTCGTACTGGTCGTCGTCGCGGCCCCGGCTCGCGGCCTGCCGGTCGTCTGCACGTGCGGCGCGCGCTCTACGCCTCTCAGCCACCGGTCCCTCTTTCCTGTGGGTGGGCGTCAGTTGGCCCCGTTCGCTGCTCGGCACCTTCGTCCCGCGCCTCGCCACCGGGTTGCCCGATCACGCGGTCCAGGATCTGCTGCTGCTGCTCGGCCTCCTCATCGGCGGAGATGTCGCCAGCGGCACGCTGTTCTGCCACGTCCTCAAGCTGGCGTCGTGCCACGTTCGGGTCGTAAAGTTCGCGTTCGACCTGGTCACGCAGTACCTCGGCGATTCCCACCAGCCCGCGGACTGGAGCCAGCGGAAGTCCGAGAAGCAGCGTGAACAGGTCC
>DASUSI010000117.1:0-11407 GCA_036375165.1 Micromonosporaceae bacterium | reverse complement strand
ACTAGCTAGTGCATCTGGTGGACCAGTCACTAGTCCATCTCCTGCACTAGTCGGCTCTGCCTCTGGTCCCGCTGTGGCACTAGTTGGTCCGTCCCCTGCACTGGTCGGAACCACCAGGCGGTACCGGGTGCGTTCTTTCTTGGCCCGTGCCGCCGCGACCGCCGGGCGCATCCGGACCAGCCACCCGGCCCGCTCCAGGGTCTTGAGGTGGTTCGCCACCGAGCTACGGCACAACCCGCTGGACTCAGTGAGCCTGGACAGGGACGGCGTGTGCTTGGCCGGCGTGGTACCGGCAGGCCAGTCAGCGAACACCGCGAGCACGTGCAACAGGTGCCGCGCTGGTGGCGGTAGGCCCGACGCGAGTACCGCCCGCTCGAAGTCCCACCGCGTAGACATCAGGCGGCCATCTGGCGCGCGGTTGGGCAGTACTCAGGCGGGTGCACGCGCTGCACCACGACGAGGGTGTCAGGGTCATCGAGGCGGTACGCCGCGCGGACCAGGGGGCAGCGAAGCCGGTCCTTCGGCGCGCCGGATGCGGGTACGCTCGCCGTGGTCCCGCCGACCGTCTTGTTGCCCGCCCGGTTCCCCGCCGGGCGAATTTCTTCGTCCGGTCGCATCACCCCGCCCCGGTGCCTTGTGTCTGCTGGTCAACCCACTTTTCGACATCCGACCAGCGGTAACGCCGATGCCGGCCCACCTTGCAGAACCGGGGACCCGTGCCCTTCCAGGCCCATTGGTCGAGCGTCTTCACGGGCACGCCGAGGAAGGCGGCCACGTCCTGCGAGTTAGCCAACGGGCGTCTCTCGACCATGGTGACACTCTCTTTCGATCCGTACTGGAATCATTTTGATGTCATATGCGATCAAGAGTGCGCGCCCCAATGCAAGTTGTCAAGACGATCAGCTGGTGTGTCGAGATGTGTTGTGAAACTATCGAAGTGATGCGACGCTAGCGCGGTGACCGACAAGAAGAACCCGCTCGGGCCGACCGGGCACACGGTCCGGGAGAACATCGAACGGCTACGCAAGCAGAGCCGGATGTCGTACCGCGAGCTATCAGAAGCGCTTGCGGCGTCCGGTAGGCGCATCCCGCCCCTGGGGCTGTCGCGCATCGAGGGCGGAACGCGGCGGGTAGACGCTGATGATCTGGTGGCACTCGCCGTGGTCTTCGGCGTGAACCCAAACGCGCTTCTCCTGCCTCATACAGCCACAGGAGATGTCGAGATCACCGGGTACGGGCGTGTCTGGGCGTGGAAGGCGTGGTGGTGGGCCGAGGGTCGCTCACCGCTGGTGGTGCCGGACGATGACGACGGTACGGCGACCGTGCAGTTTCAAACCCTCGCACGACCAAAGGGCCTGCGGTCGTACAACCTCTCTGCTCCTGCCGGACGCGAGCACTTCGACCAGGACGCTCAGCAAGGGCTTGCTGAACAGCCGTGGCCGGGCGTGCCAATGGGCGAAGGCAACCTACGCCGCGAGGGAGGCGACCGTGGCGAGCGTTAGTAAGCGGGTCCGCGACGGGAGGACCACGTACCTGGTTCGGTGGCGCGACGGTGCCAGACAGTGCAAGAAGTCCTTTGCGCGGAAGGTCGACGCTGACCGGTTCCGGACCACCATCGAGCACTAGGCGCTCACCGGGGCGTACGTCGACCCGACAGCCGGGAAGGTCACTTCCGGGCGTACGCGGAAGCGTGGCGTACGGCGCAACCGCACCGCCCCACGACGGCGCTGTGCGCGCGTTCACGGTTCGAGCGGCACCTGTACCCGGTGATCGGACATCGGCCGATAGCCAGCGTCCGGCCCACCAAGGTTCAAGCGCTCGTGTCCGGCCTGAAGCTTTCCCCCAGCAGTGTCCGCCCGGTCGTCGGTCTGCTGCGGTCCGTCTTCCTGGCTGCGGTCCGGGACAGGGTGATCGGCGTCAACCCGGCCGGTGGGGTGAAGCTGCCGGAGCTTCCCCGCAAGCGGGTGCAGCCGTTGACTGTCGACCAGGTGCAGGCGCTTGCCGATGAGATACCGCCGGAGTACCGCGCCCTGGTGGTCGTCGGCGCGGGTGCCGGTCTTCGGCCCGGCGAGCTGCTCGGCTTGCAGTTCGGTGACATCGACTTCCTGCGCAAGCTGGTCAAGGTCCAGCGCCAGGTGCAGCAGACCGCCGGTCACGGGATCTACGGCGGCCCGTTGAAGACCCGCCAGTCGTACCGGACGGTCCCGGTCGGGGAAGTCGTCATCACGGCGCTGTCCGAGCATGTACGGCAGTGGCCCACCGAGGGACACCTGTTCACCAACCGCAGCGGCGGACTGCTGGGATACCGGTGGTTCGGCAAGGCCATCTGGCGGCCTGCGGTCGCGGCGGCCGGCTTGGCCACTGACACCGGCATGCACGCGCTGAGGCACTTCTTCGCAAGCGCGTTGATCCGGTCCGGGCTGTCGGTGCGGGTCGTCTCGGAACGGCTCGGGCGCGCCTCAGCGGCGGTCACCCTCGGTGTCTACAGCCACTTGTGGCCGGACGACGAACAGCAGAGCCGGGACGCGATAGACCAGCTTTTCAGCCCCAGTGCGCCCCCAGTGCGCCCCGGAATCGAGGCGTGATGACGTTTCAGCAGGTCAAGTGGCAGGCACGTGGCCCCCCGGGTTGTTGGCCCAGAACTGCAACCAGTCTCGGCAGCGGTCGTGGAACGACGGCCGGTAGTCAAACGAGGCGAGGTTGCCGGTGCCCTCGTAGACCGTCCGCTGGTTCCAGATGGCGTCGTACTCGACGATGTCGCCGTGCGCGCTGGCGGTGCTCGCCGTCAGGGCTGCCCCGGTCGATCCCATCACCACGCCACCGGCCACCATGCCGAGGATGCTTCGACGCGACACTCGCGAGGACTTGTCAGGCTCGGTCCGTTCGTTCACGGCTGTGCTCCTCCCCAAAGGACGACGCCGGGACGGAGCTTCGGGAACGGATGGAAGCCACCGCACGAGTCCCGAGGTCCGACACCGGTCCACTGCGGACCCAGTGTCTCCAGACCCGCTTACCGATCGCTGATGGTATCCTTTGTGCCGTCACGACCCGCGAGGCTGGACCGGTTGTCGCTCACCGGGTTCGGTGGCAGCCACAGCTCTGACGGAACACCAGTTCGGTGTCGAGCACCTCGCTCGCGACGGAGCGATGCTCGATCCGGTCGAACAGCAGGCGGGCGGCCGTGGCACCGAGCTGGCGCATCTGTTGCCGTACCGTCGTCAGTGGTGGCGACAGGTGGGCGGCGAGGTTGACGTCGTCCCAGCCGGTGACCGCGACGTCGTCGGGGATCCGCCGCCCGGTCTCGGCGGCGGCCCGGTAGACCCCGGAGGCGATCTCATCGTTGGCGCACACGATCCCGTCAGGCTGGCCAGCGGTCCGGAAGATCTCCAGTGCGGCGTGGTATCCGTGCTCCGCCTCGAATCCCGGGCACCGGACCGGCTCAGCCGGCGGCGGCAGGCCCTCGGAGGTGTGCGCCCGTACGAAGCCGGACCACCGCTCCTGTACGTCCGGGGAGCCGGCCGGGTCGCCGAGGAAACCCAGCCGACGACGGCCGTGGGAGAACAGGTGCCTGGTGAGCGACGCGGCGGCGGCGGCGCTCTCGGACCGTACCGCGACCAGCCCCCCAAGCGCGGGTCGGGCCAGCAGGATCACCGCGACACCCGCCGCCGCCAGGTCCTCGACCGTGAGGTCGGGGATCGTCTGGTCCATGATCACCAGCCCGTCGATTCGGGTGGCGAGATCCCGGACCATCTGGTCCGCCGCCGGGCGGCCGTGCGTCGCGAGCACCATCACCGAGCTTCCCTGCCGTACCACCTCTGACTCGAATCCCGCGATCACCTGCGCGTAGTACGGCCCCGCGAGGTCAGGCAACACGATCGCGACCGCGTCATGGGTGTTGCCCGCGAGGATCTGCGCCGCCCGGCTGGGACGCCAGTTCAGTTCCCTGGCCGCGGCCATCACGCGTCGCCTGGTCTCGGGCGCGACGGGGCTGTCCTCCCGCAACGCCCGGGACACCGTGGCGATGGACACACCGGCACGCGCCGCGACCTGGTACACGGTCGGCCGGCGCCGCACCGGATCCGCCGGACGCTGCCCGGTGCCGGGTGTCTCCGGTTCGGTCACTGGTACCTCGGGGGGTGAGGGTTCACTGTCCAAGTCTGCGCTTGGACGGCCGTCCTGGTGGGCATCGGGGTGAGCGCATTGTGGCCGATGCCCGGACGACCCCGGCGGCCGGTGGTCAGGTCACATCTGCGGGGACGAGCTCCAGCAGCGTCACGCCCGGCATCGGCAGCGGGAACCGGTGCTCGACCAGCCCGCCGTCCGGCTCGACCGGGCGGTCCGGTTCGTAGGACTCGAAACGGTCGGCGGCGCGCAGCGCGGCCCACTGTCCGTTGTCGGGCCAGGCTCCACCGCCGAGCCGCTGCCACGCCGCCTGGATGTTGGAATGGTCGTGGTCGACCCGCAGGTGCCGCATCCGGTACCGACGGCTGGTCAGCCCGCTGATCCGGAGCGTGACGTCGCGGTCCAGGATCGGTGCTCCGTCCGCCTTGGACTGATCCAGGGTGCCGTTCCAGACCAGCACGCAGACTCTGCCGTCCGGGTCGCGGCCGGCCCAGGCCTCGACCAGGGACCCCGCGCCGTCACCGGTCAGCCCCACCGCCACCTCCTCGCGGCCCAGCCGGTTCAGTGCGTCGAGCGCCCAGTAACGGGGCTTACGCAGGTTGCCGACGGTGAGCAGGCCGAACCCGCCGTGGAACAGCGCCGGTGGCCGTCCCAGTTCCTCGAAGTGGTCAGATGCCACCCAGTAGGCCAGTGCGTCCAGCCTGCCAGCCGCCGAGCGCATCCCGCGCAGCAGGAACGTCGCCGCGAGCACGCCGTCGCTGACCGGGTTGAAGTGTGTCGGGGTGATACCCCATTCGGTCCACAGCAGCCGCAGCCGTTCCAGTCCGTAACGGACGCACAGTGGACGCAGGTCCAGCGGCGGGCTGCCGTATGTATGGGTGGACAGGAAGTCGATGGGTACGCCGTTGCCGGTCACGTACTCGAGGAGGTCGCCGTTCCACGCGGCGGCGGCCGAGCCCGGCCCGCCCACGGCCAGCGACGGGTCGACATCCTTGACCGCCCGTGCGGTGACCTCGTACAGCCGCAGGTACTCCGCCTTGGTGCCGGACCAGAACACCTCCAGGTTGGCTTCGTTCCAGACCTCGAAGTCCCAGTGCCGGACCTCGTCCAGGCCGAACCGGTCGACCAGGTGGGCGACCAGGTCCCGGACCAGGTCCGCCCACCGGTCCCAGTCCTTTGGCGGTGACACGATCGCGCGGTACCCGAAGACCGTGCGTGACGGGTCCCGGGCCAGGTCGTGCGGCATGAACGACAGTTCCACGACCGGACGCAGGCCGAGGTCGAGCACCCGGTCGTAGACCGCGACAACGCGGCTGAAGTCGTGCCATGGCTGCCCGTCCACCTCCCGGTAGACCCCGAGGTCGTCGCAGAGGATTCCGTGGGCCCGGACGTGTCGCACCCCCAGTTCGGTGTGCATGGTGCGCAGCGCCTCGGCCAGTTCCCGACCGATCGACCGGCCACCGGTACGGTCCTCGCTGAGCAGGTGGCTCAGGTGCTCGGATCCGATCATGGGTTGCCACGGCCGGGACAGCGGCCCGGCGGTACGGGCGGCGTCCACGACCACCCGTACCGTGCCGTCGGAGTCCGTACCGCCGGCCAGACCGTCCGGTCCGGCGAGTCTCATCCGACCGTGTGAGGCCGCCGGCACCGCCTGACCCAGCGGGCCGGGCCGGTCCACGTCCGTCAGGGTCGCGACGGCGTAGTGGTAGATCCGGCCCAGCTGGCCGGTGGTGTCCAGGTAGGGCGGATGCGGCACCGCGAGTACGTCACCGCCGCCGTGGTCGAGTGGCAGGAACGGCCCGTCCCCAGACTCTGACCGGTGCACCAGATAGCCCACCGCTCCCGGTACCGGGTCCCAGTCCAGCGTGACGTGACCGCGGCCGGTGACAGCGTCGAGTCTCGCCGGAGGCGGGAGTACGGTCCGATCCCCGTTCCGCGAATCGCGACGGCGGCCGATCCGGGCATTCCAGTCCGCCCGCGCGCGCACCGCTTCCGGATGTGTCATCCCATGTCCTCCCTGACGCACTCTGGGATCTTGGAAGGTTTCGGCTGCCCCCAACAGCCGAAACCTTCCAGGATCCGGACCCTCAGCCGGAGACGGTGAACTCCTCGATGCCCAGCAGCGGCCGCAGCCGCCGCTCCACCGCCCCCGCCGTGAAGCCACGCCGGATCACGCCGTGCGCCAACAGGTTGCCCAGCGCCGCCATGATCATCCCCTGGTCCAGGGCAAGATGCCGCCGTGCCACCGTGCCGCTGCGGACCGCCACCGCGTCGTAGAAGCCTCCGGGTCCGTACACGTCGAAGTCCTGCCGAAGCGCGGCGAGTTCGGCCAGCGCCGCATCCGGCGCGTACGGCAGCGCCAGGAACACCGCGTGCGGGGTGACCACCCCGTCCCCGAAGGTGGCCGGGTCCGGGGCACCGGACCGACAGCCCTCGAAGCCATAGTCGACCCGGGTACGTTCCCGGTCGCTGGTGTACCCGTCAGGGTCCAGGCCCATCGGGTCCACGCCGTACTCCCGGTAGCCACCGAACGGGTCTGACGACGGCGAGAACCCCCAGTGCCCGTACCCCGCCTCCGCCAGGCCGTGCGCGATCTGGCCGCGCACGTACACCGGATGGTTGCGTCCCCAGCTCCCGGCCGCCCAACTGGCCTCGGGCACCAGCAGGTCCGGCATCAGGGCCTCGAACATGTCACCGCCCCAGCTCGGCACGAACCGCAGGCCGCGGTAGCGGTACGCGCCCTCGAAGACGTTGATGCCGAGGTAGCGCCGGTACTCGCCAACCGGCCGCATCTCCTGCCAGGACCAGTCACAGTTGGGTTCGAAGGTCCGCCACAGCGCGAAGTAGTGTTCCGGTGGCACCTGGCCCAGCGAGATCGCCAGGTAGCTGATGATCCGGGTCTCGCTGTTCAACGCGCCGTAGTGGTGGCCGGTGTACCAGACGTTGGGGCCCCGGCCCCGGTAGTTGCCCTCGACCGCCCACCATGGCGGCCGTTCCGCCCAGAACCCGCCGCGAATCAGGCCCGCGCCGAAGTCCGGACCGCGGGCGTTGCGGTCGTAGTAGAACCCGAAGTCCATCTCCGCCACGATCGCCTCGGCGGGGGCCCGTAGCGCCTGGTCGGCGTTGCCGACCAGGATCAGCGCGGCGGCGAGCCAAGCGTTGTCCACACTCGACAGGAACGGGTACACGGTGGATCCGTCGATCGGCCAGGTCCGCAGCACCCGCCCGGTTCCCGGGTCGTACCAGTTGTAGAACATCCCGGAATACGTGTGCCGCTCGAGTCCGGCCAGGGAGTCCAGCGCGGCACGGATCCGCCGCCGGGCCTCGCCCGCCGACACCAGGCCCAGCTCGCGGGCCGCGATCGTGGACCAGAGGTAGCAGCCGACGTTGGTGGGCGAGGTGTACCTGGCTCGGCGGGCCGGGTCAAGATCCCCGTCGATGTTGTCCGCGGCCAGGCCGGTGTCCGGGTTCACCATGGCGGTCATGGAACGCCAGGTGTCAGCGGCGTAGCCGGCGAGCAACCGGCGCGGCTCGTCCCCGAGGTGGGCGGCACCGAGTGGCGAGGCGGTTGAGCCGGGTGACGTGCCGGAGGCGAGCGCGGCGGTGTCCGGCACCAGCAGTGCCGCAGCCGCACCCGCGGTCAGGGTCAGAACGGATCGTCGGTTCATGACTGCACCCCTGGGTTCATGACAGGGCCCCTCCTCGGGATCCGGGCTATTTCAGGCCGGTGGTGGCGATGCCGCGGACGAAGTGACGTTGCAGCACCAGAAAGACCAACAGCACCGGAACCACCACCACGACGGAGCCGGCCAGCAGCAGGCCGTAGTCCGTCTGGTTCTGACCGGTGCTGTACAACGCGAGTGCGACCGGAAGCGTGTACATGTCCTCGGTGGTGGCGACCACGAGCGGCCACAGGAAGTTGTTCCAGGAACCGAGGAACGTCAGGATGCCGACGGTGGCCAGCGCCGGCCGGGACAGCGGGAGCACGATCTGCCAGAAAATCCGCCACTCCCCGGCGCCGTCGATCCGGGCGGACTCCAGTAGCTCGTCCGGAATGGACAGCATGAACTGCCGCATCAGGAACACGTTGATCGCCAACGCGACGTTCGGGAGCACCAGCCCCGCGTACGTGTTGACCAGCCCCAGCTTGCTGACCAGGACGAACGACGGAACAAAGGTCACCACCGGGGGCACCATCACGTTGCCGACCACGAGAGCGAACAGCGCCCGGCGTCCCGCGAAGCGCAGCTTGGCCAACGCGAAGCCGGTCGCCGAGCAGATCAGCAGGTTGCCCCCGGTGACCAGGAGCGCCACCACGGCGGAGTTCGTGAAGTACCGCGGAAAATCCAGCCGGGTGAACAGCTCCTGGTAGTTGCCGAGCGTGAACACCTCCGGCCACCAGGTCGGCGGCACCGCCCGGATCTCGACCCCGAGCTTGACCGAGGACAGCAGCATCCACAGGAACGGGGCGATCATCACGCACAGGCCGGCGAACAGCACCGCGTGCAGCACCAGGCTGGCGACCCGGTCCCGGTTGCGACGGGCCGTGCCCCGGGCCGCCACGGCGGGGTGCCGCACAGTGGCACGGGTGGCGAGTCGGCTGGTCATCGGGACTCCTTCAGCCGTCCGAACGCAACAGCCGGAACCACGCCACGGACAGCACCGCGATGGCGAGGAACAGCATGTAGCTCATTGCCGAGGCGTAGCCGTAGTTGCCGAACCCGAACTGCGCGTAGACGTACTGCGACACCGACAGCGTGGTGTTGAGTGGCTCACCCCGGGTCATCACGAACGGCTCCTCGAACACCAGCACCAGCCCGACCGTGCCGATCACACTGGCCAGCAGCAGGGTGGGTCGAAGCGACGGCAACGTGACGTGGCGGAACTGCTGCCAGCGGGTGGCGCCGTCGATCCGGGCGGCCTCGTACAAATGCTCGGGAATCGCTTGCAGACCGGCCAGGAAGATCACCATTTGGAACCCCAGGCCCCGCCACGCGATCATGACGATCAGCGCGGGAAGCGCCAAACTGGTGCTGCCCAACCAGTTTGGCCCAGTGACGCCGGCCAACCCCAGAAGGCCGTTGAGCAGCCCGTAGTCCCGCTGGTAGAGAAACCGCCACACCACCGCGATGGCCACGATGCTGGTGACCACCGGCAGGTAGTAGCCGACCCGGAACACCGCCTTGAACCGGGCCAGGCCCGAGTTGACGCCAAGCGCCACCGCCAGTCCCAGCACCATGGTCAACGGCAGCCCGAGCAGCACCACGAGCGCGGTGTTCCAGGCCGCTCGCAGGAACACCTCGTCGTCGAACAACCGGACGTAGTTGCGAAGGCCGGTGAGCTCCACCGCCAGCGGGTTGCGGATGTCGGTGAACCGGATGTCGGTGAAGCTCATCGCCAGCGAGGCGAGCACCGGACCAACCAGGAAAGCCAGGAACATCACCACGAACGGTGACGCGAAGCCCCAGCCGGCCGCACCTCCGTGGCGGACCCGCATGGTACGGGTCCGCCACGGGGTCGGCTCGCTACCGGTCACGTCAGACTCCGGTACCGATCGACGCCGCCTTCTTCTGGATCGCGGCCGCTACGTCGGCGGGTGTGACGTCGGTCTTCACCAGCTTCTCGATCTCGCCGTCGAACGCCGCCGCGACCTGGTCCCAGGTGGCGATGGCGGGCGGCGACTTGGCGTCTTTGAGCTGCTCCCCGAACGCGGACAACAGCGGGTCATCGCGCAGCGCCGGGTCCTGCCACCCCTTGGTCACCGCCGGCAGGTCGTTGACCGTCTGATACCACTTGACCTGCACGTCGGCCCGGGACAGGTATGCGACGAACTTCCACGCGCCGTCGCGGTTCTTGGCGTCCTTGAACACCGCCAGGTCACTGCCGCCCACGAACGAGGTGCCGGCCTGTTCCCGGGGCATCTGCCACAACTCGAAGCTGTCGGCACCGCCCTGTTCCTTCAGGATCCCGATGTGCCAGGGACCGGAGATGAAGGCCCCGATCTTGCCCTTGACGAAATCGGACTCCTGCGCGCCCTCCGGCAGATCCTTCGGTGCCAGGCCCTCGGTGAAGAATGACTTGTAGTAGTCGAGCGCCTCGACGACCTGCGGGCCGTCGAAGCCGAACGAGTCACTGTTGAGCACCTCACCGCCGTTCTGCCAGACGAACGGCAGTACGGTCTGCCAGGCGCCCTCACCGCCGGTGTGCAGCGACGCCCCCCACTTGGCACCGCCCTTGTCCTGGAAGGCCCGTAGCGCGGTTCGCAGTTCGTCCCAGGTCTTCGGGGGTCCGGCGACGCCCGCCTTTTCGGCTACGGCCTTGTTGACGTAGAGCAACCGGGTCTCGACGTACCAGGGAACCCCGTACGAGGTGCCGTTCACGACCGTGGTGTCCCAGGCGCCCTTGAAGAAGCCGGAGCTGTTCACCAGGTCGGTAGGGGTCGGATCCAGGCCGTCGGTCTTGGCGAACTCTCCCATCCAGGTGGTGCCGATCATGCTGACATCGGGAGTCTGCCCGCCGGCTATGGCGGTGGCGATCTTGTCGTGGGCGCTGTCCCAGGGGACAGCGGTCACCTTCACCGTGGCGTCCGGGTTCTCCTTCATGAAGTCCTCGGCGAGAACGGAGAGCTTCTCTCCTTCGGTGCCCATCGCCCAGACGGTGATCTCACCTTTCGCCTTGCCCTCCCCCACTGCCTTGCCGGGCTCTTCACCGGCGGTGCCCTCGTCGCGACCACAGCCGGCCACCAGTAGCACTGCGGCCATGCCGAGCGCGGCGATCGGCCGCGTCCATGCCGTCATTCGGTCAACCTCCACGCGTCTAGGCTTACGACCGCAAAAGTCGTAATCCTGTCCGTACTGAACGAATCGCACAGTAGGCCATTGGAAGCGCTTACAGCCGCAATCCTGGCGAGTCGGATAGACAACTGTCAATGGGTGCGACCCGATTTGTCGGCGGTGGCTGGTAGACCGGACCAGGGACGGCTCGACAGGGAGGAGCCCATCGTGCTGCTGCGCAACGTCGAGCCTGGCGATCTCCACACCTATGTACGGATGCGGTGCGACCCGACGATGATGGCCGAACTCGGCGGCCCGCTGCCACGAGACGGCATCGAGGCGAGGGTTCACGCGGACGTCGCGGCAGTGGCGGCGGACACCTCATGGATCAAGATGATCATTCCGGACCCGTCCCGGCCCGACATCCGGGCGGGGAATGTGGTGCTGTGGCGTCACGAGCCGGACGACCAGCCCGGGGGCGAGCCGATCTCCGAGATCGGCTGGATGGTGCT
>DASUSI010000116.1:0-85884 GCA_036375165.1 Micromonosporaceae bacterium | reverse complement strand
GTCCGGGGACAGGCGCTCGCCCGACCGCTGCTGACCGGGCCCTCGGCGACGGCCAGTCTGGAGGTAGCGTCCGCCGCGGCAGCGGCGGAACTGGGACAGCGCGCTGTTCTGGCGGCGCACCGTGAGGCGGGGCGACCAGCGTGGTGTCGAGGTGTTCGGCTGGCCAGGTAGCAAGGGTCATGTGCGGCAGCGGGCACAGCCAACCGGCGAGATGACCCTGTCGCGTCAGGTGCGTGGGACCGATCTCCGTTGACGACGACTCGGTCGCCGGTGTGCTGCTTCTGGAACGTCTCGACCCGGAACTGTCCCTGCGGGACCTGCCCCTCGAACAGGCTGTGCCGCTGCTCGGGCACATGCTGCGCCGGCTGGCCGTGCCCGCGCCCGACGGCTTCCGTACCACCTGGGACGAGGCCATCGAGTTGCACGAGTCGCTCCGTGGCCGGTGGGATGCGGTTGGTCGGCCGTTCCCCCGCCGTGTCCTGAGCACGGCGGTTCGGCTGGCCGAGGACCTGGCTGCGGACCGGCCAGCCGTGCTGGTGAATCGTGACCTGTACTACGACCATGTGTTGCGTGGCCGTCGGGAGCCGTGGCTCGGCATTGATCCGATGGTGCTCGTCGGGTCCATTGAGTACCAGACCGGCCAACTGCTGTGGACCCGGTACGACGACATGGCTGCCACGGGCCGGCTGCGCTGGTGTCTCGACGCGCTGATCGACGCTGCCGGAATGGACCGGCAGCGGGCCTACTCGTGGGCCGTGCTCCGCTGTGTCGACTACTGGCTGTGGGGCCTGCGCGTGGGCTTCACCGAGGACCCGGTGCGCTGCGAACGGATCCTTGAAGAACTCCTCTGAGGATCGGCCACAACTGAGGCACGGTACGCGATCTGTCCGAAGGAAAGCATGTGTAGGGGCCGCCCTGCTGGGCGACCCCTACGATGATCCCCGCGATGACACGAGCCGCGGGTTTCCGTAGTGCGGCGGGACGTGTCATTGCCCGGTGTGGCCAATTGGTGCTACGTGGTTCTTCCGGTGTCGTACCGTTCCTCAGGTGTCAGCGGCGTTTTGCGCTGGCGATGCCGATGCTGGTTTTGCCGTCGGCGTTCCAGTCGCCGGTGATGGGGGTGTAGTAGGTGGGTGAGAGGGTGGCGGAGCCCCATCCGTAGATCCAGCTGCCGCTGGAGGCGGTGTAGTTGGAGTGGCGCCAGATCCAGCCGTCGCTGGTGTGGGTGGCGAGGCCGATGGTGTCGGTGTCGTTGCCGTCCCAGTCGCCGGTGATGGGTAGTGCGTTGGTGAGGGTGGCGGAGCCCCATCCGTAGGTCCAGCTGCTGCTGGGGGCGTTGTAGTTGGTGTGGCCCCAGCTCCAGCCGCCTGAGGTGAGTCTGGCGAGGCCGACGGTGGTGTCGCCGTCGCCGTCCCAGTCTCCGGTGATGGGGTAGGTGGTGTTGGAGGTGACGCCGCCCCAGCCGAAGGATGTGGATGCGCTGGAGGCGTTGTAGTTGGTTTGGTGCCAGATCCAGCCGCCTGAGGTGGGGCAGGTCAGGCCGACGGTGGTGTCGCCGTCGCCGTCCCAGTCGCCGGTGATGGGGTAGCAGAATGCTCGGGCGGTGCCGCCCCAGCCGAAGGATGTGGATCCGCTGGAGGCGTTGTAGTTGGTTTGGAGCCAGGTCCAGCCGTTGGTGCTGTCGAAGCAGGCGAGGCCGGGGGTGTCGTCGCCGTCGCCGTCCCAGTCTCCGGTGATGGGGGCGCATCGGGTTCGGGCTTCGCCGCCCCAGCCGAAGCTCCATCCGCCGCTGCTGGTGGTGTAGTTCGACTGCCGCCAGATCACACTCGTCGGACCAGTGTTCAGTCGGTCGACCGCGGCGCGGGCTTCGTCCAGCCAGGAGGTGTAGGCACCATTGTTGTACGTGGTCCACGGGGTCCAGCTGGTTCCCTGGCTGGAGATTCGGTAGGCCTCGTTGGCGTTGCATTGGGCGTCATAGGCGCAGACGTCGGACACTTCTGGGTGGTAGCGGCTGTTGATCTGCCACAAGCCGCGATCTCGTGATCCGTCGGTGTTGGTGCCGGTGGCGTCGGGATTGCAACGGGATTCGGCCAATGCCACGGCCACTGCCGTGACGAGCCGGTCGTTGGGGAATCCGGCGTTGTGGCCGACGTGGGCGCAGAGGTCGGCCGCCGCGTTGATGTCCAGCGTGCCGATGTCTGACGCGGATGCCGCTGTGGTGGATGCCGCGCTGGCGATTCCCACGGCGACGACGGTCAGAATCCGAGCGAGTTTGGTGTGCATGGAGCCTCCCCATTGGAACTTATTGGGAACGTCAGGTCCACGTCGTGCCACACTTCCTGATCCCGCACCCGCACCGGACGAAGATGAAAAGCATTCATCGAACTGTTCGGATGTGCCCGCACCGGCGTTGTCTGCCGACTTTTCAGCCGATCGCTGACTCTGGAATTCAGAAATCGTCGAGGCAGTGGCAGATGTAACCGCTGTTGCGCGCTGACCAGGAATGTTGGCAGGCCGCCGCCTCAGTCGACGTCACCACCGAAGCGCCGGACATACCAACCGCCGCCTGCCGCAGAAATCTCCCGCGACCAGCCGAGATGAGCACACGCGAACGGGATCGTGATGCCGACATCGCATTCCTCCTTATGAATGCGAATGACCCAACGGCACAATACGGTATTCTTCGCAAAGGGGGAAGATATTGACAAACATGGTCGATACTGCTAGTACGTGATGGATGCATTACACACCGTAGTGAACGATCTCCTGCAATCAGGCATGCTGTTGTCATCAAGGCTTTGTGGACCTCCTCATCTCACCGCTGTCTTACGTGTTAGATCCTGTTTTGTCCAGTTGTGATACGCCTCCTGTGATGGCACTGCGAGCGCGCCGGCGGGTTCGGTCGGAAAGGCAGGAGCACGCCAGAACTGGAACTGACGGCACTCGATTACTCCACGAGGTGCGGAGGCACCCGTGGCTACTCGAACGGAGGCCACCGCGATTCCCGGCATTCACCTGTCTGGGGGATATACGCCTTAAGGTCGCGCAGCATGTCGGTGGCTTGGGATCCGGGGATCACCGACACTGCGGGGGTGGAGCCCACGGAGAGCGCACTCATCGTGGCGGTGCCGGAGGCTGAGGCCGGGGTCGGCCGGTTCTGGACGACCCTCGACGGGCTGCTTCGTGGGGCGTACCCCCGCATGTCACCGTGCGGTACCCGTTCCTGCCGCCGGGGCGGATCAACGAGGACGTGCTCGACGCCCTGGCCGGGATCGTCCGGGCGGTGCCCCGGTTCCAGTTCAGCCTCACGCACGTCGAGTGGTTCGGTGACACCGTGGTCTGGCTCGCGCCACAGCCGGATGAGCTTCGTCAGCTCACCGGAGCGGTGTGGCAGCGGTTCCCGAAATCGCCACCGTACGCGGGCGTCCACACCGGAGTGATCCCCCATCTGACCATCGGCCACGGCGCGCCGAGGTCCATACTCAACGAGGCTGCTGAGGCCGTCTCCCGACACCTACCGATTCACGCTCCCGTTGCCGCTGTACAACTCATCACTGGATCATCGGAACCGAACTCCTGGCGTGCTGTCTGCGAATTCCCGCTTGGCAGTCAGCCGTCCACATACGAGGTCGCTGAGCCCTCAAGAATGTCGGTCCAGCCCGGTAGAATGAGAAGCCCCGGGGCGGACGGTCCGCCCACGAGGGGTAGACCGAGCACCGGGGCTTGTAACATCGCCGTGTTGCCGCCCCACTTTAGCCGCGACCCCGGGAATCGCGCCAGTTGTTCGGCTCGATTCGTACCGCGACTGAATGCTCGACCTGCCGCTCACCCGGGGGCGACAACGCGGAGGTCGCGGAACTTGGCCAACAGTAGCAAGTGCCACGTGAGCCTGTTCGAATTCATGAACTACGTACGCGCGGCAGGCCCCGCCCGGCTCAGTGTCGTGACGGGTCAGGTCGCGCAGGGAAACGAGCCCTACACCCCCGCCCGCGATTTCTACCGCCGTTTCCTGCTCGCCGCCCGGCAGGGACGGCAGATGAACAACGACCGCGATGTGATCCAGCGGGCCGTCGACAATGCCCCACCAAGCAAGGCGGCCAACTACGCCCAGCTCGCCGAAGGCTGGCTGCGCTGGGTGAGCCAGATCGGGGACACCCAGGTCCTACCGGCTCGCACCGGTCGCTGGCGGGCCTCAGACATGGCGGTGAAGGTCACCCCGAACCTGGTCGTCCAGCACCCGGACGGCCGGGTCGAGGCGATCCGGATGTACGTCAGGGTCGAGCCGCTGGAGCGTGAAGCAGCCGACGTGATGTTGTGGCTGATGCAGCAGGTCGCTGAGCAGTTGCACCCGGACGGAGTCTCACCCGTCGTGGTGGATGTCCGCCGGGGCATCGACTTCAGATCGCTCGAGCAGGACCCCGGATTCGTCGCCTGGATGCACTCCGAGGCCGCCGCGTACCGGGCAATGTGGACGATGGTCGCCTGACCGGAGCGGCACAGCGGTGTCGGCCCTTCCACCCGGAGGGCCGACACCTTCATCACTGGGTTGGCAAGCGGCGTGGGACGAGGCCGGCGACGAGCCGGCGTACCCCCTGACCTCCTGACATGGACCGTTCGGTAAG
Source organism: Micromonosporaceae bacterium (assembly GCA_036375165.1). Taxonomy (GTDB): domain Bacteria; phylum Actinomycetota; class Actinomycetes; order Mycobacteriales; family Micromonosporaceae; genus WHSM01. The sequence continues at coordinate 81,262 of DASUSI010000116.1, read as the reverse complement.
GTAAGGCTTACCTAAGAATCCCCTCGGAGGTCTCAGTGAGGTTGCTGCCTGTCCATGTCCTGGCTCTGGCTGTCCTGCTGCTCGCAACCGGATGCACCAGCGGAGCCAGCGACGCCACCGGTCGGGGTCGAGAGCGCACCTACTTCATCGCTGCCGACCCTGTGCGCTGGGACTACGCACCGGACAGGGAGAACAAGATCACCGGGAAGCCGTTCGGTGAGGCCGAGAACGTGTTCGTGGCACCAGGCAAGGGCCGGATCGGACCCAGTTACCAGAAATGCGTCTACCGGGGTTACACCGACCAGACCTTCGCCAAAGTCAAGAACCGCCCTGAGTCCGAGGGTTACCTGGGCTTCCTCGGGCCGGTGATCCGGGCCGAGGTCGGCGACACCATCAAGGTCGTATTCCGCAACAACTGCCCGTTCCCCACGTCGGTTCACCCGCACGGCGTCTTCTACGAGAAGGACAGCGAGGGAGCCCCGTACGCTGACGGCACCACGGACGGCGACAAGCGCGACGACGAGGTCCCCCCGCAGGGCACGCACACGTACACCTGGCAGGTGCCCGAGCGAGCCGGACCCGGGCCGATGGAGGGCAGTTCCGCGCTGTGGATGTACCACTCCCACGCCGACGAGATCGGCGATGTCTACGCCGGGCTGTCGGGCTTTCTGGTCGTCACCGCGAAAGGCGAAGCCAAGCCGGACGGCAGCCCCAAGGACGTCGACCACGAAGTGTTCTCACTGTTCGAGGTCGTGGATGAGAACTCAAGTCCGTTACTGGATTCCAACATCGAGAAGTTCACCACCGGCAAGGTCGACGTGGAAGACGAGGGCTTCATCGAGTCGAATCTGATGCACACCATCAACGGCTATGTGTACGGCAACGGCCCGGTCCTCACCTTGCGAAAAGGGGAGCGGGTGCGCTGGTACCTGATGGGTATGGGGACCGAGGTCGACCTGCACACTCCACACTGGCACGGCAACACCGTCACCGCGCATGGTATGCGAACCGACGTGGCCAACCTGCTTCCCGCCAGCATGGCGACCGCCGATATGCGACCCGACGCCGCCGGCACGTGGTTGTTCCACTGTCATGTTGGTGACCACATCGCGGCCGGAATGCAGGCGCTCTACCGGGTCACGTCCTAGGGAAACCTTCCAAGATCCGCAAGGAACGTGGGGTCAGGGAGTGGACAGGGTGGTGGTGATCCGTTCCTGTTCGGCGCGGGTCGCCAGCTTGTCAGGGTCGGCGTTGCGGCACAGCACCACCGATGCCCCGGCTGCCAGCGGTGCGAGCAGCCAGTCCAGTGGCCGGGCCGGGGCCTGGGGGCTGTCCACGATCAGTAGCCGGCTGCCGGCGGTCAAGCCGAGCCCCGCCGCCCGGTCGGCGGCAGCGGCGGCGAGGGCTCGGTGACTGAGTGCCCCCCGGGGTAGCCCCACCAGCGCGTCCGTGTCCGGGTCCACCGGCTCCACCGGTACGAACCGGTCGCCGTGCTGGCGTACCTCCGTGATGTAGTCGACGAACCCTTCCGGCACTTCGCGCAATGCTGCCGCGAGCGGAGCCAGTGCCAGCGCGTACCGCTCGTCGGCGGGCCATGCCCGCGCCTCCTCCACCCGATCCACGGCTGCGAACGAGACCTGAACCGGCTCCGGCCTGTCCGATCGGGCGGCATGCGCGCTGGCGACCCCGGCCGCCCAGCAGCCCAGCAGCACCGCGGCGGTCTGCCAGTGCGCGGGCAGCAGCGCGACCGCACGGTCCCCGGGCATCAGGCCGCACCCGTCCACCAGCAGGTTGGCGGTTTTCGCGACCCAGTTGTCCACGGTGGCCACCGACAGTTCAGTACGCTCCCTGGTGGCGTCGTCGTAGTACGTGATCAGGGGGCGGGCCGGGTCGGCGGCCATGGCGGCGGCGAGCAGGCCGGCCGGGGAGGTGTCAGCCATGCCGCCCAGTCTCACACGGGCTTGGTCCACTTCGACCGATCAGGCAGCGGGAGCGCCTCTGGCCTGGTGAAACAGGGAGATAGCGAGGTTGAAGATGATTGGTGGCCATGTCCCATTACCTGGCGTGATCATCTGGCGGCATGATGACGTTCCCGCAACTATCCGGACTATCCGGCCGTGGCGCGGTGGACTACCCCTGCCGGGCGCGGCGTAGGCTTGCGGAGGCGTGTGAAATAGAAGACAAGTAGGTGTGATCTACACCGCCGTAGGAGTATGGCGCTGCGATCGCACAGTGTGCAGGAGCTATTCAACGAGGAGTTGGGATCCGTGACCGGCGGCAGCCTGCCCCGCGTGCTCGTGGATGCGACCAGCGTCCCGGCTGACCGTGGCGGCGTCGGACGCTACGTGGACGGCCTGATCGGTGCTCTCAGCAGGGTCGAGACCGACCTGGTGGTCGTCTGCCAGCGCACCGACGCGGAGCGCTACGCCCGCATGCTTCCGGAGGCTCGCGTCGAGTCGGCACCGAGTGCGGTCTCGCACCGGCCCGCCCGGCTCGCCTGGGAACAGACCGGCCTTCCGTTGTTCGCGCAGACGGTCGGCGCGCAGGTCATCCACTCGCCCTACTACACCTGCCCGCTACGTGCCGGAATGCCGGTGACCGTCACCGTCCACGACGCGACGTTCTTCACCGAGCCGGAGCACTACGACAAGGCACGCGGCACCTTCTTCCGTTCCGCGATCAAGACGTCACTGCGTCGTGCCGCCCGGGTGATCGTGCCGAGCAAGGCGACCCGCGACGAACTGATCAGGTTGCTGGACGCCGATCCGACGAAGATCGACGTGGCGTACCACGGCGTGGACCCGGAGGCGTTCCACGTACCCTCCGACGCGGAGAAGGCCCGGGTCGCCGCCCGGCTCGGTCTCGCCGGCTCCAAGTACGTGGCTTTCCTCGGCGCAAAGGAACCACGCAAGAACGTCCCCACCCTGATCCGCGGCTGGGCGCAGGCGGTCGTCGACTGGGACAACCCGCCGGCACTGGTGATCGCCGGTGGCTCAGGGCACGACGACGACATTGACCGTGCCGTGGCAAACCTTCCCGCGCATCTGCGGCTGTTGCGCCCCGGCTACCTCCGGTACGGAGACCTGCCCGGATACCTCGGCGGTGCGCTGGTGGCGGCGTACCCGAGTCACGGTGAAGGTTTCGGCCTGCCGATCCTGGAGGCCATGGCCTGCGGTGCCCCGGTGCTCACCACACCCCGGCTCTCGCTGCCGGAGGTCGGTGGCGACGCGGTCGCCTACACCGGCGAGGACATCGACTCGATCGCGCGCGACCTGGGAAACCTGCTCCATGACGCCGATCGCCGGGCTGACCTGTCCCGGCGCGGGGTGGAGCGGGCGACGGAGTTCACCTGGCAGTCCAGCGCCGAGGCGCACCTGCACTCGTGGGGCCGGGCCGCCGTTCAGGGTGAAGGTTGATGGCCCCGGAAGCATCCCGCACGGAGACCCCGCCTCCGTTACACGCCGTGATTCCTGCCGGTGGCAGTGGCACCCGACTGTGGCCGTTGTCCCGGGCGGGACATCCCAAGTTCCTGCATCCGCTGTCCGGTACCGGCCGCAGCCTGTTACAGGCGACGGTCGACCGGCTCTCACCGCTCACCCCCAGATCCGGGGTGTACGTGGTGACCGGGACCACCCACGCGACAGCGGTGGCCCGCCAGTTGCCTGCCGTACCGGACGAGAACATCCTGGTGGAGCCGTCGCCGCGGGACTCCTGCGCCGCTGTGGCACTGGCCGCCGCCGTGATCGCGCGGCGGGACCAGGACGCGGTGATGGCGGTGTTCCCGGCTGACCACCTGGTCGGCGACACCGTCCGGTTCACCGAGGTCGCGCGAGCGGCGATGGCCGTAGCGTCGGCCGGCTACCTGGCGACCATCGGGATCACCCCGACCCGGCCCGAGACCGGATACGGCTACCTGCACACCGGCACACCACTGGGTGAGGTGTCGGGTGCGTTGCGGGTCTCGGAGTTTCGGGAGAAGCCGTCGTACGACGTGGCCGTGGAGTACCTGAAATCCGGGCACCACCTGTGGAATGCCGGGATGTTCGTGTGGCGGGTGTCGGTGTTCCTGAGTGAGCTGGCCCGGCAGCGCCCCGCGCTGCACGAGCGGATCACCCGGATCGCCGCCGCCTGGGACAACCCGTCCCGGGAGACCGTGCTCGCCAAAGAGTGGCCGCACCTGGAGAAGATCTCCGTGGACTACGCGGTGATGGAGGGCGCGGCGGCGGCTGGCCGGGTGGCCACCGTACCGGGGGATTTCGGCTGGAACGACGTGGGCGACTTCCACACCCTCGGTGACGTGCTGCCCGCCGATGACGCCGGCAACGTGATGATCGGTTCCAGCGAGACGCTGACCGTCGATTCCGAGCACAACGTGCTGGTGCCGCAGGGCGGCCGCCTGGTCGCGGTGCTCGGGGTCCGGGACCTGGTAGTGGTCGACACCGGTGACGTGACCCTGGTGTGCCACCGGGACCGTGCCCAGGACATCAAGAAACTGGTGGATCAGCTTCGCGACCGGGGCGACACCCAACACATCTGACGACGCCGGCCCTGGCACACCCGAACCGTTCGGTTCTGGTTGTCGTGTCACCCGTGCGGGTGAGCACGGAGCGTACATCTCCGTCCACTGTAAACAGTCGATTCTGTGGCGCTTCTTACACCGATCGCGCAGAAACACTCGCTGTCCGTGACTGTCTGGTGGCTTCACCGGCCTCGACATCACAGAAAGCTTCAAACATCCTTCACTGACCGTCGGTAATTGCCTTGTTGCCTGCTGTAGATGACCCTACTGTGCGCTGATTGGAGTGCACCTGGGGAGGTTCGGGCTGTATGTGGGAATTTCGGGGTCAGAGGGGTCAAGACCTGGGGGACGGAATTCCGGCGATGCGTCGGGCGAGGGGCCTGCTGGTCGGGCTCGTCGTCGTCACCCTTGCCGGGTCCATGTTCGCTGCTGCGCCGTTCTCGCCGGAGGGTGGGGGGTTCGGTTTCAGCTTCGGCATGGGCGATGTGCGGGATCTCCTGCGGGGTTCGGTCGGCAATGACCGGAGGCAGGACATGGCGACTCTGCGACTGTCGCTCGGTCCCGGTTTGGCGAGGGATGAGCCGGCCCGGACGGGGAAGAAGTGGCCGGCGCAGAAGCGGGTGCGGGAGCTGACTGAGCGGCGCACCGCGAACGGCAGGTTCTTCCAGCTGTCGGACGGTCGGGTGCAGGGGGAAATCTCGGCGGGGCCAGTTCATTACCGCGATGGCGACGGGAAGTGGCGGCCGATCGACACCCGGGTCCGGGAGACGAGACGTGCCGGGTTTGTGGTGGGGAACTCGACGAACACGTTCACCAGCCTGTTCGGCGACTCGACGGATCGCCTGGTCCGGTTTGAGTGGGAGGGCCGGTCTGTCGAGCTTGGACTGCCGGGCAAGGCCCGGAAGGCGACGCCTCGCGTGGACGGGTCGACGGTGACCTACCGAGGGCTGCTGGGTGGCGCGGACCTGGTCTATGAGGTGACGCCGACCGCGATGAAGGAACAGATCGTCCTGCACTCGAAGCCGGCCTCAACCGTGTCCTATGCCTTCACCGTCACGATGACCGGTCTTGCCGCGCGGCAGGGCAAGGACGGGTCGGTGTCCTTCACCGGTCTGGACGGGGGACTGCCGGCGTTGACGTTGCCGGCGCCGTTCATGTTTGACGACCGGGATGACAAGAAGTCCCCGCACGGCAAGACCTGGAGCGACAAGGTCGCCCAGAAGCTGACCCGTACGGCGGGAAAGACCTTGGTGACGGTGACCCCGGACGTGCGCTGGTTGGCTGACGCGGCGCGTGAGTATCCGGTCACGGTGGACCCGACGGTGAAGATCCAGCCGGTCCCGGCGGACGGCCAGGACGTGCAGATCTACTCCGGCAGTACGGCCACCAACTACAACAGCACCTACCAGTTGAAGGTGGGGACGGACTCCTCGCAGATGTACCGGAGCCTGGTGAAATTCCCGCTGACCGGCGTGCCGTCGAACACCGCCCTGGATGACGCCCGGCTGGAGCTGTTCTACGACCAGCACCACCACACGTGGGAGTACGACGTGGCGATGGAGGCGCGTCGGGTCACCGCGCCGTGGTCGGAGTCGACCGCCACCTGGGCGAACATGAACGCGAACAGTGCTGGGCAGCCGGCCGGCAACACGGTCACCGTTGATGACGGTGCCACCGGCACATCCGTGGTCGGCACGTGGCCGTACTCGACGAACGCGACACTCACCCCGTTGGCCATCAACTCCGACTACCGCTACAACAACGATGCCACGGCCGGGCACAGTCACACCTGGGTCCCGACGATCACCGAGACCGGTGACTACCAGGTCGAAGTGCACTACGTCAGCGAGACCGACCGGCCGACGAACGCCCCGTACGCGGTCTATCACGCTGGGGGGACCACGAACTACGCCGTCAACCAGTACGAGGCCACCACCCCGGAGGGAAAGTGGACGACCCTCGGTGTGCACCGGTTCAACGCCGGGACCAGCCACAAGGTGGTGCTCGGTGACGTGGCGAACAAGGCGGTGATCGCGGACGCGGTGCGGTTCACCCGCTGGGGCGTGGCCACGAAGAAGAGGTTCATCACAAGCGTCTGGCCGTCGTTCCCGGTGCGCAACGTGGTGCAGGACTGGGTGAACGGTACCCAGCCGAACTACGGGTTCATGATCAAAGCGGTTGACGAGGCGAGGAAGGGTCGCGGCGGGCCCGCGTTCGAGGCGTCCGAGTACGCCTACCAGAACGGTGGTCGGGATTACAACCTGCCGAGACTGATCTTGACCTGGGGTCGGCCGGGGGTGACTCTGTCACCGCTGACGACCGTGACATCCACCGGTGCGTTGTTGGGCTGGTCGGCGTACCAGGATCCGTCCACATCGCCGGACGACGACCTCGTCGAGTATCAGGTGCACCGCAGTATCCGACAGACCTTTGTGCCGTCCGCGGCCACGTTGGTGTCGCCACTCGCACCCGGGACGTTGGCGTATCAGGACACGTCCGCCACGCCGACGCCCGCCGATACCCCGGATGATCAGATCGGCCAGTATTACTACTACATGATCGCGGTGAAGACCCGCGACGGGCAGGTGATCCCCGCTCCCACGCAGGGGGCGCGGCTGCCCAAGGCCGGGCACATCACGAAGATTTTCCGCACTGGCGTCACCGACACCACCCTGTCGGCGGCACGCCCCACCGAAAACGTCGATGTCTACGACGGCGACCCGTACGTGTCCCCGGGGAACAACTCAACCTATTACGGCGACACCCGAGGTCTGGTGAAGTTCGGCGGTATCACGGGGATTCCCACCGACGCGCAGATCACCACGGCGCAGTTGCGGATGTGGACCACCTACCAATACCCGGGCACGGACACCGATGAGTGGGTGGATGTCCACAAGCTCACCCGAGGCTTTGACGAGACCACCGCGTCGTGGAACCGGGCTTCCGCCGCCACAGCGTGGACCACACCCGGCGGCGACTACGACCAGGCAGCGCTGTCCGGGGTCACCGATATCACCAACGACCCGGAATGGCAGCGGTGGAACGTCAGGAGCACTGTGGAGGGTTGGATTGACAACCCGACCACGAACTACGGCTTCCTGTTGAAGATGCGCTCCGAGGCGGTGTCCACCGCCCGGGTAATGCTGCTCTCCTCCGAGGGTGCCGAACCTTTGGTCCGCCCGACGCTGGAAGTGACCTACCTGGAAAAAACGCCGGCATCGACCTACTACGCCGCGTCGACACCCGCCCGGATGATCCCGGGCGACCAGTACACGATCCCGGTCACACTGTCCAACACCACGCTGAGCACCTGGACCACCGCCACGTGGGAGCTGTCCTACCGGTGGACCCTGCCTGATGGCACCGACGTCACCACCGGCGGTAACCAACTCGCCACCCCGTTGCCGCAGGACATCTCACCCGGCGAAACCGTCGACATCTCGGCCCAGCTGCGCACCCCGATCCAATCGGACGCCGGCAACAAACGCACCGACTACGTCCTGAAATGGGAACTGCGGAACAAGACCACCGGCCAGTGGCTGTCCGAAACCGACAACATCGCCTCGCTCAACCAGAACGTCGCGGTCGAGGACCCGACCTCAAACCAACTCGGCCTGGAGAAGTTCTACCAGTACACGGCCTCTCCGACGGGTGCGGGCAGCTCCGCGATGACCAACCTGTACGCCGGGAACACGGTCTGGTCCTACGGCGCGTTCTCCAACCCGTCCCGAGGCCTGGCGACATTCGTGAGCCTGGCTTACAACTCGCTGGACACCTCCGACACTGTGGCGGGCTACGGCTGGTCGCTACAGGCGTCATCCCTGATGCGGCTCGGCACGCCGCTGGACTTCCACCCGAATCCCAATCCCACGACGGTGACCCTCACCGACGGCGACGGCACCAGCCATGTGTTCGCCTGGGACGCCGCAACCAGCACCTGGACCCAGCCGAAAGGCGTCCACTTGTACCTGCAGCGTCTGGTGGCATGCACCAACCAGACCGAAGAGGACCGGGCCTGGGTCATGACCCGGCCGGACCGTACCCAGTTCTTCTACGACTGCGACGGCTACCTGTCCGCCACCGTGGACAACAACGGCAACGAACTGCTGTTCACCTACGAAGAGCGGCGGTCCCACAACAAACCCACCAAGTTCCTCAAATACCTGACCGACCCCACCGGCCGGCAAACCCTCACCCTGACCTACTACGCCAAGGGTGAGAACTACGACTACATCGACGACACCACCTGGACCCGCCAGTCAGCGACCAACCTGACCAACCCGCACATCATCGATCACGTCAAGACCATCACCGACATCTCCGGTCGGCAGCTCACCCTCACGTACACCGACAAGGGCCTACTCGGCGAACTCATCGACGGCGCCGGATCAAGCCAGTCGAAGACGTTCAAGTTCCGCTACGACATGACCCAAGGCAACAAGAACGTCAAACTCGTCCGGGTCACCGACCCGCGGGACAACGCCACGAACCTGACCTACTACACGCCACCGCAGGACGACCCGAAGTTCCACTGGGCGACGCGCACCATCACCGACCGGCGTGGTGGAGTGACCGACTACGCGTACGTCGACCCGGACGGCACCGCCGGTTCGTTCATCCGGGCCACGGTCACCGACGCGGAACTGCACGCCACCGGATACCTGATGGACGGCTTCGGCAGACTCACCGAGACCACCGATGCCAAGAACCAGACCACCAAACTGGGTTGGGACGCCGACAACAACGTGATCCGGCTGGAAGAGGCCAACGGCGCGGTCTCCACCTGGGTCTACGACCAGAAGACCGGTTACCCCACCGAAATCAAGGACGCCCTTGCCGTCGCCAATGGCTGGGCAGGCACCACGTTGACGTACCAGACCCAACTCAACGGGCACGTCGCCGAAGTCATCTCCAAGACCAGCCCCGAAGGTCGCAGATGGACCTTCGGATACACCCTCGAAGGCGACCTGGCATGGGTGGTCGACCCGGTCGGCAACACCACACCGGACCCCGACGACTACAAGACCAGCCACACCTACGACACGTGGGGCCAGTTGCAGACGACGACCGACGCCAACGGCAACACCACCACGAACTCCAGCTTTGACCCCAACGGCTACCCCCGCACCATCACCGACCCGCTCACCCGCGCCACCACGTTCGCCTACGACGTACGTGGCAACGTCACATCGGTCACCGACGCCCTGCTCAAGACCAGCACCTACCAGTACGACACGTTCGGGCGCTCCGGTGAGTCCCGCATGCCGATCAACCAGTCGGCGGGGGAGTACGTGGTCACCCCGGCCCCGGTCTACGACCGCAACGACAACGTGACCACGGAGACCGCCCCCAACGGCGCGGTCACCACGGCGGACTACGACCCGGCTGACCGTCCCACCCGGATGGTGCTCCCGAAGGACACCCCGACCGGGCCGGACCGCGTCGTCACCATGACGTACGACGACGTCGGCAACCTGCTCACCGAGACCGAGCCGAAAGGCAACCTCACCCCAACCGATCCAAACGACTACGTCACCAGGTACGCCTACGACCAGATCTACCAACTCGTGGAGACCACCGACGCCAACGGTGGCCGCTATACCTCCACATACGACAACGTCGGCAACGTCACCAAGGTCGTCGACGCCCGCAAGAACGCCACCACCGACCCGAACGACTACACGCTCATCAACGTCTACGACCTGAAGCACCAGGTGACCCAGGAGATCGACGCGGCCGGTCACACGGTGACGTACACGTTCGACAAGGACGGCCAGGCGGTCCGCACCACCGACCAGGAAAACGTCACCACCGAGATGGTCCGCGACGAGCGCGGCATGGTCACCCAGGTCAAGGTGCCGCACAAGGTGGAGAACGGCACCACCACGTACCGGATCACGAAGTACGAGTACGACGAGGTCGGCAACCCGACCCGGACGATCACCCCGCGCGGTGTGGAAACCCCCACCGACCCGGACGACTTCGCGACCCGGACGGTCTACGACGCCCTGAACCGGCCGCTGGAGGAGATCGTCGCGTACGACCCGGACGACGCCCGGTACAACCAGCCCGACAAGACCACCTACGCGTACGACGAGGTGGGGCGGATGACCAAGGTGTCCGCGCCGCCGTCGGAGGGTCAGACGGTCCGTAACGACACCCGGTACACCCACACCGACAACGGCTGGGTGAAGACCTCCACGGATCCGTGGGACATCCTCACCAGCTACCGGTACGACGTGCTGGGACAGCAGACCGAGGCGACGGTCACCAGCGCGGGAGGTTCGCAGAGCCGGACCATCGGCTGGACGTACTACCCGGACGGGAAGCTGAAGACCCGTACCGACACCGGGGTTCCCGCCGGCAAGCACGTGGTGCTGGTGGACAACTCCGACTCGCAGCACACCAGTTCCACCGGCACCTGGGGTACGTCCACCACCGGTAACAACCACCAGGGGTACGACTACCGCACCCACGCCGCCGGGTCGACCGACACGTTCACCTGGCAGCTGACGGTGCCGGCCGATGGCAATTACCAGGTGTGGGTGAAGTACCCGACGGCGACCGCGAACAACGCGCCGTACACGGTGCGGCACGCTGACGGAACCACCACCGTGACCGTGGACCAGACCCAGAACGCGGGCCAGTGGGTGAGTCTCGGCTCGCACCGGTTCACCGAAGGCATCGCCCACAACATCGAACTCGGCACATCGGCCACCGGCAGTGTGGCTGCGGACGCGGTGAAACTGGTCCGGGACACCAGCGGCGACCCACCGGACACCGAGCAGAAGACCTTCGCCTACGAGTACGACGTCAACAGCAACCAGACCAAGGTCACCGACTCCAGTTCCGGCGCGTTGATCGACACCTGGTCGCTGACCTATGACGGACTGAACCGGGCGAGCCGGGTCGAGGAGCTCCTGAACTCTGCGTTGAAGCACACCACGTCGTTCACGTACGACCCGAACTCCAACCCGGAGACTCGTACCCACGACTCCAAGACCACCGAGTTCGACTACGACGTGCGGGACGCGGTGTCATCGGTGACGCACACCGAGCCCGGTGTGTCGGCGAAGACCACCGGTTTCACGTACACGCCGAAGGGTCTGGTCGACACCGAAACCGCGGCCAACGGCAACACCGTCAACTACGACTACTTCCTGGACGGGCTGACCAAGTACCAGGTCGAGAAGAAGCCTGACCTGAGCGTGGTCAACGAACACACGCTGACGTACACGTCGAACAGTCACATCGCGACTGATCACGCGGGGTTGCGTAGTGCGGATGACGGGTCGCTTCTGGACCGTACCTACACCTACGAGTACGACCCGCGCGACCGGCTGAAGAAGGTGACCCGCTCGGCGGTGGGCGGCGGTGGCCAGAAGGTCCAGGACTATGTGCTGGACCCGAACGGCAACACGGTGTCGCAGACGATCGCCGGCACCACCACCAACTACGTGTACGACCGGAACCGGATGACATCCGCGACGGCAGTGGGTGGCGCGACATCGACGTACAACTACGACCCGTACGGCCGGTTGGACACGGTGGTGTCCGGCGGTCAGGTGGCCGAGAAGTACACCTACGACGGGTTCGACCGGACGGCGAAGCACCGCGCCGGCTCCGGGTCGAATGCGAAGACCACCGAGTATGTGCATGACCCGTTCGACCGGACGCTGTCGCGGAAGGAGAAGGCGGGCACGCCGGATGAGAAGACCACCGAGATGGCGTATCTCGGGGTGGACAATTCGGTCGCGTCGGAGACTGTGGACGGTTCTCTGGCTCGGACCTACCAGTACGGTGGTCAGGCCGAGCGGATCTCGATGCTGCGCCACAAGTCCGATGGCACGAAGGAGTTCTCGGTCTACGGGTACGACACCCGGGGCAACGTCGAGATCCTGACGAACGAGTCCGGTAACTCCCGCACCACGTACGGTTACACCGCCTATGGCTCACCGGACAACGACCTGGCGACCGGCGTGGACAAGCCGGACCCGGCGAACCCGGACAAGGAGCCGTACAACACGTTCCGGTTCGGGGCCAAGCAGCTCGACCCCGCCACCGGCAATTACGACATGGGTGCTCGTGACTACGACCCCGGTCTGAACCGGTTCCTGTCCCGGGACATGTACGCGGGTGCGTTTGCCGACTTCGGGTTGACGACTGATCCGTTCACGATGAACCGGTACGCGTTCGCGGGTGGCAACCCGCTGTCCCGGATCGAGATGGACGGGCACTGGGGTTGGTCAGACATCGGCCACGCCGCCTTGGATGTGGTCGGTCTGGTGCCCGTCGTTGGTGAAGTCGCCGACCTCGCCAACGCCGCCTGGTACGCCGCCGAGGGCAACTACGCCGACGCCGCTCTCTCAGCAGCCGGTGCCATCCCGTTCGTCGGCTGGGGCGCTGCCGCTGCCAAGGGCGCGAAGTATGCCTACAAAGGCATCGACGCCGCCCGTTCCGGGTCGAAGGGCGTGGACGAGGCCGTCGACGTGCTTGGCGCCACACGCAGGGCCGACGCGCCGCCTGCCAAGCCAGACGCACCCAGCGGTGGTAAGGACCCAGGTTCAGGTTCCAAACCCGACCAGCCCGCGCCGCCAAAGCAGCCCGCGCAACCGCCGAAACAACCAGACCCGGCACCACCAGCGTCCAAGGCACCGGACTCGTGCCCGATCGGGAACAGTTTCACCCCCGAGACCCGCGTGGTGATGGCAGACGGGTCCACCAAGCGGATCGACGACGTGAAGGTTGGTGACCTGGTCCTGGCGACCGACCCGAAGACCGGCCAGGCCGGTGGTCGGATAGTCCTCGCCTTGATCGCCGGTCAGGGTGACAAAGACCTGGTCGAGGTCACAGTGGACACCGACGGCAAGGCTGGTGACGACACAGGAACCGTGATCGCCACGGACGGCCACCCGTTCTGGGTCGAGAACCTCGGCGCGTGGGTGGATGCGAAAGACCTACGACCCGGCGACATGCTCCGCACCTCAGCCGGCACCTGGGTTCAGGTCACTGCCACACGCGAATTCCAACGCCACCAACGCGTCCACAACCTCACCATCGCCGACATCCACACCTACCACGTCGTAGCAGGCGACACCCCCACTCTTGTCCACAACATCAACACACCCACGGGTTGTGGCCCGAACGGGGAACCGATCCACGACATCCCCGCAGGGTCTGCTGGCGGTCCCGGTGCTGGAAAGCGGATCCCGCAGGATATGTTGGCGGACTACAACATCGGTGTGAATGCAGATCCAAATTTGCCGACTCCACTGTGTTCCTACTGTCGGACGAATCCAGCAACCGGAGTCGACCACGTCTTCCCCCGCAGTCGTGGTGGTGACCTCACCGACGCCAACACTATCCCCGCATGTACTCCTTGCAATAGTTCGAAGCGGGACCACGGTGCACCACTCAATCCACCGGCAGGCTATAGTGGCCCATGGCCGCCGCCGTGGTGGCCATCCCACATAAGACGATAGTTCAGGAAGCACGGCCCGGTGCCGATATCGAGCACCGGGCCGCAGCTTCCGTAGGGGGCGATATGGGCGAGAGTGAAATGAAATATATTGTTCATGAGTCGCCCGTAGGACGTTCAAACCAGAACCATATTGCCATGGTTGACTTGAGCCCTTTCGGGTTCAGAAACCTGATGGAGCAGTTGTGGTTAACGCCGCTGGGGGAGAAGAAATACCAAGTATCCTGTATTCCGTTCCGGGTCTATGGTATGGCACTGAACGACATCGTTGAGCTTGACTCTACTGCTCGCCATGTCAAAAGTGTTGTGGGAAGATCTGGACATCGGGCGTTCCGTGTGTTCTTTGCTCCCGCACTGTCTGGGACGGACCTTCCCGCAGTCGTAGCGCGAGTGGAAGCTGCCGTGACGGAAGCGGGACTAAAGTTTGAGTGGAGTGGCAATAGGCACATCGCCATAGATCTACCTCCCGGCGGCAAGATAAATGAGGTATGGAATGCGATCGCCGTTCCGGTTGCCGCTAAACAGGCGTACTGGGAGTGGGCAGACGTAGAGGAGTTCCGAGTTTGACGCTATGGTCGGAATTTAGAGCGTATCTCAGTTGGCGTAGTTGATCAGCGACGACAGTGGTCCATTGTGGGTAGCAGGTTGGCGGTCCGGCTTGTGCCGGACAGGTTGTAAGAGACCGTCGCCTCGTTGGTCCCGCCAGCCCCGAAGCGTCGTCGGTGCGGTGGGATCGCCCGGGTCGATGATCGGGCGGTGTTCCCGGCGGTGGTGTTTGTGCTGGGAGTGGGGAGATGGGAGGTGTTTCGAACGTAGGTCTGTTCCGCGACTGAGGGTGGTTCCCAGCGGTGTGCCTGATATGGATAATCCGGACAAGAGGGGCAGGTCGCGCGTAAGGGCTGCTGTCGCGGTCCGGTGCGGTCCTGCTGTGTGTGGTGTCTCCCGGAGGTCCGCATGAATCCCATCAGGTACGTATCTCGGCCGCTGACCGTTGCGGCGATGGTCATGGCGACCGCCCTCGCCCCGCTGCCGGCGACCGCATCGCCGGTAGCGCCGTCCCAGAAACCAGCCGACGTCAGTCCGGCCGCCGTCGCCCAGGTGTTGGACCGGGAAGCCAGGATCCCCGGCACCGCCTGGGGCGTTGAGGTCTCGACCGGCCAGGTCGTGGTGTCCCATGACGACACCGTGACCGGTGCCGGGCTGGCCCGCCTGCGCTCGGTGGCCCAGCGGTTCGGGGACGCGGTCCGTATCACGGAGTTACCCGGCACACTGGGCATCCGGATCTCCGGCGCCGATCCGATCTACTCCGGTAGCAGCCGGTGCACCTTGGGCTTCAACGTCCGCAACAGCGCCGGCACCCAGTACTTCCTGACCGCTGGACATTGCACCAACACCGGCAGCACCTGGTACGCCAACTCCGGCCTGACCACAGTGCTCGGCAGTCGTGCCGGCAGCAGCTTCCCGGGCAACGACTACGGGATCGTCCGGTACACCAACACCTCCATCTCCAAGCCGGGCAACGTGAATCTGCACAACGGCACGTACCGCGACATCACCGGTGCCGGCAATCCACCCCCCGGCCAGCCGGTGTGTGTCAGCGGTCCCGTGGGCGGCTACCGCTGCGGCAGCATCGTCAGCGTCAACAACACCGTCAACTACCCGCAGGGAACCGTGTACGGGCTGGTCAGGACCAACATCTGCGTTTATCCCGGGGAAAGCGGCGCTCCGGTCTTCTCGGGAACCATCGCCGTCGGGATCGTCTCCGGTGGCAGTGGCAGCTGCTCAACCGGGGGCTACTCGTACTACCAGCCGGTCACCGAACCGCTGTCCGGCTACGGCGTCAGCGTCTACTGAGACTGCGGAGGCACAGATGACATCCACCAGGTATCTGGCCGGTGTGGCGCTGGTCGCGGCAGCCCTGCTGGCCCCGTCACAGGTTGCCGCAGCACCGGCAGCGACCTCCGGTCCGGCTGTGGCAGCGCTCGTCAAGTCCTTGGGTGACCGGTCCGCCGGCTCCTACCACGACACTGCCACGGCCAGGACAGTCGTGACGGTCACCGACCCCGCGGACGCCGCAGCGGTACGGACCGCTGGAGCCACCCCCAGGCTGGTCAAACGCGGCGGCGGCGAGCTGGCCCGGGTCACCAGTGGGTTGCACCGGGAGGCCCGGATTCCGGGCACCGCCTGGGCAGTGGATGTGCCGACCAACCAGGTCGTCGTGTCCTATGACGACACGGTGACCGGTGTGCGGCTCACCCAACTACGGTCGGTCGCGGCACGGTTCGGTGACGCGGTCCGGATCGAGAACGCCACCGGCACGTTGCGGCCCTACATCGCCGGTGGCGAACCCGTGTACGGGGACACCGGGATTCGCTGCATCCTGGCCTTCAACGCCCGCAACAGCGCCGGCACGTACTACTTCCTGACCGCCGGACACTGCACCAGTTCCGCGACCTTCTGGTACGCCGACCCGGGTAGGACCATCCCGCTCGGACCATCCGCCGGCTTCAGCTTCCCGGGCAACGACTACGGGATCGTCCGGTACACCAACACGAGCATCCCCAAGGAGGGAGGTATCCGCCTGTACGCCGGCTCATACCGGGACATCACCGGAGTCGCCAACCCGTACGTCGGCCAGATCGTGATGACCGGGAGCACCACCACCGGCTTCCGGTCCGGATCGGTCACCGCCCTCAACGCCACCGTGAACTACCCGCAGGGCACCGTGTCCGGGCTGATCAGGACGAACCTCTGCGGCGAGCCGGGCAACAGCGGCGCTCCGTTGTTCTCCGGCAGCACCGGTCACGGAATCCTGTCCGGAGGCTCCGGCAACTGCAGCACCGGTGGGACGACGTACTTCCAGCCGGTCACGGAGGTGCTGGCCGCGTACCAGCTCTCGGTGTACTGACGTGGCAGTGGTACCACTCACACCGGACGTATGCCGGCCCGTCAATCATCAGGTGTCGAGGGCCAGTCGCAACCCGACCGGGCCCGGCCCGTACAGGCCGTGGCGGCGGGCGCACCGGGCGGCGTCCCGTCCGTGGTTCCAGCCGCCACCCCGGGTCACGTGCGGGTCCAGCGCCCACGACTCCACCTCCGGCACCTCCGTGGGTGCCCCCGGATACGGCGCGTACCCGGTGCTGGTCCACTCGTCGAGGTTGCCGGCCATGTCGAGCACCCCGAACGGACTGGCACCGGCCGGGTAGCTGCCCACCGGAGTGGTGTCACCCTGACTGCCCTCTCCGATGTTGGCCAGTTCCGGCCGGAACTTGTCACCCCACGGGTACTCCCGGTCGTCGTCGCCCCGGGCCGCCCGTTCCCACTGCTCCTCGGCGGGCAGGCGCACCGGTCGCCCGGTGGCGTCGGCGAGCCGGCACACCAACCGCTCGGCCACGGCGTACGGCACCGCGACCGGATGGTCCGGTTTCCCGGTCACCGTCGCCGGCAACTCGACACCCACGGCGAGCGCGCTGAACTGGGCGACAGTCAGCGGTACCCGGGCGATCACGAACCGGTCCACCCGCACCGTCCGGCGTGGACACTCCTTGAGAAACCACGACCGCTCCACCGGTAGGTCCTTGACCCGCTCCCAGAGTCGGGGAAGTTCCTCCTCCGGGGTGCCCATCAGCAGTTCACCCGCGGGGACCTCCACCCAGTCGAGGTTGTCCAGTAGGTCAGACACGGCAGGCATCGACTTCCCTCCGATTGGCACGTACCACCGATGGCAGGGCGGTGGCCAGCAGAACCACGGCCCCCAGCCAGTACACGGTCCTGGGCTCCAGGAAACGCAGCAGCAGGCTGCTCGTGGCGAACACGGCGACCCCGGCCACCGACACCAACGCGCCGACCATGGCGTGGTAGCGGCCCTGGGCGTCACCGGGCACCAACTCCTGGGCGGCGGTGAGCGGATACACCCAGGAACTCACCGCGAGCCCGACCGCCCCGTACACCGCCAGTGCCAGCCACCGGTCGGCGGTCATGGAGAAGGCCACCACCAACCCCACCACCCCGACCGATCCCAGTAGCAGCAGCGGCAGCTCACCGAACCGGCGGGCGAGCGCCGGCACCAGGGCACCGGCGAGCACAGCACCCACGCTGTAGCACATCTGCAGGGCACCCTGGGTCCCCGCGCCCAGCCCGGCGGCGGCCACGAAAGGCACCAGCAGCCCCGAGAGCAGCCGATGCGTGGACTGCAACCCCAGGTACAGCGCGGTCATGTGCCAGATCCGGGGCTGGTCCGCGACCAGTCGTGCGGTGCCGACCAGGCCCCGCCACATTCCGTGGTACACCACCGGGCCATCGGGTTCGTCGCTTTCTTCCGGACCTGCGCGAGCCGACCACCGGTCATTGGCTCGGATCACCAGCATCCCCACCGCGGAGATCCCGAACGAGGCCGCGTTCACCAGGAGCCCCGCCAACGGGCCGACGGTGGCCACCAGGATCCCGCCGCCCAGTGCGCCCAACGCGATCCCCGACTGGTAAACCAGCGTCACGGTGGCGTTGGCGGCCAGCAGCTCCCGGCGCGGTGCCAGCCGCCACACGAACACCCGTGACGCGGGCCCGTAGAACTGGCCGCAGACGGCGATCAAGGTCTCCGCCGCGTACAGGTGCCATGCCCGCAGCGATCCCGCCCATGCCAGCGCCGGCACCGCCAGCACCGTGAGCCCGGACACCACATCCACCAGCACCAGCAGCATCCGGGCGTCCACCCGGTCGACCAGCCAGCCCACCACCGGGGTGAGTACCACGCCGGGCACCACGGAGAACAGCAGCAGCAGCGGTACCGCGTACCCGGTGCCGGTCAGCTTCAGGATCAGCCAACTCGCCGCGATCACGTGCACCGTGCTGCCGGTGAACGAGAACAGCGTGGCGACCAGGAAAATCTGGTACGCCGGGTTACGCCGGATCACCCCGATTCCGGCACGCGGTGACGTCACCGGCTCACCATCCCGTGGCGACCCCCGCGACCCGTACCCACGGCTCGCGGAACCTGGTGCCGGGGCCGACCGGGTCGGTGCGAAACAGCCGGTCGAACTGCCGCCCTTGCCGGATCAACGAGGTCAGCCCGGGGTACGGCCGGATGAACGGCATCGACAGCGCGTGGTCCGGGTACTCGGCGAGGAAACCCTCCCGCAGCAGCCGCACCTTGGTCAGGTCGTCACACAGCACCGCGTCCCGGTCCGCCTCGGCGGCCACCCGTCCGGCCGCATCGACCAGGCACAGCCTGTTTCCGTCCGGGGAGCGCACGACGGCGTACTCCACCGGCCGCCCCACCCGACCAAGGGTGAGGGCAGGCCGGTCCCGGACCGAGCCCTCGGCCAACAACCACACCTCACCATGTGCCTGGAAGAACCCGAGCGCCCCGGCGAGAGCCGGGATCCGGTCCACATCCTCCGGATGCGCCAGCATGGTGTGCAGGGTGAATCGCTCCAGCACGTAGCCGCGCAGCATCCGGAACAGTTGCAGCCGGGCGTCGAACGCCGGCAGGTGCAGGAACAGGTTGAACAGCGGCAGCCCGTTGGGCAACTCGTCCACCGGGATCTCGGCGACCGGCCGCGCCACGGCCGCCCCATCAGCCAGCACGGCGTCCACCGGCGCTCCTCGCTGTCTCGATCACTTCGCGGTACAGAGCCTGGTGGCGCGGCACCGCCGTGCCGTGCCAGTCCCGCAGCCGCGCCACGACATCCGGTCGGGGGGGATCTCCCGGCTCGGGCCAGGCCCCGGTCAGGAACCCGTCAACGGCTGCCCGGAGCGCGTCGGGATCGCCGGGCTCGACCAACCGGGCCAGCGGGTAGCCGCGTACCAGATCTGGCAGGTTGCCCGAGCGGCTCACCACCACGGGACGCCGGCACAGCACAGCCTGCGCCACCGACATCGAGTACGGCTCGCCCCGGGGGCCGGTGCCCGTGGTCGGGTGTACCACGAGGTCCGCGCCCCGGATCGCGGCCCAGCTCCGTTCCGGCGGGAAATGCTCGAACCGGATCGCGCCACGGTCCCGCCACGGCCGGATCCGGGTCAGCAGGCCGGCGTCCAGGCCCGGCTCCCACAGCAGGTGTTCGGTGCCGGCGTGCACGAAGACCAGGTCACGTCCCGCTTCGAGCAGCCCGGCCGCCGCGGCCAGCGAGAGATCACTGCCCTTCCAGGTCGTCAACCGGGTCGGTTGCAGCACCACGGAGCCGCCCGGGGACGCCCACGCCTGCGTACCACCCGCGTCCGGTGGCAGCGCCAGCGGCAGCACGTCCGCCCTGGCCCCGCCGACCAGGCCGGCGAGCACTTCGACCACGAACCGTGAGTGCGCCACCAACCGCCCGCCCGGCTGCCGCGACCAGCGGCGCAGCCCGTCCTGGTACGGGCCGTCGCCGGCCAGGTTGTGGACCGTGAACACGTACCCGCCGGGCCACCCCCGCACCCGCAGCCGGGCCAGTAACCCGTCGATCACCTCGGGTCGGTGCCACTGCGGGTTGTGCACGTGCAGCAGGTCGTGGCCGGACACCGCGTCGGCCAGGTCGTCGGCCACGTCATCGGCCAGGTCGCCGGCCGGATCGTCCGGGGCTGGGCCGGCGGCCGGCGGACGCAGCGCCGGATGATAGGTCGCGGTGCGGGCATCCGGCGTCCCGGACAGGAACGTCACCTCGTCGCCCGCCGCCCGCAGCCCCTCGACCAGCGCCTCCACGTGGGTCTCCACGCCCCCGGTGGTGGGCAGCGCCGCCCAGTGGAGTTGCACGATCCTCATCGCGATCGCGCCCTCATCGCGATCCCGCACCCGCGAGCAACCGTTCGTAGAGGGCCAGGTAGTCGTTGGCCATCCGCGCCGCCGTGAACCGGCGTTCGAACCCGGACCGGACGGCGACACGGTCCAGGTTCCCGGCGGCCGCCACCGCCCGTACCGCCGCGTCCACATCGGTCACCCGGAAACCGGTGACGCCGTCGTCGATCACCTCGGCGACCGAACCCATGTCCCAGGCCACCACCGGGGTGCCACAGGCCATCGCCTCGATCATCACCAGCCCGAACGGTTCCTCCCAGTCGATCGGGAACAGCAACGCGTGGGCCCCGCCGTACAGGTCCTGCTTCTCCACGTCGGCCAACTCGCCGAGGAACTGCACCGCGTCCCCGTCGATGTGCGGTTCCACGGTCTCGCGGAAGTAGTCCTGGAACACGTCGTCCACCTTGGCCACGATCTTCAGCGGCATGCCGGCGGCCCGAGCGATCGCAATCGCCCGGTCGGGACGCTTGCTGGGCGCGATCCGCCCGACGAACAACAGGTATCCGCCATCGCCGGAGCCGAGCCGGTACAGGTCGCGGGGGATTCCGTGGTGCACCACCCCGCGCCAGTTCATCGACGGCATGCCACTTCGCTGCTTCGCCGAAATCGCGGCGTAGGGCAGGTGGGCGAACGCGTCCAGGATCGGCTGGGCCCCGGGAGCCAGGTGCAACGGCATGTGGATGGTGGTCAGCGACTTGTGCCGGTACGGGTGGAACGTGGGCAGGTGGTAGAACCCGGTGTGGAAGTGCAGCACGTCGTACTCATCGACGTCGAGTAACACCTCCAGCATCATCTTCATGTACGTGGCCCCCACGTAGTCCCGGAACGGGGTGTCCGGCGCGAACCGCAGCGCCCGGGGGCAGGCCGCGGCCAGCTTGGCCCGGGTCTGCGAGTCGCCACTGGCGTACAGGGTGACCTCGTGCCCGGCGTCGACCAACTCGTCACAGAGGAACGCCACGACCCGTTCCACCCCGCCGTAGCGCTCCGGTGGCACCCGTTCCAGCAATGTGGACACCTGGGCTATCCGCATGACGCCTCCTTGTTGTCCTGCGTCGGTGCCGCACCGGGCTCCGCAAGGTCGGCGCCGAAGGTCGCGTACATCGGTACGTCCAGCCGCCGCTCGTACACCTCCGGGTCGGTGAACTCCGACCGTGGCGGAACCCCCTCGGAGAACCTGGTGAGTCGGAACCCGGCCTCGGTGAGCAGCGTCAGATAGGTCTCGAAGGTGCGGTGGTGCTTGCGGACCCGGGCACCGAGCCAGGGGCAGTTGCGCGGGCCTTCCCGGTAGTAGTCCCGGACCCGCCATACCCGGGGTACGCCGTCGTCCCAGTCGCCGTCGTAACTGCAGGTCACTACGGGGTGTTCCACTGAGAACACCAACCGGGCACCGGGCCGGCAGGCCCGCCTTATCGTGGTGAGCAGCCGACCCAGGTCTGCCACGTAGTGCAGTGCCATCCGGGCCAGCACGAGGTCGAACCGGGCGCCCGGTGGTGGTTCCCAGGTTTCCAGGTCGGCGAGGCGCACCATGCCGGAGGTTCCGGCCAGCGTGGCCTGGGCCCGGCTGAGCATCCGGTGGCTGCCGTCCACCCCGAGGTACGACAGGGCCCCCGTGGCCAGCAGCCTGGGCCCGATGCCGGCGTCCCCACAACCGAGGTCCAGCACGTGGCGATCCCGGACGTCTCCCAGGAAGCGCAGCACGAACGGCTCTTCGAGGGTGCGGTTCGGTTCGTCCACCGCGGACCGTGCGGCCCGGTAGCGTTCGTGGATCGCCGGCTCGTCGTAGAAGGCGGTCCCTGAGTAGGGGTCCATGTGGACTCAGCCTTCCGCGGGCTCGTCCAGCAGGTCACCCACGATGTACATCCGGGTCTCTGGCAGCTCCCGCGCGATCGCGTCCCGCATCATGTGGAAGCTCACCGGGTCGAAGTCCAGTTCTGCCCGGTACACCTCCCGCGCCTCCGGGTTCGGCCAGCGGCCGTAGGAGACGAACAACCCGTCGTCGGTACGGTGCAGCCGCGACCCGTAGCTGCCGAATTTCTGCCGGATTCCGGTACTGCACCGGTGCCAGCCGGCGACGAACTGCTCTTCCCGGCCGGGGACTATCTCCCAGCGGTAGATCACTGCGAACACGTCGTCTCGCCTCCTTGTAGCGCTCCGAGGTGGCCCATCACCCGATCCTTGGTGCGCAGGTAGTGAGCGTTGTGTGCGGTGCGGAAGCCGCCCAGGGGCAACCGCTCGGTCACCTCGATGCCGTGTTCGTCCATGGCTGAGATCTTCAGCGGGTTGTTGGTCATGAGCCGGATCCGCCGCAGACCGAGCAGTCGCAGGCACTCGGCGGCGATCCCGAAATCCCGGGCCTCCACCGGCAGGCCGAGCGCCAGGTTGGCGGTCACCGTGTCGTGGCCGGCGGCCTGCAGGGCGTACGCCCGGATCTTGTTCGCCAGGCCGATGCCGCGACCTTCCTGCCGCAACAGGTAGAGCAGCAGGCCGTCAGCGGACTGGATGATCGCGTCCAGGGCGGCCCGCAGTTGCGGGCCGCAGTCACATTTCGTCGAGTCCAGCACGTCCCCGGTGAAGCAGGCACTGTGGATCCGTACCAGCGGCGGTTCCGGAGCTGGTGCGGCACTGTTGGCCTGCCTGGCGCCGTTGGATCGCGCCGGGACCGACCGTGATGCCCCATCCGGCGGGTCGGGCCGCGGCAGTGTCCGCAGCGCGACCGCTTCCTCGACCTCGGCGGTTCGGTCCCGGTCGCCGCTGTCGACCCGCCACCCGAACACTGTCAACCGCATCCAGGTGTCGCGGATCGGGATATCCGTGCTGGCCAGTCGGCTCATCGTGGGGTTCGTCATGGCTGTGGCACGTCGATCGGGTACACCTTGCCGTCGTACGCCGAGGCCAGGAAGCGTCGCGGTGTCCCGGCCGGGTACAGGCTGGAGATTCCCGCGGTGGTGGGCCGGACGTTGTGCACCCACCGGCCGGCGGTCGGATCGTAGACCGCGACCCGACCGTGATAGCCGCCGGTGGCGACCAGGTCGGTGTGCGGGTCCACCGCGACGCATTTGATGCTGTTCTCGTGCGGTGTCGGCACCGCGGTCAACCGTTGGCCCTCCGGGGACCAGAACCGCAGGGCCAGGTCCCGGCCGACACTGGCGAACCGGCCGTCGGACAGCGGTGCGGCGCCGTTGGCGATCCGGTTGTGGGCGTTGGGCACCTCGGCGATCAGCGTGAAGTCGGGCAGTCTGTGGAACGCCGCCGCGCCGGTGGCACAGACGCTGAACAACACGTCTCCCGCGATGGCGATACCTTTGATCGCGTTGTCGTGCAGCCGCACGTCGCCGCGCCAGGACAGCGTGCCGTCGCTGGCCCGACAGAGTCGGATCGCCTCCCCGGTGTACGTGCCCACCACCAGTTCCGGTGCGCCGTCCGAGGCGGTGTACGACGCCATGCAGTTGATGGGTGACCGGTGCTGGTGCAGGGCGGCCCCGCTGGCGGCGTCGAACACGGTGCCGAGCTGGCCACCGGCGACGGTTCCGGCGGCGAACGGGAACACCACGTTGCAGCAGCTTCCCAGCTCGGCGAGGGTTTCGCTGTCACGCCGGACCGTGCCGCTGTCGCCCACCGTGACCACGTGTCGGCCGTCGACGGTGACCGAGTTGACGCCCGGTGTCGGGTGGACCCCGGTGAGATCCCAGTGGTCCTTGCCGCGGTCGTAGACGCCGTAGCTGGTGCCGAAGGTGCCGAACACCCACCGGCCGTCTGCGAGCCGGGCGCACGAACGCATCCAGACGTCGGCGGGCACCTGCGCGGTGTGCAGGTGGTTCACCGACCCGTCCGACACGAATCGCCAGAACTTCACGGTCCGGTCGTAACTGCAACTGATCACCAGGTCGTCGACCGGGTCGTAGGCCAGCCGCTTGATTCCGGCGTCGTGCGCGGGATGGAAGACCGGGTCCTGCCCGGCGCGTACGGCCACCAGCCGGCCCTCGTCGTTGCCGAGCACCACGAAGTCGTCGCCCAGCACCGCCATGGTGTCTGTCTCCACGTCGCCCAGGTCAAGGACGCGGATCTGGCGACCGGTCCGGGCCTCCCACCACCTGACGGTGCCGTCATCACTTGTGGTGATCACGCTCTGGCCACCGTGTGCCCATTCCGCCGACAACACATCCGCCGTGTGGCCTTCCATCCGGTGCAGCAGCCGGCCGTTGATGTCGTAGACGCGTACCAGGTGGTCCCGGGACGTGGTGACCACGAGTTTCTCGTCGGGTGAGATCACCGTGGTTTCCACGTCGTCCTTCTGGTCGGCGAGCACGGTGATCAGCCGTAGGTCCGGGATGGACCACAGCCGGGCTGAGTAGTCGCTGCTGGAGGTGGCCAGCAGCCGCCCCGAGGGGGCGAACCGGCATTGGTTGGCGAGGTGGTCGTGCCGGCTCTCGGCAAGTGCGGTACGGGTGGTCGCGTCCCACAAGATGACGCGGTTGTCGTACCCGGCCGTGGCGACCATGGTGCCGTGTGCGTCAACGCCGCTGATCGGCGAGGTGTGTTCGATCATTGTGATTCCTGTGGTTGTCTCGGTCTCACATGACTGAATTGGTCACGCTGTGTGTCGTACCCTGTCAAGGGTTTGACAGAAGAGCTCGACAGCGCGTGGTTCTTACTGTTTCCAGCTATCAGATGCTTGTCAAGTATGTTGACAAGTTTTTCTACGACAGTGGTCGTTCGGGTATTGGCTGTCTATGATGGAGTTTTGACAGACGTGCGGACGGCGCGGATGACACCGACGCGCCCTTACCTTGCGCCTGCTGACTCTTTACGGATTGATCTGAGCTGCGGCGTTGACGGCCCGTCAGTCACTTCCAGACCACACCGAGTTGTCAACCAGCGGTTGCCTTCGGCAAGGGGCAGGCATGACCTGAATCGCGGATCGGTCGCCCCGGGTCGTCCTTATGGCACGAGCGATACCGATTTTCCGTCGCGATCCGCAGGCGCGTGAGCGGGCACATTCCTTGGCCGGCGGCGTGGTGGTCAGATCGGTGGGCGCGCGTCGTGGTCGGAGTGCCGGTATGTTCCTCGCCCGGACCGATCACGTCCGGTTCTCCGGCGCGGTGCGAGACAGTGGCAGTGCCCTGGCAGGCAGGGTGCGGCCAAGGCTCGTCCAGCGGCCCTGCCAGCCGGAATCAGTCTGTCCTGGCGCATCGAAGTGTTTCGGCTGACGCGCACGGCAACTGGTCGGTAATTGTCCCGAGCGAGGGTCGGACGCCGATCCTGGTCACCGTTTTCCCGGTCGCTGGAACGCCGCTTTCATTGTGATGGTGTGCCAATCGGAAAGTCGCCTACGGTTGTCGCCATAATGGAAGATCCGTACCGCGAATCCGACTCCGATTGCGTGGTGTGCCGCCCCCGCGAACTCCAATCCGTGCGGCCCGCAGCCGGGACGACGCGGCGGTTCGCTCAGTCGGCATGGCCGCGGCGGCCAGCCTCCCTCGCCTCGGCGGTGCCGAGCGAGAACAGGTCCTCATTGGAGGGACGCACCAGGGCGGCGGCCCCTGCGGCGTCGTCGGCCAGCATGGCGGGGTCCAGGCCCCGCACCACGGCTGCCGGCACTTTTGTGAGCTTGCCCTTCACCAGGTCTCCGGCGGCGGCCAGCTCGTCGGCGACCGCCTGCTGAGTGAGTTGAAGCTGGTTGCCGTATGGATCGATCTCCCCCCGGTGGTCACGCAGTGGGCGGAGGCCCGCGACCCCGATCGCCATGTCCACCAGCCCCAACCGCCACGGTCGTCCCATGGTGTCGGTGACCACCACGGCGACGTCCACCCCGAGCTTGTCCCGCAACCCCGACCGCAGCCGCCGGGCCGAGTCGTCCGGATCCTCGGGCAGCAGCGCCAACCAGCCCCGTTCCACATTGGACGCGTCAACCCCCGCCGACGCCAGCACCAGGCCATGGCGGGTCTGCGCGATCCGAGTCGGGCCCCGCCGGGCCACCTCGCGGACCGACTCGGCGTCGATCGCCGCCTGCCGGGCCCGCTCGAACTCCTCCGGGTCGTCAGTGGGTACGTCGACCAGCCGGCCCTCGGCCTTGCTCACGATCTTGCTGGTGACCACCAGCACGTCACCGTCGGCCAGCCACCGCGCGGCGTCCCCGATGATGGCCGCGAGGTCGTCGCCGGGACGTACCTCACCGACGCCGGTCACCGGCCAGATCCGCAACCCGCCGTCCGGTTCGCCGGTCGCCAGGGTCACGGCGCGACCCCCACCAGCGCCGCCGCGTCCGCCACCATCCCGGCGGTCTCCGTCTCGGAGGTCATCAGCAGCGGCCGCGGCCGCACCGCGACGTCCGGCACGGTGACATCGGCGTCCGCCACGTCCACCAGCCACCCGTCCAGCAGTCCGTCCCCGCTCCGGGCCCCGTACATCGCGCCCACCCCGGCCGCCGACACCTCGACACCGATCGCGGTGAGGCACTTGTCCGCCATGCCGCGTACCGGTGCCCCACCCACGATCGGGGACAACCCCACCACCGGGGCGCCGCCGTCCCGCAGCGCGTCCCGGATCCCGGGCACAGCGAGGATCGGGGCGACACTCACCACCGGGTTGCTCGGTGCCAGCAGCACCAGGTCGGCGGCGGCCATCGCGTCGAGCACCCCGGGGGCCGGCTTGGCATCCTCCGACCCGACGAACACGAACCGTCGCGTCGGCAGCTCACCCCGGTACCGAATCCACCATTCCTGGAAATGCAGCGCCTGCCCGTCGCACACCACGTGGGTCTCCACCCGGTCGTCGGTGGCGGGCAGCAGTCGTACCCCCGGCTGCCAGCGCGCACACAACGCCTCGGTAACCGCCGACAGCGGGTAGCCGGCGCTGAGCATCCGGGTGCGCACCAGGTGAGTGGCGACGTCCCGGTCACCAAGACCGAACCAGGTCGGCTCGGCCTGGTACGCGGCAAGTTCCGTTTTCACGGTCCAGGTCTCGTTGACCCGGCCCCAGCCGCGTTCCGGGTCGGCACCCCCGCC
Source organism: Micromonosporaceae bacterium (assembly GCA_036375165.1). Classification (GTDB taxonomy): domain Bacteria; phylum Actinomycetota; class Actinomycetes; order Mycobacteriales; family Micromonosporaceae; genus WHSM01. The sequence continues at coordinate 53,495 of DASUSI010000116.1, read as the reverse complement.
CAGGGTGTACATCACGCTGTCCAGGTCGGGGCAGATCCGCAGCCCGTGCAGGGTCACGTCGTCCCCGGTGTTCACCACCGCGGTGACCTCACCGCCGGACCTGGCGACGAAGGCACGCACCCCCAACAGGAACCGGGCACCCCCGATCCCCCCGGCCAGCACTACGATCCGCATCCGTCCATCCTCTCCCACCTGGCCCTCGGGGTACGCGCCGGTCCACGCGCCGCGTCGGACGTCCCGATTCGCAGGGGTCGGGAACGGAATGCGCGCGGTCGATAGGCTGGCGGCCACGATCGACCAGCCACACTGGGCGAGGGGGAGCTGTGACCTTCCAGACAACCGACCAGCCGACCGCCGCTGAGCACCTCAAGCCGTATCGGCCGCTGATCGGGTTCGTGCTCCTCGGCGTCACCGGGTTCGAGCTCCTGATCGCGTACTGGTCGTGGCTGCTGCCGCCCGGGTCGTCGCAGTCGTTCGGCGACCGGTCGCTGGACGCCTTCCTCCGGTTCACCACCGTGTCGGGTCTGGTGCTCCCGCTGCTCGCGGTGCTGATCACCACCATGATCGCTCCGGTCGTCAGACAGGCGAAGACCATTACCCTGATCGCCCTGGTCGAGTACGGCCTGATGGCCCTGGGCGCGCTGGTCACCGCGCTGCTGGGATTCGGTCAGTTGTTGGAGCACACCGGCTGGGCGCTGGTCACCGGTCTGTCGTACCGGCTGATGATGCTGACCGTGCTCGGGGTGGACAGCTTCGTTGTGCTCCGGATCTACCTCGGGGCGTACCCGAAGGCCGCGCCCGCCGCCGGGTACGGCGGCGGGTACCCCGGGCAGTCCTACCCCGGATACCCGCCGCAGGGGTATCCGCAGCCGGCCGCGGCCCCGGCCCAGCAGGCCGCACAGCAGACCCAGTACGCACCGCAGGCGCAGTACGCCCAGCAGTACGGGCAACAGCACCAGCAGCAGCCCCACTACCAGGCTCACCAGGCTCAACCCAGCCAGCAGGCCGGGTACGGGCATCCCCAGCAGAGCGCCCCGTACCAGGCCGTGCAGCCACCCGGCTACCAGGCCACCGCCCCCAACCCGGCCGCTCCGGCGTCGCCGGCAGCCACGTCGAGCGCCGCCGGCCAGCCAGGCCCTGCCCCGGAACCGGAGGCGACCCAGCAGTACAGCGCCGAGCCGACGCAGCAGGCCACCGGCTGGCCGCCCACCCCGGGCGCGAGCGGGTCCCCGTGGCCGCCCACCCCGAGCACCGGCCAGAGCACTGATGAGGACGCCTCCCACACCCAGATGCTCAGGCCGGAGCAGTATCGGGGTAACGCCCCCGGGTGATCTCGACGCCTTCCGTAGGCTGCAGAAATGCTTCCCCCAGGTACCACCCTTCCGGCTGGCATGCGCCGTGTGTTGCGGCGGGCCGGCGACGGTCTCCCGCTCGACGTGGCAGAGGCCGCGCTGCTGCTGACCGCCCGGGGTCCGGCACTGGACGCGTTGCTCGGTGCCGCCGCACGGGTTCGTGACGCGGGCCTGGACACCGTCGGACGGGCCGGCGTCATCACGTACTCCCGGAAGGTCTTCATCCCGCTCACCCGGTTGTGCCGGGACCGCTGCCACTACTGCACCTTCGCCACGGTGCCGGGCCGGGTCCCGGCGGCGTTCCTGGAGCGCGAGGAGGTGCTGCGGATCGCCCGCGCAGGTGCCGCACAGGGCTGCAAGGAGGCGTTGTTCACCCTGGGAGACCGGCCGGAGGAACGGTGGCCGGCCGCCCGCCGCTGGCTCGACGAGCGGGGGTACGGCTCCACACTGGACTATGTCCGGGCGTGCGCGGTGGCGGTGCTGGAGGAGACCGGGCTGCTGCCGCACCTCAATCCCGGGGTGATGAGCTGGGAGGAGTTGGCGCGGCTGAAGCCGGTCGCCCCGAGCATGGGGATGATGCTGGAGACCACCGCCGAACGGCTGTGGTCGCAGCCGGGCGGTCCGCATTACGGCTCGCCGGACAAGGAGCCGGCGGTACGGCTGCGGGTGCTCGCCGACGCCGGGCGGGTGGGGGTTCCGTTCACCACCGGGATCCTGATCGGGATCGGGGAGACCCTGGCCGAACGGGCGGAATCGCTGTTCGAGATCCGCAAAGTGGCCCGCGAGTACGGCCACATCCAGGAAGTCATCGTGCAGAACTTCCGGGCCAAGCCGGACACCGCGATGCGCGACACTCCGGATGCCGAGCTGGAAGACCTGGCCGCGACGATCGCGGTGGCCCGGCTGGTGCTCGGCCCGAAGGTACGGATCCAGGCGCCGCCCAACCTGGTGGACGACCAGTTCGGGCTGATGCTCCGGGCCGGGATCGACGACTGGGGTGGGGTCTCGCCGGTCACCGCCGACCATGTGAATCCGGAACGTCCCTGGCCGGCGATCGACGAACTCGCGGCCCGCACCGCCGCGGGCGGGTTCCGGCTGGCCGAGCGGCTCACCGTCTACCCGGAGTACGTCACGGCCGGAGGCCCGTGGGTCGATGTCCGGGTCGCCGCTCACGTGGCCGCGCTCGCGGACCCGCGGACCGGGCTGGCCCGGGAGGGTGTGTGTCCGGAGGGCATCCCATGGCAGGAGCCGGATGGCGGTTTCGCCTCCACCGGCCGGACCGACCTGCACTCCGAGATCGACGTCACCGGCCGCAGCAGCGACCGGCGCGGTGACTTCGACACCGTCTACGGCGACTGGGACTCCGTGCGGACGGCGGTCGCCGCCTCGTCGGCCGCCCCGGAGCGGCTCGACGCCGACGTCGCCGAAGCCCTGCGTCTCGCCGCTGACAAGCCGGCCGCGTTGCTGGAGCCGGAGTACGAGAGCCTCGCCCTGGCGCTGTTCCACGCCGACGGCCCGGAACTCGACGCGCTCGCCGGTCTGGCTGATCAGGTCCGTCGGGACGTCGTGGGCGCGGACATCACGTACGTCGTGAACCGCAACATCAACTTCAGCAACGTGTGCTACGTCGGTTGCCGGTTCTGTGCCTTCGCGCAGCGGGAGCGGGACACCGACGCGTACCGGCTCTCGGTCGACGAGGTGGCGGACCGGGCCGAGGAGGCGTGGCGGGCGGGCGCCACCGAGGTGTGCATGCAGGGCGGCATCGATCCCCGGTTGCCCGTCTCCGGCTACCCGGACCTGGTTCGGGGGGTCAAGCGGCGGGTCCCCGGCATCCACGTCCACGCGTTCAGTCCGATGGAGGTGGTGACCGCCGCGACGAAGGCGGGGGTGTCGATCCGGGACTGGCTGACCGGGGTGAAGGAGGCTGGGCTGGACACCATCCCCGGCACCGCGGCGGAGATCCTGGACGACGAGGTCCGCTGGGTGCTCACCAAGGGGAAGTTGCCGGCCGCGGCCTGGATCGACGTGGTGGAGACCGCCCACCAGCTCGGTATCCGGAGTTCTTCGACGATGATGTACGGCCACGTTGATCACCCGGGCCATTGGTTGGGGCACCTGCGCACGCTGGCCCGGGTCCAGGACCGTACCGGTGGCTTCACCGAGTTCGTACCGTTGCCCTTCGTACACGCCAACGCGCCGATCTACCTGGCCGGCATCGCCCGGCCGGGGCCCACCACGCGCGACAACCGCGCGGTGCACGCGATGGCGCGGCTGCTGTTGCACGGCCGGATCGACAACATCCAATGTTCCTGGGTGAAGCTGGGCGACGAGGGCACCGTCACGATGCTGCGGGGTGGAGCCAACGACCTGGGCGGCACCCTGATGGAGGAGACGATCAGCCGGATGGCGGGGTCGTCGTACGGGTCGGCCCGCAGCGCCTCCCAGTTGGTGGCGATCGCGCGGGCGGCGGGTCGCCCGGCGCGGCAGCGCACCACCACGTACGCGGCGCCGGTGACCTCCGGGGGAGTGCCGCGCCGGGTGCCGGATGATCAAGGCCATTTATCAGGTTCCGCTTGACGGCGCACGCATTACACGCGTGTAATTTCACTTGGGGTCTCTACCAGAGCAGGTGCGTTGGCACCGACATGGGGCGAAATGCGGAAAAGATCCGGTCGGCGGATCTCGGTGTCAGCGACATGCCCGCACCAGGGGGGCCCGGCGGCGGGCCGGGTGTACGGAACGACGAAAGGGGGGCGCGTGATGGAGACTGATCACATCTTGACCGACCTGGTGGGAGACGCTCCGGAATGGCAGGAGCGTGCCTTGTGTGCCCAGACCGATCCCGAAGCGTTCTTTCCGGAAAAGGGGGGGTCCACCCGCGAGGCGAAGCGGATCTGCGCCCGCTGCGAGGTGAAGGCGGAGTGTCTGGAGTACTCGCTCACCCACGACGAGCGGTTCGGGATCTGGGGCGGCCTGTCCGAACGGGAACGGCGCAAGCTGAAGCGCGCCGCCAGCTAGTCCGGGTCGATCTCCTCGGGATGCACCCCGAGCAGGTTGGCGAGCTGTTCGACCACCACGTCGTGAACCAGTTCGGCGAGGTCGTCCTGTGCGGCGGCGCGGAACTCCAGGGGCCGCCGGTACAGCACGATCCGGGGTAACGGGCCGTCGTGGTCCCGCGGTCGACCCGGCAGCAATCTGGCCAGCGGGACCTCCCCGTCCTCCAGCACGTCGGAGTCGTACACGTTCAGGTCCGGCGGCACGTCCTCCACCGCGAACTCAATGTTGGCCAGTTCCTTGGACCACCGCCGCTCCAGGTGCTCGACCGCATCCAGCACCAGGTCGTCGAAGACCTGGGAACGGGTACGGGACAGCGGTACCACCGCCGGCACCAGCCGTCCCCGAAGACCGCGCCCGCGGCGGTCCCGTCGCCGGCCGCCCGGACGTCGCGGCGGGTGAGCGGGGGCAGCCTCCACGAGGTGCAGCGTAGCCGTGGCCGGGCGCGGATCGGCGGTGCGGCCGGGGCAGCCGGCGGCGTGTCGGGTCGGCCAACCGCACAAGCGGCACCCGGGGGGCGATACCGTGTTGCCCCGTGAGGCCAAAGAGGCGTTGCTCCCGCAGCGGCTGTCGCAATCCCGCCGTCGCCACATTGACGTACGTGTACGCCGATTCAACCGCGGTGGTGGGGCCACTCGCGGCGTTCGACGAGCCGCATTCGTACGACCTGTGCGAGTACCACGCGTTGCGGCTCACCGCACCCTTGGGATGGGACCTGGTGCGTGCGGAGGGTGAGCTGAGCGTGCCCGGGCCGAGCAGCGACGACATCCTGGCGCTCGCCGACGCGGTCCGGGAGGCCGGCAGGGCGGCGGTCCGTGACGAGCCACGGTCGCAGCCGACCGGCCGTCGCGGTCACCTGCGGGTGTTGCCACCCTCCGATACCTGAGGTGGTACGACAGCCGGCGGGTGGCGGGTGCCCGAGCTGATCGGTCCAGGTAGGCTCCGGGCCGTGGCGAGCCGCGTTCCGGCGGCGAACGGCGGGCAGGCGGGCAGACTGGTAACGCTCGAGGAGTGGAACGCACCGTGGTCGACCTCAGTGGCATCGTCAAGGCGTACGACATCCGGGGGACGGTCGGTGACCAGCTTGACGAGGCGACCGCCCGAGCGTTCGGGGTCGGCTTCGCGCGGCTGCTCCAAGCGGACCGCACCACACCTGAGGACGGCGTACCCCGCCGGGTGGCAGTGGCACACGACATGCGCGACTCCGGGCCCGGCCTGGTCGTCGCCTTCCTGGAAGGCGTGACCGCGCTCGGCATCGACGCGGTGCATCTGGGGCTGGCGTCCACCGATCTGCTGTACTACGCCTCGGGAATCATGGACATTCCGGGCGCTATGTTCACTGCCAGCCATAATCCGGCGCGGTACAACGGCATCAAGCTGTGTCGTGCCGGGGCCAGGCCGATTGGCCAGGAGAGCGGGCTGGCACAGATCCGGGAGTTCGCGGAGCGGTCCCTGGCGGACGGACAGCCGCAGACGTCCGGGCGCACCGGCCAGGTGGAGCGCCGGGACCTGCTCGCCGACTACGCCGCCCACCTGCGCGGCCTGGTCGACATCAGTGGCATCCGGCCGTTGAAGGTGGTCGTTGACGCCGGTAACGGCATGGCCGGCCACACGGTCCCGGCGGTGCTCGGGGACGCGGTGCTGTCCCCACTGCCGCTGGAGATTGTGCCGCTCTACTTCGAGCTGGACGGCACGTTCCCGAACCACGAGGCGAATCCGATCGACCCTAAGAACCTGGTCGACCTGCAGGCCGCGGTCACCTCGCACAGCGCCGACGTGGGGTTGGCGTTCGACGGCGACGCCGACCGGTGTTTCGTGGTCGATGAGCGCGGCGGCCTGGTCTCGCCCAGCGCGGTCACCGCCCTGGTCGCCGTCCGGGAACTGGCGAAGCATCCACAGGCGACGGTGATCCACAACCTGATCACCTCGCGGGCGGTCCCGGAGATCGTCGCCGAACACGGTGGCAACCCGGTCCGTACCCGGGTCGGTCACTCGTTCATCAAGGCCGAGATGGCAAGGACCGAAGCGGTGTTCGGCGGTGAGCATTCGGCGCACTACTACTTCCGGGACTTCTGGTACGCCGACACCGGGATGCTCGCGGCGATGCACCTGCTCGCCGCGCTCGGCGAGCAGGACCAGCCGCTGTCCCGACTGGCTGCGGCCTACCACCGTTACCCGGCGTCCGGGGAGATCAACTCGAAGGTCACCGACCAGCGGGCGAAGCTGGCCGAGGTGCGAAGGGTGTACCAGGACCGCGACGGTGCCACGATTGACCTGCTGGACGGTCTGACCGTCGACTTGACCGACGGGAGCTGGTTCAACCTGCGCCCGTCCAACACCGAGCCCGTGGTGCGTCTCAACGTGGAGGCACGCGACCCGGAGCGCATGGCACAGCTGCGCGACGAGGTGCTCGCGCTCCTCAACCGCTGAGTCGTCCCGGCACGTGATCCCGAGGAGAGTACTGACATGCCGTTGGATCCAACCCTGCTTGAGATCCTGGTCTGTCCCGGAGACCACGCCGACCTGCGCTACGACGCGTCCGCGGGCACGCTGACCTGCACCGGATGCGGCCGGATCTACGAGATCCGGGACGGCGTTCCGGTGATGCTGCTGGAAGAGGCCCGGCTGCCGGAGTCTCCAGACCCCAGCGCGGCCCAGTGATGGCAGTTCAACCACCCGAGGGCGTGAGCGGCCTGTCCGGGCTACGGGAGGCCGACGAGCGGCTGCTCAACGACGTGGAAGGGCTCCAGCGGGCCGAACCGGGGGTGATGCTGCGGACCGTCGCCTCGGCCGGGGCCCAGGTACGTGAGTCCGCGAGCATGGCCGCCGAGGCCAGACTGGCCGAGCTGGCCGACGAGGGGCGGCCTCGTTCCGTGGTGGTCGCCGGGGTGGGGACCGCCGCGCGTACCGGCGACATCCTCGCCACGATCGCCGGGTCCCGTTCGGTGGTGCCGGTGCTGGCGCACCGCAGCCCGGGGGTGCCGGGCTGGGTGGGGGCCGCGGACGTGGTGATCGCGGTGTCGGCGTCCGGTCGCAGTCCGGAGGCGATCGCCGCGGCCGACGCGGCAGCGCGGCGCGGTGCCCGACTGGTCGCGATCGGTGCGCCGGACTCCGAGCTGGCCTCACTCGCCGACCGGGCACGGGCCCCGTTCGTCCCGATCCCTCGGCGGGCTCCGGCCCGGGTCAGCCTGTGGGCGCTCGCCGTACCCGTGATGCTGGCCGCGCGGGCGCTGGGCCTGATCCGGTTGCCCGAGGCGGACCTCGCTGAGACCGCGGCCCGGCTGGACGCGGACGCCGAGCGCTGCCGTCCCGATGCGGACTCGTTCGTGAATCCCGCGAAGGCACTCGCCCTGGACCTGGCCGGCTCGATTCCGGTGATCTGGGGCAGTTCGCCGCTGGCGGCGGTGGCGGCCCGCAGGTTCGCCGACATGCTTTCGACCAACGCCCGGTACCCGGCGGTGGCGGGTGACCTCAACGAGGCCGGACGCGGCCGGGTCGGTCTGCTCGACGGGGTGTACGGCGGCCTCGCCGAGGAGAGTCGCGACATCTTCGCGGACCGGGCCGAATCCGAGTCGCCGTTCACCAGATTGCGTCTGGTAATCCTGCGGGACGGTGGTATCTCGGGTGACGATGGCCCCACCGAGGGCGAGCCGGTGGCCGTAGAGCTGCGCCGCGCCGACGCCGTCGCCCAACTGGCGGCCCGTCGCGGAGTACGGGTCAGCGTCATCGAGGCGGAAGGTGCCTCCGCTCTGGAACGTTTCGCGTCGCTGGTCGCCGTACCGGACTTCGCGTCGGTGTACCTGGCCCTGGCGCACGGGTTCGACCCGACCGCGGTTCCCGCGGTGACCGAGTTGAAGGAGCTGTCCGCACCGTGAGCACATCCGGGGGTACCAGGGCGATCGTCGCCGCGCTGCTCGCCAACCTCGGCATCGCCCTGACCAAGTTCATCGCCTGGGCACTGACCTTCTCATCGTCCATGCTGGCCGAGGCGATCCACTCGGTCGCCGACTCCGGCAACCAGGCGTTACTGCTGATCGGTGGCCGGCGGGCCCGGCGCGGTGCCACGGCGCAGCACCCGTTCGGGTACGGCCGGGAACGCTACATCTACGCGTTCATCGTCTCGATCGTGCTGTTCAGCGTCGGTGGTTTGTTCGCGCTGTACGAGGCGTACCACAAGGCGGCCCACCCGACGCCCATCGAGTCCTGGCACTGGCTGCCGGTCATCGTGCTGGCGGTTGCGATCGTGCTGGAGACCTTCTCGTTCCGGACCGCGATCCAGGAGTCGAACCATGTCCGGGGGAATGCGTCCTGGAAGGATTTCGTACGGCACGCCAAGGCGCCGGAGCTTCCGGTGGTGCTGCTGGAGGACCTGGCCGCGCTGGTCGGCCTGATCCTGGCGCTGTTCGGGGTCGGCATGACCCTGATCACCGACAACGGCATGTGGGACGCCGTGGGAACGGCCGCCATCGGCGTGCTGCTGGTGACCGTGGCGACCATCCTCGCGATCGAGATGAAGAGCCTGCTGGTGGGTGAGTCGGCAGCCGTTGAGCACCAGGCCGCGATCGAACGGGCGATCACCGAGGGCGGCGAGGTGGACCGCGTCATCCACATGAAGACCCTGCACCTGGGGCCTGACGAGTTGCTGGTCGCGGCGAAGGTGGCGGTGCGCCACAACGACACGGCCGCCGACGTGGCGCGCCATATCGACGCGATCGAGGAACGGATCCGGGACGCGGTGCCGATCGCTCGGGCGATCTACCTCGAGCCGGACCTCTATTCCGCGGGAAAGGCCGCCGCGGGTAGGGCCGCCGCCGAAGGGGGCGCCGGGGGGAAGGCGAAGCCCGAGCCGGCGACGTCGTAGGCAGATGCACCGTCTGGTGGGCCGGATCCGGCCATATTCCTGGGGCTCGCGTACTGAGATCGCGCGAATCCAGGGCCGACCGGTGCCGTCCCCGACGCCCGAGGCGGAGGTGTGGTACGGCGCCCATCCACGTGACCCGTCCTTCCTGCTGAACGACGACGGTGCCCGACGCAGCCTGACGGCGGTGATCGAGGCCGACCCGGCCACCACCCTGGGCCGCGACGTGTCCGGCGGGTACGGTCCCCGGTTGCCGTTCCTGCTCAAGTTGCTGGCCGCGGACCGGCCCCTGTCACTGCAGGTGCACCCCGGGCCGGTCCATGCCCGCGAGGGCTTCGCCGCTGAGGAGGCGGCCGGGGTCCCTCCGGACGCGCCGCACCGCAACTACGTTGACCCGCACCACAAGCCGGAACTTCTGGTCGCGGTGACCGAGTTCCACGCGCTGTGCGGATTCCGGCCGCTGCCGGACGCGGTACGGCTGTTGCGCCGGCTGGAACTCCCCGAGCTGAAGGCCACGCTCGAGTGCCTCACCCTGTTCCAGCCGGACCAGGCACTGCGGGAGGCGATGGCGAGCCTGTTCGCGGTGCCGGCCCGGCAACGGTCCGCGCTGGTGGCCCGGGTACGGGAGGCCAGCCTGGCGCTGATCCCGGAACCTGAGTACCGGCTCGCCGTGGAGCTCGCGGACCGGTACCCGGCCGACATCGGCGTGGTGGTCTCGTTCCTGCTGAACCGGGTGACCCTGCTGCCCGGCGAGGCGATCTACATGCCGGCCGGGAACCTGCACGCGTATCTCGCCGGAGTCGGGCTGGAGGTGATGGCATCCAGCGACAATGTGCTGCGCGGCGGGCTGACCGGCAAGCACGTGGACGTCCCGGAGTTGCTCCGGGTGCTGCGGTACGAAGAACTCCCGGAGCCCCGGCTGGCACCGGTGCCGGCTGCGGACCGTGTGATCTGGTGGCCGGCCCCGGTAACCGACTTCCGGCTGGCCCGCGCCACGGTGGCGGGCCGGGCGGTGCGGTTGCCACTGCCCGGTGGACCGAGCCCCCGGATTGTGCTCTGTCTGGCGGGCTCGGTGCGGGTCGCCACCGCCGGAGACGGGCTGGACCTTGCCCGGGGTGATGCGGCGTTTGTGCCGGCGGGGGTCGCTGAGGTGGCGGTGACCGGCTCGGGCGACGTCTACCAGGTCAGCGTGGGCTGAGTTCCCAGGGCGTCAGCGGCGTCACCCGCCCGGGTGCCCGGCTCACCCGCCCGCCCCCGCTGGCCGGCGGACCTAGTAGTTTGGGTGAGGTCCAGTTTGGGGCAGCTCTGTCGAAAAGCATCCAGGAGAGTCGATGACGAGTACGGTTCGGCATGATGTCCACAGCGGCGGCGAGGCACGCCCGCGGACCGTCGCGGAAGGCGATTACCGGGTCGCGGACCTCTCGCTGGCGGCGTTCGGTCGCAAGGAGATCCAACTCGCCGAGCACGAGATGCCGGGCCTGATGGCCACCCGCGCCGAGTACGCCGAGCAGCAGCCGTTGCGGGGAGCCAGGATCTCCGGCTCGCTCCACATGACCGTGCAGACGGCTGTACTGATCGAGACCCTGGTCGCGCTCGGCGCCGAGGTGCGCTGGGCGAGTTGCAACATCTTTTCCACACAGGACCACGCGGCGGCGGCGGTGGTCGTGGGGCCTGATGGCACCGCGGACGACCCCCGGGGCGTGCCGGTCTACGCCTGGAAGGGCGAGACCCTCGAAGCGTACTGGTGGTGCACCGAGCAGGCGCTCACCTGGCCCGATGGCGAAGGCCGCGCTGGCGGTCCCAACATGATCCTGGACGACGGCGGCGACGCCACGTTGCTCGTCCACAAGGGTGCCGAGTATGAGAAGGCCGGTGCCGTGCCGGACCCGGACACCGCGGACAACGACGAGCTGCGGCTCATCCTGGAGCTGCTGCGGCGGTCCCTGGCAGCCGACCCCCAGAAGTGGACCCGGGTCGCCGCCGAGATCAAGGGCGTTACCGAGGAGACCACCACCGGCGTCCACCGGTTGTACGAGATGCACCGGGATGGCCGGTTGCTGTTCCCGGCGATCAACGTCAACGACTCGGTCACCAAGAGCAAGTTCGACAACAAGTACGGCTGCCGGCACTCGGTGATCGACGGCCTGAACCGGGCCACCGACGTGCTGATCGGCGGCAAGGTCGCGGTGGTATGCGGGTACGGCGACGTGGGCAAGGGTTGCGCCGACGCCCTGCGCGGCCAGGGCGCTCGGGTGATCATCACCGAGATCGACCCGATCTGCGCATTGCAGGCGGCGATGGACGGCTACCAGGTCACCACCCTGGACGACGTGGTGGAGACCGCGGACATCTTCGTGTCCGCCACCGGAAACTTCAACATCATCACCGCCGGCGACATGAGCCGGATGAAGCACCAGGCGATCGTGTGCAACATCGGCCACTTCGACAACGAGATCGACATGGCGGGCCTGGCCAAGCTGCCCGGCATCGTGAAGGAAGAGGTCAAGCCGCAGGTCCACACCTGGACCTTCCCGGACGGCAAGGTGATCATCGTGCTGGCGGAAGGCCGGCTGATGAATCTGGGCTGCGCCACCGGCCACCCGAGCTTCGTGATGTCGAACAGCTTCACCAACCAGACCATCGCCCAGATCGAACTCTTCACCAAGACCGACCAGTACCCGCTCGGGGTGTACGTACTGCCCAAGCATCTGGACGAGAAGGTGGCCCGGCTGCACCTGGACGCGCTCGGCGTGAAGCTGACCACGCTGACCAAGGAGCAGGCCGACTACATCGGGGTCCCGGTTGAGGGTCCCTACAAGTCCGAGCACTACCGGTACTGAGCCGCCCGCGGTGGCGCAAGCCGTGGACACCGTGCCTCCCTCCCCGTCCTCCGGGGAGGGAGTCGTGGTTTCGGCCAGCCCGGGGTATCAGCCTCGGCGCCGGCTGCGGGCCGGATGGTGGTTGGCGTGTCTGGCGTTCTTCCTGATCGGCGCTGGCTGGGCGTTCGCGTTGCCGGTCGACGGCACGTACGACGAGAGCCAGCACATCGTCCGGGCGTACGGGGCGGCCAGCGGCCAGGTCTACTCGCCGCCGGCCAAGGCGAAACGCGGTGGTGGCGCGTGGTACCAGGTGCCGCGCAGCCTGCTGCCGGGCAATGTGCACTGCCCGTGGAAAGGCGAGGATCCCGCCGACAGGAAGGACGCCTCCTGCCAGCACCGGCCACCGGACGACACCACCCGAAAACGGACCGGCACCACTGCCGGACGGTACAACCCGGTCTACTACCTGCCGGTGGGCGTACCGATGGTGCTGCTGCCGAACCACACCGGCATCGTCCTGGCCCGGCTGGTGTCGAGCCTGCTCTCGGCGGTGCTGCTGGCCTCCGCGGTGGTGGTGGCGCTGCGGTTGCGCAACCGGCTGATGCTGGCCGCGGTGGTGCTCGCCACCACCCCGATGGCGGCGAACCTCAACGGCGCGGTCAACCCGAACGGGCTTGAGATCGCAGCCGGGGTACTGCTGTGGGCGACCCTGCTGGCGCTGCTGCGTACCCCCGAAAAGACCTTCGACGACGCGACCGTACGCCGGCTGCTGGTGCTGGCCGCGGTGGCCGCGTCGGTGCTTTTGACAGTACGGGCGCTGGGGCCGCTGTGGCTCTCCGGGATCACGGCGGTCGCCCTCGTCGTCGCGCCCCGGGGCCGGATACCGGGGCTGCTGCGGCGCCGGGACGCCAGGCTGCTGCTGGCTGGGGTCGCCGCCGTGGCGGTGTTCGCGGTCGGCTGGCTGCTGATGTCCGGTGCGCTGGAGGCGGTGCCGACCCGGGGCGGTCACGAACCGCTGGGTGACATGGTCCGGCTGATGACCGTCGACCGGGCGTCGTTCTGGACCGACCAGATCGTGGGCCAGTTCAGCTACGGCGAGACCACCCTGCCGTCATGGCTGATCATGTTCTGGTACGCGATGGTCGCCGCCCTGGTACTGCCCGCCGGCCTGTTGGCGTCCCGTCGGGACCGCTGGACGCTGGTCGCGGTCGGCGTGGGTTCGGCACTGGCTCTCGCGGTGCTCGAGGTGGCCTACTACCCGACCCTGAACTGGGCACAGCACGGCCGGTACGTGATGCCGTTCGGGGTCGGATTGCTGCTGATCGCCGCCGTGGTGGGCCGCTATCCGGCGGCGCTTGGCGAGGCTGGCCAGTCGGCGTTGCTGAGGTTCGTGGTGCTCGGTACGGCGCCGCTGCACCTGTACGCGTTGGCCCTGGTGATGACCCGGTTCCAGGGAGGGCCGGGCGTGCCGGTCAACCCGTTCGCCGGGGACTGGCTGCCGCCTTCCGGTCCGGTACTGCCGCTGCTCGCGATGATCGCCGGGTTGAGCCTTCTGGTGTGGTACGGCTATCGGGGCACCGGATGGATCGACCGGTGGCCGGCCGGTGGACAGGACCGGGCAGCGACATGAACGACCGGCCCGTGCTCGACCATACCGATGAAACTGACGCCACCCGGTCGGGCCCGGGCTCGGTAACCGGGGCCACCACGGAACCTCCGGCGGCGCGGCCCCGTGCCGTGTTCCTGCTCGCTGTCCTGGCGTTCTTCCTGCTGGGCGCGGGCTGGGCGGTGGGCGCTCCGTTCAACGCCACGTACGACGAGGACGAGCACATCGTCCGGGCGGCCGGAGCCGCCCACGGGCAGCTTGTCCTGGAACCGACGGACGCGGTCTACGCCGGTGGCGCCTTCACCGAGGTACCGCGCAGCCTGGTGCCGCCGAACCCGGACTGCATGCTGCTGGTGAAGCCGAGACCCCCGGCGACCTGCCAGGGCGAGCCGCCCCGGGACGCCTCCTTGGCGCGTACCCCGACCGCCTCGGGGCGCTACCACCCCGGGTACTACCTGTTGGTCGGGCTGCCGATGGTGGTCTGGCCGGACATGACCGGGGTGGTGCTCGGTCGACTGGTGAGCGCGCTGCTGTCGGCGTTGTTCCTCGCCGCCGCGTTCACGGTTGCCTGGCGGTACGTCCCGAACCGGCTGCTCGTGGCGGGTGTGGTGGTGGTGACGACGCCGACGGTGACCAACCTCACCGGCTCGGTCAATCCCAACGGGCTGGAGATCACCGCTGGGATCGCGTTGTGGACAGCGCTCGCGGTGCTCGCGCTGTCCGAGGAACCGACGGAGTTGGACGCTCCCCGTCACCTGCTCGTCCTGGTCGCGGTCAGTGCCACGGTGCTGGTGACGATGCGGCAGTTGGGTCCGCTGCTGGTGCTGCTGCCGGTGATCTTCGCGACGCTGGCGGCGGCACGTGGCCGGCTGCCCGGGTTGCTGCGGCAGCGCGCGGTGTGGCTGACCGTCGGTATTGTGGTCGCGGCCACGCTGGCGGCCGTGGCGTGGACGTTCACATCCGGCCTGCTGTCGGTCAGCCCGCAGCGGCAGGGCGGACACGTGCCCCGCAGCCGGGTACTCCAGGATGTCCTCAACTACCGTTCCGAGGACTGGGCACGCCAGTTCGTGGCGCGCTTCTACGGGGCGATCATCCCGCCGGACTGGACCCACTACCTGTGGTACCTCCTGATCGGTGCGGTCGTGCTGCCCGCGCTCGTGGTGTCCGGCCGCCGCCTCGTCACGGCGGTGTTGGGGACGGTCGCGGTCACCGCCGCGCTCGCGGTCACCCTCGAGTTCCGGTATTACGACGAACTCGGGCCCTCCCAGCAGGGGCGCTACTACCTTCCCTTGGTCGTGGGTGCGGTGTTGCTCTCCGCTTCGGCACCGCGTCTGGGCGTTCACCTCGGGGAACGCCCATCCGGGCGGCTGACGGTGACGTGCGGGTTGGTCACCGCCGCGTTGCATGTGGTCAGCCTGCTGGTCGCGATGACCATCTGGCGGCACGGCGACGGGCAGTTCGGCATCCACGTGCTGTCCGGTCCGTGGCAGCCGGCGGGTGGACCGGTGCTGCCGGTGGCATTGACGGCAGTGGGCGCGCTGCTCATCGTGGTGCTCGCCTGGGTCCGGCTGCGCGGGATGGTGCCCGGTGTCCCGGGTCGGCCGCGTACGGCCGGCGGCTAGTTCTCGGCGCCTGTCCTCCCGGAGTCCGGGAAGCCGGCGGGTTCCGCCTCCGGTGGCCGACTGGAACGGTTGAGCAGCGGGTTCCCCGGGCCGGTGGCAGAGTTCCGACTGGCGGGATGGAATGCTTGAGCGCATGAGAGCGCGCGTACTGGTGGTTGACGACGACCCGGCGCTCGCGGAGATGCTGGGGATCGTGCTGAGGAGCGAGGGTTTCGTGCCTTCCTTCGTGGCCGACGGCGAGCGGGCGCTCGCGGCGTTTCGCGAGACCCGGCCTGACATCGTTCTGCTCGACCTGATGCTGCCGGGGATGAGCGGGATCGATGTCTGCCGGGCGATCCGGGCGGAGTCCGGGCTGCCGATCGTGATGTTGACCGCGAAGAGCGACACCGTGGACGTCGTGCTGGGCCTGGAGTCCGGTGCCGACGACTACGTAGTGAAACCGTTCAAACCGAAAGAATTGATCGCGCGGATGCGGGCCAGGCTGCGCCGCAGCGAGGACGCCGCCCCGGAACAGTTGACAATCGGCCCGGCCGGCGCGCAGCTCACCATCGACGTGCCCGCCCACACCGTGTCCCGCAACGGCTCGGAGATCAAACTCACCCCGCTGGAGTTCGACCTGCTGGTGGCGCTGGCTCGCAAGCCCCGCCAGGTGTTCACCCGGGAAGTGCTGTTGGAGCAGGTCTGGGGCTACCGGCACGCCGCCGACACCCGGCTGGTCAACGTGCACGTGCAACGGCTGCGAGCCAAAATCGAGCGGGATCCAGAGCATCCTGAGGTGATCCTGACGGTGCGCGGCGTGGGCTACAAGGCAGGCACCGGGTAGGGGTCCTGATGGCGGGTACGGATCTGCGCCACCACACCGCGAGGTATGGTCGCCGGCTCGCGGAGTGGCTTCGCGCCGTTCTGGAGCGGGCCCGGCACAGCCGCCCGGGACGTCTCGGGTGGGCGGCCGTACGGACCGGGGCCCGGCGCTGGCGTGGCTCGCTGCAACTGCGGATCGTCACGATCACCCTGACCGGGTCCGCGGTGCTGGTTGGTGCGTTCGGCTTCGTGGTTGCCGAGCGGATCACCGACGGCTTGGTCGATGACAAGCTGGAGGCTGCGCTCAGCCAGGTCGAAAGCGCGCGTTACCGGGCACAGAGTCAACTGTCCGTGTTCAGCGCGGACAACGACCCGGGCCTGAAGGACACCCTTCCCACCCTGGTAAACGACCTCGCCGACGATGTGGGACCGGCCGGCGAGTTCCAGGTGGTGCTGACCGCCTCGAACCGGAAGATCCGGATAGACCCGGTGTCCCGCCCAGGCACGAGCGACACCCCCACGTCCCTGGTGCCGGAGGAACTGGCTCGGGTGGTGGTTGACTCGCATGTCACGGCTCATCAGTTCACCCGGGCCGATCCGGATGACCGCGGCCTGCGTCCCTACCTGGCGGTGGGAACTCCGGTGCAGTTGCACTGGGGGACTCTGGAGATGTATTACCTGTTCCCGCTGGACGACGAGGTCGACGCCGCCGAACTGGTGCGCAACACCGTGCTGATCACCGGTGTCGCGCTGGTGTTGCTGTTGTCGTTGATCGCCTGGATCGTCACCCGGATGGTGGTCAGTCCGGTACAGGTCGCCGCACGCACCGCGCAGCGACTGTCCGCCGGTCTGCTGCACGAACGGATGTCGGTGCGCGGTGAGGACGAACTGGCGAAGCTCGCCAGCTCCTTCAACCAGATGGCGGCGAACCTGCAGTACCAGATCGTGCAGTTGGAGGAACTCTCGCGGTTGCAGCGCCGGTTCACCTCCGACGTGTCACACGAACTGCGTACCCCGTTGACCACGGTACGGATGGCCGCGGAGATCCTGCACAACGCGCGGGACGAGTTCTCGCCGGACGTGGCACGCAGCGCCGAACTGCTCCACGATGAGCTGGACCGGTTCGAGAACCTGTTGTCCGACCTACTGGAGATCAGCCGGTTCGACGCGGGGTTCGCACAGTTGGAGTCCGAGCCGGTGGACCTGGTGCCGATCGTGCGGCGTGCGGTGGAATCCCTCCTGCCCTTGGCGCGCACCCAGGACGTCCGACTTGGCCTCAACCTGCCCGCCCAGCCCGTCATCGCGGAGGCGGATCCCCGGCGGGTGGAGCGGATCCTGCGCAATCTCATCGGCAACGCCGTGGAGCACGGCGACGGTAAGCCGGTGGTGGTCACCTTGGCAGCCCATGACTCCGCTGTGGGGATCACCGTGCGGGACCATGGGGTTGGCCTACGGCCGGGAGAGGAGAAGCTGGTCTTCAACCGGTTCTGGCGGGCTGACCCGTCCCGCGCCCGGCAGACCGGTGGCACCGGCCTCGGGTTGTCGATCAGCCTGGAGGACGCCCGGCTGCACGGTGGCTGGCTGGAGGCTTGGGGTCTGGTCGGGAAGGGCTCGCAGTTCCGACTCACGTTGCCGTGCCGGGCCGGCGACCGGCTGGTCTCGTCGCCGTTGCCGTTGTCTCCGGACGATCCCGCGGCGTCGCCGGTGCCGGTTGGAGGTGTCGCGTGAGGGTTCCACAGTGCGTTGCCGCCGCGCTGGTCATGGCGACCGCGTTGGCCGGCTGTGGCGTACCGGACTCTGGGCTCCCGGTGAGCGACGGCACGGCTCCTGGCATCCTCGTTCCGGACGCCTCCCCTGAGCCGCTGCCACGCCCGGAAGACGCCGAAAACAGCAAAGATGCCGTCGAGCTGTACTTCGAGGCGGCTTCCAGCGAATGGGCCATCCTGGACCAGCAGGTGCGGCCGTTTCTTTCCAAGGAGGCGCGGCCGCCTCAGGGGGACGCGATCCACGTGGTGGCCGACCTCCAAGTGTCCCCTCCCCTCAACGATCAACCGGACCTGCACCCGATCTCCGTGACCGGCCGGGTGATCGGCGAGTTGACGGAGAACGGCGTGCTGCTCCCAGCGTCCCGGAGGTTTTCCTACATCTTCAAGATTGAGCGCAACCGGGCCAAGGACAATCAGCGCTCTGACAGTTTGACGTGGCTGGTCACTAACCCCCCGCCGTACTACGTGCTTTCCGACCAGGCATTGCGTGAGCGGTACCAGTTCTTGTCGCTGTATTTCGGCAATCGGCGGTCGACCGCCTCGCTGATTCCCGACCTTCGATACATACCCGAGGCTGTCACCTGGCAGAAGCAGTGGAGCCTGCTCGTGGACTGGCTACTGCAGGGGCCTTCCCCATGGCTCGAACCGGTGGCGGTGGTGGGCTTCGCGAGCGGCACCAAGCGCCGCGGCAACGTGTACCTCGACGGCAGGCGGGTTGTGGTGAACCTCAACAGCGACGCCGAGAAGACCCCGCGCATGTACCTGGCTCTGGCCCAGTTGGTCTGGACCCTGGACCAGCGGATGGAACCAGGGCTGCGGCTCCAGCTGCAGATCGATGACCGGCCGGTGCCCGACGGCCTCAGGACCACCCACTCGCGACGCGATTTCGGCGGCTTCAATGCCGTGCCGGCACAGACCACGGACGCCTCGGCGTACCACATCACCGACGAGGGGCAGGTCGCCTCGCTGGTCGCGGGCGAGCTTCCGGCGGTGCTGACCGGGCAGTACCAGCGCTACAACACATCGGTGATCTCCGCCGCGCTGAGTCAGAACGGCGACCTGGCCGCCTTGGTGCGGGATCCCCCGAAGGACCTTGGGGGGCAGAAGCTCTGGGTGGGTCGCCTCTCCACCCGCTACCAGGAGGTGACCGACCTGCCAGCCGGTCCGATCGGGCGACCGGTCTGGGTGGCCGATATCGGAGGGCCGTTGGGGTCGTTGCTGGTGACCGCGACGGGAAGGCTCTACCAGGTGGATGTTGGCAAGCTTGACGTCCTTCCGGTAAGGCTGACATCTCAGGTCAGGGAAGTCACCGCGGTTTCGGTGGCACCGGACGGTCATCGGGCGGCGCTGATCTCAGGTGGCATGTTGTACGTGGCGGGACTGGTGCAACGGGAAGGTGTTACCGCGATCGAGTCCCCGCGCCTGGTGACTGACCGGTTCCGAGGGGCCGCCGACGTGGCATGGCGGGGTGAGCACACGCTGGTGGTGACGGCCCGAGATCCGTCCCGTGGCGGGCTCTGGGAGGTGGGCATCGATGGCCTGCGGGTCGCTCGTCTCCTGCCCGAGCGTGGCATTCCAGACCAGATCGCCGCGTATCCGACTCTGCAAGGGTCGGGACGGGTACTGCTGGCCAGGGACGGCGCGGTGTACGAGTTTTTCTCCAGTGAGCAGGCCTACCCGGACGGTCGTGAAGCGCCGCCGAGGGGAAGCAGTCCGTTCTTCGCCTTCTGAGCGCTGTCGCGTCTTCCACAGCCACGTCGTCGTCCGTCCACAGCTTGTCCACAGTGGCTGTCGTCGCTCTGGCGTACTGTCCTTGGACTCGCCAAGCTGTGCCGGGTGAAGGAGTCGACAATCGGTGTACCGCGGCTGCTGGCCGGATTGTGGGACCTGGTGCTGCCCGTCACCTGCGCCGGCTGCCGCCGGGAGGCGGCGGGCCTGCTCTGCGGTGCCTGTGCCGCCGCTCTGGCGGGTGCTCGCCCCCGCCCAGTTCGGCCCGACCCGGCACCCCCGGGACTGCCGCCGTGCCACGCCGTCGGCCGGTACGCCGGGCGGCTACGGGAGTTGATCCTGGCGTACAAGGACCGGGGCCGGCACGGTCTGGCCCGGCCGCTCGGGGACGCGCTCGCGGTCGCGGTGTCGGCGGCGGTGCCGGCTCCCCGCCCGTTGCTGCTCGTGCCGGTACCGACGACAGCCAGGGCGGTCCGGGAGCGTCGCGGGGACCACATGCTGCGGCTGGCCAGGGCCGCTGCGACCCGACTGCGCCGGGACGGCAGAACCGTCGCGGTCGGGCGTCCGTTGCGGGCGGTGTCCCGGCCGGACTCCGTGGGGCTGTCCGCGGCGGAACGGGTGCGCCTGGCGCGGGCGTCGCTGCTGCCCCGCCGGATCCCGCGAACCGGCCACGCTCTGGCTTTCCGGCCGCTCGGCTCCGGTACGCCGGCACTGGTGGTGGTGGACGATGTGATCACCACCGGGGCCACCATCGCGACCACCTGTGGGGTGCTCGCCGGGATCGGCCCGCGGGTCCCCGCGGCCGCGGTGCTGGCCGCTACCGAGCGCCGATGGCGCGCGACACGTGACTATTAGCCATACACCCGCCTATCATGGCCGGCTCAAGGTGACGGACGCGGCTCCGAGGATTAGCGTCGGTGTCAGAAGCAGCTTCGCCGTACTTTGAAGAGCACGGAGGGAGGCCCGCCGATCGCAAAGGCCGACCCGCTTCCGGCTTCGGGGCGAGGTCGATGTCCACAGACCCGCACGGTGCCCGACCAGAGCATCGCGCGTCCTCGGAGATCAGGATTCATCGCGATCTCCGTATGACCGTTGGGGAGGTCAGGCGTGGAAATCGTCGTCAAGGGCAGGAACATCGAGGTTCCAGATCACTACCGGGTGCATGTAACCGACAAGGTCCGCAAGATCGAGCGCTATGACCACAAGCTGATCCGGACCGACATAGAGTTGTTTCACGAGCGCAACCCCCGCCAGTCCGACCACTGTCAGCGAGTGGAGATCACCTGCTTCTCCCGCGGTCCGGTGGTACGCGCCGAAGCGAGCGCCAAGACCTTCTACACGGCCTTGGACATCGCGGTGAACAAGCTTGACTACAGGCTGCGCAAGGCGGCTGACCGGCGACGCGTACACCGCGGACGCCACACCCCGACGTCGGTGGCGGCAGCCACCGCGGCGCTCGCCTCGGTGGCAGCCAGGCCGTCGGCGAACGGGGCATCCGGACCGGTGGCCGCCACCGAGCGAACGCCCGACGACGGACCAGGCAAGATCGTGCGCGAGAAGGAACATGCCGGGGGCCCGATGACGATCGATGACGCGCTGTTCGAGATGGAACTGGTCGGACACGACTTCTACCTGTTCCTCGACAGGGAATCGGGCCGGCCGAGCGTGGTGTACCGGCGCAAAGGCTACGACTACGGTGTGATCCGCCTGGCGACATAGCTGATCTGGACCGGGCGGGCGCGTGGTCGCGGCGGGTCGGTTTCCGGCAGGATGGGCGGTATGACGACCGCCCAGTTCTCCCGGGAGACCAACGCTGGCGGCCGGTGGGTCCGCCAGCCCAACCGGTTCACCGACCGGATCACCGCCGACTCGCAGTCTCAACCGGGCGCCGGTCCGGACGAACGCGGTCACTGGCCGGTCGAGTCCGGCCGGTACCGACTCGTGATGTCACTGGCCTGCCCATGGGCGCACCGATCCCTGATCGTGCGCGGACTGCTCGGCCTGGAGGAGGCGATCTCGGTCGCCGTGGTGGATCCGGTACGGGACGAGCGGGGCTGGCGGTTCACCCTGGATCCGGACGGACGGGACCCGGTGCTCGGGATCGGCTTCCTCGCCGAGGCGTACCAGGCAACCGACCCGGACTACCAGGGGCGGGTGACGGTTCCGGCGATCATCGACACGATCACCGGCCGGGTGGTCACCAACGACTACCCGCGGATCACGCTCGACCTGTCCACCGAGTGGCGTGCCCTCCACCGGCCGCAGGCCCCGGACCTGTACCCGGCGGCACGTCGTTCCGAACTGGACGAGTTGATGGTGGACATCTACACCGACGTGAACAACGGGGTGTACGCGTGTGGTTTCGCCGCCGGTCAGGAGGCGTACGAGGAGGCGTACCGGCGACTGTTCGCGCGGCTGGACGTCCTGGAGCGCCGGCTGTCAGGCCGCAGGTACCTGATGGGAGACCGGATCACCGAGGCGGACGTACGCCTGTTCACCACGCTGGTCCGGTTCGACGCGGTGTACCACGGGCACTTCAAGTGCAACCGCAACAAGCTCACCGAGATGCCGGCCCTGTGGGGCTACGCCCGCGATCTGTACCAGACACCGGGGTTCGGCGAGACCGTGGACTTCGACCACATCAAACGGCACTACTACGCCACCCACGAGCGGCTCAATCCGAGCCGGATCGTGCCGCTGGGGCCGGACCTGTCCGGCTGGACGACGCCGCATGGTCGCGGCTGAGCTGGTACGCCCGTCAGACCACATCGGAGCGGAGCAGAGCGCCGACCCAGCAGTCCCGGCGCTCTCCCCGGTGTGTCAGGCCGGCACGTTCCACGCCCTCGATCTGGAAGCCGGCCTTCTCGGCCACTCTTCGGGATGCCTGATTGCCGACGTGGGCCCGCCACTCGATGCGGGTCAACTCCAGGTGCTGGAATCCCCACTCGCACAGCGCCCGTACCGTCGCCGTGGCGAAACCGCGACCCCGCGCCCAGGGTGAGACCAGGTAACCGATGTCCGCGACTGCGGGGTCGGTGGGAGACAACCTGAGGTCGAGCGAGCCGCAGTAGTGGCCCGAGTCGTAGATGCCGTAGATCGCGGCCTCACCGGCGGCCCACCGCTCAACCCGGTACCGGAAGAAGGACTCCGCGTCCGAACGCCGGTACGGATGGGGCACCATCGTCCAGGCGACCGCCTCGGGGTCCCGACAGGTCGCGACCATTGGATCGATGTCGCGCAGGGTGGCGCAACCCAGGGTGACCGATCCTCCAGGGACCCGCACCCGCAGGGTCGGCTGTTCGGCTCCGAAGATCTTGGCGCGGCGCACCAGCAGCGGATCCAGCTCGCGTGGTGGGCCGTGCAGGTCGGCTGGCAGCAGTGATCCGATCCAGGCGGCGTCCGGACCGCCGGGTGGCGGGTTCGCCGGCCGCAACCGGCCCTCGATACGGAACCCGGCACGCAGCGCCGTCAGCCGTGACGGGTGGTTGCCCAGCACCGCCTGCCAGGTCAGGCGGCGTAGGCCCAGTTCCTGGAACGCCCACCGGGCGATGGCGCGGATCCCCCGTACTGTGACGCCGCGGCCACGCGCCCACGGGGCGGTCCAGTACCCGATCTCGGCCGAGCCGAGCCGGGCGTCGATCACCACCAGGCCGTTCGAGCCCAGCAACGCGCCGCTGGTGGTGTCGAAGACCCCGAAGTTGGCCGCCGTGCCGTCCGCCCAACGCTGCGGACTGACCACCGACACCCATTCCCGGGCGTGTTCTGGTCGATACGGGCTGGGTATGGTGGTCCAGCGCTGGATGTCCGGGTCTTGACAGGCGCGGTGCACGTCGTCCGCGTCCGAGACCCGCCACGGTCGCAGCGTCAGGTCGTCGTCCAGCAGCTCCACGGGCTCCATCCGATCAGCCTGCCGGCACCGAGACCGGTCGTCCAAGCGAATTCCCTGGTCCGGTACTGGTACCGGCCGGCGGTGGTAGCGGTCGGCCGGCACCCGTACCATTGCGGGATCGTTCGCAGGTATCCCAACCTCACAATTCGCCGGGTTGGCGGCATACGATGGCGGGCGAAGACGTCGCAGTGGGGAGCCCTGATCCGTGGCCATATTCGAGAAACTCCTGCGCGCCGGCGAGGGCCGGTTGCTGCGGAAGCTGAAGGCGATTGCTGACGCGTGCAACGCGATCGAGGACAACTACACAGAACTCACCGACGCCGAGTTGCGTGCGCTCACCGAGCAGTACAAGGAGCGATACGCCGACGGCGAGACTTTGGACGACCTGTTGCCGGAGGCGTTCGCCACGGCGCGTGAGGCGGCACGCCGGGTGTTGGGCCAGCGCCCCTTCGACGTCCAGCTGATGGGCGGCGCGGCGTTGCACTTCGGCAACATCGCCGAGATGAAGACCGGTGAGGGCAAGACCCTGACCTGTGTGCTCCCGGCGTACCTGAACGCGCTCACCGGTGACGGCGTCCACGTGGTCACGGTGAACGACTACCTCGCGCAACGCGACGCCGAGTGGATGGGGCAGATCCACCGGTTCCTCGGCCTGACGGTCGGCGTGATTCTCCCCAACCAGTCGTCCGAGTTGCACCGGCGGGCCTACCGGTGCGACATCACGTACGGCACCAACAACGAGTTCGGGTTCGACTACCTGCGCGACAACATGGCGGTCTCGGCCGCCGACGTGGTGCAGCGCGGTCATCACTTCGCGATCGTGGACGAGGTGGACTCGATCCTGGTGGACGAGGCCCGTACTCCCCTGATCATCTCTGGCCCGGCGGAGCACTCCGCCCGCTGGTACCAGGAGTTCGCCCGGGTGGTTGGCCGCCTGGAGCGGGGCAGCGACTACGAGGTTGACGAGGCGAAGCGGACCGTGGCGGTGACCGAACAGGGCGTCGCCCGGGTGGAGGATCGGCTGGGCATCGACAACCTGTACGAGTCGGTGAACACCCCGCTGGTCGGTTACCTGAACAACGCGATCAAGGCAAAGGAACTCTACCGTCGGGACAAGGACTACATCGTCAACGACGGCGAGGTCCTGATCGTGGACGAGTTCACCGGCCGGATCCTGCACGGGCGGCGGTACAGCGAGGGCATGCACCAGGCGATCGAGGCGAAGGAATCCGTCGCGATCAAGCAGGAGAACCAGACCCTAGCCACGGTCACCCTGCAGAACTACTTCCGGATGTACCAGAAGTTGTCCGGGATGACCGGTACCGCGCAGACCGAGGCGGCGGAGTTCAACAAGGTTTACCAGGTCGGCGTGGTCACCATCCCGACCAACATGCCGATGATCCGGGCGGACCACCCCGACGTGGTGTACAAGACCGAGAAGGCCAAGTTCGAGGCGGTGGTTGAGGACATCGTTGAACGCCACGAGCAGGGCCAGCCGATCCTGGTCGGCACCACCAGCGTCGAGAAGAGCGAGATCCTCGCCGGGATGTTGAAGCGGCGCGGTGTCCGGGCGGAGGTGCTGAACGCGAAGTACCACGCCCGGGAGGCGGAGATCATTGCGCAGGCCGGCCGGCGGGGCGCGGTCACGGTGGCCACCAACATGGCCGGCCGAGGCACCGACATCCACCTGGGTGGCAACTCCGAGTTCCTGGCAGCCGCCGAGCTGCGGGTGCAGGGCATCACCGAGGAGGAGCAACCGGAGGCGTACGCCGACGCCTGGGAGGGTGCGCTGAAGCGTGCCAAGGTCGCCTGCGAGGACGAGGCCGAGGAGGTCACCGGCGCGGGTGGGCTGTACGTGCTCGGCACCGAGCGGCACGAGTCCCGGCGGATCGACAACCAGCTCCGGGGCCGGTCCGGACGGCAGGGCGACCCCGGTGAGTCCCGGTTCTACCTGTCACTGGGGGACGACCTGATGCGCCGGTTCAACGCCGCCGCGGTGCAGGCGGTGATGGACCGGCTCAATATCCCCGACGATGTGCCGATCGAGTCCAAGCTGGTCACTCGGCAGATCAAGAGCGCCCAGACCCAGATCGAGCAGCAGAACGCCGAGATCCGCAAGAACGTCCTGAAGTACGACGAGGTGCTGAACAAGCAGCGCCAGGTGATCTACGCCGAGCGCAAGCGGGTGCTGGACGGCGAGGACCTGCACGACCAGATCACGCACATGATCGACGACGTGATCACCGCGTACGTCACCGGTGCCACATCGGAGGGATACGCCGAGGACTGGGACTTCGAGCAGCTTTGGGATGCGCTGAAGCAGCTCTACCCGGTCTCGCTCACCGTCGAGGATGTCGAGGACGAGGCCGGCGGCATCGAGGCGCTGGACTCCGAGTTCCTGCTGGAACAGGTCAAGGAGGACGCGCACGCCGCGTACCAGCGTCGGGAAGAGGAGCTGGGCGACGAGGTGCTCCGGGAGCTGGAGCGGCAGGTGCTGTTGCAGGTGATCGACCGCAAGTGGCGGGAGCACCTGTACGAGATGGACTACCTCCAGGAGGGTGTCGGGCTGCGTGCCTACGCCCAGCGGGACCCGCTGGTGGAGTACCAGCGTGAGGGCTTCGACATGTTCGCCACCATGCTGGAGGGCATCAAGGAGGAGACCGTCGGGTTCCTGTTCAACCTTCAGGTGAGGGTGGAGGAGCCGGCCGGGGAGGAAGCTCCCCAGGCGGTGGCCCGCCCCGCGCTGTTGGTGAAGGGTCTCGGCCGGCAACTGCCACAGCAGCTGCTGTACTCGGCGCCGGCGATCGACGGCGAGGCCGGTAGCGGCACCGCCGTGATCGAGGAGGAGGCGCCCGCGCTCGGTATCGGTGGCGACCGCCGGGACCGTAGGGACCGGCGTGGTGCCAAGGCGGCCCAGGGCAAATCCGGCACGGGTAAGTCGGCCGATGCCCCACCGGTACGGCGAGCGGGTCCCTCGTCCCCCATTGCCGCCGGTGACCGGCGGGCCTCGTCCGGTCAGAAGGTCGGCACGGCGCCCAGCCGCAACGCCCCGTGTCCGTGTGGCTCTGGCAAGAAGTACAAGCGCTGCCACGGCGCACCTGGCCACTGAGCCCGGGGTGGGTGTCGGTGCGACTCGGGTCATCCGACGAACTCAAGGGCGGTGCACAGCCAAGCTGACTCGTCCTGTTCCAGACGGAAACCCATCGCACGTACCTCGTCTCCCCGGTGCAGGACCGCCGCCACCTCGGCGACCCCGGGAACCGGTCGGCAGCAGCGCAGCCGGCGTACCGCGATCACCGTCGGGCGACCGGACACCCGGGTCACCGTGACCTGGTGCGCCGCCCGAGCCTGGGCACGACCCACCGGTGTCGGCCACCAGGCTTTCCCTCGGCGCGCGAGCGCCAGCCGGGTGGTTTCGAATGCGTCCTCGGTCATCACCGGCCTGAGGTGACGCAGCGGTCGCCGGACGTTGAGTACCTCCACGTACATGTCGACGAACCGGCGGATCGTCAGCCTCAACTGGTCCGGAACCTGTCGTTCGGCCGGCTGGCGGGAACCGGCGGTGCCGTGCCGCCGGGCTCCGCCGGTACGCCGCGGGCTGGGAGAGTCGGCGAACCAGTGATCCCGCCGGCCCCAGTCCAGTGGAAGTTCGACGTCGAACGGCCCCACCGGGCACGCATGAAGGGCTTGGCCGGGTGCCATTTCGTCGTCGTATGGCGGCTCGAACGTCGGCGCGGAGCGCAGCCGGACCGGCGGTGGGATGGTGCTCGTGGCGGCGGTCATTCGGCTTGCCCCTCTCTCGTTGCCCGCGCAGCGGCAGGCTGTCCCGGAAGCCTTCGTTTACCTCCGTTTGACTGCGGTTGTTTCTATCGGCTTTCACAGGGGTGCGGCAAGCGCCGTCGCGGCGCCTGTGGATAACGCCGGGACGGTGAGGTCAGACGTCGTCCGTGCCGTCCTCGCGTAGGGACAGCGGATTCTCTTTGATCCACTGCGCCGTCTCGGCGTACTTCTGCTCGATGTACGTCTCCAGCCTCGACCGTTCCACCCGCCACTGACCCCGGCCGCCGATCTTGATCGCCGGGAGCTCGCCACTGCGTACCATGTGGTACACCTGTGAATCCGAGACGTTGAGGATCTCGGCGACGTCGTGGAGTTGCAGGAAGCGGGCTTCCATCGGGATCGGTGCCTCACTTGTCAGCTGCTCGTGAATCCGTCCAGTTGCCTAAGTTTGCCATCGACACCCCCCGTCCCTGTTCGTTCGCTGTCACTGGCTTGCCTGGTCGCCAGCTCGGTGCCGTGAGATGGTCGGGGTGTCAGTAAACCCGGAGGTCGCGAGTGATGGATCGGCTCAGTCAACTCGACGCCTCCCTGCTCTACATGGACCAGACGGCCCCGGGATACCTCGCGAACCTCGCTCTGTTCCGGCCACCCGCCCGGGGTGGCCTGCGAT
Organism: Micromonosporaceae bacterium; assembly: GCA_036375165.1. GTDB lineage: Bacteria > Actinomycetota > Actinomycetes > Mycobacteriales > Micromonosporaceae > WHSM01. The sequence continues at coordinate 25,550 of DASUSI010000116.1, read as the reverse complement.
ACGAGCAGCTCTGCCGACTCGTGGAACGGAGCCTGCCGCAGGTGCCGCGCTACCGGCAGAAGGTGAAGCGGATTCCGGGCGGCTTGGGAGGCCCGGTGTGGGTGGACGACACCGGTTTCGATGTCACCCGCCACGTCCGCCGCTCCCATCTGCCGGCCCCCGGCACGATGGAGCAGCTCGAAGAACTGGTGGCGCGGGTCTGCGCCCGTCGCTTGGACCAGGACCGGCCGTTGTGGGAGATGTATCTGGTCGAAGGGCTGGCCGACGGGCGCGTCGGCATCATCTCCAAGACGCACGAAGTGCTTGTCGACGGTGCGGCGGTGGACCTGATGCAGGTGCTCCACAACCCCGGGCCGGTCGACCCCACGCCAGCCCTGGCGTGGCGGCCGGCGGCGGAGCCGACTCCGCTCGCCCTTGCCTCCAGTGCGATCGGTGACCTGCTCCACCGTCCACAATGGTTGCTCAGCACGGCGTACGGAGGGCTGAGTGGAGCCGGTCGGGCATTGAGCGCGGTGGCCGGAGCGGCGGGTGACGTGCTGGCCGCGGTGCGAACCGCGGCACGACCGGCACCGCCCAGCCCGCTGAACGTGCCGATCAGCGACCAGCGGCGGTTCACCACTCTCGACACCGAGCTGTCGGATTACCGGGCGGTTCGCCGCGCCCGCGACGTCTCGGTGACCGACGTGGTGCTCGCCGCCGTGACCGGTGGCCTGCGCGGCTGGCTGATGGTGCATGGCGTCATGCTGGCCAGGGATCGGGTGCTGCGGGCCATGGTGCCGGTCAGTGTCCGGGCAGGGCTGGACGACCAGGCGATCGGGACGGGCGCCACCCGGGTCTCCGCCGTACTGGTCGACCTCCCGGTCGGCGAGCCGAACCCGATGGTGCGGCTGCATCAGATCGGGTACGCGCTGCACTCCCGTCGGCAGTCCGGCCACTTCGTCCGGGCGGACCGCATGATCGCGCTTTCCGGGTTCGCGCCGCCGACGTTGCACGCGCTTGGTGTCAAGGCGGTGAGCAGGTTCTCCCGGCGGCTCCACAACCTGGTTGTGAGCAACGTGCCGGGGCCGCAGGAGCCGCTGCATCTGGCCGGTGCCCAGCTTGCCGAGACGTATCCGGTGGTGCCACTGCGACAGGGGCAGGCCCTCGCGATCGGCGTCACGTCGTACCACGGGGGGGTCTACTACGGGCTCAACGCGGACCGAACCGTGGTGTCGGACCTGGACGTGATGGCCGACCTGATCGCCGAGTCGCTCGCCGAACTCGTCGAGACATCCGGTTGACGAGTCGCTCGCGGGTCCGCGGCGAACCAGGTCCACCGGGCAGGTTGTGGCAGCCGTCGTCGGGTCGTGGCGGTGGTGCGGTTTACTACGGGGAAACGCCGAGGAGATCGTCACGTGTCCGTAACCCGCGTTTATCTGTCCGCCACTCTGCCGCAGCTCCGCGAGCTGCGGGATCGCGGTGAGTGGGGCCCGCCGCCGGTCGAGGTGCACACCGTGACTCCGGCGTTGCGCGAGTGGTACGCCGAGGGTGACGAGGAGGAACTGGAGTACGTCGCGTTCACCCGGGCCGCACAGGGGGCGCTGCATCTGTTGCGGACGGATCCGGCCGCGCCCCGTCGCCGCGTGGTGATCTCCGCCGACGTACCGGAACATGCGTTCCGGGTCCATGACTTCGAGCTGGGCTCCAGCGCCACGACCGTGCGATCCGCGATACCGGTGGCTGACGTCGCGGCGATCCATGTGGATTCGGCCGATGCGGAACCGGACGTGGCGAGCGCCGCGGCGGCGGCGACCGAGGCGGCGGCGGGTGACCCGGACGCCCAGTTCACCGTGGACAGTGCCGAGGACCACGCACTGGAGTGGTACGACCCGACCGAGCTTGACGAACTGCTGACCCGACTGGACGGCTAGCTGCCCTCGGCGACCGGCTCGTCGGTGGCTGGCGCGTCGTTCGCTGACCGGGCGGGTATCGGGCTGTCGGCGGATTGGGCGACACCCGGTGGCGGCGCGGGACGCCTCGGCATCCCGCGACCCAGCGCCACCAGGCTGGTGATGGCTCCGGCGAAGAACACCAGCAGCCCGGCGTTCAGTCGGGCCTGACCGGTCAGTTGCAGCACCAGCGGGTCGTCACCGGTCCGACCCCCGGCCAGGTCCAGGAGCGGCGGTACGGCCAGCCGGGTGATCACCTCGGCGGCCAGGAGTAGCCCGCCGGCCATGCCGCCGGCTGCCAGATAACCGGACAGGCCGACGGGGCGCATCCGGCGGAGTACGGCGTGCCCGGCCAGCCCGGCCGCGATTCCGGACACCAAACCGATGATCATGGCAAGCTGTAGCTCCGCGTCGGCCACCTCCGGTCCGGTACCGGACCCGTCCAGCAGCCGACGCAGCGGCGAGGCGAACAGCGCTGCCAGCAGTTGCACCGCGGCGACCCCGAGGGCACCGGCCAGGCCCGCTGCCAGCACCCGGGTCCGCAATCCCGCGAGTAGCCCGCCGAGCAGCGCGGCGACCGCCACGGACACCGCGGCGGCAGCCATCGGGTGAGGGCCGCCGGAGGCGAACAGGGCGCCACCGGTGACCGCGGCGGCGGCCAGACCGCCGGCCGCGCCGTACCCGGTGCGTGTCTTCCCGGGACGCCCGGCCATTCCCCGCCACGACACCAGGCCGAGCCCGGCGCCGGCCCCGAGCACGAGGGCCGCCGAGACCAGTCCGGGCAGAGCGAAGATCACCAAACCGGCGGCACCCTGTGCGTCGAGGTCGTACGCGGCGATCCCGCGAAGCGCCCAGAGCCGGCCTGCGAACCACACCATCGCCCCGGCGAGCAGTGCCCACACCAGTGTCGCGCCCGGCTGTTCGGATCTTGTCACGACCGGTCTGGGCTGGGAATTCTTGGCCACGGCAGACCAGGGTACGCGGCGCGGCGGCCGGCCTCGGTGCCTGTGCCCCGGGCCCGTGCCGTGCGAGACTGAACCCGAGAAGAACTCGTCAAGGATGCCGAGTCTGGGGAAGGTGGAACCGCACCATGAGCGCCGCCATCGTCGTGCCCGAACCGAGGAACGAGCCGCAGCGCGGTTACGCGCCCGGAAGTCCGGAACGGGCGAGTCTGCAACGCCGTCTCGGCGAGCTGGCCGCAGAGCAGATGCACCTGACGATGACCATCGACGGTGCCCAGCGGATGGCCGGCGGTGACGACATCCGGGTGGTCCAGCCGCACAACCATCGCCACGTCCTGGGGGTCGCCCGGCAGGCGACCCGCGCCGATGTGGCCGACGCCGTTGCCGCCGCCAAGCGGGCGGCTCCCCAGTGGCGCGACCTTCCGTTCGCCGACCGGGCGGCGATCTTCCTGCGGGCCGCCGAGCTGATCGCCGGGCCATGGCGGGACACCCTGAACGCCGCCACCGTGCTCGGTCAGTCCAAGACCGTGTTCCAGGCCGAGATCGACGCGGCCTGCGAGCTGATCGACTTCCTACGGTTCAATGTGCACTTCGCGAACCGGCTTCTCGGTGAACAGCCGGAAAGTTCTCCGGGCGTGTGGAACCAGTTCGACCACCGGCCGCTGGAGGGGTTCGTGCTGGCGATCACGCCGTTCAACTTCACTGCGATCGCCGGCAACCTGCCCACCGCACCGGCCCTGCTCGGCAATGTGGTGGTGTGGAAGCCGTCGTCGACCCAGCAGGTGTCCGCCCACTACACGATGCGGGTGCTGGAGGCGGCGGGGTTGCCGCCCGGGGTGATCAACATGGTGACCGGGGACGGTCAGGCGGTCAGCGAGGTGGCGCTCACCGATCCTGACCTCGCCGGCATCCACTTCACCGGTTCCACCGCGACGTTCCAGCACCTGTGGCGCACCGTGGGCGAGAACATCGACCGGTACCGCACGTACCCGAGGCTGGTGGGGGAGACCGGCGGCAAGGACTTCGTGATCGCCCACCCGAGCGCCGACGTGGCCGCGCTGCACACCGCGCTGATCCGGGGTGCGTACGAGTACCAGGGCCAGAAGTGCTCCGCCGCCTCCCGGGCCTATCTGCCCCGCTCGCTGTGGCAGGGCGGCCTGCGGGACCGGATGGCTGCCACGATCGGAGAGATCAGCTACGGCGACGTCACAGATCTTTCGCACTTCGGTGGTGCGGTCATCGACCGGCGGGCGTACGAAAAGCTGGCCGGGGTGCTCGACGCGGTGGCGAGTGATCCACACTGCACCGTGGTGGCGGGCGGCAAGGCTGATGACTCGGAAGGCTGGTTCGTGCAGCCGACACTGGTCGAGGTGACGGACCCGACCCACGAGACGTTCTGGCGGGAGTACTTCGGGCCGATCCTCGCGGTGTACGTCTACGAGGACGACGACTTCGACGAACTGGTGGCGCAGGCGGCCGACGTGGCCCCGTACGGGCTGACCGGCTCGCTGTTCGCCACCGACCGGCGGGTGGTCGAGCGCGCCGGGCAGGCGCTGCGGTTCGCGGCGGGCAACTTCTACATCAACGACAAGCCGACCGGCGCCGTGGTGGGCCAGCAGCCGTTCGGCGGTTCCCGGGGCAGCGGAACCAATGACAAGGCGGGTAGCTGGCACAACCTGGTCCGGTGGATCTCGCCGCGGACTGTCAAGGAGACGTTCGTGCCGGCGACCGACTGGCGTCACCCCCACATGGGGTGAGGTCCGAGGTGCGGGCGTGCCGCGGTGTCGTGCGCGGCGCGCCCGCACTCGGAAGCCGGCAACCTGGCCGCCGTCAGCTGACCAGACCTCGGAGCAGAATCAGCACCAGCCATGCGACCGGTAGCGCCAGGAAGCAGATCGCGAGACCGAGCCGTGGGCTGCGGTCGGGGTCGGCGGTGACCCGCTTCGGCTGGGTACGCCGACCGGAGTGGTCCTGGTGGGTGGCTGCCGGCGGGATCCGGGGGACCGCGACCACTCCGATCACCAGGTAACCCACGAAGAAGGCGATCACGGGTAGCCCGCACAGTGACCAGAGCGCCGCCCCGACGGTGTCGACCTGGTCCGCCAGGAGCACCAGTACGGTCTGGAACACCAGCGCGACGCCGGCGCAGAGCCCGTACACCGCGGCGTTGCGGGCGACCGGTGACACCTCGGGCAGGAACTGCGGTTGCCCGGCCCGCCGCAGCGCCTCCTCCCGGGCCTGGTCGGCCGCGTCGGTCGCCTGCCCGGCCTGCCGTAGAGCCTCGGCCACGGTACGCGCGGTGCTCGGCGCGGGGTCGATCAGGCGCATCCGGATCCGCAGTGCGCTGGCCGCGCTGGTGAGGTCTGCCTGTTGCCCGGCGAGCCGGTCGACCAGTTGGTCGAGCGCCACCCGTCCGGATTCGGTGTCGTGGCGTTGTCGGGTGGTCCGTTCCGCCTCGGCCTGGCGTACCGCGTCCAGTCGGCGGGCGAGCTCGGCGTACGAGGACCAGCTCATGCCATCCCTCCCTGGTCGTGGCGTCCGGGCCGGACGAACGGCACGATCAGTGACCGGCGGTCGTTGTGCAGGTCGATCATCAGTGCCCGGTTCGGTCGGGTCTGCCACTGGAGGGTGGGTATCCCGATGTGGCTGCCCAGCGCCTGGGCCGGGACGTTGAGGGCGACCAGGCAGGCGAGGTTCTCCCGCATCCGCGCCCCGCCGATGTCGTCGGAGAACCGCTGCATCGCCCGCCACCACCCGAGCAGGTGCACTCCGGAAGCGGGTCCCTGGGCGAGTACGGTCTGCAGGTCGGCCCGGCCGGACCGTTTCCGATCGAGGTCGCCGGGCGCCTGGCTGAGTACGCCGGCCGCCGCGTCCATTCCGAACCCGACCAGGTATGTGTGGGTCGGCCCGTCACCGGGTGCCTCCGTCAGCTTCGCCAGCTCGGCGCGTAGCGCGACAGCGTCCACCTCGTCCACCGAATGGCCGGCCGCGCCGAGCGCCGCGACCAGTTCCGAGGCCACCGCCTCCGCCGAGGCCACCAGGGACGCCACGACGAAACGTGCTGTGCCGGGTTGGTGTTGCCGGCACAGTCCCAGGGTGGCCGCGTGCAGGATGTCCGCTCCGACCGGGCTCGGACCGAGCGTCGCGAGGTGCCTTCCGGGTGTGGCGTCCAGGCCGAACCGGGCGGTTGAGGAGACCACGTCAACGTTGCGGCCGACCAACAGGAACCGGTGCCGGCCCCCGGGTGCCAACGAGGTGTATCCGGGGTCGTCCTCCACCCGCTGCTCGGCGAAGCCCTGGAACACCGCGGGTGGTTGCGAGCCGGGCCGCCGTTGCCGCCACATCCACTGTCGGGACTGCGCGAGAGTGTCCTCCTCCGCGTGGGCGTCCGGGAAGCGGACGAGCCGGTTGTGGTCTGAAACCCCGCCCGCGTTGTTGACCACGGCGCTGCCGATCGGCAGCCCGTCGGCGGCGTTGTTCGTCGGGTGCAGCACGTTGCCTCCGCCGGCCAGCGCGACCCGCATCGGGAACTGCCCGAAAATCGACTCGGTCTTGGTGTACAGGGCCTCGACACCCGACGCTGTCTGGCTGGACAGGATCAGGTGTACGCCGTACGAGCGGCCTTTGCGGGCCAGGTCCTCCAGCAGCGCCACCGCTTCGGCGGCCAGCTTGTCGTTACCGGTGAACAGCACGTGGAACTCGTCGATCACCACCAGAATCCGGGGCATCGCCACGTCGGCTCTGCGGCGTCGCAGGTCGGCGAGTTTGGTCACGCCGGCCCGTTTCAGGGTGGTGGAACGCCGGGTCATCTCGGCCACCAACTCCCGTAGTACGGCGACGCCGTACTCCCGGTCGGATTCGATGCCGACCGCCCGGGCGTGCGGGATCCAGGTGGGGTCCAGGTCGGTGGGGCTGAACTCCGTGAACGAGACGCCCTCTTTGAAGTCGAGCAGGTACAGGGCGAGTTCGTCGGGGGAGTAGCGGGCGGCGAGCCCGTACAACACGTCGAGCAGGAACACCGTCTTGCCGGATCCGGTCCGGCCGCCCACGAGCCAGTGTGGGGTCGCGTCGTCGAATGCCAACTCGATGACCTGCCGCCCGGCGCGTCCGACCGCGGTGCGCAGCTCGGTCACCGAACTCTCCCGCCACGGTGTGGTGGGGATCAGGTCCGCGAACCGTAGCGCCTGGGCGGCCCGTTCCAGGGTGGCGAGCTGCTCGCAGACCGTGCCCACCAGGGTGGGCGCGGGTGCTGGGTCCACCTGGACCGGACAGTTGAGTCCGTGCACGCCATACGGTTCCCCGGCGGGGTTGCCGAGCCGGCCTGGTCCCTCGGCCAGCCGCAGCACGGCGGTGTGTTCCACCGGCGGTGGCTCCAGGTGGGACCCGCGTCGGGACGGATACCCGCAGAAGACCAGGTGGACCTTTGATTCGGGGCCGGCATGGGTGAGCGCCGCCAGCCGGGCGATCCCGGACCTGGATGCCTGCGGCGGCAGCGACGCGACGAGCACCAGCAGGTACGGCAGATCGGGGCTGCCGGCGCGGGCCTGCCGGACATGGCTCTCCGCGGCCTCCAGTACCCGGGTGAGCCCTTCTGCGTCGGTTGCCGGCGACGGCATCACACCCGCGTCGACCAGGGGTTGGAACGGTGCGAATGTGGCGCCCACGGTGCCGCCGTCGACCGGTAGCACCCGCAGCGTGCCGGCCGGGCAGGCGGCGAGCAGCCGCAGCAGCGCCGAGCGCAGCAGTCCGGACACCCGGCTGTCCCGGGCGTCGGTGTCGATCGTGAGGTGTCCCGCGCCGAGCAGCGGGATCAGCACCGGGAAGTGGGCACCGTCCACGGGTGTGGCCGCTCCGAGCCGGAGCGCCATCGGACCGTTGGCCGGCGCGTCCCTGCCGAGTGGCGGCGGCTGGACCGAGGCGTCCAGTGGCATGCCGAGCCAGCCCGGCAGGAGAACGCTGGCGGCTGCGGCGAGTTCGGCGGCGATCCCGGCCTGTTCCACGGCGGCCTGACCGTCGTGGAGTTGCCCGGTGAGTCCGTGCAGGATCTCGTCCGCCCGGCGGGCGTGCGCCACCGCCTCACAGTGCGCGGTCACGGCACGCTCGAAGGCGGCGGACACCCCGCTCACTGTCACCTCCATTGCATCGAGGGCTGGTGCCGGTGACTCCGGCTCTCATGCATCTTCCCGGCTGTGTCCCGGGCGGGAAAGCCCGCGACCGAAAGCCGGAAATCTCACACTAGGCCCTGGCTGTCCATGATCCGACTGAGGGACACGACCCGGGACGACTACAAACAGATAAGTCGCGACGGGGGCGGATCCCCTTTTATCTGGATCGGTCCGGCGACGCCAGGCGGCGTGGGCCTGCTGGACAGCCGTGGGGGCTGGGGGATCCGGCGGGCCCACGTCTTGCCCGCCTCGGCGGCACGTCGGTCGGTATCGCGATACTGTGACGGTCGTGACAGAGGAAGCATGGTCCGGTGTGCCGGACACCCGATTCGGTGAGCAGGGTGGCGTTCTCACCTATGGCTCATACCTGCGACTCGCCGATCTGCTCACCGCGCAGCGTCCGGGCTCCGACCCACCGGCTCATGACGAGTTGCTGTTCATCACCATCCATCAGGTCTACGAGCTGTGGTTCAAGCTCGTGCTGTTCGAACTGACCGATGCCCGGGACCGGCTGCTGGAGGGCGATCCGTACCTGCCCCGGTTACGACTGGACCGCTGCCACACGATCGAACAGGTACTGGTGCGACAGGTCGACGTGATCGACAGCATGACCCCACAGGACTTTCTGGCCTTCCGGAACAAGCTCGCCCCCGCGTCCGGGTTCCAGTCGGTCCAGTTCCGTGAGATCGAATTCCTTTCCGGAGCGAAAGACCCCGACTATATCCGACGGTTCCGGGGATTGACCGACCAGGAACGGGCACGCCTGGAACGGCGACTGGCTGAGCCGAGCATCTGGGACGGATTCCTCGCCACCCTGCGGCACGCTGGATTCGACACCGACACCAGCGCGCAGCGTTCGGCCGCATACCTCACCATTGCCCGTGGCCGTGGTCGGCACGGGAGACTCTGGGACCTTGCCGAGGCACTGCTCGACCACGACCAGGTCTGGTCGTTGTGGCGTGCCCGGCATGTGCTGATGGCCGAGCGGCAGATCGGTACCAAGCCCGGGACCGGCGGCAGTGCCGGTGGCGCGTACCTGCGCTCCCGCCTGGACCTACGGTTCTACCCGGAACTTTGGGAACTGCGCAGCTACCTGTAGGCACCGCTGACCGGATCGGTACCGGAGATGCCCGGAAATCGGTTTTCCGGAGATTCTGGGGCCACTTTTCGATCACGCGAGGTGTCTCTTGGGTGGTTCCCCAACTGAGAGCCGGCCAGGCGACAGGGTGCTTGTCGGACAGTACTGATAGGACGAGACTGATAGGACGTAACCGAAAACGGGACGACTCACCACGCAGTTCACAGTGGATTGTCCGAAATCCTGGATTTCAAGAGAACCGGGTGGCAGCGTGGTGACCATGGCGGAATCTCAACTTAACGCGACCGCGGCAGCACTGCTCGGCTTGCTGCACGACGGTCCGATGACCGGCGGCCAGTTGATGGCCTCGGCGCAGCGCCGCCTGGGGCCATTCTGGTCGATGACCCGCAGCCAGGTCTACAGAGAGCTGCCGGCTCTGGCGGATGCCGGTTTCGTACGGCTCGGCAAACCTGGACCACGGGCCAGCCAGCCCTACGCCATCACAGCGGCCGGTAAGCGCGCGTTCACCAAGTGGCTCAACGAGCCGCTCGGCCGGGACCAGTTGCGCAACCCGGTGACGCTGCGGGTGGCGTTCGGTGAGCTCCACTCGGCGAAACAGCTCCGTGAGCTGTATCAGGAGGCGCTGGAATACCACACCACGGCTATGGCAAACGCCCGCAACGCGGCGAAAGTGGCCAGCAAGGAGGGAGACAACTACGGTTCAGCGGCCCTCGAGTTCGCGGTCGCGTATCACAAGGCCGCACTGGCCTGGCTGAAGAAGCTTCCGTCCTGAGGTGGTCGGCGGGGCGGGCGGGTGGCGCTCGATGGCACGGCCCCTGCCCCGGCGTACTCTTGACGGTCGTGACCGGCGGAGAGATCAGCGAACAGCTGCGTGACCTGGATACCGCACTGCGCGGCATCGAGGCCGTGCTGGACTTGGACGACCTGCGGACCGAGCGCGCCGAACTGGAACAGACGGTCGCCGTTCCGGACCTGTGGGACGACCAGGAGCGGGCACAGCGGGTGAACTCGCGCCTGTCGTACGTGCAGGGGGAGATCACCAGGCTGGAGCAGCTACGGCAGCGGATCGACGACGCGATGCTGTTACTGGAGATGGCCGAGGACGAGAACGACGAGGCCTCCCGTACAGAGGTCGCCACGGAGGTGGCGGCGCTGCGCAAGGTTGTTGACGAACTGGAGATCCGTACCCTGCTCTCCGGGGAGTACGACTCACGGCAGGCCGTGGTCAACATCCGGGCCGGTGCCGGTGGCGTGGACGCCGCGGACTTCGCAGAGATGCTGATGCGGATGTACCTACGGTGGGCGGAACGGCACGGTTACTCCACCGAGGTCTACGACACCTCGTATGCCGAGGAGGCTGGGATCAAGTCGGCCACCTTCGTGGTGAAGGCGCCGTACGCGTACGGCACGCTGTCGGTGGAGCAGGGCGTGCACCGGCTGGTACGGATCTCCCCGTTCGACAACCAGGGGCGGCGGCAGACCAGCTTCGCCGGGGTGGACGTGCTGCCCGTGGTGGAGCAGACCGACCACATCGACATCCCGGAGAACGAGATCCGGATCGACGTCTACCGTTCCTCCGGTCCAGGTGGGCAGTCGGTCAACACCACCGACTCCGCGGTTCGGATCACACACCTGCCGACCGGGATCGTGGTCACCTGCCAGAACGAGAAGTCCCAGTTGCAGAACCGGGCGGCGGCGATGCGGGTGTTGCAGGCCCGGCTGTTGGAGCGGCGGCGCCAGGAGGAGCAGGCCAAGATGGATGCGCTGCGCAGCGACGGAGACTCGTCGTGGGGAAACCAGATGCGGTCCTACGTCCTGCATCCGTACCAGATGGTGAAGGATCTGCGTACCGAACACGAGACCGGGAACCCGTCGGCGGTGTTCGACGGTGAGATCGACGGCTTCGTCGAAGCCGGCATCCGGTGGCGTCGGCAGCAGGAGGCCACCGTCAAGAGGTGACCGCGTACACTGGCGTCCCGTGATTCGGCTAGAGCACGTCACCAAGGTGTATCCGAAGGCTGCGCGCCCTTCTCTCAACGACGTCAGCGTCGACATAGAGAAGGGCGATTTCGTGTTCTTCATCGGTCCCAGTGGTGCCGGGAAGTCGACGATCATCAAGTTGCTGCTCCGCGAGGTGGCGCCCACCAAGGGGAGGGTCTATCTCAATGGTCGGGACGTCGGTTCGCTACACAGATGGCGGATCCCGCAGTTCCGCCGCTCGATCGGCTGTGTGTTCCAGGACTTCCGGCTGCTGCCGAACCGCACGGCCGCGGAGAACGTGGCCTTCGCACTGGAAGTGATCGGGAAGTCGCAGACTGTGGCTCGCCGGGTGGTTCCGGAGGTGCTCGAGCTGGTCGGCCTGGGTGGTAAGGAGCACCGCTACCCGCACGAACTTTCCGGGGGTGAGCAGCAGCGGGTGGCGGTCGCGCGGGCATTCGTGAACCGGCCGTTGGTTTTGATCGCGGACGAGCCGACCGGAAACCTCGACCCGGACACCAGCATCGAGATCATGCGCCTGCTCGACCGGATCAACCGGACCGGCACCACCGTGGTGATGGTGACCCACGACTCGAACATCGTGAACCAGATGCGACGCAGGGTGATCGAGATCGATCAGGGTCGCATGGTCCGCGACCAGCAACGCGGCGTGTACGGCTGACCCACCGTAGCCCCGATAGACCACCCGGCAGAGGATCTGGAAGGAACGCGATGCGCGCGAAGTACGTGCTGTCCGAGGTCGCCGTCGGACTGTGGCGCAACGTGACGATGACCATCGCCATGATCATCACGATGGCCGTCTCCCTGGCGCTGCTGGGCGCCAGCGTCCTGATGTTCTGGACGGTCGCCGACATGAGGGAGTACTACTACGCCGAGGTCGAAGTCGCGATCTTCCTGACCGACGAGGTGACCGACGACCAGCGACAGTCCCTGAAGGCCGCGCTGGCGCAGGACCCCCTGGTCAAGAGCCAGATCCACGAAACCAAGGACGAGGCGTACGCCCGATTCCGGGAGCAGTTCAAGGATGCTCCGGACCTGGTTGAGGCGACCCAGCCCAAGTCGCTGCCCGAGTCGTATCGGGTGAAGCTGAACAGCCCGGAGCGCTTCGACGACATCCGGCAGAAGTACCAGGCGTACGGGGGCGTCGAGGAGATCGTGGACCAGCGGGCCGTACTGCAGAAGCTGTTCGACATCCTGGGCTCGCTGCAGGGGCTGTCGCTGGTGATCGCGTTGATACAGGGGCTGGCGGCGCTCATGCTGGTGGCGAACACGATCCAGGTGGCGGCCTACAGCAAACGTCGGGAAGTCGCGATCATGCGGCTGGTGGGCGCGTCGAACTGGTTCATCCAGGCGCCGTTCGTGTTCGAGGCGGTCTTCGCGGGCCTGATCGGCGCGCTGCTGGCGTTCCTCACCCTGGTCGCGACCAAGTACTTCCTCCTCGACTCGGAAGCTCTGCGACCGCTGTTCGAAGGCGTGCTGACCCCGCTGCGCTGGGTGCAGATCTTCTGGATGCTGCCGCTGCTCGCCGCTGTGGCCGCGTTGATCAGCGCGATCACCGGCTGGATCACGCTCCGCTTCTACATCAAGGTGTGACGTCTTGAAAGGGACGGATCCGGGTGGTCCGTCCCCTTAGTGCCGCTGTGGGCGAGTGGCCAGAACCAGGTGATTTTTCGGAATCGTCTGATGTGGCCACCGTCTGTGGTTACGCTGGCCGTCAACTGGAGCTTGAGGGCCGCGGCGGTTCGGCGGAGTGCGGCCTGAATCTCAGGGCGGGGACCTGGGGGTGTCGGTCCCGCGCCATGGTCACCGGCGGGTGCCGTGGTCGCCCGGCTGGGCACCATCACTGCCCGGTGCCGTGGCTGGCGCGGCGGACCAGGGGGGCAGAGCCATGCGTCGTGCGCTGTACAGACGTGTACCAGGACGGGATCCATGTCCCGGGCGGTGGGGGAAGCTGGGCGTACACCGTCGAGCCGGGGTCGTGGCCGCGGTCGCCGTCGGACTGGTGGCCGCCACACCGGGGTACCTCACTCCGGCGTTCGCTGATCCCCGGGACGACAAGCGAACAGTCGACCGGGAACTGGCTCGGGTCCGGTCCATGTTGGAGTCGGCCACCGAGCGGGCACAGGACGCGACCGTGGCCTACGCCGACGCGAGCGGCAGGTTGCCGGCCGCCCGGGAGCGGGTGGCCGAGGCGAGGGGTCTGGTGGCCGCGGCGGAGGTGGCCGCTGACCGGACACGCCGGGAGGCCCGGCAGGCGAACCGGAAACTGCGGAGGGCAAACCTGGCATACCGTTCCGCCGAAAACCGGGTGACCGACGCCCGCGAACGGGTCGGCGAGTTCGTTTCCGCCGCCTACAAGGGCGGCGGTGCGGTGGCGTTCACCTCGCTGCTGTCCGCGGAATCGCCGTCGGACCTCGCGGACCGGATGGCGTACCTGGACGATCTGGCGTCCGACCAGCGGACAGCCCTTGACCGGGTGGTCGAGCTGCGTCACGACGCCAAGCGGAAGCAGAACGCCGCGGTACTCGCCAAGCAGCGGGCCGACCAGGCGAAGCGGGACGCCGACAACGCTCTGGCGGCGGCGCATACCGCCCGGGACGCCGCGGCGCGGGCGGAGGCGTCCGTGCGGAACCTGGTCAACAAGCGTGAGGCCGCACTGCGGACCGCGGCGGAGGAGCGCGAGGCGACCCTGGAACGCTACCGGGACCTGCGGCGGGAGAGCGCCCGGATCCAGGCCGACATCCGGGCACTCGCCGCCCGGGACCGCGGGCGTGGTCGTGCCGCCGCAGGGTCCGGGGGACGGTTCGTGATGCCCGCCCGGGGGTGGAAGTCCAGTGACTTCGGCTGGCGGTGGGACCCGTACTACCGGGTGTGGCAACTGCACGCCGGGATGGACATCGCGGCACCGGGTGGATCGCTGATCCGCGCCGCGGCCGCCGGTCGGGTGTTCCGCGCCGGATGGAACGGCGGGTACGGCCGATACACCTGCCTCTACCACGGGCTCTCCAGCGGCAAAGGTCTGGCCACCTGCTACGCGCACCAGTCGCGGATCGGTGTTTCGTACGGTCAGCACGTGCGGCGTGGCCAGGTGATCGGTGCGGTGGGGACCACCGGTGCCTCCACCGGGGACCACCTTCACTTCGAGGTGCGGCTGAACGGTACCCCGGTCAACCCGTTGCGCTGGCTACCGGCCTGTCTCTGCTGACTCGCCCGGTTCCCAAAGCTCGCAACGAGGTGTCGACAAAGGGTTGCTACCGGCACATCCTCAGCAACCCGCTATCGATAACAGCGCCGGGGGAGAACCGGTCGCCGAGGTCGTCGTTGTCGCTACCGGGGCAGCCGGCTGGGTAGGATTGCCGCTCGCACCCGATGGACGTGACACCAGGTGGCACCGCCGTACGGGTTGGTGCCCGGTACGAGGGAGAGTGGCCGGCATGCCGCGGGAACAAGGGCGGAAGGTGGTCACCACCAACCGCAGGGCGCGGCATGACTACAGCATCCTGGACACATACGAGGCCGGGCTGGTGTTGACCGGCACCGAAGTGAAGTCCCTACGGACCGGCCGGGCCTCGCTGGTGGACTCGTTCGCGGCGGTGTCCCACGGCGAGTTGTACCTGCACGGTGCCCACATCCCGGAATACACCCAGGGCACCTGGACGAATCACGAACCGCGCCGGGTGCGCAAGGTGTTGCTCAAGCGAAGCGAGTTGGACAAGCTGGTCGGAAAGCTCAAGGAGAGCGGGCTCACCCTGGTGCCGTTGTCGCTCTACTTCGCGGACGGCTGGGCAAAGGTGGAACTCGGCCTGGCGCGGGGCAAGCGCAGCTACGACAAGCGTCAGGACCTGGCCAAGCGGGATGCGGACCGGGAGATCGCGCGCGTTGCCGGCAGACGCCGCAAGGGCATGGGTAGCCTGCGGTGACTGGTTGGTCGCACTGAGTGCGGCTGGAGGACCTACTCTTCCCGCGGACTCGTCTCGAGGTCGCTCAGCGCGGCCTCGACCGTTGCGTAGACCGGGAAGATCCGGTCCAGACACGTCACTTCCAGGATCTTGGTCACGTTGCCGGGGACTTCCGCGAACGCCAGCACACCGCCGACCGCGGTGGCCTTCTTGTGTACGCGTACCAGCACGCCGATCCCGGTGGAGTCCAGGAATCGCAGGTCTGCCATGTCCAGGACGAGGTGCTTGCGCTCGGTGAGTGCCTCCTGCAGCGTGTTCCGTAGCTCTGACGCGGTTGCCAGATCGAGGTCGCCGCTGAGTATTACCACCGCGGCGGTGGGGGTGAGTCTCTGGCTGCTGACTAGTCGCATGGACACCTCTTTGCACGGTCAGGTTCCATGAAGCAACCTAACCCGGACGGTGTCAGGCGGCGAGACGGGAGGTCGCGAGATACCGGAATGATGCCGGGGGCCACACGCGGTAGGCTAGGGGTACAACTCAACAGGGGGGTGACTGGTTTCGACTTCGTGCGTTGACGCAGGGGAAGCGGGCCGAGGAAGCCGACGTCGTCTCGATAATCGTCGTCGGGAAAAAACAAGCGCCAAGACTAATCGCGCTCAGTTCGCCCTCGCCGCCTGAGGCGAGGTTCGAACTTGTCGGCCTAGGAGTGTCTCCGACCCAGTGACCGGCATCAGCTAGGGGACTCACCGGTCGAGCCCGGCCACGGGGCTCGGCGGGACGTGAACAGTGGCTGGGCCCGCCACACCGACTCGCTCGCGTGATCGGTGGGGCCGAGTAGAGGCACAGCGAGCTGCGCCCGGAGAAGCCCTGTCGAGGCGGCGAAGGACCCGGGTTCAATTCCCGGCACCTCCACCAGTCAGACCGGGCCGGCCCACGTGGGCCGGCCCGGTCTCTTGCTACGGGCGGTGACCGTTCTCGGGCTGGTGAGCGCGCGACGTGATGAGTTTGACGGGGCCTCCAGCGGTGTGGCATCCAGCTTCGTGACCTGCTCAAATATCGAAAGTTTCCGCCGAACCCTGGACACCTGGGCCTTGGTGGGACGAACATCGGTAAAGGGCCCCGGTTACTGGAGGTCGCCATGACGGTGACACCGCAGAGTGGTTCCATCACCCCCCGGACACTGGCTGTCGGTCGTAGCGGTTCGCTGGACGTCGCACGCCGGCATCGCGTCGAGTTACTCGACAACATCCACGCCTTCGAACGGGCGATCGCGGTACCGTCCGCGGATCCTGACTGGCGGCGCCATGTCGTCGGTCGGCTGAACCGCCTACGACAGGCTTTCGCCGAACACATCGCGGTCACCGAGGGACAGGACGGGCTGTACGCCGAACTGCTCACGGCGGCGCCCCGGCTGGCCCGTGCCGTCGGTGTGCTGGAACGCGAGCACGCCATGGTGGTACGTACCCTCGACACATTCGGACAGCGCCTCAACGAACCCGCCATCGAGGTGGAACGGTTCCGCGGCTGGGCCAGCGATCTGCTCCGGGAACTCTCCCGGCACCGTCAGCGCGGCGCCGATCTGGTCTACGAGGCGTACGCCACAGACATCGGCGGCGAAACCTGACCCGTACCAGGTGACCTGAGCGGTACGAAATCCCCCCGCGCCGGTCACACCCCCTTACGGGGCGGAAACGTTCCGCCCGCGCCGCACTTGGGGGCCCGTCATCGGGCCTACCCTCACTTGATGGACGGGTGTGGGGGGGCGGCTCGCGCCCACGTCAGTGGTGAGGGGGGCGGGATGGCGGCAACCGGCAAGCGCGTGCTCGTGGTCGACGACGACCCCACAGTGAGCGACGTGGTGCGGCTTTACCTGGAACGGGCGGGGATCGCTGTCATGCTTGCCGGGGACGGCCCGACGGCGCTCGCCGCATACCGGGAACAGCCGCCGGACCTGGTGGTCCTCGATCTGATGTTGCCGGGAATGGACGGCATCGAGGTGTGCCGCCGGATGCGCGCCACATCCGATGTGCCGGTCGTGATGCTGACAGCGCTGGGCGAAGAGGCCGACCGGGTTCTGGGGTTGCGGACCGGTGCGGACGACTATGTCACCAAGCCGTTCTCGCCCCGGGAGTTGGTGCTGCGGGTGCAGTCGGTGCTGCGGCGGGCGGCCCCACCGGCGCCAGACGGGGAACCGGCCGTACTACGCGACGGCGGTCTCGTGGTGGACACCGGTGCCCGGCTGGCACACCTGGACGGGGTTGAGCTGGCGCTCACGGTACGGGAGTTCGACCTGCTGGCGTTTCTGATGCGTAACCCCGGCCGCGCCTACCGCAGGGGTGAACTGCTGGAACAGGTGTGGGGCTGGACGTTCGGCGACCAGTCCACGGTGACCGTCCACGTCCGACGCCTGCGCGAGAAGGTGGAAGCCGATCCGGCGGAGCCACGGCGCATCGTCACGGTGTGGGGCGTCGGGTACCGCTACGAGACCGTCGGTGGTGACCGTCTTGCTTGACCTGCTACTGGTGATCGGAATCGCCCTGGGGTGCTCGTTGGCGGTGGCGGTGCCCGGAGCGTTCCTGCCCCGCCTGATGCGTGGCAGGTCGGTCACCGTGCACGTCTGCGTACTGCTCGGGGTGACCCTGGGCTCCGTGGTGGCGGGCGTCGTCGGTGCCGCGCTCGCCATGTTCATCAGCGCCCACGACCTCACCGTGTTGCTCGTGGTGGTCGTGGTCGCTGGAACGGTCAGCCTCTGGGTCGCCCTGCGGCTCGGCCGGCGGCTCGCCGCGGAGAGCGTCTGGCTGGCCGAGGCCCGGGAGCGGGAACGGCTGGCCGAGGCGAGCCGCCGGGAACTCGTCGCCTGGGTGAGCCACGATCTGCGTACTCCACTGGCCGGGCTGCGGGCGATGGCCGAGGCGCTTGAGGACGGCATGGTGACCGACCCGGGTACGGTCGCCGACTACCACCGCAGGATCCGTCACGAGTGTGACCGGATGGCGCATCTGGTGGACGACCTGTTCGAGTTGTCCCGGATCAGCGCTGGAGCGCTGCGGCTCTCACTGGAGGCGGTGTCGCTGGGCGACGTGGTCAGCGACGCTGTGGCCTCCGCGATGCCGCTGGCGATGGCGCGCGGGATCCGGCTGGTCGCCGCCCCGGGCGACTGGCCCACGGTTCGGGGCAGTGAGCCGGAGCTGAGTCGGATCGTGGCCAACCTGCTGCTCAACGCGATCCGGTACACGCCGTCCGACGGCACCGTCACGGTTACCGGAGGGCGAGACGAGACCGGTGGCTGGCTGGCGGTCACCGACGCCTGTGGCGGGATCCCCGAGGGTGACCTGCCACGGGTGTTCGACGTCGCGTTCCGCGGCGAGACCGCCCGTACCCCTCGCACGGCCGGCACCGGCACCGGGGCCGGGCTCGGCCTGGCGATCGTCCGTGGTCTGGTCGAGGCGCACCGGGGTGAGGTGGCGGTCAGCAACGCCGATGAGGGCTGCCGGTTCCTGATCCGGATCCCGGTCGGTTGACCGCCCCGTTCAACGGGTCGGCAAGCTGCGTCCGGTAACCGTCTGGTCCGGCTCCGCAGCCCGTACCGACCATGGTCCGAGCCCGGCGATCAGCCGTTCCGCGAGCAGTTCCCGCTCCTCCACCGTCAGGTCATATCCGGCAAGCGCCGCCCACGGCTGTGACGTCAGCCGGGTCCGAAATCCCGGCTCGGTCACCAGTCTCTCCAGCACCTCGTCGAGCCCCGCCATCGGTCTTCCGCTCCTCCGTCACTTCACGTCCCACCGGCTACCGGGTGTCGTCGCCTGGTGCGCCGGGCTCGGATCGGCCGTGTTCGGCGATCTTCTGGATCTCCTCCAGCAGCTGTGCCGGCCGGGTGAAGTGCCGCCGGGTACCGCGCTGCACGTCCTCGATGAATCCGTGCAGTCCGACCGGCCCCGCAGCGGTCGCGGGCTCGAAAAGTCGCACGATGATCGTACGCATCACAGCTCCCCACCTGGTCCGTTGCCGGGCTGGTAACCACGGCCGGACCCAGACCCCTCCACCGGCCCGGCCCAGCATGCCCGGTCGCCTTAGAAAAGGCTTAGAACGCGCTACGGCGAAGCCGCGGAGCGCCTGCCTGGAGCGGCTCCGCGGGCGCTCACAGCGCCTGCGGGAAGGGGGTCGCCTCCACCCCCAGTTCCGCCATCCGGGCGCAGTAGCTCCGGTAGTGGCGCCGGGCGGCACCGTGACGTCCAGACCCGCTCAGCACGGACACCAGGTCCAGGTGACTCTGCTCGTCGTACGGGTCCCGCTCCAGGATCCGCAGCAGGTAACGTACGGCGGAATCCGGATCTCCGCGGTCCCGGGCGTGCCGCGCCAGCCGTGCCGCCACCTCCCGGTACGTGGCCCGGGCCTCCTCACGCAGCGCAGCGGCCCACTCCGCGTACGGGTCCTCCTCCAGGAAGTCACCCGCGTAGCCCGCCTCCGCCGCCACCAGCCGCTCCATGCCCTCGGCGGGACGGTCCTCGCGCAACATCCGGACCCCGGCTGTGGCGTCCCCGAGGAACCGCTCCACATCGACGTCCAGCCGGTCCATCACCAACCGGATCGTCTCGGCGTCAGTGGCGAGAAACCCGCTGGTGCCGAGCACCCGTTCCGGGTCGAACAGCGACCGCACCGTCGACACCAGCACGTACAACCGGTTGGCGACCGCCGCCGGGGGGGCACCCGGCCAGAGGATCTCCGCGAGCCGCTCCTGGCAGATCGGCCGGCCCCGCCGGCTGAGCAGGATCTTCACCAGGTCCCGGGCCTTGCGGGACTTCCACGCCGAACTGGGCACCACCACCCCGGACCGCAACAACCGAAAGCCGCCGAGCGTCTCGATCCGCACGCTCGGCTCCGTGCCGGGCCAGCGTCGGTTGAGCGCGACCTCGGCACGGGTGTCCAGCTTCCGGCATCCCAACGCCCGCATCCGGGTGCGGACCGCTTCGACCACGGCACGGGCCGACGCCGGATCCAGCCGTTCCGCCCGGACCAACTCGGCCTGGGCCAGTCCGACCGGATCTGCGGTGGCACGCCACAGCGCGACCGCCTGGTCCGCCAGGGCCAGCGCCTCCCGGGGGTCCTCTGTCGCCGCGGCCCGCAGCGCGACCGCCTCCGCCAGCCCGGCCCGGTCCCGCCGTGCCTCCGCCACCTCGGCGGCCGCGTCGGCGTGCCGCCGTACCGCGCCGTGGTCACCGCGGCTCAGGGCCACCGTGCCGGCCGCCAGTAGCGCGGTGACCGCGCTGATCCCGGCGCCCGACGCCACCGCGCGATCAGCCAGGTCGGCGGCCAGTTCCGGTTCCTCATCGGCGAGCAGCCGGGCCAGCCCCGCCAGCGCCGGTGCCAGCGCCTGCGCGTCACCGGCCCGCTCGGCGTACCGGATCGCGGTCTCGAACGCCCGGCGGGCGGCACCGGCCTCCCCGCGCAGCGCCCGCAAGGCACCCAGCCGGTGCAGCGGATTGGCGACCAGCGCCGACCCCAGGTCCTCGAACGCGGCGACTGCGGCCTCGAAGTCGTGCCGTGCCTCCTCCAGCCGGCCGAGGCCCAGCCGGGCCTCCCCCCGGTTGGTCAGGGCCAGCGCTCCGAAAGCGGTGAACCCGGACAGGTCCGCGAGCCGGATCGCCACGTCCAGTTCGGCCAGCGCCTCCGGGTACGCGCCTTCCTCGAGATAGTGCGAGCCCCGGTTGCACCGGATCCGGACCATCTGCAGCACGTCCTGGGCCCGCTCGGCGTACCGCAGCGCCTTCAGGTAGTGCGCGCCGTTGGCCCGGCGGTCCCCCTCGTACGCCGCCAGCATCGCCAGTACGGTGTGCGCCGCGGCCAGTGCCTGGGCGTCGTCGGTCCGGGTGGCGATCCGCAGCGCGCGTACCGCGAGCGGCCGGCAGGCATCCGGGTCGCCGCGCATCCAGTGGCAGGAAGCGGTCCAGGAGAGCAGGAGCGCGGTATCCCGGCAGCCGGGCTCGGCCTCGCCGGTCTCGGCACGCCGGTACATCGCCAGGGCGGCCGTCAGGTCGCCGCGCAGGTAGTGGATCAGACCCATCCGCCAGGCCAGGCCCGGTTCCAGCGGCCCCGCATCGGGTGCGGCCCGCTCGTAGCATTCCAGGGCCCGCTGCCACTCGCCGCGCAGTTGGTACGCCTCCCCGGCCAGTCGCTCCACCGACCGGTCCCGGACGGCTTCCGGCAACCGGGCAACCGCGTGCAGCACCTCGTCAGCGTGACCGTTGCCCAGCAGATACGAGCTGGAACCGGTGAGCAGCGCCACCACGTCGTCGTACCGTTCCGAAACGAGCAGTTGCCGCAACGCCGCGTGGGGCAGCCCGTTGGTCATGAACCAGGTGGCCGCCGCCAGCCGCAGTCGCGTCAACTGCCCGTCCAGGGCGGGCCCGTGGCGGGCGACCGGATCGGTGGCAATCGCGTGCAACCGGTACCACCCGGGGCCCCAGGAGCCCGGCTCCAGAAACAGGCCACGCCGGTCAAGCGCCGCGATGGGCTCCCGCGCCTCGATCCCCAACGCCTCCAACAGTTCCACGCTGACCTCGTCGAACAGCGCGGTAGTGACCAGCAGGCGCTTGACCGACTCGGGTTCCTGTTGGTAGATCTCGCCGGCGAGGCGGCTGATCTCGCCGTGGCCGCTTCCGAGCCGTGCCACATGTGCCGGCCGTCGCGCCGTTGGCACCTCCCGAAGGGACTCGGCGGCCAGGCGTACCGCAGCCGGCCAGCCCGCGGTGGCGGCGTGGACTGAGGGCGCCAGCACGGCGGCGTCCGGACCTGCCACCACGGTCAGCAGGTCCGCGACCTCGTCCACTGTGAACGCCAGTTCGGCTCCGTGCAGGGCGACCACGTCGCCCCGGGCCCGGAGTCGGTCCACGGGAATCGCCGGTGCGGCCCGCCCGGCCAGCACGATGTGCAGGAGCGGCGGCGCGTGCCGTACCAGGCTGGCCAGGAACCGCAGCGACGGGCCATCGCTGAGCAGGTGGACGTTGTCGAGCACCAGCGCCACGTCCCGTACCACGTGTTGCTCCAGCGCACCGCCCAGCACCTCGGCGGCGGCCTCGGGTCGGGCCTGGTGGTCGGTGCCTTCTGGCTGGTGGCCGCCTGTCACGGCGAGCTCACCGGGCAGAGCCGGCACCCGCAGCCGGAGCGCGTCGACCACGTGCCGTACGAAGCGGGACAGGTCGTCGTCGGTCGGCGTCACATCGTGGATCACAGCATTGATCCCCGCCGCCCACGACGCCAGCAAAGTGGTCTTCCCAAACCCGGCGTCGGCGACCACCAGCGCCAGCCGATGGCCGAGTGCCTCGTCCAGCCTGGCTTCCAGGCCGCGTCGCGGCACCATCTGTGACGACACGTTCCGGCTGCGCACCGCCCTGCCTCCCGGGCTCGCGGGGTCGCCCGCGGCGGGCGGACGGCTCTGACACGTGAAGCCTCGGGTATCGGAGAGCCGGCCGGTAGCGGATACCCGACAGTTCCGCAGGTGCTTACGGTCGTCCGGCCTGTCAGTCGGTCAGGGCAGGTCGAACGGCAGTGTGATGCCGTCAAGAGCCTTCGGGCAGGGGCAGTCGCGGGTGCTCGGCAACCGCTCGACGACGTCGAACAGCAGGGTGCGCATCCGTTCGGTGTTCTGCCCGAAGACCCGGAACACTTCCTCCTGGGTCACGCTGGCACCTCCGTCCACCCCCGCGTCCAGGTCGGTCACCAGCGCGATCGTGGTGTAGCAGAGCGTGAGTTCGCGGGCGAGCACCGCTTCCGGGTGCCCGGTCATGTTGACCACGGAGAACCCCAGGTCGGAGTACCACCGGGATTCGGCGCGAGTGGAGAACCGGGGCCCCTCGACGACCACCATCGTGCCCCCGTCCACGATGTCCACTCCAGACTGTCGCGCCACCCGCAGCACCGTGTCGCGGCCGGAGGGACAGTACGGGTCAGCGAACGAGACGTGTACCGCCCCGGTGTCGTAGTACGTCTGGATCCGGCCGCTGGTGCGGTCGACAAGCTGGTCCGGAAGCACGAAAGTACCGGCGCCCAGCTCCGGTCGCAGACCGCCCACGGCACAGGGCGCGAGCACTTGCCGTACTCCCAGGGAGCGCAACGCCCACAGGTTGGCGCGGTACGGGATCCGGTGCGGTGGATGCTGGTGCCCGCGTCCGTGACGCGGCAGGAACGCCACCCTCCGGCCATTGATCCGGCTCACCGTGACCCGGTCACTCGGCGGCCCGTACGGTGTGTCCAGCGCGACCTCGGTGGCGTCCTCCAGCAGCGCGTACAACCCGGAACCACCGATGACGCCATACTCGACCGGTCCGCCGATCTCATCCTGCACCCTCACCTGACATCCCTCCCGGCACGACCCTAATAGGACCGCTTCCGGGTCACGTCGGGGGCGGTACCGGTGTCCGGCCGCGCCATGGCGGCGCGACATGCATCGGATCCACGACACCTGCAATATCCGGGAGCGCGGCTGGTCTAGTGTGCGAGTCGTGCGAGTCAGCTCGCACCGCGAGAAGCGCTCCCAGAAACGCGGCCCGTCCGGTTCACCCGGGCGGGCCGTGCCAGCAACCCTGACGGGTGACAGGAGTATCCGGGATTGGATTGGGCTCTCCCGGACATTTGGGTGCACCGCTACGGTCATCACCGAGGGCCGTGCACGGAGGGCGGCGCTCCGCGAATGGATCCTCGTCGTCGGGCGTGAGGGAGCAGTCGCCGTGCACCACGAGCCGGGCATGATCGGGGGTATGGCGAGGGGATCGCTCACCGGGCGGTTACTGGTGGCGACACCCACACTCCGGGACCCCAACTTCGAACGGACCGTGGTGCTACTGGTGGCCCACGAGCCGGCCGGCGCGCTCGGCGTGGTGCTCAACCGGGCCACCGAGGTGCCGGTCAGCGAGGTACTGGGCGACTGGGGTTCACTCGCCGGCAGCCCGCCGGTGGTGTTCGAGGGTGGGCCGGTACAGCCCGAGGCCGCGATCTGCCTGGCACGAACCCGACCCGGCTCGGAGCCGAATGGGTTCAGCCAGGTGAGCGGACCGATCGGGACCGTGGACCTGTCCCGGGACCCCGAGTCGCTGCGGGGCTCCGTGGAAGGGGTCCGGGTGTTCGCGGGGTACGCCGGATGGGACGGCGGCCAGCTCGAATCCGAGATCAGCGATGGCTCCTGGTTCGTGTTCGACGCACTGCCCGGGGACCCGTTGTTCCCGCAGCCGGACGACCTGTGGGCGCTGGTGCTGCGCCGGCAGGGCGGGCTGACCGCCGCGGTGGCGCACTTCCCGGCCGATCCCATGTTGAACTGACGCAATCCCTCCGCGCGGCTGCCCCGTACTGCAAGGGGGGCCGGTCGGGGCTATGTGGGAGGTGGACAATGCGTTCGCATACACGTGCGTCTCGGATCTTGCTGGCTGCCGGGCTTGTCGCGGCGTCGCTGGCAGGGCCGTTGAGCACCGGGGCGGCGGCCGACGACGGTGGCCGGCCGTTGTCGGCAGAACTGACGGGCGCGGCCGAAGCACCGGGGCCGGGGGATCCCGACGGTTCGGGGTCCGCGTCGCTGCGGGTGAACCCGGGTCAGGGCGAAATCTGCTACACGCTCACGGTGACCAACGTCGACAACGTCACCGCGGCGCACATCCACGTGGCACCGGTCGGTTCGCCGGGACCGGTGGTGGTGCCGCTGGTGGCTCCGGTGAGCGGCAGCAGCTCCGCCTGCGCCACGGTGGATCGCGAACTCGCCATGGCGATCCTGACCAACCCCGGGGCGTACTACGTCAACGTGCACAGCACGGCCCACCCGGCCGGAGCGGTGCGGGGTCAACTGCACGCCTGACGTCAGGTACGTGGCGCGCTGCCGGCTGTGTACACTTGCCCGGTGTCCCGCTCTGCGGCGGGTACGAATGGGGCTGTGGCGCAGCTGGTAGCGCACCACACTGGCAGTGTGGGGGTCAGGGGTTCGAGTCCCCTCAGCTCCACCCATTCCCACCAGCGAAAACACCGAAATTACGAAGTCAGGCAGAACCGCTCCGGTGCCACTTCGGTAGCCAGTTGAAAGATTCGGAGCCATCATCACGACCACAGAGCCTCTCCGAGTCGGTCTGCCGCGTCCCGTGCCATCGCGGGCAAGACGTGCTGGTACGTGTCGGTGGTCACCCTGGTTTGCGAGTGCCCGAGCATGTCGGCCACCACTCGCACCGGGACGCCGAGCATGAGCAGAGCGGTTGCAGCGCTGTGCCGCGCGTCGTGCAGACGGACCTCACGCACCCCCGCTTCGGTGAGCACCTTCCGCCATTCCCGCCAGTCAGACTTGCGTTCGATGGGCCGCCCGTTCGGTTGGCAGAACACAAGGCCGTGGTCTTCCCGCAGCGAACCCGCCGCGAGGCGTTCCCGGCTCTGCTCGGCTCGGTGGCGGCGGAGCGCATCGGCCAGCGGCACCGGAAGCGCGATGGTCCGCCGCGACCGTTCAGACTTCGGGGCCGCGTACGTCAGACCCT
>DASUSI010000115.1:0-11361 GCA_036375165.1 Micromonosporaceae bacterium | reverse complement strand
GCTGGCGCGGCGCCCTCGCCTGGAACCACCCGCTTTCCGTATCCCGCGCCATGAGGCATCACCACAAGCGGGGCGTGAAGCTCGTGAAGTCCGCCGTACGCGGCGGCCAACGCCAGGTCGAAACGCATCCTGGTCGCCTGGTGCCACGGCAGGACGACGCCACCCAGCGACTCAAGGAACTCGCGGACACCATGGTTGAACGCGTCAGGCGCGACGGTGAACACCACCTGGATCCGCGGATCCGTTTCCACGTAGTCCACGACATCCAGGAGCCGCTGACAACTCACCACCGTGTGTGCGACGACCAGAACGTTCCAGCAACCCGACCGACTCACCCAACGAGAGGCATCGATGCCGACGGGCGCCGGTAGCCACTCGCAAAAGACCATCCCGGCATCCCTCCATGAACGTGACGCTTCAGACACTCGGTCCAGCGTCCACGGCAGGGGTTGCGCACAACCTTTCAATCCGCTTGCCAGCCAACGATCACACGATCGGGTTAATCGGATAAATGTCGGAAAGTAGTAGAATTCACGAGTCGCTCAAGGGGGGCGAGCGGCCAGCGAGGGGGAGACGCTGGTGAGATTCGTGATCTTGGGTCCCACCGAATTGCACGTCAGCCATCGAAAGGTGGATCTGGGCCCGGCAAAGCAACGTGGTCTGCTCACCCTGCTCTGCTATCACCTCGGCAAACCCGTCTCCCCGGACGTGATCATCGATGAGTTCTGGCCCGGCGAGCCACGCGAGGCGGTCCGCAACCGGCTGTATCAGTTGGTGAGCAGAATCCGGGCGGTGCTGAGACGCAACGCGGTCCCAGGAACCCTGTCGGCCACCATCGAAGGCTACCGACTGGACCTGGATCCGGAACTGGTCGACTTTCACCGGTTCACCCGCCTGGTCCAGGAATCTGAAGCAGCCACCGACGCTGGTGACCACGCTGCCGCGGCGCACCTGTTGACCGAGGCGATCGGCCTGTGGCGGGGCACACCGCTCGCCGACCTGCAAGGGCACTGGTCATCCCGAAGACGACAGCACATGACCGACGTCCTCTGGCTCGGAGCCCACAAGCGCCTGTTCGACGCCCTCCTCGCGCTCGGCGAATACCAGACAGTCCTTGCCAGGATAGGTCCGCTGTTCGAGGAACACGACCTTGACGAGACAATCGCCCGGCAGTGGATGACCGCCCTGGACGGTGCCGGGCGCGGCGCCGACGTGACGCCCTTCTACCTGGATTTTCGGCGCCGTTGGATGCGGGAACAGGGCTCGGAACCGGGCCGTGAAGTCAACGACGCCTACCGACGGATCGGCAACCGGCGACACCAGCCGGAACCGCACCTACCCCCGCGTTACCCGCTGCGCGACATCCATGACTTCACCGGCCACGGAGAATTGCTCGCCAAACTGGACGCCATCCTGACGGGTCCCGGCTCGGCGGGAGGCGTCGTCGCCATCGACGGTATGCCAGGGATCGGCAAGACGACACTCGCCCGACATTGGGCACATCAGCACCGGGAACTGTTCCCGGGTGGCCAGGAGGAGTTGGATCTGCGGGCGTACGGACCCACTCCCCCGATCGGAACCCACGACGCGCTCGGCAGGCTGTTGAGCGCGCTGGGAGCCCACGGCGACCTGATGCCTTTCGGTGAAGACCAGCGCCGGCAACGCCTGAGCCAGTTACTGGACGGCCGTCGGATCCTGATCCTGCTGGACAATGCCTACGACGCCGCGCAGGTTCGCCCGCTGTTGTCCGCGACCGCCGACTGTGCCGTGCTGATAACAAGCCGAACCCGGCTCAAGGGACTCACCATCCGGGAAGGCGTCCACAGCATCACGATGCCCCCGCTCGGTCCGGAGGAATCAGCCTCGCTGTTGAAAGGAATGATCGGCACCGGCCGTGCGGAATCCGAGCACGATGCGCTGCTCGCGCTCGCGGACCTGTCCGGAGGGCTGCCCCTGGCCCTGCGAATTATCGGACAGCACGCTGCCGAGCGTCCCCGGGCCCGGCTCTTTGACCTGGTCGAACAGATTCGGCGTTGCCTCCTGGCACCGGGGCACGGGACCGACGACGAGGACGCCAGTGTCCGGGCCGCGTTCACGTACTCGTACCGGGCTCTACAGGGCCAGGCCGCTCGAATGTTCCGCCTGCTCAGCCTGCACCCTGGGGTCAGTGTCAGTGTCGGCGCGGCTGCCGCGCTGTGCGATGTCGACAACATCGGGGCCGAAGACCTGCTCGAGCGTCTGGCAAGAGCCAACCTGCTCGAACATGATTCGGTGGGCCGGTACCGGTTCCACGATCTCCTCCGCTCTTTCGCGGCCGACTGCACCCGTGGTGAAGAAACCGCCGAGCAGAGGCACCAGGCGATTGAGCGGATGCTCGACTGGTATCTGCTTTCCGCCACGAACGCCGCTGTCCAGCTCGCCCCACAACGAACGCCGGTCCCCGACCTACCCACCGCTTACCGGGTCGAGCCGATCACCTTCGAGGACGACACGGCCGCGATGCGCTGGTGCCGGGAGGAACGCGGGAACCTGACAGCCGCCACCCGGTGCGCGGCCGAACACGGTTTCCACAACCGCGCCTGGCAGATACCCGGCGCGGTGCACGAGGTCTTCGAACGGTACGGATGCCAGGACGACGTACTGGAATGCAACGAGACCGCACTCGCCTCAGCCAGAAAAATCGGCCACCTGGTGGGAGTGCTCGGGACCCTGAACAACCTCGGCGTCGCCTTCCACAGTTTCCGTAACTACGACCGGGCCACCGTCCTTTACCAGGAGGGCATCCAACTCGCCGGCACACTGAACCATCGCATGGCACAAGCGACCCTGATGCACAACTTGGGGAATATCAATGTCAAGCGCGGCAATTTCACCGCGGCGTTGGACCTGTACCAGCAGGCCCTCAAGATCTCCCGCGATGTCGAAAATCTCCCGTGCGTGGCCTACAGTCTGCACCGGCTCGGGAAGGCGTACCGACATATGGGGCGGCACGCCGAGTCGCTCAGCCACCACCGGGAAGCGCTCGCCATCCGGGAGCGGATCGGGCATCTCCGGGGGCAGGGCGCGACTCACGCCGAGTTGGCCGCGCTTCACCTGGCAACCGGCGACTTCCCGCTCGCACTGCGACACGCGGAGTTGGCGCTGGAGTTGAGCCGGAAAACCATGGACCAGGTGACCTGGTGCGATGCCCTGATCACGAGAGCTACCGCTCGGCGACAGCAGGGGCACACCGCACCTGCCATCAAGGACCTCCGCCGGGTCGCGGAGACGTGTCTGGAGACCGGAGACTCCGGACGTCGAGTCCGCGCGCTGGATGCCCTCGCCGAGGCACTCGTCGCGTCAGGTGAACCCGAACAAGCCAGGAAGGTATGGACGGAGGAGTTGCGGACACTGGATCCGTCCGACACGAGAGCGCGCAGGATCCGAAACCGCCTCGCCTCACCGGTCGCAACGTCCGGTTCCGGCTCGTCCCACTCGTCGTCATCGTGACGACCTCGCAGTACTGCACGTCACAGGGGACTGCCAGAGGGCATCGGGTCTCGGCAGGGAACCTGCCGCTGGACTGCTCCTGCGATGCAAACCGTTCACGAACACCAAGAGCAGCCGTCTCGCGGCCATTGCCACGCGCCGAGGACCATGACTCCGCTACGGACGGGCCAGGTCGGCGAGCAGATCGACCACGCCGGACCCCATGACGATCATGGCGCCGAAAGCCATGAACACGGCCGGCACAATCCAGTGCCCGTACCGATCGATGCTGCCGGTGATGGCGGGATGCGAGCCCAGCCAGTCACCAGCGGCGCACCACAGCCCGGTCAGAACACCGAACACCGCGATGGTGATCAGACTGTCGGTCAACCCGATGGTGCGCAGCATTGGTGTGTAGACGGCGATGTTGTCCGCCCCGTTGGCGATCGTGATGCCGGCGACCGAGAACACCCCCGAGGCCACCACCAGCCGAGCCTCAGCATGCTGTCCGCGGGTACGGATGGTCCGGAACAGGGCGCGGACACCGAGGCCGAACGGGAACAGGCCGAGCAGTCCCACCCACCGGTCCGGCACTGCGGCCAGTCCCAGGGCGGCGGCTGTCGACGCGGCCACCAGCGCACCGATACCGGCGTACTGTCCTGCCCATACCTGCCACCGCCTGGACACGCGGCTCGTCTTGAACCACCCGAACAGGATGGCCAGCATGATCAGATCGTCAACGTTCGTGCCGGCGAAGACACCGACAGCCACCGCGACGGTCTCCAATGGATGAACCACGACCGGCCAGAGTACGGTGCGCCGCTCGGTCCACCCCGGCATCCGGGATTCCGTCCAGCGCCGCGCCCTACCGAGCCACGCGGGAGCGCCCTAGCCTTGCCCGGATGGATGAACGCCAGCACACTATGTGGTCATGATGTAACTTCGATGCCAGGGCCACAGCTCCGACTCGACGAGGCTGTCACCGTGACACTGGCCTGGTGAGACCGCCACGTACAGTCCAGAGTAGAGTCATCGCGATGACGCTGAGACTATGCGTTTGCATAGCGGTGATATCACTCTGCGCACTGATCGGAGCCACAGCACCGCCGAACGACATCAGACCCACGGGCGGCGGCGCGGTGACAGCGCAGCAGCCCCCCGGCGGGACATGGATCGATCCGCATTAGCATCCACACGTGGCGTGACTCCCTTATGCCGAGGAGTCACGCCACGTGCGAACAGCGATCATTTTTGAAGACAGCCGAACCCTTCAGTAAACCTTCATGGTTTCCGGGGCAAAGCTTCGTCACCATCCGGCACGGTCGGTTCCGACGGTTTCCCAGCGGTCGGAGGACGACGGATGCGCAAGTCATGGATCATCACCACGGGGGCGCTCAGCGCGCTGCTGCTGGCCGGTGGGGCGTACGGGATCGGCGCGACGGCCACCAGCGGCCCCGGCCAGGATGGCGGCGGGCACGCCGAAGCCGCGCACGGCGACGCACACGGCCAGGACGACCCGGACCTGGACACCGAGGACGGTCACGACCACGGCGGCCACGTCGGCAACACAGGCGCTCCCGCGACGTACGACCCGAACGCGAAACCAGCCGCCGGGTTCAAGGCCCGGGACGCCGGACTCGACAAGGCACCGTCCGGCCGGGAGCACCGGGTGACCCTGACCGTCACCGAACGGGTCGTCGAGGTCGCGCCGGGAGTACGGCAGCGGGCTTGGACGTACAACGGCACGGCCCCCGGCCCGGTGCTGCGCGGCAGGGTCGGCGACACCTTCATCGTCACCCTGGTCAACAAGGGATCCACCGGCCACTCAATAGACTTCCACGCCTCCGAGGTCGCCCCGGACGCGAAGATGCGGACCATCAAGCCGGGCGAGACCACGACGTACACCTTCGTGGCGAAACGCGCCGGAGCGTTCATGTACCACTGCGGCAGCGCCCCGGCACTGCATCACATCGGCAACGGCATGTACGGGGCGATCGTCATCGACCCGCCGAAGCTGTCCACGGTGGACTCCGAGTTCCTGATCGTCCAGTCAGAACTCGCACTCGGCCCGCAGGCGGGGCTGGCAAAGCTCGGGAAGCTCTACCGGGGCGAGTACGACGCGATCGCGTTCAACGGCTACGCCGGTCAGTACCGCTTCTCGCCGCTGGCCGCCACCGCCGGCAAGCGGGTACGGATCTGGGTGCTCGACGCCGGTCCGTCCGCGCCGAGTGCTTTCCACGTCGTGGGAACCGTGTTCGACACGGTGTGGAAAGACGGCGGCTACCTGCTGCGCCCCGACGACGCGACCCGCGGCGGCGCCCAGGTGCTGGACCTCGCTCCGTCGCAGGGCGGGTTCGTCGAGTTCAGCTTCGCCGAACCGGGCCGGTACCCGGTGGTCAGCCACCGGTTCGCCGACGCCACCCGCGGCGGCACCGGCCTGTTCGCCGTCAAACCGGCCTGAAGCCGAGCCTCCCCGACCAGCGCTCTCAGCGCGGCGACTGGCCGGCGGCCGGGAGCGAGACCGTGAAGGTCGCCCCGGCACCGGACCCGGCGCTGTCGGCCGTGACCTGGCCACCGTGTTCGGAGACGATGGCCCGTACGATCGCCAGCCCGATGCCGGAACCACCACGGCCACGGTCGCGGGCCGCGTCAACGCGGTAGAAGCGTTCGAAAACGCGCGGCAGGTGCTCGGCGGGGATGCCCTCCCCGGTGTCGCTGACCGTGAACCGGATCCCGGTGTGGTCACCGTCGGCGGCGACTGTCACCTGCCCCCCGGGCGGGGTGTGGCGTAGCGCGTTGTCCAGCAGGTTGCCCAGCACCTGCGCCATGCGTTCCGGGTCGGCGTCCACATCGGCTGGTTCGGCACCGACCCGCTCGCGCAGCGTCACTCCTTTCGCCGCGTAACCTGGCCGCGCCGCCGCCACCGCACTACCGACGAGATCGGCCACGGCAACCCGTTGCGGATACACATCGAGCTGGTGCTCCTCAGCCCGGGAGATCGCGGCGATGTCCTCGGCCAGCCGCCGCAATCGCGTGGTCTGGGTACGCAGCACCCCCCAGGTGTCCTCGTCATCAACCGCGACACCGTCCTCGGCGGCGTCCAGGTACGCCTCGATCGTCGCCACGGGGGTACGCAGCTCATGGCCCAGGTCGGCGAGCAGCCGGCGGCGGGTGGCTTCGACATCGGCCAGTCGGACCGCCATCGCGTTGAACGCCGCCACCACCGTGTCGAACTCACGACCGAGGCCGGGGGCGCAGACCCGTACCCCGTAGTCGCCCCCGGTCAGGTCGGTCGCCGCGGCCGCGAGTTGCCCGACCGGCTGGGCCACCCGTCTGGCCACGTACCCGCTGACAGCGAGCGCCGCGACGAGCGCGGCGATGACGGCGACGCCGAGCGACACGGCGCTGGCCGAGGCGTACGCCTCCTCGACGTGCTGGGCGGCCCCGGCGTCAACGTGTCCCGGGATCTGCCGGAGGTGGTCGTGGAAGATCGCCGGACCCACCGCGGTGGCGACCAGCCCCAGGGTCAGCGCCCCAGCCAGCAGGACAAGGACCTGAGCCGCGAACAACCTGCCCGCGAGGCCCAGCCGAGGTCGCAGCCATCCCCCGGCCATCAGCCCTCCCCCATCCGGTAGCCGATCCCCCGGACGGTGCGGACGAACCGGGGCGCGGCCGGGTCGTCACCCAGCTTGCGGCGCACATGTCCGATGTGTACGTCGACCAGGTGTTCATTGCCGACCCAGTCGTCACCCCACACCGCGTCGATCAGCGCCCGGCGGGAGAACGCCAGCCTCGGCCGCGCGGACAAGGCCGCCAGCAGGTCGAACTCGGTACGGGTCAGCGCGACCGGTACGCCGTCCACGTGGACCTCCCGCGCGGCGACGTCGACCCGCAGCGGCCCGAAGCTGCGCGGCGACTCCTCGCGCACCGGGCCGGCAGCGCCATCGCGCGGCCGGCGCAGCATGACGCGGACCCTGGCGACCAGTTCCCGGGGGCTGAACGGCTTGGTGAGGTAGTCGTCAGCACCGACACCGAGTCCCACCAGTTTGTCCACCTCGTCGCTGCGGGCGGTCAACATCACCACGTAGCAGTCTGTGAAGGTGCGCAACTGCCGGCACACCTCGATACCGTCCAGCCCGGGTAGGCCGAGGTCCAACACCACCACGTCCGGCAACTGCCGCCGCGCGGCGTCGACCGCGGCCGGGCCGTCGAAGACGCAGGTCACCTCGTGGCCTTCGCGTTCCAGATAGCTGGCCACCACCTTGGCGAGGCTCTGCTCGTCGTCAACCACCAGCACACGGGTACTCATGTCCCCATCCTGCCGGCTCGGCACCGCACCCTCCGGTTTCATCGAACCTTCACAGAAACCTCCGGGGTTCCTCATCCCTGGCGGGCAGCTTTGGGACGTCCCACGGAAAAGCTCACGGGAGCCCAGGATGCCGATTCCGACGATCACGGTGGTACGGACACCCGCCTGCCACCTGTGCGCTGACGCCCATGACGCGCTCACCGAGTTGAACCGGACATACCCGATCCGGGTGGAGGTGCTGGATCTCGACACCGAAACCGGTCAGGCGCTGGTCGGCGCTCACCGACCGGCGATGTTTCCCCTGGTGCTCGTGGACGGGGTCTTCTTCAGCGCCGGACGGCTGCCACGCCGCAAGTTACGCGCCCGGTTGGCGGCTCGTACCGCGGTGAGTGCCTGATGACCTTACTGACCACCGGCAGCGTGCTCGCCGCGTTCTTCGCCGGCATGGTGGCGCTGTTCGCCCCCTGTTGCATCGTGTTCCTCGCCCCCTCGTACCTGGCCGCCGCCGTGAAGAACCGCCGGTGGCGGCTGCTGCCGCTGACGTTCGTGTTCGCCGCCGGCCTCGCACTGATCATGGTGCCGATAACCCTCGGGATCAGCCTGGTCGCCGGAGCCATCGCCAAGTACCACGCTCCGCTCTACTACGCGGGCGGCGCGCTGATGCTGCTGCTCGCGGCGTACTCACTGTCCGGACACATGTGGAGCCTGCCCGGCTTCCTGCACCCCCCGGACACCCGCCAGGGGGACTCCGGCAGCTTCTTCGCCCTGGGTGTGTTCTCCGGCATCGCGTCCAGTTGCTGCGCACCGGTGCTCGCCGGGGTGATGACCCTGTCCGCCCTGGCCGGATCCCCGGTCGGCGGCACCCTGCTCGGCCTGGCGTTCGTGCTCGGCATGACGTTCCCGCTGTTCGTGATGGCCCTGGTCTGGGACCGGCTCCGGCCGCGTGAGAAGTCGTGGCTGAAGGCCCGGCCGGTCCGGCTCCGGCTCGCCGGCCGCACGCTGACCACGAACACCGTCAACCTGGCGGTCGCGGTGGGCTTCGCCGTGATGGGCGGGTTCGTGATCTATCTGGCCGGCGCCGACACGATGACGGCCGGTCCGGGCTTCCAGGCCGCTGTCGGGCGCTGGCTCAGCCAGCGGTTCGAGCAGGTACAGCAGTGGCTGGCACCGGTTCCCGAACCCGTTCTCGGCCTCGCGGTGCTGGCGATCGCGGCTGGCTTCGTATGGGCCACGCTCACCGACCGGCGACACGCCGAACAACCGGCCACCCGAGAGCCGCATTGCACCGCAGAACACGAGGAGATCCCGCGATGAGCACCAGGACAGCCCACCGGCCACCGGCGTCACGCACTCAGCACCCAGCCCGCCAGCGCGCGACTCGTCGCGATCGGGCGAACGCCAAGCAGGTCGAGCGGGCGGTACGTGCCCGTACCGAGCGGCGTCGCCGGCTGCTGCTGTGGGCCACCATGCTCACCGGTGTGGTCGTGCTGATCACGGCGGCGCTGTGGAGCGCCCGCGACACGTCGGAGGCCACCAGCCGTCCGGCCCCGGACTTCACCCTCACGGACACCAGCGGCGGGACGGTGCGGCTGGCCGACCTGCGCGGCAAGAACATCGTCCTGTACTTCAGTGAAGGCGCGGGCTGCCAGTCCTGCCTGCAGCAGATGGTCGACATCGAACGTAACGCCGACCGGTTCGACGCAGCGAACGTCACCGTCCTGCCGATCGTGATGAACACCGCCGAACAGATCCGGGCCGACATGGCCGCCAACGGGGTACGCACCCCATTCCTGATCGACGACGGCACGGTGTCGGCGGCATACGGCACATTGGGCAAGGGCATGCACGAAGGGCTGCCGGGACACAGCTTCGTGCTGATCGACGCCGGTGGCGTCCAGCGCTGGTACGGCGAATACCCGTCGATGTACCTGTCCTCAGCCGACCTGTTGGGCCAGATCCGCCAGCATCTTCCCTGACCGGTCAGCTCGTCCGACTGCCTGAGGGAAGGACTCGTTTCCGGAACGGTATGCGGCTCGTTTCATCAGACGAGTTCTTCTTACCTGGCTGCATTCGGATGAACCGCGTCCAGTTACCGACATCTGCGGTAAATCATGTACGTCAGTCATGCCGGCCGTCGGCCGACGAGGAGAGTGACGGGCCCGCCCAGCACGATGCGTTTCCTCACGGGAAAACCTCCTTAACGGAAAAGCACAAGAATGTCCGGCCCGCGCGGATGGGGAGATTCCAACTTTCTCGAGGGGTGGCGCGCGGGCCGGCTCACATTCACGCTAGGCGCGATGCCGCAATGGTGGAACTTCGGCTTTCCGACATCGTCCGCTGTCGGTCAACGGTGCTAGGGTCCAGGGAACATGGAGCCAATGTTGCAGCCCGTTGGTCTGGGGGCCGACGAGAGCCTCGCGTACCAACAACTGCTGGCCCATCCCCGGCTGTCGGCCCCGGAGCTCGCGGAGGCACTGTCACTGACCGTGATCCGGGTCCGCCGGGCACTGGCCAACCTCGGCGAGGCGGGGCTGGTGACCCGGATCGCCACCACGTCCCCGGCCCGGTACATGCCGGCCCCGCCGGACCTCGCGATCGACGCGCTTGCGTTGCGCCGGCAGGAGGAACTGGAGCGGTTGCGGGCATACGCCCGGGAGCTGACCATGGCGATGACCGACCCGCCCCGGGGCGGTCCCGCCGACCTGGTGGAACTGGTGGAGGGCAGCGCCGCGGTGCTGGCGCACCTGGCACGGATCCAACTCGGCGCGGAGCAGGAGGTCTGCATCGTCGACTGCCCGCCGTACCTCACCGGGGGCCCGGCGGAGAACCCGGAGCAGCGGCAGGCGATGCGACGCGGCGTCCGTTACCGGGCGATTTATCATGCGCCAACACTGGAGATCCCCGACCGGATGGACCAGATCCTGGCTGACATCAGTGCCGGAGAGGAGGCCCGCGCGATGCCGGACGTGCACCACAAGATGATCATCGTGGACCGGCGTACCGCGATGATCCCGCTCGGCCGCTCGGACGTGGAGACCGGTGCCCGGATCCTGATCCACCCCTCACCGCTGCTGGACATCCTGGTCACCTGCTTCGACATGCTCTGGGATGGGGCGACTCCGCTCGCGGCGACCCCCGTGCCACCGGATGACGAAGACAAGGCCACGCAGCTCGACGCTCCCGACGAGCAGGACCGCAAGCTGCTCGCGATGCTGGCCGCCGGAATGAAGGACCGCGCGACGGCTCGGGCGCTCGGTGTCACGGAGCGTACAGTCACTCGCCGGATCACCCAGCTCATGCGGCATCTCGGCGCCCAGACCCGCTTCCAGGCGGCGCTGCAGGCCGCGAAACGCGGCTGGCTCTGAGAGCCTTCGATTCCGGCGCGGATTTTCGATTCC
The DNA here is from genome assembly GCA_036375165.1 of Micromonosporaceae bacterium. Lineage (GTDB taxonomy): Bacteria > Actinomycetota > Actinomycetes > Mycobacteriales > Micromonosporaceae > WHSM01. The sequence continues at coordinate 186 of DASUSI010000115.1, read as the reverse complement.
TCAACAGAATTGCCACACCGGAGCCGGTGGCCCGCTGGTAAGCGCCCGCCGCTTTTCCGAGGTTCGGGATTGGTTTCGGTGCGCCTTTTCAGGGCGAGATCGTTACTACCCGGATTCTTCGCCGCGGCGGTCGGCCTGACCGCCCGCCCCTGCCGCGACGTGGTGCCCGGCCAACCGGCCGGGCAC
>DASUSI010000114.1:0-7986 GCA_036375165.1 Micromonosporaceae bacterium | reverse complement strand
TTCACGGTGGACCACGACACCCGGATCAGCGACGAGATGCGGATCGTGCAACTGACACCTCCGGGCTCGGGGTGCTCCATCGCCATCGGCACGGGAACCGTGAACACCGCACCCGGATCGGCGCAGGGCATGCAGCTCGTGGTCACGGACATCGAAGCCGCACGCGCTCACCTGGTCGAGCACGGCGTCAACGTCAGCGAGATCCAGCACTACGAGGGTGCGAACCGGGTCCCGGGGCGGGGTGGCCGCTGGAACTCGTTCATCTTCTTCGAAGATCCCGACGGCAACGGCTGGGCGGTCCAGGAGCGCCCCGCCAACGAGTGACCTGCGGTCAACTGACCAGCCGCGTGGCCTCGGCCTGGATCCGCTGCCACGCCGCCTCGACATGGTGGCGCTCGGTGGTCACCGTGCCGATCGCCATCCGCAGGACGTAGCGGTCGCGCGCCTTGGTATGCGTCAAGAACAGGGCACCGGTCTCATTGAGCCGGCGCAACAGTTCCGCGTTGCGGTCGTCAGCGCCGCGCTCCGGCTCGCCGTCGCGGCCGCGCAGCCGGAAGCACACCAGAGCGAACGGGTGCGGCGCGACGATCTCGAAACGGTGGTCGGCACGTACCCACCCGGCAAACTCCTGAGCCAGCCCCACGTGCCGGCGGACGTGCTCGCGCAACCCCTCGATGCCGTACCAACGCAGCACCCACCACAGCTTCAGAGCGCGGAACCGCCGACCCAACGGCACCTGCCAGTCCCGGTAGTCGATCACCGCGCCGGACTCGGTGGCCGCGTTACGCAGGTACTCCGGCAGCACCGACAGGGTACGGATCAGCTCCGCCCGGTCCGCCACCCAGAACGCGTCGCAGTCGAACCCGACGAGCAACCACTTGTGCGGGTTGAAGCAGTAGCTGTCGGCCCGCTCCACGCCCACGTGGGTGAACCGCAACTCCGGACAGATCGCGGCCGTGCCGGCGTACGCGGCGTCAACGTGCAACCAGATCCGCTGCTGGGCGCAGACGTCGGCGATCGCGGGCACCGGGTCGATCGCGGTCGTCGAGGTGGTGCCGACGGTCGCCACGACGATGGCGGGTACGACCCCGGCGGCGCGGTCAACGGCGATCCGCTCCCGCAGCCGGTCCGGACGCAACGCGAGGGTCTTTGGATCGACCTCGACATGGCGTACCGCTGCGTCTCCCAGACCCACGATCCGGGCCGCCTTCTGCACCGAGGAGTGCGCCTCGGCCGAGGCGTAGACGGCGTACCGGTCGGTGAGGCCGTCGGTGTTCCAGCGCCCGCCGCTGGCGCGGTGCAACGCTGCCAGGGTCGCCACCAGGGTCGCGGAGGAAGCGGTGTCCTGGATGACGCCGCCGCCGGAGCCGGCCGGTGAGAACCTTTCGGGCAGGCCGATCAGTTGCCGAAGCCAGTCCAGCACCACGGTCTCGACCTCGGTGCAGGCCGGACTGGTCGACCACAACATTCCCTGGGTGCCGAGCCCGGCGGCGACCAGGTCGGCGAGCGCACTCGGGCCGCTGGTGCTGGTCGGGAAATACCCGAAGAACGACGGATGCTGCCAGTGCGTCGTGCCGGGCATCACCACCCGGTCCAGGTCGGACAGCAACGCCTCGAACGGCTCGCCCCGCTCAGGTGCGCTGCCCGGCAGCGCCGCCGCCACATCGCCCGCGGCCACCGGGGGCACCACCGGATACTTCTCGATCTCCTCCCAGTAGCTGGCCACCCAGTCAACGACCTGGTATCCGTACCGGCGGAACTCGTCGGACGTCATGTGTCCGGTCATCCGGCCTCCTCGTCAGTCGCCATGGCACCCAGCAGTCGGTTCACCATCTCATCGGTGGCGTTACGGCCGACCAGACCGATCCGGATGGCGCGGCCCTCGGTGGGCCCCAGGCCGCGTCCGATCATGATCCCGGCTCGGCGCAGCACCCGGTCGGCGAGCCGGTCCGGGTCATCGGTCCAGGCGGCGACCACCAGGTTCGCCTGGTGCCCTGGCGCGGCCACCGGGGCGTACCCCAGCTCGAGAAAGCCACGCCGGACCCGGGCCGCGAGTGCGGCCCGCCGGCCAACCCAGGCGTACCGTCCGGCCTGAAGAATCCGCTGGATCCGGTCCAGCAACGCGATCAGGACGGTGGTCGGCATGGTCACCGGGTGCGGTTCCCAGGCATCGTGAGTCCGGTGCTCGTCCCAACGTCGCAGGTCGAAGTACCAGGACCGGCAGGGATCGGAGCGGGCCTCGATCCGCGCCCGACCGCGCGGCGAAGGGGCCAGGATGCTGACTCCGGGTGGTCCTTCCAGGCCCTTCTGCGACGCGGTGACGAACAGGTCCACCCCCGACCCGTCCACTGTGAACGCCTCACCGCCCGCCGAGGCGATCCCGTCCACCACCACCGCCACCTCCGGCCCGGCGAGCGTGGCCATCTCGGCGACTGGATGGCGTACCCCGGTGGAGGTTTCCACGTGTACGCACAACAGGCCGTGCACCGCGCCAGACAGCGCGTCCGCGACCCGGTCCAGCGCCACGGGTTGGCCCACCGGCACCGGGACCCGTACCACGTCCAACCGATGGACCCGAGCCATGTCGACGAGCCGGGCTCCGAAGTATCCGGTGTCCGGCACCACCACCCGTTGGCCGGGCTCGAACAGGTTGAACAGCGCGGCGTCCAGGCCGGCACTGCCGGTGCCGGGCAGCAGGTACGGTCCTTCGCAGCCCAACAGGGTCCCGGTGGCCGCGACCAGCTCGCCGTGGATCCGGGGCCAGTCACCGCCGTAGTGCGCCAGCATCGGTGACCCGAGGATGGCGAGCGTGTCGTCGTGCAGCGCGGCCGGACCGGGGATCATCAGGTCCGGCCGGCCGGCGAGCGCCCCCGGCCATTCAGCTCCCCACCGCGTGGTCGGCACCGCCATCCCGGATTCACTGGTCCCCGGGCCGCGGCCGGACCACGTACCAGATGCCGGCGGCGAGCGCCGCCGTGCCCAGCACGATCATCCAGGTGAGCGGCTCGCCCAGCACGACCACCCCGAGCAGCACGGCGACCACCGGACTGACCAGCGTGTTGTACGAAACCTCCACCGGCCCCAGGTTCTCGATCAGGTAGAACAGCAGCCAGTACGCCAGCGCGGACCCGAGCAGGGCCAGGTACAGCAACGCCACCACGCTCATCGCGGTCCACTCGACCCGTGCGCTGCCCGACGGCTCCAGCACCAGGGAAAGCACCAGCAGGTACAAGCCGGACGTGCCGAGATGGATCGCCGTGTTGAGGTACTTGTCGCCCTTCATGTACTTGCGGCTGTACAGCAGGGAGAAGGCATAGCAGAACGCCGCGAGCAGGACACCGAGCTGTGCCGCGAGACGTATCCCGCTGCTGCCTTCGAACCCTGCCCCTTCACGGGTGCCGGCCACCAGCACGACCCCCACCACGCCGAGCGCCACCGCCAGGTAATGCCGCCGCTGCAACGGCTCCTTGAGCCAGAATCGGGTCAGCGGCAACGTCATGATCGGGTTCGCCGCGATCAGGACCGCGGTCTGACCGGAGCTGATGTACTGCTCCCCCCAGAAGATCAACGCGAACGCCGTACCCTGCAGGACCGCGAACACCGCTGGCGGCAGCCAGCTCCGCGCGCCGGGCAGCGGCCGGGAGTGCTTCCACACCACCGCCGCGGCGGCCAGCACCAGCACGACGGCCACACAGGCGATCAGGTTGCGGGTCGCGGCGAGCAGCACCGGCGGCCAGTAGGCCACACCGATCTTGATGAACAGGTACGTGGAGCCCCAGATCAGACACAGCGCCGCGAACGCCGTACCGGTCGTCAGGGTCAGCTTCCGGGCGGCCGGTACCTGCTGCTGCTGCGTTGTCATACCTCGTCACCGTCCAGGAATAGTCCGGTCACATCGCCGTCGTGGTCGGTCGGCCGGTTGAACCAGTCCCACCCGCCGGAGACCGTGAGATTCGCTCCGGAGACGTACGACGCCTGGTCGGAAACCAGGAAGACGACCGCGCGGGCCACTTCGTCGGCATTCCCCAGCCGGCCCATCGGCACTCGCTTGTGCATCCAGCGCGCCTGCTCCGGCGGCAGGAACCCGTTGTCGATCAGGCCCGGGGACACGCAGTTCACCAGGATGCCGTGCGCCGCCTCCTCGGCCGCCAGGCTCATCGTCATGACCACGACACCGGTCTTGGCGACGGCGTACGCGGCCACGTTCGGCGCCGCGCGGACCAGGTGCACCGGGCCGAGCCCGATGTTCACGATCCGGCCGTACCGCCGCCGCCGCATGCCGGGCAGCACCAGGTGGCTCATCAGGAACGCACTGGACAGGTTGGAGTCGATGACCTCGCGCCACTGCTGGTACGACATCGCCCCCAGTGGTGCCAGGCGGAACTCGCCGACGTTGTTCACCAGTACGCCGAGCGGCCCGAGTCGCCCTTCGGCGGCCGACACCACCGAGGCCGCGGCGTCCGGATCTGTCACGTCGCCGGGCACCGCGACCGCTGTCCCACCCCGCGACTCGATGTGCTGCACCACCTCGTTGGCGGCGTCGGCAGCCGACCGGTAGTTCACCGCGACGACCCACCCGGCGTCGGCCAGCGCCATCGAGATCGCCCTGCCGATGCCGCGGGAGCCCCCGGTCACCAGGGCCGCGGTGGCGTGCGCCTGGCTCATGACGCTGTCCCACCACCGGCCGCGGCGGGGTGGTGGTCGTGACCGTCCACATCGACCGGAAGCTCCGTGTAGCGGTGGATCTCGCGCGGTCGGGTGCAGTACTTCTCGTAGAACGCCGCCAGTTTCGGCTCCTCGTCGCGGGCCAGTCGCTCATGCAGTTCCAGCGATCGCCACGGGTAGAGCATCATGCCCCGGCTCGCGTCGCCCAGTTGCGCGAAGAACCGGGCGTGACCACACCAGCCCTCGTCGGCGTGTGCCGCCGGGCCGAGCAGGTCGTCCATCTCCTGCATCGCTTCGGTGATGTTGTCGACTTCCGGCTTGAGGTACCAGAGTTCCAGAACCCAGATCATCTCCTGTCACTCCTTCGTTGTGGCGACCCGGTCGCGGCACGACCTGGCCGACGGTCGCCCGCCCGGGTCGCCCGACGCCTCCGTGGCCTTGCGCTGCATCGCGTAGTACTCCTGCAGCAACGACGTACCGCCGTCGACGAACCGCCGGCACACGAACATGTGGTTGTTCCGGTTCCGGCGCTGGGCGGCGAGTAGTTGCCGCCACGCCGCGCCCACCGGTTCCGGCACCGCTGCCTGCCGTTCCCGGTACAGGCCGCGAAGTCGCCGCAGCGCGGCCAGCATCGCGGCGTGCTCGGTGTTGTGGACTCCTGAGAACCCCACGCTGGCGAACGGCGGCATCATCGAGGGCCGGACCAGGACCTCGTACTCCCGGCGCGGGAAGTCCGCGGCGTAGCGCATCGCCGAGGTGGCGGCGTCGTACAGGCGTGCCAGGTCGACCAGGGCGCTACGGGTCGTCGTCCACTCCCCTGCCACCAGCGCCCGGGTCGCCTCACCGAGTCGGGTGTTCATCGTGGCCAGCATCAGGTGGAAGACATGGTGGCCGAGTTTCCATCGGATGATCGCTTCCCGCTGTGACCTGGTGAGCCGGTCCACCTCTCTGGTCATGGCGGCCCCTCCTCATCCTCGGAACCCTCGTCCGGTGGTGGCTGGGCGTCGTGATGGCACTCCGCGAGTTCAGCCGCGGCGAGCCAACGCTCCAGCGTCACCCGGTAGATCGCGAGCAGACCTTCCAGTACCCGGCCCTGGTCCTCGGCAGGCAGGCCGCTCCGGTCGAGATCCGCCACGAGATCCGCCTCCACCCGCAGGCAGTGCCGGGTCCAGTCGGGCAGTCGTGGTTGGTCTCGCAGGATCCGGAAGTACCGGTCGTACTCCTCCGGGTCGGACCCCTCCGAGATCCCTTCCGGAACCTGCGAGTCGGGTGGCATGGCCAAGGGCGACACGAGGCCGAAGTCTGGGGGTGTGTCCTCACTGGTCACCGGTCGCCCCTCTCCGCGCCTGCCGCTAGCTGCTCGGAAGATCCGCGAGCACTGTCTGAGCGCCGTTGCGTCCGGGCACGCCGAACACGCCACCGCCGGGATGCGTCCCCGAGGCGCACAGGTACAGCCCCGGGACCGGCGTGTGGTGGCTGGCCGCACCCTCCCCCGGCCGTAGGAAGAACAGCTGGTCCGGTGTCATCGCCCCGTGGTAGAGGTCCCCGCCGGTGAGGCCCAGCCTGCGCTCGAGGTCCACCGGGGTGAGCACGCACCGGTCCACTACCGACTCGGTGATACCCGGCAGGTATTCCTCCATGCATTCCAGCACCCGGTCCGCGTACGACTCCTTGATCTCATCCCAGGAGCCCTCGGCGAGTTGGTACGGCGTGTACTGCAGGTAGATGCCCATCAGGTGCTTCCCCTCCGGGGCCACCGTCGGGTCCAGCACACTGGGGATGGTGGCCTCGATGTGCGGGTTGGCCGACGGGCGTCCGGCGCGGGCGTCGGCGTACGCCCGCTCCAGGTACTCCAGCGTCGGCGCGATCAGCAGGGTCGCGTTGTGCTGCGGGCCCGGCCCTTCCGGGAAGCCGTTCACCTCGGGCAGCCGGTCCAGCGCGAGGTGCATCTTCATCGCCACACCGTGGAACCGCCGGTTCTCGGCCGCGCGTCGGAACCTGGCCGGCAACGCCGACGCCTCCAGCATCCCGACAAAAGTCCGGTACGGGTCGGCGGCCGACACCACCACGTCCGCGGTGAGTTCTTCGCCGGACTCCAGGACCACTCCGGTGGCCCGGCCGGCGGTGACCACGATCCGGGCGACCGGCGCGCTGGTCCGGATCACGCCGCCGTGGGCGCGAGCCGCCGAGGCGAGCGCCGCGGTGATTCCCCCCATGCCGCCCCGGACCTGACCCCACGCCGGCCGACCCACCTCGGTGCCGCCGGTCATGTGGTAGAGCATCAGGTACGCGGAGCCGGGCATGGACGGGCTCGCGTCGACTCCGGTGATCCCGTCGATGACCAGCGGAACTTTGATCGCGTCCGACTCGAACCAGTGCTCCAGGAAGCCGGCGGCACTGCCGGTGAGCGCCTCCAGAAGCAGCACCAGATCGTCGCCGGGCAACTCGGCCGCGCCCCGGAGCAACTCCTTCAGCACCGCCCCGGCGCCCCGGGCGTCCGCGCCGTTGCTGCCGAGGCCCGGCAGCGGGTTCATCAGCAGCGGTTCGATGATGCCCGCGAGCCGCCGCATCGTCGCCCCGTACGCCGGGTAGGCCGCCGCGTCAGCGGTGGAGAACGTGGCGATCTCCGCCATGCACGCCCGCTCGTCCGAGCCGAGCGACAGGTGCCGCCCGTCCGGGAACAGTGCGACCACCGACGGGTTGCGGGGGATGAACTCCAGGCCATGCGACGCGAGGTCCAGGTCGGCGGCAATCTCCGGACGGAACAGCGAAGTCACCAGCGAGGCGGTGGAGCACCGGTACCCCGGCATGAGTTCCTCGGTGACGCACGCCCCGCCGATGATGTCGCGCCGTTCCAGGACGGTGACTTCCACGCCCGACCGGGCCAGATACGCCGCACAGGTCAGTCCATTGTGTCCGGCACCGATGACAATCGCTCTGGACATCTCCGCACCTTTCAGGCCGACGCGGGCTGCTGCCGGGTGGTTGACGTGGTGAGTGAGTAGCCGAGCCGGGTCAACTCGTGTCCCGCGAGGGCCTCGAACCTGGCGATCTGGTCGGTGGACAACTCCTGCTTGTGACGGCCCACTTTGGCCGTTGACAAAGCCTGCGTCGCGGCCTCGGCACTGGGATGGTCATACGGATTGTCGAAAAGGGAGTGTGGCAACTCTGAGTGCCGGAGAAGCGCATCGTCCCAACGAATTCCGAGGAATTCAGTCACCTTCCGCAGGGTATTCCCCGGGTTGCCGACCAGGTCCTCGTACCGAATCTCCAGGTACCGTCCTTCGGGTGCCACTGTGTGCGGGCGCTCCACTACACCGA
>DASUSI010000113.1:0-4718 GCA_036375165.1 Micromonosporaceae bacterium | reverse complement strand
GTAGGTGGGCACTCCAGGAGTGAGGTTTCGGAAAAGCGGCGAGGCGGGACACCAGCGGCTGCAACTCGACCCCGCCCAGGTACGGGACCACGCCCTCGATCCGCAGCCGGCATCCAGAGTGGAACGTCATGCCAGCGATCTCCAGCGGCGCGTCGAGGGCACTGACCGGAGAGTCCACAGTGGCCGTGCCGATGATCCGACCCCGGTCCCGGGTGGGGTTGTGCCAGGCGCCCCGGGTCGCGTACAGGAAAAGCCGGTCGCCCGAGGCAAGGCGGTTGACCTCGGCGCGTCTGGTGGCGGGAAAGGCCATCCGCTGCTCACGCAGCACCCAGGCGATCGCCTCGCGCTCCCCCAGCACCACCAGGTACGCAGCAGTCACCCCCATACCGTACCGACGATCACCGCGCCGACCGCTCCGCGCGGGGGCGATGGTTCGTCAGAAGGGGATCAGCCGCCTCGTGATCACAGTCATTCCCGCCGAGTCGACACATGCCGAGGCGATCGCAGTCTTGGCGCAGGAGATGGACAGTTTCTACGGCGAAACGCGGCTTGATTCGCTGACCGTGCGGGTGCATCAGATCCGCGAAGCGCTCTTCGGTACGCCGCCAGTGACGGCCCATGTCATTTTGGCCTGGGACACGGATCGTCCGGTCGGCTTCGCGTCGTACTCCTTCCTGTGGCCTGCGGTCGGCCTGACCCGATCGCTGTATCTCAAGGAGTTGTACGTCTCGGAGGCCGTCCGCCGCATCGGTGTAGGACGGCTCCTGATGCAGAGTGTCTGCCAAATCGCCGTCAAACATGGCTGTTCCCGCGTGGAATGGACCACCGACAGGGACACCGCCGGGGCGCGGGCTTTCTACGCTTCCCTTGGCCTGTCAGTGAAGGAGTCCAAGCTCTTCTACCGTCTCGAAGGCGAGCATCTCGGTAAGTTCGGGTCAAGCTTGTGACGCATCCGCGGACATGCGGCATGTCTGTCTTACCTCAGCAGCAAGAGAGGGACGTAGGGCGCCTGCCGTTCACGGAGCGGGGATGTCGCCCCGGCGCCGCCCGGTCTGGCGGTAGGTGCGGGCGAGGTGGTCCTGGAGTTCGGCGTGTCGGAACTGGTAGATCGGGCCGACAGCGCGGAGCAGACCCAGCCGGTGCGCGTCATCCAGGAACCGCATCAGTCGGAGTGGGAGGTGACCAGCGCGCGCCAACCGGGCGGTGGCGATCACATACACGATCCAGGCGTGGTGCCTACCTGCCGCGAGCCCGGTCGCCAGCCCTGCGACTACCCCAAGCACGAGTCCGGCAGCGAGCCCGAGTCCGAACCCGAACACGAGCCAGACCACGAGCCCGAACACGGGCCCGAATATGAGCCCGACGGGAAGCCCGATCCGGAAGCCACTCGCGGGTCCGATTCCGGAGGTGAACCCAAGGCTGGGGGTCAGCTCAAGTCCGAAGACGATCAGGACCATGAGCCCGATGATGAGCCCGCCCGCGAAGCCCCCGGTGACGCTTCTCGTGAGGTTGAGCGCACGGTCGGCACGCCAGTTGGTCAGCGGGGTGCTGGCCCGCCCCGCCGGTGTCGGAGTCTCTGCCCAGTTCACCAGGCCGTTCACGGATCCGGACACCAGTCCGACGACGAGTCCGGCACCGAGTCCGATGGCCAGGCCCGACCTCGAACTGGTGCCCAGCACGGTCGCGAGGCCGCTGACCAGTCCGACGACGGTGCCGGTCACCAGCCCCAGCCCCAGGATGCCCGCCATAACGAGGCGAAACAGCAGTTGGATCCGTCCGGTTATCCGGATATCTGCGAACCCAGGGCTCTCCTGAGCCCAGGATGCGGCCATCCGCCCTTTCTCGAAGCTGGCGAAGAGCCCGCCCATGAGCCCGGCGACGAGCCGCACTGTGCCGGGGTGGAGGTTGTGGCGGGCCAGCTGCCACCACGCGAAGTCCCGGGTGCCGGGGCGACCGTCCGTGGTGGGGGTCCGGTTGAGCTGATGTGCGAGGTAGCCGAGCCAGCGGTGGACCTGGGTCGGCTCCCATGCGCGGCGAGGGCGGAACGGTTCGGCTGGATCACCGCTTGGCGGCCGAGTGGCGATGAGGGCCGGGATGAGGCGGTCCAACAGGTGCTCGCGCAGGACGTCGGCGGTTGGGTAGCGGTCAGGATCGAGCAAGACGGACGGGTCGGCGCCGGGTGCAAGGTAGACGGCACGTACCAACCACAGCCCGAGCGGCGTCGAGGTTATCTCGGCCAGCGCACCGACCGCAGTCGGTGTTGCCATCACGGCGCTCAGGGCGGCCAGGATCTGCTCCCAGACCGGGGCAGGCCGGCGGGGTAGGCACCGGCGCAGGTAGCCGGCCACGACATCGGCGGACAGCGGCTGTGGCTGGATGACAGCGGCCGAGGTGATGGCGGCGGCGGCCTCGCGCACGGCGTCGGTGTACTCGGCGGTGCGGCTGGTGAGGATCACCTGGTTGGCGCTGGTCATCGACCGGTTCAGGGCCGCGATCACCCGGGCGCGGGCACGGCTGGGTAGCTCATCCAACCCGTCCAGTACAGGTAAAAGGTGACTGCGCGCGGCGAGGATACGCGGTGCGCTGTCGCCCAGGGTGGTTGCCCGCAGGGCCGGGTAGTCCTGGCCCAACCGGACCGCCAGCCAGTCCTGCAACCGCGAATGCGTCTGGACGTCCCAGTCCGCGATGGAGAGCAGCACCGGGACAGGCTCGTCGTCGCGCCGGAAAGCCAGCAGGTAAAGCACCAGTTGTAGGGCGAGTGTCGTCTTGCCGGTCCCCGGCCCGCCCAGAATCACCAGGCGGCGACGGTCCAGCGCCCGGAACGCCTCGGCTAACTGGTCGATGTTATCGCTGGTCCCCTCGACGGCCGAGCCGGTGGTGACGTGGTCGGTCGCCTCATCCAGCTCGGAAAGCCGCCAGTGGACCGGTATGGGATATGGGTCGTCCAGTGACCGCAGTGCGGCCTCGGCGGACCACTGTTCGGTGACCAGACCGGCCAGGACGTCTTTTGCCTCAAGGACCCGGGCCGAAGTCGCCGCCACCGGAGCGGCCGAACGCCACCACGCCTCCATTACCGCCGATGTGGCCAGCAGAAACCCGGTCACGGACCACACCACCGCCGGCCACCACCGCCACGACACCTGCACGGTGTTGGTAGCGAGATTTCCGACCAGAGCGAACACGGCGCCCACCACCACGAGCGTGATCGGCGACGGTGTCCGCCAACCGGCCCGAGGACTCATGAAATCCTTCCGATACGCGGCGTTACCGTGTGCGCGATACATGGCAGTCTGACACTCTGCGGTCGCCGCTAGTAATCCCTTCAACCCTGAGTTACACCGAACGTTGACAGACCGCCTCGCGCGAAAAAGGCGAACGCTCTTCGCTGCTGCTGCGCGAAGTGTCCACAAGGGATGACAGGCGGATCCAGGTTCAGGGTGAATGCCATCATCAGGGCGTGCGTCTGCTGGTGATCGGTGGTGGCTGGTTTGTTGGCCGGGCGTTGGTGGATGCGGCCGTCGCTTTGGGATGGCGTGTGACGACGTTCAGTCGTACCGGTAGCGGCAATCGTCCCGGAGTTGAAGTCGTCCACGGTGACCGGACCAGCACTGAGGACTTGGCACGCCTTGCCGCTCGTGGAGCGTGGGACGCGGTGGTGGATGTGCCCGGAGTGGTTCCCGCGCAGGTGCGGGACAGTGTTCGGGCTCTGGTCGGACATGCGGAGCGGTATGTGCTCGTGTCTTCGGTGAGCGCCTACCGGGACTGGCCGGCAGTTCCGGTGACAGAAGAGTCACCGTTGCTGGTAGGTGATCCGGACGAAGATCCGGGGGCATGGCAGTGGGGTCGTGGAGTGTACGGGCGGTTGAAGGCTGGTGCCGAGGCTGCTCTGCGTCGCGACCTTCCGCCGGATCGCCTGCTCATCATCCGTCCAGGGGTGATTCTCGGGCCGGGCGAGTACAGCGGACGGTTGACCTGGTGGCTGTCACGGGTGGCCCGTGGCGGACGGATGCTGGCACCCGGCCGATCCGGTCGGCCGATTCAACCGGTGGACGTACGGGAGCTCGCTCGGTTCGTATTGGACCTCATCGGACGTCAGGCTTCCGGCACATACAACGTGGCGGCTCCTGCGGGACACGCCACGTTTGGCGGCATGTTGGACGCCTGCCGGACCGTAACCGGCGGCGAAGCGGAATTCGTATGGGCCGGTGACGACTGGTTGCACTCCCAGGGCGTACGGGAGTGGACCGAGTTGCCGTTGTGGCGCATGGCAGCGGACACCTGGCAGGTGGACGCTTCACGTTCGCATCGGATGGGCTTGCGATGCCGGCCGCTGGAACAGACGGTTCGGGACACCTGGGCATGGCTGACCGCAGGTGGCCGTCCTGTTGACGACCCTCGGCGAGCACTGCACGGTATTGATCCGGCACGCGAGACGACGCTGCTTGCGGCCTGGCTCACGAACCACGTGGCAACCCCCGAGTAGTGGTTGCGGGCGTCTCGGCGGTGAAATCGGCTATGGCCAGGCCGATATGTCTGGCCAGTTTGGAGTCCCGATGTGACTTCCGGTTCACGACCTCCCGCAGACACCGCATCCGCTGAGTGAGCCGGGCGGTTTCTCCGCGTCGGGTCCAGCGACAGCGCAGGTCGCATAGCCGCCTCTGCCCCTTCGAGATGGCCTTGCAGAGCACGGGCCGTGGCCAGATCAATCCACGCCCCGT
>DASUSI010000112.1:0-47632 GCA_036375165.1 Micromonosporaceae bacterium | reverse complement strand
GGTCAGCGCGGCGCCACCAGCAGCGACTGCGCAGCCGTGCCGATCCGGCCGGACCTGTCCCACAGCGTGGTGTTCGCCAGTCCGACGCCACCCGGGTCCACCTGGGTCCGGGCGTCCAGACACACCCATTCGCCGGTCGGTGGCCGTACCAGGTGCACGGTCAGATCCACGTTCAGGAAGCTCCACCCGGCGAAATCCAGCTCCGCGCTCACCCCGCTGCCGGAGTCGGCGACCGCCACCACCCGCTGCGCCGGGGACGGTTCCGCACCCGCGACCACCGCGGTCCGCAACCGGGTCCACACGGTGGCCGGACCGGGACCTGTGGTCGTGCCCGCCGCGACCCGCCACTCGACCGCTCTGGCGTATCCGAAGTCGACACCGACCGGGCTGCCCACCGTGGCGTCGGGGACAGACGGCGGGGATGCGTCACCGATCGCCTCCAGGCTTTCGAGGTCGGTACGGCGTAGCCGCCACGCGAAGGCCCGCATCACGGTACGGTCCCCGGTCGCGAGTTCGCCGGCCAGCAGCTGCGTGTTGCGGCCGTCCCGTACCACCCGGGTCACCGCCCGCAGTTCGGTGACCGGCACGGGGGCCAGGAATTCCGCGGTGATCCGGGTCAGCAGGGCGGTGTCCCGTGGCGCTGTCCGTTCCATCACGTGCACCAGAAGCGCCGTGGGCGGGCCGCCGTGCTGGAACTCTGGACTCCAGGGGCCCTCGGTGGCGGGGGTGGCCAGGTAGCGGTCGTCGCCGAGTGGCAGGTAGAACGCGTCAGCCATGCCGGTCACCTTCGCACCACGCCCGGATCAACCGGCGACCAGGGTGGCGACCCTCAGAGGCTGAAGCTCGCGGAACGCAGCCGCCGCACGATCTCGTCTGGACCTTCCAGTTCCACCCGCGCCACCGGTTGGCGCCCGGAGCAGAACAGCAGCAGTTCTCCCGGGTCCCCGGTGATCCGTACCCTGGCGTCCCCGCCTCGCCCGGCCGACAACTCACCATGGCCTGGCGCGACCAGGGTGACCGCCGCCGGCACCTTGCGCAGCATGATCCGTAGCGCGCTGAGTCGCCGCCACAGCGCCTGGGCCATCTCGGTTGGAAGCTCGCGCGGTTGGCGGTCCGGCTGTGCCCGGCGTACGTCCTCGTGATGGATGAAGTACTCCATCAGGTTCACCGGCTCGTGCAGCAACGGGTTGGACACCGGGCTCCACCACGGTGGCCGTGCCACCTTGTCGACCAACTCGAGGTAGCTGTCCGATCCGAGCGCCGCCCGGCGTACCGACTCGGTCCAGTCGGCCAGCGCCGGCACCAGCAGTCCCGGGCCGCTGTCCGGCCGGCGGTCGCGGACCACCAGATGGGCGGCCAGGTCGGCGGTGGTCCAGTCCCCGCACAGTGTCGGTGCTTCGGGACCGAGCTCCCGTAGCAGGTCGGCGAGTTGCTCCCGTTCGGCCCGTGCGTACCCTGTCATGCCGACATTGTGCCGGTGCCCGGGGCCTTTCCCGGGTTTCTCCCACCCGTCGGGAGCACCGAGCCGCGATCCACCTGCCCGAACGCCGTCGCGACCGGGCAGGTGACACGGTGCGGCGCGGTGTCGCCACGGACCGCGTCGCGTGGCCCCCGTCGCGTAGTAGCCACCCGCCCGGGTCTGATAGACAAGCGGTAAGGACCGGAATCGGATTTCGGGCCTTCTGTGTGCCGAGAGGAGACCGGTGGCCGGCGACGGGGTGCTCGGAAAGGGGCTGCGGGTTCTCGGTCGTGCCATCCGTGAGGAACCCTGGGTCTTCGCTGTCGGAGTCGCCGGCAGCACGCTGTTCGGCGTGATGACCATCGTGTCCGCGTACGTGGTCGGCACGGTGATCGGATCCGTCGTGGTGCCCGCCATCGACAGCGGCTCGGTGACGGTGGCGGCGCTGGCCGCCGCGGCCGGTGCGGTGTTCTCGGTGAGCCTGCTGCGGGTGCTGGGCATCGTCGGTCGCCGGCTGGGGGCCGGCGCGATGCAGTACCGGTTACAGGCCGCGTACCGTCGCAGGGTCACCCGGCGTTACCTGCGGCTTCCGTTGGAATGGCACCACCGGCACGCCACCGGGACCCTGCTGTCCAACGCGAACGCCGACGTGGAGGCCGCCTGGTACCCGATCGCGCCGTTGCCGTTCGCGGTCGGCACCATCGTGATGCTGGTCGGGGCGATCGGGGCGTTGTTCGCCACCGACTGGGCCCTCGCCATGGTCGGGCTCGCGGTGTTTCCGACAGTGTTCGCGGTGAACGTGGTCTACTCCCGCCGGATGTCGCCCCGCGCCACCCGGGCGCAGCAGTTGCGGGCCGAACTCAGCGCGATCGCCCACGAGAGCTTCGACGGTGCGCTGATCGTCAAGACCATGGGCCGCGAAGCCGAGGAGACCGGCCGGTTCGAGGCCAAGGCCCGAGAACTGCGCGACGGCCTGGTCGCGATGGGCCAGGTGCGCGGCCTGTTCGACCCGGCCATGGACGCGTTGCCCAACCTCGGCACCCTCGCGGTGCTGGTGGTCGGGTCGCTGCGGCTGTCCTCCGGCGCGATCAGTGTGGCCGAACTGGTCAGCGCGGCGTTCCTGTTCACCGTGCTCGGATTTCCGGTACGCGCGATCGGCTGGGTGTTGGGCGAGTTGCCGCGCAGTGTGGTGGGCTTCGAGCGGGTCGCGGCGGTGCTGCGGGCCACCGGGGACATGCCCTACGGCGAGCACCGGCTCGACGCCGCCGGCCGTCCGGCGGTGTTGGAGTTCGACGACGTCTCGTTCGGCTATCCGCCGGCCGAACCGGGAGATCCGGCCGCCCAGGTCCTGCACGGGGTGTCGTTCCGGGTTCCGGAAGGCCGTACCGTCGCGTTGGTGGGGCCCACCGGGTCCGGAAAGTCCACCATCGTCTCCCTGGCCGCCCGCCTGGTCGACCCGGACACCGGGACGGTACGCATCGACGGCCGGGACGTACGGGAGCTGGCCGCTG
The DNA here is from genome assembly GCA_036375165.1 of Micromonosporaceae bacterium. Taxonomy (GTDB): domain Bacteria; phylum Actinomycetota; class Actinomycetes; order Mycobacteriales; family Micromonosporaceae; genus WHSM01. The sequence goes on along the minus strand of DASUSI010000112.1, from coordinate 44,662 downwards.
ACTCGCTGGCCGCCACGGCCGCCCTGGTACCACAGGTGCCCTTTGTCTTCGACGACACGGTCCGGGAGAACGTCACCCTGGGTCGAGGGTTCGACGGGCGGGTCATGGAAGATCACCGGCGGCCGGTGGCCGGTGCCGGTCACGGCGACCACGCCACGCACCGGGACGGAGGTGCTCATTCCGCCGGGGCTGAGCCTGACGATGGCGGTCCTGGTGAGCCCGATGACCAGCACGATGACCAGGAGGTGTGGGCGGCACTGCGGCTCGCCCAGGCCGACGGCTTCGTGGCGCATCTGGAACGCGGCCTGGAAACCGAGGTGGGGGAACGTGGCACCAGTCTGTCCGGGGGCCAGCGGCAACGACTCACCCTGGCGCGGGCGCTCGCTGGGCGGCCCCGGCTGTTGATCCTCGACGACGCGACCAGCGCGGTGGACCCACGGGTGGAGGCCGCGATCCTGGCCGGGTTACGGGAAGCGGCGGTACGTACCAGCGTGCTGGTTGTCGCGTACCGGCGGGCCACCATCGCACTCGCGGACGAGGTCGTCTACCTGGAGCACGGCCGCGTCGTGGCCCGGGGTGCCCACCAGGAACTGCTCGCCACCGTGCCTGGCTACGCCAACCTGGTCACCGCGTACGAGCGGGACGAGGCGGAACGGGCCCGGGAACGGGCGTACGACGAGCCGGGGGTGCCCACGTGACCAGCCAACGCCGGACCCGTGCGGGGATGCCGGGATGACCGCGGTGACCGACCCGGCACCCGCGCAGACGCTGCACACCCTGCGTCGTGGTCTCGCGCTCTCGCCCGAACTGCGCACCGGGCTCGCCGGGACCGTGGCGCTGGCACTGGTCGCGACAGCCGGCCGGGTTCTGGTGCCGGTCGCGGTGCAGCAGGGCATTGACCGGGGGATCCGGGTGCCGGATGGTCCGTACCTGGACGTGATCGGGATGATCGTCGCTGTGACGATCGCGGTCATGGCGGTCACGGTCAGTTGCGGTTACCTGATGAACGTCCGGCTCTACCGGGTCACCGAGACCGCCCTGGCTGGGGTGCGTACCCGCACCTTCCGTCACATCCACGACCTGTCGATGCTGCACCAGCAGTCGGAACGGCGTGGCGCGCTGACCTCCCGGGTGACCAGTGACATCGACCAGATCTCCCAATTCCTGCAGTTTGGCGGTGTGATCCTGCTGGTGAGCATGGGCCAGTTGGTGGTCGCGACGCTGATCATGGCGGTCTACTCGTGGCAGCTCACCCTCGTGGTGTACGTCGCGTTCGCTCCGCTGGTGGTGGCGATCCGGTTCTTCCAGCGCCGGCTGGCGGCGGCGTACCGGACGGTTCGGGAGCGGGTCGGCCGGTTGTTGTCCACGATCGGGGAGAGCGTGGTCGGCGCGGCGGTGATCCGGGCGTACGGCGTGCAGCGGCGTACCGAGCGGCGCCTGGATGGTTCCATCGAGGCGTACCGCACCGCGCAGTTCCGAGCGCTGCGCCGCAGCGTCTACCCGTTTTCCGCGGGGGAACTGACCGCTGGGTGTGTCAACGTGGCGGTCGTGATCGTCGGGGTACTGCTCGGTGTGGGCGGCGAGATCACGGTCGGTGAACTCACCGCGTTCATCTTTCTGGTAGCGCTGTTCGTGCAACCGGTGCAGATCGCGACGGAGGTGCTCAACGAAGCGCAGAACGCGGTGTCCGGGTGGCGGCGGGTGCTGGACGTGCTCGACACCGTCCCGGACGTCGCGGATCCCGGCCCGGCCGGCCGCGAGCTGCCACCAGGACCGATCCGGGTGGAGTTCGACCACGTGGACTTCGGCTACCCGGCACCCGGGGATGGCGCGGCCGAGTCGGCACCCACGCCAGGGCTCCTGGTGTTGCACGACGTGCACCTGGGCATCGAGCCACAGACCCGGGTGGCGGTGGTCGGGCAGACCGGCAGCGGCAAAACCACGTTCGCGAAGTTGTTGACCAGGCTGATGGATCCGACGAGCGGTCAGGTGCGGTTGCAGGGCGTGCCGCTTCCCGAGGTGCGGTTCTCGTCGCTGCGCCGCCGCGTGGTGATGGTGCCGCAGGACGGTTTTCTGTTCGACGCCACGATCGCGGACAACGTACGGTTCGCCGAGCCCGGTCTCGACGACGCGGACCTGTTCCTGGCGTTCTGTGAGTTGGGCCTCGCGGACTGGGCGGAGGGCCTGCCGGCAGGTCTGGACACCCACGTGGGGGAGCGCGGCGAGGCGCTCAGCGTCGGGGAACGCCAGTTGGTGGCGCTGGCCCGGGCGTACGTGGCGGATCCGGACCTGCTGGTGCTCGACGAGGCGACCAGCGCGGTGGACCCGGCGACCGAGGTACGCCTGCAGCGTGCGCTCGACGCGGTCACCCGGGGCCGTACCACGGTGGTGATCGCACACCGGCTCTCGACCGCCGAGGCTGCCGGAGACGTCGTCGTGTTCGGTTCTGGCGAGATGGCGGGCAGGGTGGTGCAGCGCGGCCGGCACGCCGAGCTGGTGAAGCAGCCGGGCTCCGAGTACGCCAGGCTGCACGCGTCGTGGCGGGAACAGACCCGGGCCGGCTCCTGACCCGCCTGTGAACCCGGCCGGCGGCCTGCCGCGCGGTGTGGCGGTCCTGGCCGGTGTACCGCTGTTCGTCCTGTTACCAGGCGATCCCGCCGGACAGGCGTAAGAATGGGGGTGAGACTCGGGAGGCGCGGTGAGGACCACCACGGTGACCACCTTCATTCCCAGCACAGTGTCGAGCGGAGCCCATACGGCGACCGGGCAGGTGCACCTGTCCAACGGCCTGGTACGTGGTCAACTGGACCAGCTCGGGTGTCACTACGTCGCCGACGTGCAGGCCACCGGGCGCCGGATGCTCGAAGGGTTCGCTGTGGAGCAGCGCACCGGGTTCGCGGTCGCGGCGGCTGAGCGGTTGATCCGGGCACATGAGACCCGACCTCCCGCTGAGCGGCAGCCGTACCCTTGCGCCTGGCGCGGCGCACTCGACGCGGTCTGGCGCGGTCTTGCCGGAGACCGGGCGGCGTTCGGGGAGGTCTCCCGGGCCATCGCGGAGTTCTATCTCAGCCCGTACCACCACGCGGACGGGTCCGGTGGGCCCGACGACGCCTGCGACGACGGGGTCGCGGCGACTCTGTACGCCGCACAGTGCTACCTGTACGGCTGTGTCGACTTCGCGGTGTGGGCCGCCGCGTGCGGCTACGACGCCGCGGCCGTGGTCGCCGCGGGCGATGCTTCCTGGCCGCACCGTCGGCCGTCCGACGTCGATCCGCACACCTGGCAACTGGCCCACCCGGCGTTGCAGGCGGAGTTGGAACGCCAGCTGGAGGACCTGGAACTGATCGCCGGAGACGGTGGGTCGGAGCTGGCCGACCAACGCTGGCGGCAGGTCCTCGAGGAGCTTCGCCACGGCCGGCCGTGACGCGGCAGTGCTGACAGTGGTGTGACCGGTGCGACGAGGACGTAGGTTGCCTGCCACGACCTTGTCTCACTGGGACTCCACATCGGAGCGCCAGCAGTCGCCCTCCGACGCGCCGGGACCGGGGTGTCCGGCCCGGCTGTCACGGTGCTGGTGGTAGCTCCATCGTCAGGTACCGCTGGATCGTGGGTGCCAGGGCCGCCACCACCCAGTCCGGATCGGCGCTGGCCAACGGTTCGATTTTCAGGATGTACCGCGTCATGCCCAGCCCGATCATCTGCGAGGCGATCAGTGGGAACCGGCGTTCCGGCTCGGTGACCAGCCCGGCCGTCCGGACGTGCCGCAGCACCTGGCTGATCAGGAATTCCCGCAGCAACCGGGTGGTCCAGTCACGACCCACCATGCTGCGCACCATGGCGGCGGCGGGCTTACCGGCAGGGGAGTCCCACACCCGCAGGAAGGCACGGACCAGCCGCTCTCCCAGACTGTCCAGGTTTCTGTCGGAGAGCGTATCCGTGATCAGTTCGCCGAGGTCGATGGGGGACTGGATGGCGGCCCGGAACAGCTGGTCCTTGTTGCCGAAGTAGTGGTGTACCAGCGCGGGGTCAACACCGGCCACGGCCGCGATCCCGCGAATGGAGGCCCTGTCGTACCCCCACTCAGCGAAAACGTCCCGGGCCGCGGCGAGTATCGCCTGTCGGGTATCCGGTTTGCCGGGACGTCGGCCGGTACGCGCCACCGCACCATAATCCATTACGGCGTTCTACGCCGCAGCGTCGCCGCGCCGAGCACCAGCGCCACCACGGTGGCAGCCACGATGATCGCGACGTCCTGCCACATCCGGGCAGTCGGATCGGGGTAGGCGATCACCTCCAGCAGCGCGTCCACCGAGTACGTCATCGGCAGCACGTCGCTGGCGGCCTGCAACCAGCCGATCATCTCCTCACGCGGCCAGAACAGCCCACACAGCAGTACCTGTGGCATCACCACGACCGGCATGAACTGCACAGCCTGAAATTCACTGGTGGCGAACGCGCTCGTCAACAGGCCGATCGAGGAGCCGAGCACCGCGGAGCTGACCGCGATCCCCATCACTACGCCGGGACTGCCCTTGGTGTCCAGATCGAGCAGGTAGTACGCGACCGCCGACGCCGTCACCGCCTGCAACGCGGCGAGAACCGCGAACGCGATGCCGTAGCCCAACAGCAGATCCAGCTTGTGCAGCGGCGTGGTGAGCAGCCGCTCCAGGGTCCCGCTGGTCCGCTCGCGCAGCATCGCGATGCTGGTCACCAGGAACATCGAGGTGAACGGGAAGATCCCCAGCATCATCGTGCCGACCCGGTCGAAGACCAGGGGTTCGGAGTCGAAGACGTACCGCAGCAGCGCGATCAGCAGCCCGGGTACGAACAGGATCAGGCCGATCGTCCGCCGGTCGTGTCGGATCTGGCTGAGCACCCGTCCCGTGGTCGTGAACGTGATCCACAGTGACATCAGGCGCCACCTCCCAGGTCGGTGCCGGTTCCGGGCCGGCTGGCAGCCGCGGCGGGGCCGGACCGGGGAGCCGCCGCCCGCTCACCCGGTCCGGTGTCAGTGGGGCTTCCGTCCGGTCGCGAGAGGATCAGCCGCAGGAACGCGCTCTCCAGATTGTCCGTGTCGGTCAGCCGGTGCAGCTCTTGCGGGGTTTCGTCGGCGAGTAGCCGCCCTTCCCGCAGTAGCAGCAATTGGTCGCAGCGGTTGGCCTCGTCCATGACGTGGCTGGACACCAGGAGCGTCGTGCCGGCGTCGGCCAGTTCGTGGAACTGCTGCCACAGGTCCTGGCGCAACACCGGATCCTGGCCCACGGTGGGTTCGTCGAGCACCAGAAGGTCCGGGTGGGCGAGTAGCGCGCAGGCGAGTGACGCGCGGGCCAGTTGGCCACCGGACAACGTCGAGACCAGTTGCCCGGCGGCGTCTGCGAGGCCGACATCCGCAACCGCCTGGTCGGCCGCTCGACGACCGGTCCCGTACAGGGAGGCGAAGTAGCGGGCGTTCTCCCGGACGGTGAGGTCCAGATACACCGACGGGGACTGGGTCACATACCCGACGCGGCGTCGCAAGGCGGCGGATCCGGCCGGCATGCCGAGCACGCTCACCCGGCCGGACACCACCCGCTGCACGCCGACGATCGCCCGCATCAGCGTGGTCTTACCGCTGCCGCTGGGCCCCAGCAGCCCGGTCACCTTTCCCGCGGCGACACCACACGAGATGGCATCGAGCACGACCCGGCCACCCCGCTGGACCACCAGTTGGTCTACTTCGACCGAGTCTGCCATGGTCGCTCCCGGCGCATCTGGTGTCCGAAGACGAGGGAATGAAGTAACTCAACACTAGATGAATTACTCTGCCACCACAATGCCCTTGGCGACCTCCCAGATTCTTCCGAGCGCGAGTGCGGGAGAATCGGTACGTGTCCCGACCCGTACCCGCAACCGCGCTGGCCCCCGCGATCGCCGCCCGGCTCAAGCGCGACCCCGACGGCCTGGTGGCCGCTGTGATCCAGCAGTACGACTCCGGGGAAGTGCTGATGGTCGGCTGGATGGACGACGAGGCGTTGCACCGGACGCTGACCAGCGGCCGGACCACGTTCTGGTCGCGCAGCCGGCAGGCGTACTGGGTGAAGGGCGAGACCTCCGGCAACACCCAGCACGTCAGGTCCGTGGCCCTGGACTGTGACGGCGATGCCCTGCTGGTCCGGGTCGACCAGGTCGGGTCCGCCTGTCACACCGGGGAACACAGCTGCTTCCACCGTCCACTGCGGGAGACTCCAGGAGCCGTCTCATGACCACCGGTGCCATCACCCCGGACGAGGCCGCCTTCCTGGACCTGGCCGCCAGCCGCCGGGTGGTTCCGGTCACCCGACGCCTACTCGCCGACTGCGAGACCCCGGTCGGGGTGTACCGAAAGCTCGCCGGTGGTCCCGGAACGTTCCTGCTGGAGTCCGCCGAACAGGCCGGAGCCTGGTCCCGGTACTCCTTCGTGGGCGTACGCAGCGTCGCCACGCTGACCGAACGCGACGGGGGTGCCGTGTGGCTTGGACAGCCCCCCGACGGCGTCCCCACCGAGGGGGCTCCCGACGTCGTGCTGCGCGAGACGGTGCGCGCGCTCGCCTCGCCACGACTGGCAGGGCTGCCGACGCTGACCGGCGGCATGGTCGGCTTCCTCAGCTACGACATCGTCCGTCGCTTCGAACGGATCCCGGACACCACCGAAGACGACCTCGGGTTCCCGGAACTCGGCATGATGCTGGCCACCGACCTTGTCGCGCTCGACCATTACGACGGCTCGCTGCTGCTGATCGCCAACGCGGTACTGCCGGCCGCCGCCACGCACTCCCAGGCCGCCGCCGCGTACCAGCAGGCGGTGGGTCGGCTGGACGCGATGACCACGGCACTGTCGCGCCCGATCCCGCCGATGGTCTCCACTGTGGAACGCCGGCCCGCCGAACACCTCGTGGGACGGACCCCGGACGGTGGTTACCAGAAGGCGGTCGAGACAGCCAAAGATGCCATCCGGGCCGGGGAGTGCTTCCAGATCGTGCCCTCACAGCGGTTCGAGTGCGACACCGACGCCGACCCGCTCGACATCTACCGGGTGCTACGGACCAGCAACCCCAGTCCGTACATGTACCTGCTGCGGTTCGACGGGTTCGACGTGGTCGGCTGTAGCCCCGAGGCACACCTGAAGGTCACCGGCCGCCGGGCGTTGCTGCACCCCATCGCGGGCACCCGGCCCCGGGGGGCCACCCCGGATGAGGACGCCGAGTTGGCCGCGGAACTGATCTCGGACCCGAAGGAGCGCGCCGAGCACGTGATGTTGGTCGACCTGGGACGCAACGACCTTGGCCGGGTGTGCGTACCCGGCACGGTTCAGGTGCCGGAGTTCATGACCATCGAGCGCTACAGCCACGTGATGCACATCGTGTCGACCGTCGTCGGGGAGCTCATCGCGGACCGTTCCGCGTTCGACGCGCTGGTCGCCACATTCCCGGCCGGTACCCTCACCGGCGCTCCGAAGGTACGTGCCATGGAGATCATCGACGAGTTGGAGCCGAGCCGGCGCGGCCTGTACGGAGGCACCGTGGGCTATCTCGACTTCGCCGGCGACCTCGACATGGCGATCGCGATCCGCACCGCACTGATCCGCGACGGCCGGGCCTACGTGCAGGCTGGCGGTGGCATCGTCGCGGACTCCGACCCGGTCGCCGAGGACCAGGAGACCCGGAACAAGGCCGCGACGGTGCTCTCGGCGATCGCGTCCGCGCAGACCCTGCGGCAGGCACGGTGACCGTCACCGGCCGCGCCGGCCCGCAACGGCGCAGCATGGTGCTCGCGGTGGCTGGCTGTCTCGGGGGAGCCGGCTTGGCGTTGCTCGCCGTCCAGCAGGACTGGGCGGTCGAGGTGACCCGACGCGAGCCGCCGCTGTCACCGTTGCGGGAGGGTTTCTCCGGCGCGGACCTCCTACCGTGGCTTCCGGCCCTCGCCCTGGTGGCGCTGGCGGCCGGAGCCGCCCTGCTCGCCACCCGGCGCGGCAGCCGGCTGGTGGTCGCCGGGATCGCGGCGGGGTGTGGCCTGGCGATCGCGGCGGGGGCCGGCTACGGGGCGACCGTCGCGCCGGCTGGGGAACGCACCGTCATGGCCGCGGGCCTGTGGCCGCTGGCGTGTCTGCTGGGGGGTCTGGTCGTGGTGGCGGCGGGCCTGCTCGGGATCCGCCATGGCCGGTCGTGGCCGTCGATGGGCGCCCGTTACGAGCGGAGCCACCCGGGCTCCGGCACGCCCGGCACGACCGAACATGACGATCCGGCCCGGCTGTGGGATGCGCTCGACGCGGGAGGGGACCCCACGCGGGCACCGCCTGAACACGGAGCGCAACCGCCGTCGGCCTGACTACTCCCAGTACCACGGTCGACCCGACACCCTCGGTAACCGCGGTGCTGACGTGGATGGCACGGCCACCCTGCTCGCCTGGGGGTTCCCGGACTGGTCCGGAGAACCCCTCACACCCCCGGGTCCAGGGGATTCGCACCGCCGCTTACGATTAGCCGCATGGTGACCGTCCTCGATGAGATCCTGGAACGGGTGCGCGACGACGTCGCGTCACGATCCGAGGCGGTGGGGCTTTCCGAACTTCGGGACCAAGCGGCCTCGGCGCCCCCGGCCAAGGAGGCGTTCGCCGTGTTGCGCGCCCCCGGAGTCGGTGTGATCGCGGAGGTGAAGCGTTCTTCGCCGTCGAAGGGCCGGATCGCCGAGATTCCCGACCCCGCGGACCTGGCTCGGGAGTACGTGGCGGGCGGTGCCCGGTGCGTCAGTGTGCTCACCGAACGGCGCTACTTCGGGGGCAGCCTGGACGACCTGGTCGCGGTCCGGGACGCGGTCGCTGTCCCGGTGCTCCGGAAGGACTTCGTGGTCTCCAGCTACCAGGTGCACGAGGCCCGGGCACACGGTGCCGACCTGGTTTTGCTGATCGTCGCGGCGCTGGAACAGAACGTTCTGATCGGGCTGCTGGAGCGGGTAGAGTCGCTCGGCATGACAGCCTTGGTCGAGGTGCACACCGAGGCGGAGGCCGACCGGGCACTGGAGGCCGGCGCCAAGGTGATCGGGGTGAACGCCCGAGATCTGAGAACCCTGGAGGTGGACCGTTCAGCCTTCGAACGGATCGCACCCGGTCTGCCCAGCAGCGTGGTGAAGATTGCCGAGTCCGGGGTGCGTGGCCCCCACGACCTGATCCGCTACGCTGCCGCCGGAGCTGACGCAGTGCTGGTCGGTGAAGGGCTGGTGGTCCAGCGCAGTCCCCGGGAGGCAGTGGCCGAACTGGTCACCGCGGGCAGCCACCCGGCAACCCCTCGCCCGGCCCGGTAACCCCGATGGCAGAGCAGTTGCCGGATCCTTCCGGCCATTTCGGTCCGTACGGCGGGCGGTTCGTCCCCGAGGCCCTGATCGCCGCGCTGGACGAATTGGACGCCGCGCACCGCAAGGCGGCGACCGACGACGACTTCCAGGCTGAGCTGACCCGGCTGCACGTCGAGTACGCGGGCCGGCCGTCCCTGCTCTACGACGCGGTCCGGTTCTCCGAGGCGGCCGGCGCCCGGATCCTGCTGAAGCGGGAGGACCTGAACCACACTGGTGCCCACAAGGTCAACAACGTGCTGGGCCAGGCCCTGCTGACGGTCCGGATGGGCAAGCGTCGGGTCATCGCGGAGACCGGCGCGGGCCAGCACGGGGTTGCCACGGCCACCGCCGCGGCGCTGTTCGGTCTGGAGTGCACCGTCTACATGGGTGAGGTCGACACCCGACGCCAAGCCTTGAACGTCGCCCGGATGGAGTTGCTGGGGGCCACTGTGGTGCCGGTGACCAGCGGCAGTCAGACCCTCAAGGACGCGATGAACGAGGCGTTCCGCGACTGGGTCGCCAATGTGGACCACACCCACTACGTGATCGGCTCGGTGGGTGGACCTCACCCATTCCCCGCCATGGTGCGGGACTTCCAACGGGTGATCGGCGTGGAAGCCCGCGCCCAGTGCCTGGACACGCTGGGCCGGCTACCGGACGCGGTGTGCGCGTGTGTCGGCGGCGGATCCAACGCGATCGGGATATTTCACGCGTTCCTCGACGACACCGGAGTCCGGCTCTACGGTTTCGAGGCCGGTGGGGAAGGCGTGGACAGCGGGCGGCATGCGGCCACCCTCACCGGCGGTCGCCCGGGAGTGCTGCACGGCTCCCGTTCGTACCTGCTGCAGGATGACGACGGCCAGACCATCGAGTCCCACTCGATCTCCGCCGGGCTGGACTACCCGGGTGTCGGTCCCGAGCATGCGTGGTTGCACGATGCCGGACGGGTGGATTACCAGCCGGTCACCGACGTCGAAGCCATGGAGGCATTCCGGCTGCTGTGCCGCACCGAGGGCATCATCCCCGCGATCGAAAGCGCGCACGCGCTGGCCGGCGCACTGCGTGTGGCGAAGGAACTCGGGCCGCAAGCCGTCATCGTGGTCAACCTCTCCGGTCGCGGCGACAAGGACGTCGGCACCGCCGCCGAATGGTTCGGACTGTTGAAGGATGAGTCGTGAGCGTCGCTGAGGCTTTCGAGAAGGCCAGCGCCGAGCGGCGCGCCGCGCTGGTCGGGTACCTCCCGGCCGGGTTCCCCACCGTCGAGCAGGGGATCGCGGCCTGCCAAGCGATGGTGGACGGTGGGGTCGACCTGGTCGAGGTCGGTTTCCCGTACTCCGACCCGGTGATGGACGGTCCGGTGATTCAGCGGGCCAGTGACGCCGCGCTCGATCGCGGCCTGCGTACCGTCGACGTGTTCCGCACCGTCGAGGCGGTGGCGGCGATGGGGGTTCCCACACTGCTCATGACCTACTGGAACCCGGTGGAACAGTACGGGGTACGAGATTTCGCACGGGATCTCGCCGCGGCCGGCGGTGCCGGCCTGATCACGCCCGACCTGATCCCGGACGAGGCGCAGCCCTGGCTCAACGCATCCGAGGAGTACCAGTTGGACCGGGTTTTCCTGGTGGCTCCGAGCTCCAGTGACCACCGGATCGCGATGACCGTCCAACACTGCCGGGGCTTTGTCTACGCCACCAGCGTGATGGGCGTGACCGGGGCCCGGGAGCGGACCAGCACGCTGGCCCCCGACCTGGTGGCACGGGTCCGCAAAGCGACCTCGTTGCCGGTCGGGGTCGGCCTCGGGGTACGCGATGGAGACCAGGCCGCCGAGGTCGCGAGCTACGCCGATGGAGTGATCGTCGGCTCCGCACTGATCCGATGCCTGCTCGACGCCCCGGACTTCACTTCGGGGCTGGCCGCGCTCCGTTCGCTCACCGAGGAGCTGGCCGGCGGGGTGCGTCGCGCGACCCGCTGACGCGGCCCCACGCCAGCCCGCTACTCGTTAGCCGACACTGACCTCTTCCACCGCGTCAGGGACCTCAGGCTCGGTGGCACGCTGCACGTCGCGCAGGACACCTGCCCTGCCGGCGGCGGCGTCGGCCACCGCCATTCCGGTGGTCGCGGTCAGCGGCTCCGGAAGCGCGTGAGGGGCGGTCCAGGTGAGCCGGCGGATCCAGCTCGGTGAGTTCACCAGTGCTTCGCCACTCTCGATCTTCGCGCGGAACACATGCACCAGTACGTCGGGCAGGCCCTCCCCGCAGCCGTTTCCGGTCAGGTGATAGATCCCGACAAGGCCGGTGGCCGTGATCTCCAGGCCCGTCTCCTCGCGGACATCCCGAGTGACCGCCCGTACCGGACTTTCGCCATCGCGGATCTTGCCGCCGGGCAGGCCCCACAGCCGGTGCCCCTGATTCTGCTGGCAGAGCAGGACGCGGCCGCTGGAGTCGGTGATGACTGCGGCGACCGCGGATGTGAGGGAGTTCATGGTGAGAGACTAGAGGTGACCGGGGCCACCGGCCAGGCGTCCGCAGAGGTAGCGTGTGCCCTCGTGAACCTCGCCTCCATTCCCAGCCCCAGCACCGGCGTGTGGTACCTCGGCCCGATTCCGATCCGGGGGTACGCACTCGCCATCGTCGCTGGGATCTTCGTCGCGGTATGGATCGCCGAGCGCAGGCTCCGCCGGCGCGGCGCGCCACCCGGCACGGTCGTCGACATCGCGGTATGGGCGGTGCCATTCGGTATCATCGGTGCCCGGATTTACCACGTCGCGACGGATGCCCAGCTGTATTTCGGACCTGATCGGGATCCGATCGAGGCCGTCAAGATCTGGCACGGCGGGCTCGGTATCCCCGGAGCGCTGCTCGCCGGAGCGCTCGGAGCCTGGATCGCATGCCGGCGGCGCGGTATCCCGCTGTCCATGGTGGCGGACGCGGTGGCACCAGCATTGCCGGTGGCGCAGGCGATCGGCCGGCTCGGCAACTGGTTCAACCAGGAGTTGTACGGCAGGCCCACCAGCTTGCCGTGGGGGCTGGAGATCGACCTGGCACACCGGGAATCCGGGTACGAGAATTTCGATACCTTCCACCCCACCTTCCTGTACGAGGCGCTGTGGAACCTCGGCGGCGCGGCTTTGATCCTCTGGCTGGACAAGCGGTTCCGACTGGGTCGCGGACGTGCCTTCGCGTTGTACGTGATCTGGTACGGCACTGGTCGGTTCTGGGTGGAGTCGCTACGGATCGATGAGGCGCACTCAATTCTGGGGATGCGGCTGAACATGTGGACCGCGTTGATCGCGGTGCTCGGCGGACTGCTGTACCTGTTGCTGGTACGCGGGCCGCGGCAGCGTCTGGAGTACGCCGAGGACGCCGCTCTACCCACGGTGGTCGACGACGTCGACGGCTCGGGCGAAGCCGAAGCCGAAACTGCGGCGGGCGAGGCAGCGGTGCGGGACGTGCCGGTGCCACCCGCCGGTGACGCCGGTGAGGGCGAGGGTGATGTGGCCGCCGGGACCGGCGGCCCGCCGGACGACACGGCAACCGGAGGCGGACGCTAGCCGGGGCGGTCGCGGTGCGAAGGGCAGTCGTCGTCGGGGCAGGGGTCGCGGGACTTGCCGTCGCCGGCGCGTTGGCCAAGGCACGCTGGCGGGTCACGCTGCTGGAGCAACAGCCCAGCCTGTCGCTGGGCCGGGCCGCGTTGCTGCTGTGGCCGAACGGGGTGCACGCCCTGCGCGGGCTGGGTCTGGGTCCGGGGCTTGACGAGATCGCCGAGCGGGTGAGCGAGACCGTGATCCGCCGCCCCGACGGGAAGGTGCTGGCCCGCTGGAGTACCGCCGGCCTGGTGGAACGCTACGGTGCCCCGGCGCTCGCGTTGCACCGGCAGGACCTGTACGACGCGCTGGTCGCCGAGTTGGGCGACGTGGACGTGCGCACCGGGGTACGGATCAGCCAGGTGCGCACCACCGGCCCGGAGGCACCGACGGTCGGCGACGGCCACCAGCGGTGGGAGGCCGATCTGCTGGTGGCGGCCGACGGTGTCCACAGCGTGGTCCGTGAGGCGATCGCCCCCGACTCGGTGGTCACGCCGGCCGGCGCGGCGGCGTGGCGGGCGGTGGTGCCGGCGCACCGGGTTCCCGCCGACCTGGCAGCCGGAGAGACCGTCGGCTCGGGACAGCGTTTCCTGATCACCCCGTTGGGTGGTAGGGGGGTCTACTGGGTGGCGGTGGTGCCTGGGGCATCCCGCCCGGAGTCGCCAGAGGTTCAGCTGGAACTGCTGCGTCGCTGGTTCGCCGGCTGGCACCGGCCGATCCAGGCGCTGATCAACGCGACCCGCCCGGAGGAGTTGTGGCAGCAGGCGATGGCCGAGCTGAACCCGCTGCCCCCCAGGTTCGGGATCGGCGCGGGACGCGGTGGAATTGCGTTGCTCGGTGACGCCGCGCACGCGATGACCCCGAGTCTCGGACAGGGCGCCTGCCTCGCGCTGGAGGACGCCATCACGCTCGGCACGTTGCTCGCCGAGGGGGTACCGGGCGGGCCGCTGGACAGTGTGTTGTCCCGCTACGACCGGCTGCGCCGTCGCCGTACGGCGAAGCTGGTACGCCAGGCACGGCGACTCGGGACCCTTTTCGGCGCGCGAAGCCGGCTCGGCGTGGGGGCCCGTAACACCTTGCTCAGTGCGGCACCGACCGGCCTGCTGAACCGGGCAACCGCGGCCGGTGCCGGCTGGCGCCCCCCGGGCTGACCACACGGCTCACCCCGTGGTCGGTTGCCGGTCGGCCGTGTCGGGGAGCCGCTCGGCGGTACGGGCGATGTTGCGCACCATCCCGCCGAACACGACGGCGTGGAACGGGGCCACCCCGTGCCAGTACAGGTGACCGAGCAGGCCACGGGGCAGGAACACGGCACGTTGCTGGTACCGGACGGTGTTCCCCCGGTCGATCACACGCATTTCCAGCCAGGCACGCCCCGGCAGCCGCATCTCGGCCCGCAACCGGAGCAGCCGGCCACGTTCCAGATCTTCGACTCGCCAGAAGTCCAGAGCTTCCCCGACGCGCAGCCGCGTGGGGTGCCGCCGTCCCCTGCGCAGCCCGACGCCGCCGACCACCCGGTCCAGCCAGCCTCGTGCCGACCACGCGAGCGGGAACGAGTGCCAGCCGGTCTCACCGCCGATGGCCTCCACCACGCTCCACAGCCGGGCAGCCGGGGCGGCCACGTCGGCGGCCCGTACGTCGGTGTACACGGTGCCTCCGGACCATCCCGGGTCGCTGGGCAGCGGATCGGACGGTGCCACCGCGGTCGACCAACGGGTCTCCACCTCGCCGGCGGACACCTTGGCGAGTGCGAGCCGGACCGCGGTGTCGAAACCGGTGAGTCCACCCGGCGGGTCCGGGATGTGCTCTGTGACTCTCAGGTCATGCGGCAGCGCCTCGTCGATCAGGCTTTCCACCAGTGGCCGGGCCAGGCCGCTGGGGACCGGTGTGACCAGCCCCACCCAATACGCCGACAGTCGCGGCGTGAGCACCCGCACCGGCAGGATCAGCCGGCGCGACAGCCCGGCCACCCGGGCGTATCTGTGCATCATGTCGGCGAACGTCAGCACGTCCGGACCAGCGATGTCGAAGTCACCGCGTACCGCCTCGGGCAGGTCCACAGCCGCGACCAGGTAGTGCAGTACGTCACCCACCGCGATGGGCTGCACCCGGTTGCGTACCCAACGGGGGGTGATCATCACGGGAAGGCGTTCGGTGAGGTAACGCAGCATCTCGAAAGAGGTGGAGCCGGCTCCCACGATGACCGCCGCGCGCAGTACCACGGTTGGCACCCCCGACTCCAACAGGATCCGCGCCACCTCGTCGCGGGACCGCAGGTGCGGCGAGGATCGCCCTGGGGAGGGCGCCGGTCCTCCGAGGTACACGACCCGGCGCACCCCGGCTGAGCGGGCAGCGGCGGCGAAGGCGCGGGCCGCGCGCCGGTCTCGGGCTGCGAAGTCCGCGCCGCCGAGCGAGTGCACCAGGTAGTACGCGGTATGCACACCGTCCAGCGCCGCCGGCAGCGTCAGCGGATCCACCAGGTCACCCTCGACCACCTCGACCTTGGTGGCCCATGGCACGTCCGCCAGTCGTGGCGGCGAGCGGGTCAGGCAACGCACGGTGTGCCCCGCCGACACCAGGCGCGGCGCGAGCCGCCCTCCGATGTACCCGGTCGCGCCGGTGACCAGGACCCGCATCAGTGGTTCACCCGCCGTACCGTGGCGTGCGGGCCGGCGGGTCCGGTCGGTGACTGGTTGCGCCCATCGGCGGGCATGATCCTCAGTGTATGCGCTGGTGAGGCCGCGTCGGTTGGTTCCGCGGCAGCCCGGGTACCGCACCGACGAGTGGCGGGCGGACCCGGACGGGGTAGGCGGGTGACGGGCAGGCCGCACCTGCTATCACCCCGGCGGCGGGTATGCTTCCGCGCGATGTCCAGTTCTCCGGATACCGGGGTTTCTTCCCGGTTCATCTGCTGCCGGGTCCGGATCGACGGCCTCGGCCGGGACGCGGCGGTCGCGGCGCTTCTCGATTCCCGGTACGGGCAGCCGCGCCGAACCCACCTGTGCAACGCGTACACCCTCTCGCTGGCACTGCGGGAGCCACGGTACCGGCGGATGCTCAACGAGTCCGACGTCAACTTCGCCGACGGGCACTACGTCGCGGTGGTCGGCCGGCGGCGGGGGCAGCCGCAGATGACCGAGCGGGTGTACGGGCCGGGGATGATGCTCGACACCCTGGACCGGGGACGCGACCGGGGACTCCGCCACTACCTGTACGGCGCGGCCCCGGAGACCGTGGCGGCCCTGGCCGAGTCGCTGCGTGCCCGGCTGCCTGGGGTGCGGATCGTGGCGGCGGAGTCGCCGCCGTTCCGGCCGCTCACCGACGCCGAGGAGCGGGACCTGATCGGCCGGGTCCAGGAGCTCAGGCCGGACATCTTCTGGGTGGGTCTTGGTACCCCGAAGCAGGACTGGTTCGTCGCCGAGTACACCGCCCGACTCGCGACCACAGTGGTACCGGTCGGCGCGGCGTTCGACTTCTGGGCCGGCACCAAGCCGATCGCGCCCGCGCTGATCCGCAGGTACGGCATGGAGTGGGCGTACCGGCTGGCCACCGAGCCCCGCCGGCTCTGGAAGCGCTACCTGATCGGCAACCCACTGTTCGTGTACGGGGTGCTCACCGACCGCCGGAGCCAGTCGGGCTGACCGGCGGTGAAGTCCTTCAGAGCCGGGCGGTGTCGTGGTGCGCGAGGAACCACTCGTACACCGACTTGATGCCGTCCGGCAGCGGGATCGTGGGGGCCCAGCCGAGGGAGCGGATCCGGGACACGTCGAGCAGTTTGCGTGGGGTGCCGTCGGGCCTGGAGGTGTCGTGGTCGAACTGTCCGGTGTAGCCGACCACATCGGCGACGATCCGGGCGAGTTGGTCGATCGTGACGTCTTCACCGCAGCCGATGTTGATCGGCGCCGGGTCGTCGTACCGCTCCAACAGCCGGACGCACGCGGCGGCCAGGTCGTCGGTGTGCAGGAACTCCCGCCGGGGGGTCCCGGTGCCGTAAATCGTGAACCGGGTGTCGCCGTGCAGTTTCGCCTCGTGCATCCGCCGGATCAGCATCGGGAGTACGTGCGCGCCGGGGATCGAGAAGTTGTCGCTCGGGCCGTACAGGTTGGTCGGCATCGCAGAGATGTAGCCGCGGCCGTGTTGGCGGCGTAGCGCCTGCACCTGCATCACACCAGCGATCTTCGCGATCGCGTAGGCGTCGTTGGTCGGCTCCAACGGCCCGGTGAGCAGCGAGTCCTCCCGGATCGGCTGCTCAGCGTGTTTCGGGTAGATGCAACTGGACCCGAGGAACAGGAATCGCGTCACGTCGAACTCGTGCGCCGCGTCCAGCAGGTTCACCTGGATCCGCAGGTTGTCGGAGAGGAAGTCGGCGGGGTACGCGTCGTTGGCGAAGATCCCGCCAACCTTGGCCGCCGCGTCGATCACGTACGCCGGCCTCACTTCGGCGAAGAATTCGCGGACCGCGTCCCGGTCGCGTAGGTCCAGGTCCCGGCTGCGGCGTCCGATCAGGTTCGTGAACCCGCTTTGTTCCAGGTGCCGCCAGATCGCGGAACCGACCAGGCCACCATGCCCGGCCACGTAGAACGGGGCTTCTTTCGGGATCTCGTGGTGGTATGGCACGGTTCGACCTCCGGTGATCGGCTCCTCGGGTAAGCCTAGTAGCGCCGGTTACGTACGGATGCGTGGCGAGCCCGCAGGGCGAGGTGCCACTGCGGTCAGATACCGTGCGTCACGTGAGTGAGTCGCCAGCGAATCGGGCAAAGGTCGCTTTGGTCACCGGGATCACCGGGCAGGACGGGTCATACCTCGCGGAGCTGCTCCTGTCCAAGGGGTACGAGGTGCATGGCATCATCCGCCGGGCCTCGATGTTCAACACCGGGCGGCTGGAGCACATCTACCAGGATCCTCACACCGACCACCGGCAGCTCTACCTGCACTACGGCGACATCACCGACGCCAGTTGCCTGGTGAACCTGATCCGTGACGTGCGACCCGGCGAGGTGTACCACCTCGCCGCGCAGAGCCACGTCAAGGTGAGTTTCGAGATCCCGGAGTACACCGGGGACGTCACCGGGCTCGGTACGATCCGGCTGCTGGAGGCGATCCGGGCATCGGGTATCGCGACCCGCTTCTACCAGGCCTCCACCTCCGAGCTGTACGGCTCCACACCACCGCCGCAGAGCGAGACCACCACTTTCCATCCGCGCAGCCCGTACGGGGTGGCGAAGCTGTACTCCTTCTGGTCGGCGGTCAACTACCGGGAGGCGTACGGAATTCATGCCTGCAATGGAATTCTGTTCAACCACGAATCTGGCAGGCGGGGTGAAACATTCGTAACCCGGAAAATCACCCGGGCTGTGGCGCGGATCGCGGCCGGTCTGCAGGACACGCTCTACCTGGGCAACCTGGAGGCGGTCCGGGACTGGGGTTACGCACCGGAGTACGTCGAGGGAATGTGGCGGATGTTGCAGGTGGACGCACCCGATGACTACGTGCTCGCCACCGGCAAGCCGGCCACCGTGCGGCAGTTCTGCGAGGCCGCGTTCAGCCACGCGGGCCTGGACTGGGAAAAGTATCTCCGGCACGACTCCCGGTACGAGCGTCCCAGCGAGGTCGACGCGCTGATCGGCGACCCCGCCAAGGCCAAGGCCAAGCTGGGCTGGGAGGCGAAGACCGACTGGCGGGAACTCGCCAAAATCATGGTCGACGCCGACCGCAGGCTGCTCGACGACGAGATGTCCGGGCGTACCGTCCGCATCGACCGCTGACCCGGTTGGTACGGGTCAGCCGGCGGTTTGGACCGCCACCAGATCCGCGCCGAAGTTCGCCGCCCAGAATCTGGCGACGTGTTCCAGGCTCTGGCTGACGCAGATCTGCCGCTGTCCGCTCTCTGCGCTGATCACGTACGCCTTGCCATCCGGCAGCGCGAACACCCACGCCACCACGCCGGTCTGCCCGCTGGTCGGGTCGTCGGAGTCCTCGAACCAGTCATCGGCCCGGTAGAGCGCGTAGACCTGCGGCACGGCGTCCACCCTCACCGAGCTGGCGGCCAGGCGTTCCCAGAACCCCACGTCCGGTGGGGAATCGTGGTCAGTTTCTCGGCCGCTGTCGACGGCGTCGGCGCTGGAGCGGACAATCGGATGTTGCAAGGCGACCTCCCTGAAGGTAGCCGTTGCCACCGGCTGCCCTGGCTGGCATTCCGGTGGTGGGCGGTCCGCGCGGGGCAACGCGCGGACTGCCCGCACTGGTGTCGGCCCCACCCCGACGATGTGACAACCCCTGAGTGACGCCGCCCACAGCTTGCCGTATCGTGTGCCCATCTGCAACTGCATCTGTCTACACGTCGTTTGATGCATACGAAGGAGATTCGGATGGGATCACCGCAGGGGCCGGTGGTGCTGCGTCGTCGACTCGCCATGGAGCTACGGCGGTTGCGCACCGAGCGTGAGCTGACGGTGGATCAGGCCGCCGTCAAGCTCGGCTGGTCGGAGTCCAAGCTGAGCCGGATCGAGACCGCCAAGACCGGCGTCGGCCCGGCCAACCTCGCAGGATTGATCAGGCTGTACGAGGTTGACAGTGAAGAGGCGGAGCACCTGATCGAGCTCGACAGGCGCGCTCGCCGGCCCGGTTGGTGGCGCAAGTATTCCGACGTGTTGCCGTCCTGGTACTCGGCGTGGGTGGGGTTGGAATCTGAGGCCCGAGTGATCCGGACCTACCAGGCGCAGATCGTCCCCGGGTTGTTCCAAACGCAGGACTACGCGCATGCGGTGCTGAGCGCCGGGGTGCTTCCGGAACTCCCCGAGGAGGTGGACCGCAAGGTCAAGCTGCGGCTGGCCCGGCAGGCGCTGTTCACTCGGGACGACCCGCCGCACATTTCCGTGGTGCTGGACGAGGCGGTGCTACGCCGTGCGGTGGGCGGACCGGAGACCATGCGGGCGCAGTTGGCGCACCTGCTGGAGCTGGCCAAGCTGCGCAACGTGGAACTGCACGTGCTGCCGTTCGAAGTTGGCATCCATCCCGGCATTAACGGTTCATTCGAGATATTCGAGTTCGAACCCGAGGACCCGAAACTGGTCTACGTGGACACCCTGACCGAAGCGATCTATCCGGACAAGCCACGCGAGGTCGGCAGGTATAGCATGTGTTTCGAACAGCTTCGCGGCGCAGCCCTCAACGTGGCCGACTCCCTCAGGATGATCGCCGCCGCTGAGCGGGAGTTCGCGAAGCGACCATCGACGTGACCCGAGGAGGTGCGGGATGACCGAGTGGGATCTCTCCCGCGCCAGCTGGCGGAAGAGCAGCCTGAGTGGAGCCAACGGCGGGTCCTGTGTCGAGGTGGCCACCGTGTGGCGGAAGAGCAGCCGCAGCACCAACAACGGCGGGTCCTGCGTCGAGGTGGCGATCACCAGCGACCGCGCCGTGGCGGTCCGCGACTCCAAGCACCCGGACGGCCCGGTGCTGGTGTACTCCCGCGCCGCGTGGGCCGACTTCCTCCACGAGGTCCGCGCCGGCTCACTCGACCTCGGATAGCTGCGCCAAGAGCCGGCCGGCGGACACAACCTTTCATTGACCGGTGCTCGGCCGCCCTTCGTGTGGATCATGCCGCTTGGCCCCCACGCCACGCGGCGGCGCCGGGCTCACGTGTCGGTGGGGCACGTGAGGCGAGTACGTACGAGTTTGTCAGTATTTTGATGAGCAGTTGGCGCGCAAAACTGCTGGATCTCCGGTGATATCACTCACCGATGCACCCGGGCTGGTACGCCGGCTCTCACGTAGACTCGGAAAACCTCACAACACGGGCCACTGTCGTCCCGCTACAGCAGCGAGAGCACAGCGCCGACCCGTACCGGGCCGGCGCCGTACGACGGAGGAGGCCCGATGTCCGGTTCCGGTACCCCTTTGACGCATCGGTTGCCTGTTCACCGGACCAGCCACGCCCCGGCCCCACAGGGGCTCTACCACCCCGGGCGCGAGCACGACTCGTGCGGTGTGGCTTTCGTGGTGGACGTGAAAGGCCGGCGCGCTCACGGCACCGTCCGACGGGGACTTCGGGCGCTGTGTCGGATGGAGCACCGGGGTGCGCAGGGAGCGGAACCCAACACCGGGGATGGCGCGGGAATCCTGGTTCAGGTCCCGGACGCCTTCCTGCGCGACGTCGTGGACTTCCGGCTGCCGGAACCCGACCACTACGCGACCGGCCTGGCGTTCCTGCCCGTCGACGACGGTGACGCGGCCTGGGCGACCCAGATCATCGAGAAGTACGCGGCGGCCGAGGGTGCCCGGGTGCTCGGCTGGCGCAACGTCCCCACCAACCCGCGCGGACTCGGCGGCAGCGCACGGGCCGCGATGCCCCGGATCCGGCAACTGTTCCTGACCGCCGAAGGCACGTCCGGGATCGGACTGGACCAGGTGGCCTACTGCGTCCGCAAGCGTGCGGAGCGGGAAACCGCCGAGCGGGGGATCCCCACGTACTTCCCGTCGTTGTCCGCGCGGACCATGGTCTACAAGGGGATGCTCACTCCGGACCAGCTTCCCGAGTTCTACCCGGACCTGCGCGACGAACGGTTCGCGAGTGCGATCGCGCTGGTACACAGCCGGTTCTCCACGAACACGTTCCCGTCGTGGCCGCTGGCGCACCCCTACCGGGTGGTGGCCCACAACGGGGAGATCAACACCATCCGGGGCAACCGCAACTGGATGGCGGCCCGCCAGGCGCTGCTGGACACCGACCTGATCCCCGGTGGGCTGCGCCGGCTGTTCCCCGTGTGTACCCCGGGAGCCTCGGACTCGGCCACCTTCGACGAGGTCCTCGAACTGCTCCACCTCTCCGGGCGCAGCCTGCCCCATGCGGTGCTCATGATGATCCCCGAAGCGTGGGAGAACGACGAGGAGATGGAGCCGGCACGCCGGGCGTTCTACCAGTTCCACGCCTGCCTGATGGAGCCCTGGGACGGGCCCGCCGCCGTGGCGTTCACCGACGGTGAGCTGATCGGCGCGGTGCTGGACCGCAACGGGCTGCGGCCGGCACGCTGGTGGCATACCTCCGACGACGTCGTGGTACTGGCCAGCGAGGCGGGGGTGATGGACGTCGACCCGGCGGACGTGGTGGCCAAAGGACGGCTGCGACCCGGCCGGATGTTCCTGGTCGACACGGCTGCGGGCAAGATCGTTGACGATGACGAGATCAAGTCCCGGCTGGCCCACGAGGCGCCGTACGCGGACTGGCTGCACGCCGGCCTGATGCGGCTCTCGGAGCTGCCGGCCCGGGAACATGTGGTGTACACGCACGACTCGGTGCTGCGCCGGCAGCAGACCTTCGGCTACACCGAGGAGGAGCTGAAACTGCTGCTGGAGCCGATGTCCCGGCTCGGTGCCGAACCGCTCGGCTCGATGGGCACCGACACCCCGATCGCGGTGCTGTCTGAGCGCCCGAGACTGCTCTACGACTACTTCACCCAACTGTTCGCGCAGGTCACCAACCCACCGTTGGATGCGATCCGGGAGGAGTTGGTCACCAGCGTCGCGAACACGGTCGGCCCGGAGCAGAACCTGCTCGCGCCCGGCCCGGCGAGCTGCCGGCGGATCGTGCTGCCGTACCCAGTGATCGACAACGACGAGCTGGCGAAAATCCTGCACGTTGACGAGGACGGGGACAAGCCGGGATTCAAGGCGGTCCGGGTCTCCGGGCTGTACCGGGTCCGCGACGGCGCCAAGGGGATGAAGGCCCGGCTCACCGAGATCTGCCGGCACGTCTCTGAGGCGATCGAGGACGGGGTACGGATCCTCGTGCTGTCCGACCGGGACTCCACCGCGGATCTCGCGCCGATCCCGTCCCTGCTGCTCACCGCGGCCGTGCACCAGCACCTGGTACGGGAGAACACCCGCGCCCAGGTTTCCCTGATCGCGGAAGCGGGGGACTGCCGCGAGGTGCACCACGTGGCACTGCTGCTCGGGTACGGGGCCTCGGCGATCAACCCGTACCTCGGATTCGAGTCCATCGAAGACATGATCGCGACCGGTCGACTGACCGGGGTGGAGCCGGCGACCGCGATCCGCAACTACGTCAAGGCGCTCGGCAAGGGCGTCCTGAAGATCATGTCGAAGATGGGGATTTCCACGGTGGCCTCGTACACCGGGGCCCAGGTCTTCGAAGCAGTCGGGCTTGACCAGCGGCTGGTGGCGCGGTACTTCGCCGGCACCGACAGTCGGATCGGCGGCGTCGGACTGGAGCAGATCGCCCGTGAGGTCGCCGAGCGGCACGCCAAGGCGTGGCCGGCGAACCCGGCGGAGCGGGCGCACCGCCGGCTGGAGATGGGCGGCGAGTACCAGTGGCGTCGGGAGGGCGAGGTCCACCTGTTCAACCCGGAGACGGTGTTCCTGCTGCAACACGCCACCCGTTCCCGGCAGTACGAGATCTTCAAGGAGTACACCCGCACGGTCGACGGGCTCGCAGCGAAGACCGCCTCACTGCGGGGGTTGTTCCAGTTGCGGGTCGGGGAGCGGGAGCCGGTGCCGATCGACGAGGTCGAGCCGGTCGGCGAGATCGTGAAGCGATTCAACACCGGGGCGATGTCATACGGCTCGATCTCCGCCGAGGCGCACACCGACCTGGCCATCGCCATGAACCGGCTGGGCGGGCGGTCCAACACCGGCGAGGGCGGCGAGGACGTCGACCGGCTCCACGACCCGGTACGCCGCAGCGCGGTCAAGCAGGTCGCCAGCGGCCGGTTCGGGGTGACCACCGAGTACCTGGTGAACGCGGACGACATCCAGATCAAGATGGCGCAGGGCGCCAAACCCGGTGAGGGTGGACAACTCCCCGGCAAGAAGGTGTGGCCGTGGATCGCCCGTACCCGCCACTCCACCCCCGGGGTGGGGCTGATCTCCCCGCCGCCGCACCACGACATCTACTCCATCGAGGACCTCAAGCAGCTCATCTACGACCTGAAGAACGTCAACCCGGCCGCCCGGATCCACGTCAAGCTGGTCTCAGAGATCGGGGTCGGCACCGTCGCCGCCGGGGTCGCCAAGGCCCACGCCGACGTGGTGTTGATCTCCGGGCACGACGGCGGTACCGGGGCGTCCCCGATGAACTCCCTGAAACACGCTGGTACGCCGTGGGAGCTCGGCTTGGCCGAGACCCAGCAGACCCTGCTGCTGAACGGGTTGCGGGACCGGATCACGGTGCAGGTCGACGGGCAGATGAAGACCGGGCGGGACGTGGTGGTCGCCGCGCTGCTCGGTGCCGAGGAGTACGGCTTCGCGACCGCGCCGCTGATCGTGCAGGGCTGCGTGATGATGCGGGTGTGCCACCTGGACACCTGCCCGGTCGGCATCGCCACCCAGAACCCGGAGCTTCGCCGTCGCTACACCGGCAAGCCGGAGTTCGTGGAGAGCTTCTTCACCTTCATCGCGCAGGAGGTCCGCGAGTACCTGGCCATGCTCGGGTTCCGGTCCCTGGACGAGGCGATCGGGCAGGCACAGCTGCTCGACCTGCGGCCGGCACTGGACCACTGGAAGGCCGCCGGGCTGGACCTGTCGCCCGTACTGCACGTACCGGCGGTGGCGACGGGGGCCGCCCGGCGCAGATCGCGGGAGCAGGACCACGGCCTGGCAGGCGCGCTGGACAACGAACTGCTCACCATCGCCGCCTCGGCGCTGGAGGACGGCACCCCGGTGCGCGCGGCACTGGGCATCCGCAACGTGCACCGCACGGTCGGCACCATGCTCGGCGGTGAGGTGACCCGCCGCTACGGCGGTAAGGGCCTGCCCGAGGACACCATCGATCTCACCTTCCACGGCACCGCCGGCCAGTCGTTCGGCGCTTTCCTACCGCACGGGGTGACGCTGCGGTTGTCCGGGGACGCGAACGACTACGTGGGCAAAGGCCTGTCCGGGGGCCGGATCGTGCTGCGACCGGACGAACGGGCACGGTTTCCCGCTGAGCGGAACATCATCGCCGGCAACACCCTGCTCTACGGTGCGACCGGCGGTGAGCTGCTGTGCCGTGGCCAGGTGGGGGAACGGTTCGCGGTCCGCAACTCCGGCGCGTTGGCGGTGGTCGAGGGCGTGGGCGACCACGGCTGCGAGTACATGACCGGCGGCACCGTGACGGTGCTCGGCCCCACGGGCCGTAACTTCGCCGCCGGCATGTCCGGTGGCGTGGCGTACGTGTACCGGCTCGACCCGGGCCGGCTGAACCGGGAGATGGTCGACGTCGAACCCCTGTCGGCGGCGGACCGGGCGACGGTACGGGAGATGGTGCAGCGGCACCGCGCTGAAACCGGCTCGGTGGTGGCCACCGCACTGCTCGCGGACTGGAAGCGCCAAGTGGAGCAGTTCACCAAGGTCATGCCCCGCGACTACCGCCGGGCCCTTGAGGCGATCGAGGCGGCTGAAGCGGACGGCAGGGACGTCGACAACGCGGTGATGGAGGCGGCCGATGCCTGACCCCACCGGCTTTCTCAAGCACCCCCGCCGGGACCGACCCAAGCGGCCGGTCCCGGTGCGCCTGACGGACTGGCGTGAAGTGTACGAGTCGCCCGGAGAGCTGGCGGTCCAGCGACAGGCGGCCCGGTGCATGGACTGCGGGATCCCGTTCTGCCACAACGGATGCCCGCTCGGGAACCGGATCCCGGAGTGGAACGATCTGGTCCGTACCGGCGGCTGGCGCCACGCCATCGAGCAACTTCACGCGACCAACAACTTCCCGGAGTTCACCGGGCGACTCTGCCCGGCACCGTGTGAGGCGGCGTGTGTGCTGGCCGTCCCGCAACCGGCCCGGCCAGGCGACTCCGGTGCCAGCGGTCCCGGAGCGGTGACCATCAAGCAGATCGAGGTTGAGATCATCGACCGGGCGTTCGACTCCGGTTGGGTGGACCCGCAGCCCGCCCCGGAACCGTCCGGCAAGCGGGTCGCGGTGATCGGCTCGGGACCCGCCGGCCTCGCCGCCGCCCAGCAACTGGCCCGCGCCGGCCACGAAGTCGTGGTGTTCGAACGGGACGACGAGATCGGCGGCCTGCTCCGGTACGGCATCCCGGACTTCAAGCTGGACAAGCGGCACATCGACCGGCGGCTGGTCCAACTCGCAGCCGAAGGCGTGCGGTTCGTCACCGGCTGCCACGTCGGCGTTGACGTGGACGCGGCGACGCTGCGTGCCGAATACGACGCGGTGCTGCTGGCGACCGGCGCGCTCGCCGGGCGGGACGCCGACGTGCCGGGACGTGAGCTTTCCGGGATCCACTTGGCGATGGAACACCTGGTCCCGGCCAACCGGCAGGTCGCGGGCAAGCTCGACCGGCCGTCGGTCACCGCCGAGGGACGGCACGTCCTGATCATCGGGGGTGGTGACACCGCCGCCGACTGTCTCGGGGTCGCCCACCGGCAGGGCGCGGCCAGCGTCACCCAGCTGGACATCTACCCGCAGCCGCCGCTGGAACGGGACGCCCCGTGTGACCCATGGCCGACCTGGCCCTGGATTCTGCGCAGCTACCCGGCACACGACGAGGGCGGTGAGCGGCGCTTCGCAGTCGCGGTGCGCGAGTTCCTGCCTGACGCCGACGGACGGGTACGGGCCGCCCGGATCCACGAGGTCGCCGTGCGACGATCGGCCGGCCGGCGGGTGGTGACAGCGGTACCCGGCACGGACCGGGAGATCCCCGCGGACCTGGTGCTGCTCGCGATCGGATTCGACGGCACTGAGCCCGGACCGCTGCTGTCGCAACTCGGCGTGACCCGAGACGACAGGGGCGCGCTCGCCTGCGGCCCTGACTGGCAGACCGGCGCGGACGGTGTCTTCGTCGCCGGTGACGCCCACCGGGGCGCGTCACTGATCGTCTGGGCGATCGCCGAAGGGCGTGCCGCCGCCGCGGCAATCCACTCCTACCTCGGGGAACCGGGGTCGCTACCGGCACCGGTAACGCCGGCCGACCAGCCGCTGGCGGTGCCGCGCCGGTGACGGTCTCGAAATGGTGTCCGGACTTCGAACCGCAGCCTGGCCTGCGGCGATGGCCGAGCGGAAGAGTACTAGCCTCGGCCGCATGAACAGCCCACGAAACCACCTTCGGTACTCCGGGAGTGCCCCATGAACCGCCGCGCCAAGATCGTATGCACCCTCGGTCCGGCGACCGCCACCCCGGAACGGATCCGAGGGCTGGTGGAGGCCGGGATGGACGTGGCACGGCTCAACTTCAGCCACGGCACCCACGACGACCACCGCCGGGTGTACGACATGGTCCGCGCAGCCGCGGACGTCACCGGCCGGGCGGTCGGCGTGCTCGCCGACCTGCAAGGCCCCAAGATCCGGCTGGGCCGGTTCGCAGCCGGTCCGGTGGAGTGGCGTACCGGCGACCACGTGGTGCTGACCAGCGACGAGATCGCAGGCGACGCCCGCCGGGTGTCGGTGACCTACCGGGCGTTGCCGCAGGAGGTACGCCCCGGCAACCGGCTACTGGTCGATGACGGACGGCTCTCCCTGGAAGTGACCGCCGTCGAGGGCAACGACGTGCACTGCCTGGTCGTCGAAGGTGGTCAGGTCTCCGACCACAAGGGACTGTCCCTGCCGAACGTCGCGATCAGCGCCCCGGCACTGTCCGACAAGGACACCGAGGACCTGCGGTTCGCACTGGGACTGCGGGTGGACATGGTCGCCTTGTCGTTTGTCCGGTCCCCCGAGGACGTCAAGCCGGTACACGCCGTG
The DNA here is from genome assembly GCA_036375165.1 of Micromonosporaceae bacterium. Classification (GTDB taxonomy): domain Bacteria; phylum Actinomycetota; class Actinomycetes; order Mycobacteriales; family Micromonosporaceae; genus WHSM01. The sequence goes on along the minus strand of DASUSI010000112.1, from coordinate 17,036 downwards.
ATGGCCGACCTCGGCGTCAAGCTCCCGGTGCTCGCCAAGCTGGAGAAACCCGAGGCGGTGACCCGGCTGGAGCAGGTCGTTGACGCCTTCGACGGGATGATGGTCGCCCGCGGCGACCTGGGGGTCGAGCTGCCCCTGGAGCGGGTCCCGCTGGTGCAGAAACGAGCCGTGCAGCTGTGCCGGGAGCACGCCAAGCCGGTGATCGTGGCCACTCAGATGCTCGACTCCATGATCGAGAACTCCCGCCCCACCCGCGCGGAAGCCTCCGACGTGGCCAACGCGGTACTCGACGGCGCGGACGCCGTGATGCTCTCCGGCGAGACCTCGGTGGGCCGCTACCCGGTCCTCACGGTGCGGACCATGGCCCGGATCGTCGAATCCACCGAGAACGGCCACGTCAGAGTGCCGCCGCTGCAGCACGACCCGGCCACCACCGGCGGGGCCATCACCTGGGCCGCGGCCCGGGTGGCCTCCGCGATCGGGGCCAAGGCCCTGGTCGCGTTCACCCAGACCGGCGACACCCTGCGCCGGCTGGCCCGGCTGCACTGCGAACTGCCGCTGCTCGCCTTCACCCCGGAGCAGGCGGTCCGCAGCCAGCTCGCGCTGTCCTGGGGTGTCGAGACCTTCCTGATGCCTTTCGTGCACCACACTGACGAGATGTTCGAGCAGGTGGATCACGCGTTGTTGGAGCACGGCAGGGGCGAACCCGGTGACCTCGTCGTGATCGTCGCGGGTAGCCCACCCGGCACCCCGGGTTCCACGAACACGATGCGGGTGCACCGGCTGGGCTCCCTGTCCGAGCCGTCCCGATGAACGCGCGACAGCCGGACCCGTTACAGGGCCAACCGGCGGTTGACGAACTGCTGCGGATGCTGGACCTGGAAGAACTCGACACCAACCTGTACCGGGGACGAAGCCCCCAGGTCGGACCGATGCGGGTGTACGGCGGCCAGGTCGCCGGGCAGGCACTGGTGGCGGCCGGGCGTACCGTCGACCCGGAGCGGGCAGTGCACTCGCTGCACGGCTACTTCGTCCGGCCCGGAGACCGGGAACATCCCATCGTCTACAGCGTGGAGACCATCCGCGACGGCCACTCCTTCTCGGTACGCCGTACCGTCGCGCTGCAGCACGGCAAGCCGATCTTCCTGATGTCGGCCTCGTTCCACCGGCCAGAGGAAGGACTCGACCACGCCACCGAAGGCCCCGACGACGTGCCGCCCCCCGACCGGGTGCCCACCATGGCCGAACGGCTGGCGCGATATCCGGAGCGGCTCGGCTTCTGGGCGAAGACCCCCCGCCCCATCGACGTGCGTTACATCGGGGAACCCGGATGGGTACGCCGTGGCGACCGGCCCCGCCAACCTCGGCAGCGAGTCTGGATGCGGTTCGACGGCAAGCTCCCGGACGACCCGCTGATCCACGCCTGCGCTTTGACGTACGCGTCGGACCTGACCCTGCTCGACGCGGTGCTCTCGGTGCACGGCGAGGTCTGGGGGCCAGGTGGTGTGGTAGGTGCCAGCCTGGACCACGCGCTGTGGTTCCACCGTCCGTTCCGGGCCGACGAGTGGTTCCTGTACGACTGCACCAGCCCTTCCGCCTCAGACGCCCGAGGGCTGGCCACCGGGCGGTTGTTCGACGCCTCCGGACGGCATATCGCCAGCGCGGTGCAGGAAGGGCTGCTGCGCAGGGTCCAGGCCTGACACCGCGGCCTCCGGGACTTCCCCCGAGTGCGAGAATGAGCTGTGCGGTTGTCTGCCCGGGTCGACTACGCGCTGCGCGCGGTGGTGGAACTCGCCGCGTCCGAAGGCCGCCCGCTGACCTCCGATAAGCTCGCCCGCGCGCAGCAGATACCGCCGAAGTTCCTGGAGAGCATCCTGCTACAGCTACGCCGGGGTGGTGTGGTCAACAGCCAGCGCGGGCCGGAAGGCGGCTATTGGCTGGCTCGCCCCGCCGAACAGATCACCCTCGCGGACGTGATCCGGGTGATCGACGGGCCGTTGGCCAACGTACGCGGGGAACGGCCGGAGCGGCTCGGCTACCAGGGCGCCGCACGCGCACTGCAGCAGGTCTGGGTGGCGCTGCGAGCCAGTGAGCGGGCGATCCTCGACCAGGTGACGGTGGCCGACGTCGCGTCCGGGGAACTGCCCGATCCGATACGGGCACTGGTCGCCGATCCCGCGGCCTGGTTCTGACCTCATGCCTTCAGCGTTGGGTGTCCCGTAGTCCGGTCAGATTGTTGATTATTCCTATCGATTCAGTAGACAATCCAACTCATGCGGAAACTCATCACGCTCGCCGTGGTCGGCCTCGCAGCGCAACTCGTGGACGGCAGCCTCGGCATGGCCTACGGAGTCACCTCAACGACCCTGCTGCTCACCCTCGGCCTGGCACCGGTCGTGGCATCGGCGTCAGTACACCTTTCCGAGGTGGGCACCTCGCTGGCGGCCGGAGTTTCCCACTGGCGCTTCGGCAATGTCGACTGGCGCGTGGTCGGACGAATCGCCGTACCGGGAGCGATCGGCGCCTTCGCTGGCGCGACCGTACTCGGGCACCTCTCCACCGAGGTCGCCAAGCCGTGGATGGCGGGAATCCTCACGGCGCTCGGCGCCTACCTGTTGATCCGTTTCTCGTTCCGCACCCCCAAGCCCGACCCCTCCAAGCCGCCACTGCGCTCCCGCTTCCTCGCGCCACTCGGGATCTTCGCCGGCTTCGTCGACGCCACCGGTGGCGGGGGCTGGGGACCGGTCGCCACACCAGCCCTACTGGCATCCGGACGGCTCGAACCGCGCCGCGTCGTCGGGTCCGTCGACACCAGCGAGTTCCTCGTCGCGGTCGCGGCCAGTGCCGCGTTCCTCATCGCGCTGGGCAGCAGCGGTGTGCAATGGCCCGTGGTAGGCGCCATGCTCGCGGGCGGCATGGTCGCGGCCCCGATCGCCGCGTGGCTGGTCAGGTGGGTGCCCGGTGCGCTGCTCGGCACCGCCGTCGGTGGCATCATCCTGCTGACCAACGCGCGCACCGTATTGACCACCTTGGGGCTCGGCGGCGATGCCCGAGCGGTCAGTTACACGCTCATCGCGGCCGCCTGGGCGGCAGCGGTGACCGTGGCGATCCGCGGTGTGCTGCGTGACCGGGCCGCAGTCGCTGTCCGGGAGCCGGAACGAGCGGTCGAGCTCGTCTAGACCTGCCCCGCGAATCGCCGGATCTCGTTCCAGGCCCCCAGCACGTGGCGACGTTCGGTCGCCGGTGCCCCGACCGCCAGCCGCAGCACGTACCGGTCATGTACCCGGGTGTGGGTCAGACAGACCCCGCCGGACCCGTTCAGCCGGCGCAGCAGTTCCCCGTTCCGGGCGTCAGCGCTCGCCTCGTCCTCGCCAGCGTGGGCCCGCAACCGGAAACACACCAGGGACAACGGATACGGCGCCACGATCTCGAACCGTTCGTCCGATGCCACCCAACCGGCGAACTCCTGCGCCAGCGCCACCCCGTGCCGGACATGCCGGCGCAGCCCTTCCACGCCGTACCAGCGCATCACGAACCACAGCTTCAGGGCCCGCATCCGCCGGCCCAGCGGAACCTGCCAGTCTCGGTAGTCGATCACCGCACCGGACTCGGTTGCCGCGTTACGCAGGTACTCCGGCAGCACCGACAACGTCTGGATCAACTCGCCCCGGTCCGCCACCCAGAACGCGTCGCAGTCGAATCCGGTGAGTAACCACTTGTGAGGGTTGAAGCAGTAGCTGTCGGCGTACTCCACCCCGGCGTGCGTCCACCGAAACTCCGGGCAGGTCGCGGCGGCACCCGCGTACGCGGCATCCACGTGCAGCCACACCCCCTGCTCCCGGCAGACCTCACCGATCCGCAGTACCGGATCCATCGCCGTGGTCGATGTGGTGCCTATCGTGGCGACCACCAACGCCGGGGTCGCACCCTCCGCACGGTCCTGCGCGATCCGGGCCCGCAGCGCCGCGGGTCGCATCGCCAGCGTGTCGGGATCGACGTCGATCAGGCGTACGTTGTCGTCTCCGATCCCGGCGATCCGGGCGGCCTTCTCAATCGACGAATGGGCCTGGGACGACGCGTACAGCGTGTAACGGCGATCCACCCCGGCCCGGCCCCAGCCGCCGCCGCTCACCCGGTGCAATGCCGTCAACGTGGCCACCAGCGCCGCCGACGACGCCGTGTCCTGGATCACCCCGCCACCGGTTGAGTCGGAACGGAACCGTTTCGGCAGGTCCAGCAGGTCGACCAGCCAGTCCATCATCACCGTCTCCAGCTCGGTGCACGCCGGACTGGTCGCCCACAACATGCCCTGCACCCCGAGACCGGCGCAGGCCAGGTCCGCCAGCACCGACGGCCCGGAGATGTTCGCCGGGAAGTACCCGAAGAACGACGGATGCTGCCAGTGCGTGATCCCGGGCAGCACCGTCGGGCCCAGGTCGGCCAGGATCCTGTCGAACGGCTCGCCGCTGGCAGGTGGTGCGGCGGGCAGCCGGCTCGCGATCTCCCCGGGCGCGACCTGGCTCAGCACCGGATGCCGCTCGATCTCCTGCCAGTAGTCGGCGATCCAGTCCACCGCCGCATGCCCGTACCGGCGGAACTCCTCCGGCGTCATGTGCTCGTTCATGCCCGCCAACCTAGACCTGACCAGTGCGGTCATGGTCGGGGAGCTATGCCTTGGGTCCGATGAACGTGTCGAGCAGCGCGACGCTGCCGGCGCGGGCCACCGAGAGGCTGTTGCGGCGGTTCAGTCGCCACTTGGCACCCACCCGGTCCAGTGCCGCTGCGCACAGGCCGAGGATGTCGGTCGACTCGTTGGCGAAGAAGTAGCGGGGGTACGCGTACCGCTTGCCGCGCACTGTTACCTGGTTCATCGCCCGGCAGCCGTCGGAGTGGAACAGGCCGCGCAGGAAGGGCTTCGGGGACTCGTCGATGATCCGTTGCTGCCAGTCCGCGAGCCTGATCTCCCGCTCGTGCTTCTTTCCGGGTCCGTGCTGCGGGAAGAGGCACGGCCAGTGCATCGAGCATGCCTGCACCATCACGCAGCCCTGCTTCGGAACCCGCTGTACCGACTTGGCCAGCGTCGCCCGCATCGCCTGCTCGCAGGCGTCGACAAGTCCTGGGTAGGCCGCCGTGCAGGCGATCCGGAGCACCGGCACTCTCATACTGGTGGCGAGGTGGCCGTCGCCCAGGTACAGACCGAGAAGGTATCCGTAGGCGGCGGTATCAAGTTCTTCCGGCCGGCCTTCACAGACCACGCAGCCGCGCTGTGTGGCACGGGCCTCCCGATACCGTCGTCCGCGTTCGCCGTACAGCCAGTGAGCGACGGTAGAGCGAGGAATGCCTAGATTCTTACAGATTTCGCTGAAACGGACCCCGGCAGCATGCCAGGAGATGGCCCGTTCGCTCAGATGGGGGGAATGCACCCAGCCATCGTCAGGGAAGCCTGTGACAGAAACGACGAGACCAACGGTGCCGGGAGCGGGATTCGAACCCGCACGCCCTTTCGGGCAGACGCTTTTGAGGCGTCCGAGTCTGCCGTGTTCCTCCATCCCGGCGAGCGGCCTCTAGCGTACCCATTACGCTTCTGCTGGTCGGCGCGGAGGGGTGCCGGTGACCGTGTGACCAGTGGGAACCAGGCGCAGGAGGTAGCGGTGGCCACCGAGGGACAGCCCCGGCGGGTGCTGATCGCCGAGGACGAGGCTCTGATCCGTCTCGACCTCGCGGAGATGCTCGCCGAAGAGGGGTATCAGGTCGTCGGGGAGGCCGGCGACGGTGAGACCGCGGTACGCCTCGCCGAACAGACCCAGCCGGACCTGGTCATCCTCGACATCAAGATGCCGATCATGGACGGTATCGCGGCGGCCGAGCGGATCGCCGGCAACCGGATCGCCCCGGTCGTGATCCTCACCGCGTTCAGCCAGCGCGACCTGGTGGAGCGGGCGCGGGCCGCGGGGGCCATGGCGTACCTGGTGAAACCGTTCCAGAAGAGCGACCTGGTGCCGGCGATCGAGATCGCGGTGTCCCGGTTTGCGGAAGTCGCGGCGCTGGAGGCGGAGGTCGCCAGCCTGGGGGATCGGTTGGAGACCCGCAAGGCGGTGGAGCGGGCCAAGGGCATCCTGATGAGTGACTACGGAATGTCAGAACCTGATGCGTTTCGGTGGATTCAACGCAACGCGATGGATCACCGGATGACCATGCGGGCCGTCGCGGAACGCATTGTGCAGGAAGGACCCCGGTCAGAGCCGGGGCAGCGGGATGGTCATGATACGGCCACGTAACAGTTCCATCTCACGCTGAGTACTGTCCTGGTGGTGGTGCCGGACGGGGTTCATGGTCAGGTAGTGTCCCGCGCCACAGGGCTGCGGACTGGGTCGGTTTGCTGGTGCGCTGCTGGCCCAATGCATCGCAGCCGCGGGCGCGCCAGTGTGTTCCATCGGATGGAGGAGGCACAGAGCCTTGAAGAGAAACACGGTACGAGTGCTCGGGGGCGCTTTGTTGTCGCTGGCGCTCGCCGCGGCGATGACCGGCTGCGGAGAAGCAACGCCTGAGGGCGGGGGTGACGAGGGCGACTGCAAGGGCAAGATCGGTTTCATGGGGGCACTGAGCGGCGGTAACTCCAGCATTGTGCTGCCGTCGTGGAACGGTGCTCAGCTCGCTCTCAAGCAGTTCACGGAGAAGAACTCGGACTGCAAGATCAGCTTGGTGGAGTTCGATACCGAAGGTGACCCGGCGAAGGCGTCCCCGGTGGCGAGCAAGATCGCTGCGGACAAGACCTTCCTCGGCGTGATCGGTGGTGCGTTCTCCGGTGAGACCCGGCAGACCAAGGCCACCTTCGATGCCGGCCTCGTGACGATGATCAGTCAGTCCGCCACCGCGACCGACCTCACCACCGACGACCCGGCGAAGGTGTTCCACCGGGTGGTCGGGCATGACGAGACCCAGGGCACCGCGATCGCCAAGTACCTCACCGACGTGCTGAAGGCCAAGCAGGCGTTCGTGGTGAACGACGGCACCGCCTACGGCGCACCACTCGCCAAGAAGGTGGTGGACACCGCCGGCAGCGTGGTCAAGGCCCAGGACACGGTGCAGGAGAAGCAGACCGACTTCGCGTCCACTATCTCCAAGATCAAGGCTGCCAAGGCCGACGCCGTGTTCTACGCCGGCTACGCCAACGAGGCCGGGCCGTTCCTGAAGCAGTTGCGCGGTGCTGGCGTCAAGGCACCGTTCGTCGGCGGTGACGGCCTCTACGGTGTGGACTTCCCCAAGGCGGCGGGGTCGCAGGCTGAGGGCGCTGTGGTGACCTGCCCGTGCCAGCCGGCGGCGGAAGCCGGTGGCACCTTCGCCACGGATTACCAGAAGGAGTACGGCGAGGAGCCGGGTGCCTACGCGGCTGAGGGTTTCGACGCCGCGATGATCTTCTTCGAGGCGATCCAGGGTGGCAACACCACCCGCGAGAAGATCGAGGAGTTTGTCGACAACTACGACAAGGACGGCGTCACCAAGCGGCTCAAGTTCGACGACAAGGGCGATGTTGACCTGGCAGCCGTGAAGATCTGGACGTACAAGATTGAGGGCGGCAAGCTCGTCCCGGGCGAGGAGATCCCGCTCGACTAAGTGACCGGACGACGGACGACGTGCGGCCGGGAGCGACTCCCGGCCGCACCGCCTGCGATGGAGCACACGTGGATATCGCAAACCTCATCGAGAATCTGGGCGAGCACACGGTCAACGGCTTGTCCAAGGGATCGATCTACGCACTGGTGGCGCTGGGCTACACCCTGGTCTACGGCGTCCTGAAGCTGATCAACTTCGCCCATTCCGAAGTGTTCATGGTGGGCACCTGGACCATCCTCGGCACCTACACCGTGCTGGGCGCTACCGAGGATGCCACCGGTTCGTGGATCGTCCTCGCGTTTCTGCTGGCAGCCTTGGTCGCCGCGGCGTTGGCCTCGGCAAGCACCGCACTGGTGATCGAGCGGATCGCCTACCGCCCGTTGCGGCGCCGGAACGCGCCCAGCCTGATCTTCCTGATCACCGCGATCGGGTTCTCGCTGGCATTGATGGAGGTCTTCGGATATGTGCTGGCGCGGTTCTTCGGGCCGCCGTTCGGCCGCGGAACCGTGACCATCCCGACGCTGGTGCCTCGGTCGACCCTGTTCGAGATAGCCGGGACGTCGATCGACAACATCGATGTGATCGTGGTGGTCGCGGCGCTGGTGATGATGGTGGGCCTGGACCGGTTCATCAACCAGACCCGGTTGGGGCGGGGGGTGCGGGCTGTTGCCCAGGATCCGGACACCGCCGCGTTGATGGGTGTGAACAAAAACCAGGTGATCATGTTGATCTTCGTGGTGGGTGGTGCGCTGGCCGGGGTGGCGGCGCTGCTGTTCACCATGAAGTTCTCGATCACCAAGTTCGATATCGGCTTCGTACTTGGCTTGAAGGCTTTCACTTCCGCGGTGTTGGGCGGTATCGGCAACATCCGTGGTGCACTCCTCGGAGGTCTGGTACTTGGTGTGGTGGAGGTGTACTCCTCGGCATTGATCAGCTCCAACTGGGAGGACGTGACAGCGTTCGTGGTGCTGGTGATAGTGCTGATGTTCCGACCCACGGGGATCCTGGGTGAGTCGCTCGGGAAGGCACGCGCATGATGATGGACAAGATTCGCAGTCTTGACAAATCGCGCGCCCGTTACATGCGCGACGTCCGGGTCCGCTGGGCGGAACTCCCGCCGTGGGCCCGGGGCCTGGGCATCCTCGCGTTGATGGGGCTGCTGTTCTACCTGCCCTGGATCAGCCACTACCCCTTCGCGTACCTGCGCACAGACATCATCGACGGCGGGACCGACTGGGCGAGCGTGTTGTTCCTGTGCTCGATCTACGTGATCGTCGCGATCGGCCTGAACATCGTGATCGGCTTGGCGGGCCTGCTCGACCTGGGATATGTGGGCTTCTTCGCGGTCGGTGCGTATTCGGTGGCGCTGTTCGGGTCTCCTGACTCGTACGTGACGGGGTGGATCCAGCAGGAGTACGGCCTGTCCGAGGAGTGGGCCGTGGCGTGGGCGGCCTGCGTCCCGATCGCGATCATGCTGACCATGATCTCCGGGGTGATCCTCGGCTGGCCCACCTTGCGCCTGCGAGGCGACTACCTGGCGATCGTGACCCTCGGGTTCGGTGAGATCATCCGGATCATTGCCCGCAACTCCACCTTCACGGGCGGGGCGCAGGGAGTCATCGGGGTGCCGAAGCCGCCGGGGACGACGCCTGACGGCATGCCGCTGTTCGGCGTGCTCGACGTGTACCGCTGGTACTACCTGGTGCTGGTGGTGCTGTTCATCTTCGTGTACGCGGTACGCAACCTGGAGAACAGCCGGGTGGGTCGCGCCTGGGTCGCGATCCGGGAGGACGAGGACGCCGCCGCGGCGATGGGGGTGCCGGCGTTCAAGTTCAAGCTGTGGGCGTTCGCGATGGGAGCGGCGCTGGGTGGCTTCTCCGGACTGATGTTCGCGAGCCGGCAGGGCGGGGTCGACCCGGGCAGCTTCCTGCTGAACCTCTCCATCCTGTTCGTCGCCATGGTGGTGATCGGCGGTTCCGGCAATATGCTCGGCGTCACGGTGGGTGCGATCCTGTTGACCTACCTGCCGGAGCGGTTCCGTGGCTTCGAGGAGTGGCGGCCGTTCGCGTTCGCCGTCGCCCTGATCGTGGTGATGATCCTACGGCCGCAGGGTCTGATCCCGAGCCGAAGGCGGGTCCGGGAGTTGGCCGATCGAAAGAAGGAGGCCGAGGAGGTGGCGGTCAGTGCCTGAGCAGTCTGAGGCGGCGTTCGCGCCGGCCACGACGGTGACGCAGCGCCGGCCGATCCTGACGATCGAGGATGTCACCCTGAGGTTCGGCGGCGTTGTGGCGTTGGACCAGGTCGACTTCACCCTCTACGAAGGGGAGATCCTCGGTTTGATCGGCCCGAACGGTGCCGGTAAGACCACCTGTTTCAACGCCATCACCGGGGTCTACAGGCCGACCTCGGGAGAGGTCAAGTTCGGCGGCGTTCGGGTGTCGGGGCGTAAGAAGCACCACATCACCCGGATGGGAATCGCCCGGACGTTCCAGAACATCCGGTTGTTCCCGGAGATGACAGCCGTGGAGAACGTGCTGGTGGGCACCGACTCCCGGCACAAGACCAGTGTCGTCGGCGCGTTGTTCCGGTTGTACCGGCTTCGTCCCAAAGAGGGCGAACTGCCGGAGGTCACGTCATCGGTGGGTGTGGTCCGGCTGTGGCAGACGGTCCGGCGGGTCTTTGCCAGGGTTTTCGGTATCTCGCGTCACACCCTGGAGGAGCGGGCGGCGTACCAGAAGTCCATGGAGCTGCTCCGGTTCGTCGGCGTGGCCGACCGTGCCGGAGAACTCGCCCGTAACCTGCCGTACGGGTACCAGCGCCGGCTGGAGATCGCACGCGCGCTGGCGACCGAGCCAACGTTGCTCTGCCTGGACGAGCCGGCAGCCGGCTTCAACCCGGTGGAGAAGGAGGAGCTGCTCAAGCTGATCAAGCAGATCCGGGACCGGGGTCACACGGTGCTGCTGATCGAGCACGACATGCGGCTGGTGATGAACGTGACCGACCGGATCGTGGTGCTGGAGTTCGGCAAGAAGATCGCCGAGGGCACGCCAACGGATGTGGCCCGTGACCCGAAAGTCATCGCCGCCTATCTGGGGGTGCCGGAAGATGCTGCTTGAGATCGAAGACATCCACCTCGCGTATGGCCGGATCGAGGCACTGCACGGCATCAGCCTGGAGGTGGACGAGGGCGAGGTCGTGGCGCTGATCGGTACCAACGGGGCGGGCAAGACCTCGACCATGCGGGCGATCTCCGGGCTGCGGTCGGTGTCGCAGGGGCGGATCAGGTTCGCCGGTGAGAACATCACCAAGCTGCGGGCTGACCAGCGGGTCCGCAGGGGGCTGTGCCTGGCCCCGGAGGGACGCGGCATCTTCCCCGGGATGACGGTCCTGGAGAACCTGGACATGGGGGCGTACACCCGGACCGACCGTGCCGCCACGGCGGAGGACCTGGACCGGGTTTACAGCCTGTTCCCCCGGCTCGCCGAGCGTCGCCGGCAGGCCGCCGGGACGCTGTCCGGGGGCGAGCAGCAGATGCTCGCCATCGGGAGGGCGTTGATGGCGCGTCCCAAGCTGCTGCTGTTGGACGAGCCGTCAATGGGCCTGGCGCCAATGCTGATCCAGCAGATCTTCTCGATCATCGAGGAGATCGCCGGTCAGGGCACCCCCATCCTGGTGGTGGAGCAGAACGCTCAGCAGGCCCTGTCGCGGGCGCACCGGGCGTATGTGATGGAGACCGGGCAGATCGTGAACAGCGGTACCGGCCGGGATCTGTTGCATGACCCGAGCGTCCGGGAGGCGTACCTGGGCGTCGCCTGACCCGACCCCATCTTTCCCGCCCCCTGACGCCGTGCCCAGTGCACGGATTGTCGGGGGGCGGGACTAGTGTCGTCGCCGTGAGCGATTCCACGCCCCCAACTGCGGCGACGTCTTCAGCGGCGGCTCTGGGGGGGTCTCCTCCGCCGGACGGCGACACCGGGCGGGCTGACGGTCGTCGGGCGCGGCTGTTGCTACTCGACGGGCATTCCCTGGCCTACCGGGCGTTCTACGCGCTGCCGGTGGAGAACTTCTCCACCACCACGGGCCAGCCCACCAACGCGGTGTACGGGTTCACCTCGATGCTGATCAACATGCTGCGGGACGAGCGACCGACCCACATCGCGGTGGCCTTCGACGTCTCCCGCCGGTCGTTCCGCACCGAGCAGTACGCCGAATACAAGGCCGGCCGCTCCGAGAGCCCGACCGACTTCGTCGGTCAGGTCAGCCTGATTCAGGAGGTGCTCGCGGCACTGCGGATCCCGGCCGTCAGTGTCGAGGGGTACGAGGCCGACGACGTGATCGCCACCCTGGCCGAGCAGGCCCGCGCGACCGGATCCGAAGTGTTGATCTCCACCGGGGACCGGGATGCGTTCCAGCTCATCGATGACCACGTGACGGTGCTCTATCCCAAGCGCGGCGTCTCGGAGATCACCCGGATGACGCCCGCCGAGGTGGTCGAACGGTACGGCGTGTCGCCGGAGCGGTACTGCGATCTGGCGGCCCTGGTGGGGGACAAGTCAGACAACCTGGAGGGCGTGCCGGGTGTCGGCGCGAAGACCGCCGCGAAGTGGATCACCACGTACGGCTCCTTGGAGGAGTTGGTGCGCCGGGTCGATGAGGTGAAGGGCAAGGTCGGGGACAACCTGCGAGCCCACCTTGCCGACGTGATGCGCAATGCCCAGCTCAACTGCCTGGTACGGGATCTCCGGCTGCCGGTGGCACCTGGGGACCTGGCGTGGCAGGGCTGGGATCGGGAGTCCGTGCACCAGGTGTTCGACACCTTGCAGTTCCGGGTGCTGCGGGACCGGCTCTACCAGTACCTGGAGCCGGTCGCCCCGGAAGCGGAGTCCGGATTTGACATCGACGGCACGGTGTTGCGGGCCGGTCAGGTCGCCGGGTGGCTCGCCGAGCACGCGACGGCCGGGACCCGGGTCGGGGTCGCGGTGACGGGGAGTTTCGGCCGGGGCACCGGATCGCTGACCGGGGTGGCGGTGGCCGCGGGTGGGGTGGCGGGCTGGTTCGCGCCCGATCAGCTGGACGAGGCCGACGAGCGGGCATTGCGGGAGTTCCTCGTTGACCCGCGGCGGCGCAAGGTGATGCATGACGCCAAGCGGGCCATGCTGGCGTTCGTGGCGCATGGCTGGGTGCTGGCCGGACTGGACTGCGAGACCGCGCTCGCGGCGTACCTGGTGCGTCCGGACCAGCGTTCCTACGATCTGTCTGATCTGGCCTTGCGGTACCTGCAACAGGAGCTGCGGGTCGACGAGGCCGACGACGGCCAGTTGATGTTGGACGGTCTGGGCGGCGATTTCGGTGACGACGCGGCGGAGCGTCAGCTGATGTTGCAGGCGAGGGCGACCCTGGACCTGGCGGAGGCGCTGGAGGCGGAGCTGGAGCGGTGCGGTGGCAGTGGTTTGCTGCGCGAGGTGGAGCTTCCGCTGATCGACGTGCTGGGCCGGATGGAGCGGATCGGCATCGCCGCGGACGTGGACTATCTGACCGAGTTGGAGGCGCATTTCGCCGGTGAGGTGAAGGCGGCGGCTCAGGCGGCGTACTCGGTGGTGGGCCGGGAGTTCAACCTGGGCTCGCCGAAGCAGTTGCAGCAGGTGCTGTTCGAGGAGTTGGACCTGCCGAAGACGAAGCGGATCAAGACCGGTTACACCACGGACGCGGAGGCGTTGCAGCACCTCTACGTGTCCACGGCGCATCCTGTGTTGGAGCATCTGCTCCGGCACCGGGACGTGGCGAAGCTGAAATCCACCGTGGACGGTCTGCTCAAGTCGGTGAGCGCGGACGGCCGGATCCACACCACGTTCTTCCAGACTGTGGCGGCGACCGGCCGGCTGTCCTCGACCGATCCGAACCTGCAGAACGTGCCGATCCGTACCGAGGAAGGACGCCGGATCCGGCGGGCCTTCGTGGTGGGGGAGGGGTTCGACTGCCTGATGACCGCCGACTACAGCCAGATCGAGATGCGGATCATGGCGCATCTGTCAGCGGATCAGGGTCTGATCGAGGCGTTCCAGTCCGGCTTTGACTTCCACGCGGCGACCGCGGCGAACGTGTTCGGGGTGGCTGCCGCGGCGGTGATGCCGGAGCAGCGACGCCGGATCAAGGCGATGAACTATGGGCTGGCGTACGGGCTGTCGGCGTACGGGTTGTCGCAGCAGTTGGGGATTTCGCCGGATGAGGCGCGGGTGCTGATGGAGGAGTACTTCGGCCGGTTCGGGGGGGTCCGTGACTACCTTCGTGCGGTCGTGGCCCAGGCCCGGCACGAGGGTTACACCGAGACGATGATGGGTCGCCGTCGGTATCTTCCCGATCTGGTCAGTGACAACCGGCAGCGCCGCGAGATGGCCGAGCGGATGGCGCTGAACGCTCCGATCCAGGGGTCCGCCGCCGACATCATCAAGGTGGCCATGCTGCGGGTTGACCAGGCGCTGCGGGACGCTGAGCTGCGGTCAAGGATGCTGCTTCAGGTGCATGACGAGTTGGTGCTCGAAGTGGTCGATGCGGAGCGGGAGACCGTGGAGAGGCTGGTACGCCGCGAGATGGGGGGCGCGTTCGAGTTGTCGGTGCCACTGGAGGTGTCGGTGGGTGTCGGCCGGGACTGGGGCTCTGCCGGTCATTGATGGATTCCCCCCGTCACATGAGGTGTTCGGGACCTGGTTGGCGAATCCGTGAGTGTCGTCAGGTCGACTTGTCGGCGACGAAGATCGCGGTGCCGGGGAAGATCCTGCCCCGCAGGGGACTCCACTGCCCCCAGATCCGGTCGTGGCCGTCCGGCCACTCCGGTTCGATCAGGTCGTGCAGTACCAGGCCGGCGGCGACGAGTTCCCGCACCCGGTCTCCGAGGGTCCGGTGGTGCTCCACATAGGAGGGCACACCTTGTTCGTCGCGTTCCAGGTAGGGCGTGTGGTCGAAGTAGGAATGCACCGCTACGAGTCCCGCCTCGCCGGGGTCGTCGAGGAAGATCCACCGCATTGGGTGGGTCACCGCGAACACCCACCTGCCCCCGGGTCGGAGTACCCGGGCGACTTCGCGCATCACCCGTGCTGAGTCGGCGACGAACGGCACCGCGCCGAACGCGCTGCAGGCCAGGTCGAACGATGCGTCGGGAAAGGGCAGGACTTCGGCGTCGGCGAGCACCAGGGGCGGGTTCACGCCGGCCCGCCGCGACGCCAGTTGGGCCTGCGAGAGCATCCCGGCGGACAGGTCGATGCCCACCGCGAACGCACCTCTGTTGTTCAACCAGCGGGCACAGGAGGCCCCGCCACATCCCACCTCCAGCACGCGGCGTCCGGCCACGTCCCCGAGCAGGCCGGCATCTGCCTCGCGCAGCCCTTCCGGACACCAGACGAAGTCCGCGTCACCCAGGAAGTCCCCGTGTTCGGCCTGGTATGCCGCGGCGTCCGTGTCCCACCAGCGTCGGGACGCCTGTCGGCTCTCCGCACGGCCCATCAGGGCCCGTTCGGCTCGCTCGGTCATGGAGAGCACGGTACGCCGGAGGGTGGTGGGGAGACTTGACACGGTCAGTGGCGGAAAACCCGATTTCTGCGCAGCATCACGCACATCGGGATGTCTGATGGGGTGCGGTTGGACCATGTGGTATTACGCACGGTACGCTGGTCGACGCGCTTAGGCCCGCGTGTCTCGGCAGGGAGTGGGTGCGCGTCGTCGCGGCAGCGATCCCCGTGTCACGGGTAAGGCTAAGGACCGGGTGGTGATGGGGTTGGTCGCCTCCTGCGACGGGGTCTTGGCGCGACCGACCGACCAACCACCAACCGGAGCAACTGCCCACATGACGAGCAGCATCGAGGCCACCTCGAGCGAAGCCGCGGCCTCCAAGGACAGCGGCAACACGGTCGCCGTCGACGACATCGGCTCGGAGGAAGCGTTCCTCGCCGCGATCGACGAGACCATCAAGTACTTCAACGACGGCGACATTGTCGAAGGCACCGTCGTCAAGGTCGACCGGGACGAGGTCCTGCTCGACATCGGTTACAAGACCGAGGGCGTGATCCCTTCGCGGGAGCTGTCCATCAAGCACGACGTTGACCCTGGGGATGTGGTCTCCGTCGGCGACCACATCGAGGCCCTTGTCCTCCAGAAAGAGGACAAGGAGGGGCGGCTGATCCTCTCCAAGAAACGGGCGCAGTACGAGCGCGCCTGGGGGACCATCGAGCGGATCAAGGACGAGGACGGCGTCGTCCGGGGCAGTGTTATCGAGGTGGTCAAGGGTGGCCTGATCCTCGACATTGGACTGCGCGGTTTCCTGCCCGCTTCCCTGGTGGAGATGCGCCGGGTCCGCGACCTGCAGCCGTACGTCGGTCGGGAGCTCGAAGCGAAGATCATCGAGTTGGACAAGAACCGCAACAACGTGGTGCTGTCCCGGCGTGCCTGGTTGGAGCAGACCCAATCCGAGGTGCGTACCGAGTTCCTCAACAAGCTCGCCAAGGGACAGGTCCGCAAGGGTGTGGTGTCCAGCATCGTCAACTTCGGCGCGTTCGTCGACCTTGGCGGTGTGGACGGACTGGTGCACGTCTCGGAACTCTCCTGGAAGCACATTGACCACCCGAGCGAGGTCGTCGAGGTGGGCCAGGAAGTCGAGGTGGAGGTGCTCGACGTCGACCTGGAGCGGGAGCGGGTGTCGCTGTCGCTGAAGGCGACGCAGGAGGATCCGTGGCGTCAGTTCGCCCGGACCCACCAGATCGGCCAGATCGTTCCTGGCAAGGTCACCAAGCTGGTGCCGTTCGGCGCGTTCGTCCGGGTCGATGACGGCATCGAGGGCTTGGTGCACATCTCGGAGCTGGCGGAGCGCCATGTCGAGGTGCCGGAGCAGGTCGTCGCGGTCGGTGCCGACGTGATGGTCAAGGTGATCGACATCGACCTTGAGCGCCGCCGGATCTCGCTGTCGCTCAAGCAGGCCAACGAGGGCGTCCAGGAGGGCGAGGAACACTTCGACCCGACCCTGTACGGGATGGCGGCCCAGTACGACGAGCAGGGCAACTACATCTACCCCGAAGGCTTCGACGCGGACACCGGGGAGTGGCTTCCCGGGTTCGAGAAGCAGCGTGAGGAGTGGGAGAACCAGTACGCCGCGGCTCGGACTCGCTGGGAGGCGCACATGCAGCAGATCCGTGAGGCGCGTGAGGCGGCCGACTCGGAAGGTGGCCGCAGTGAGAGCGCCCCGCCCGCCAGCCAGGGTGGTGGCTCCACTGCCTCGGCCGGTACCAACCAGCCGAGCGGAACACTGGCCACCGACGAGGCGCTCGCGGCATTGCGGGAGAAGCTCGCCGGCAGCAGCTGACCGGAGCCCGGTGTCACGGCACCGGCCTGTCATCATGCGGTACGTGTCGGCCCCGCCCGGAGATCGGGCGGGGCCG
>DASUSI010000111.1:0-42329 GCA_036375165.1 Micromonosporaceae bacterium | reverse complement strand
GGGCTGTGCTGCAGGCGGGCGCCGATCCCCAGGACCCCGAGGCGGTGGCCAAAGTGCTCACCGACACCCGGCTCACCGTCACAGCCGACCCCGCCGCGCCCAGTGTTTCCGTCAACGGGGTGGTGGTGGACGGCCAGATCCGGGGGCCCGAGGTGACCGGTGCGGTCTCTGCGGTGGCCGCGATGCCGGCGGTGCGCGGCGTCATGGTGGCCCAGCAACGCGCGATCATCGGCGACGCCCGTCGGGCCACTGGCATCGTGGTGGAGGGCCGTGACATCGGGACGGTGGTGGCTCCAGACGCGGAGCTGAAGGTCTTCCTCACCGCCTCCGACCACGAACGCGCCCGCCGTCGCAGCACCCAGGACGCCTCGGACACCGCGGCGACCGCGGCGGACCTGGCGCGCCGGGACCGGTTGGACTCCACCCGGATCACCAGCCCGTTACGTCTCGCCGAGGACGCGGTGGTGCTGGACAGCACCGAGCTCGGCATCGACGACGTGGTGGCGCGGTTGCGGAACCTGTTGCTGGAGCGGCGTCGATGATCGACCACGGGCAGTGGGTGGACTTCGAGACAGATCTGGCGGTGAGTCCGCCGGACGGCGAGGTCGCCCCGTTGCCGGTCGTGGCGGTGGTCGGCCGGCCCAACGTCGGCAAGTCGACGCTGGTGAACCGGATCATCGGACGCCGCCAGGCGGTGGTGGAGGACGTACCCGGGGTGACCCGGGACCGGGTGGCGTACGACGCGAACTGGAACGGTCGGCAGTTCACCGTGGTCGACACCGGTGGCTGGGACCCGGACGCCCGGGGCCGGGCGGCCGCGATCGCGGCCCAGGCCGCCGCCGCCATGGAGACCGCCGATGTTGTGCTGTTGGTGGTCGATGGGGTTGTGGGGGCTACCGACACCGACGAGGCGGCCGCCCGGGTGCTGCAACGCGGCGGAAGGCGGGTGCTGCTGGTCGCCAACAAGGTCGACAGTGGCACGCAGGAACCTGACGCGGCGGCGCTGTGGTCGCTCGGCCTGGGCCAGCCGTATCCGGTCTCCGCGCTGCACGGCCGGGGATCCGGTGACCTGCTGGACGCGGTGCTGGAACTGTTGCCCGAACACGCCCCGCAGCCTCCGCCGCCCGGGGGACCCCGTCGGGTGGCGTTGGTGGGACGCCCGAACGTGGGCAAGTCGAGCCTGCTCAACCAGCTTGCCAAGGAACAGCGGGCGGTGGTTGACGAGGTTGCCGGCACGACGGTGGACCCGGTCGACAGCATGGTGGAGATCGACGGCGAAGTGTGGCGGTTTGTGGACACCGCGGGCTTGCGCAAGCGGGTCGGTCAGGCCAGTGGCACCGAGTACTACGCGAGCCTGCGCACCAACGCGGCGATCGACGCGGCGGAGGTGGCGGTGGTGCTGTTGGACGCTGGCGAACCGATCTCCGAACAGGACCAACGGATCATCACGATGGTGATCGAGTCGGGCCGGGCGCTGGTACTCGCGTTCAACAAGTGGGACCTGGTCGACGAGGACCGCCGGTTGCGGTTGGAACGGGAAGTCGACCGTGAACTGCGCCGGGTGCCGTGGGCGCTCCGGGTCAACGTTTCGGCCCGTACCGGGCGCTCGGTCGCCAAGCTGGCTCCGGCGTTGCGCACCGCGCTGGCCGGTTGGGAGCAAAGGGTCTCCACCGGCCGGCTGAACCAGTGGTTGTCCGCGCTCGCCGCTGCCACACCGCATCCGGTGCGGGGCGGACGGGCGCCCCGGATCCTGTTCGCCACTCAGGCGGGGATCCGCCCGCCCCGGTTCGTGCTGTTCACCACCGGCCCGCTCGACGCCGGCTACGTGCGGTTCGTGGAGCGGCGGCTGCGGGAGGAGTTCGGCTTCACCGGAAGCCCGATCGCCGTGACGGTACGTACCCGCAAACGCCGGGACGGCCGCGGGTAGACGGCTTCAGGAGCCGTCCGGCCGGGTATCACCCGCCACATGGTCGCCGAATCAGGTCCAACCGGGTCGCGTTCGATCGAGTCGTACTGGATGGCGTCCACGGACCAGCCCCACCACCCGGCGCTCGTGGCGGACGACGAAGCCGATGTGGCGGTGGTCGGCGGTGGTATCGCCGGTGTGTGCACCGCCTGGGAGCTGGCTCGCCTCGGGGTACGGGTCGCCCTGGTGGAGGCACGGGACATCCTGGCGGCCAACACCGGTCACACCACGGCGAAGCTCACGGCATTGCACGGGATGCGCTACGGTCAGCTCCGATCCACGTTGGGCGACGAGGCATCCGCCTGGTACGCCCGGTCCCAACAGGACGCCGTCGACCATGTCATCGACACGGCGTCGGAGTTGCGCATCGACTGCGACCTGGAGCGGCGTGCCGCGTACAGCTACACGCTGTCGGTGGACCAGCTGGACACGGTACGCGGCGAGGTCGAGGCCGCGCGGGCGGCTGGACTCGACGCCGAGCTGGTCACCGACACACCGCTGCCGTACCGGATCGCGTCCGCGGTCCGGCTGCGCGACCAGGCGCAGTTCCATCCCCGTAAGTACCTGCTCGGCCTCGCCGCCGACCTGGTGCGCCGCGGTGGTCGGATCTACCAGCACACCCGGATGACGGATCTCGAGGAGGGCAGGCCGTGCCTGCTCAGCACCGCGTCGGGGGCGAGGCTGGTGGCCGACCACGTGGTGATCGCGACGGGTTGGCCGGTGTACGACCGGATATCGCTGTTCACCCGGCTCACGCCACGGCGTGAACTGGTGGTGGCGGCGGCGATCCGCGCGGAGCAGGACCCGGACGGCATGTACCTCACCCCCGAGGAGGGCACCCGGTCGGTGCGAACCGCACCGTACCGCGACGGGAGACGACTGTTGATCACCACCGGGGAAAGCTTCCGCCCCGGCACCGTGGACGTCGCGGATCACTTCTCGGTGCTGGAGCAGTGGATCCGCGAGCACTTCGACGTGGAGTCGATCGACTACCGCTGGGCCGCGCAGGACTACACCACCACAGACTCCGTGCCGTATGTCGGCCGTTTCCCCGGTGGCGAGGGACGGGTCTGGGTGGCTACCGGGTTCGGCGCGTGGGGGATGAGCAACGGGGTGATGGCCGGACGCCTGCTGAGCAGCCTGATCACCGACCAGCCGGTTCCGCCGTGGGTCGACCTGTACGACCCGCACCGGTTGCACCCGCTGGTCGAGGTTCCGAAACTGGCGAGTTCGGGCGCGGCGGTGGCCCGCCACTTCGTGACCGACCGGCTCGGTACCCCGGGTGTGGGCCAGGTGTCCGACCTCGCACCCGGTCAAGGGGCCGTCATCGACGTGGACGGGGACCTCTGCGGCGTGTACCGGGACGACTCCGGCTCCTTGCGGGCCGTCTCGGCGACATGTACCCACCAGGGGTGCATCGTGGGCTTCAACAACGCGGAACGGACCTGGGACTGCCCGTGTCACGGTTCCCGGTACAGCGTGCGGGGTTCGGTGCTGAACGGCCCCGCGATACGCCCGCTTGAGGTACGCCCGGTCCACGATTGATGCCGGCGGTAGTGGAGGGAGCCGAAGGCGGCGCCATTTTTCACCTAGTATCCTAGGATGATTTTGGTGCAATGATCGGAATCACCACGACAACACTCGACACCATCCGACGTGGGACGCGAGAAACCGTTGCGCTAGGCTGAAGGCCACCGTCGCTGGGTCCAGTGACGGCACACGGGACGTGGCGCAGCTTGGTAGCGCACTTGACTGGGGGTCAAGGGGTCGTGGGTTCGAATCCCGCCGTCCCGACCGTGTGAGCAGCGGAAACGTTGATGCTATCGGTCCTTCGTGGACGTTAACCGTTACTGCGAGAACCTGGCTTCGGATGGTGTTCTCGTTGCCGCGGTAGCGACAATTTATTCTCAACCGGCATCCAACGGCCCTGCAGCCTTGTTGGGCGGCTCCGCAGTACGCGTTCGTCCGTTGCCTGCTGCGGTGTAAGTCAAAGGGAGCGGGGCAGGTCGCTGGGGGCGCTACGCTGCGGCCGTCGTCCTGTACAAGGTGAGCTTGACCCCTTGGAATACGCAGCCCGGTCGACCATGAAGCACTGAGATCACCTCAGTGACGTGCGGCCATCGGCAACGCCTTCCGCCTGCACCACCTGGTCGTCGTGGAAACGACGCATGTCAGGTACGCCGGCCGTGTCCCGACAGTTGTGCGCGGCGTTCACCATGAACCGGCGTTGCGCCTCCTGGGTCGGCAGCGCGAAGAACGTGTGGACGGTCGCGAGCATGGTCATGAACAGGACGCGCCTTCGGTCCGGCGGGCCCAGCGCCCGCAACTCGGAAATCAGCTCGGCGGGAAGCTCAGCCTGCCGTCACCCACCGCGGTACGACGGGCTCGACGGCCGTGCGTGATCCGTCGGGAGGTCCAGCGGTTCGAGACCGTCGAGCTGCCCCCGCCAGTACCCGAGTTGTTCTCCAGAAGCGCCCCGCTGATCCGCTCCCGCTGCCAGGCCGCGTAGTCCGCGTACTGGATCGGCAGCGCGGGTAGATCCACCGCGGTGCCGCGCACGCGTGCACAGTAGTCGGCGGCCAGCTCCTTGTGCAGTACGCCGATCGACCACACCTCGAACGCGATGTGGTGCAGGTCGTACAGCAGCACGTGCTCGTATCACCAGGCCACGGTCGAGGTCGAACGGATGGTACCCATGTAGTGCTCGCGGCGGGCCGGTGCCCGCAGACACGCCCGCCGTTGCGTCTCTGCGACGCCGACTTCGTCGCGCTCGAATTCGCGCCGTACGAGTCCGACCACAACGTGCTCGGCGCCCAGGTCGTGGCCACCGCGTGCGGCTTCGTCCTCACCGTCGTACTCATCGAGGGCGAGCTGCTGTTCGAGGAGTTGGCCGCCGGTTGCTCGACGCGATGACGACCGCCGTACGGGCCACCGCGACGGCGCCCTTCGATGGACACCTGACGCCGGGGCATGCTAAGGAATCGCGTATGAGGTCGCCGCTTCAGGGCGGGCTGCCACCGGTGGATATCGGGGCCGGCGCCATTGTGGAGATCGCGTGTGACGAGTCCGGTTTCTCCGGGACCAATCTGCTCGATCCGGCCAGTCCGCTGATCACGCACGCGAGTGTCGACCTGTGCATCGACGAGGCGGTCAAGCTGATCACGGCGCTGCGGTCCGAGTTCCGATTCTCGCCGAACGAGTTCAAGTCCGGGCAGTTCCTCCGCAACCCGGCAGTGGGCGAGGCCCTGGGGTGGTTCCTGGCGGCACTGCGCGGCCGGGCGCACGTCCATCTGGTCGACAAGGAGTACTTTCTCATCACCCGAATCGTCGACCTGCTGCTGGCCGAGCCGTCGTACGCGGCCGGTACCCGCCTGACCCAGGATCACCGTCCGGCCGCCCTCACCCTGTACCGGGCCAGGCACTTGGCTGGTTGCAACTGGCGCGTCTTCCTCGCCGCCTTTGTCGAGTTGGTTCGGATCAAACGGCGACGTCGGCCGGTTCCCCTGGCCTTGGAACGGTTCTTTCAGGCGCGGGATGTGCTGTTACGAGACCGGCTCGGTGCACAGGCCAAGGATGTCCTCGACGGGCTCAGCCGCACCCGGGTGCAGGCTGTGCTGACCAGGCTGATCGCCGACGATTGGTCGATCCCGCCACCGCTGGAGCCGATGCTGCCGGCGCTGGCCGAGACCGTGTTGTTCTGGAGCGGCGGCGGAAAGCGACAGGTGCTGGTGACCCACGACGAGCAGAGCGCCCTCACGGCTGGCCGGTTGAGCCGCCTCCAGCAGGTACTGGCCGACGGCGCCGGCTCCTCGGCGCCGGACGATGCCGATGAGACTGGCTCGTCGCCGGCCGGGATCTCACCCCTGGCCGGGCTGGTGATGGTCGACTCCCGGGACGATCCGCGAGTCCAGGTCGCCGACCTCCTCGCCGGAATGGCCCGGCGGTTGCCGGAGATCGTCGACGACGGCCCACTCCAGCCGTTCCTCTCCCCAACCTCACTACGCGATCCCCAGCCGCGACGCACGGCCGATCACACGGCACAACTGCCGTAGCAGGATGTCACCAGTCGGGACGGGTGGTAGGGGGACGCAAGACGCTGGCCGGGCTGGGGGTCGGGCCGGACGAGCCGGCGTCAGGCGCGAATCATCGAGGCTAGTACGCTTCGCTGCCGACGGTCATAGAGAGCTAACGGAAGGAAGAGGTTCGGCGGTGGATGGCGTCAGCCCGTCGGGCTGCTTTCTCCCGGACCTGATCAGTCCCGAGCGGACGATCGGTGCCCGAGCTTTCGACTTCTCCCGGCAGGTCGCGGTGATGGCGATCGTGAATCGGACACCTGATTCCTTCCACGATCAGGGCCGGACCTTCGCCCTGGAAGCGGCCGTTGAGGCGGTCCAGGCCGCTGTAGCGGACGGTGCGGACTGGGTTGACATCGGCGGTGTGCCGTTCGGCGTGAGCGGGCGGGAGGTGACCGAGGCCGAGGAGCTTGACCGGGTGATTCCGGTGGTGCAGGCTGCCCGTCGGAGTTCGAATGTGGTGATCTCGGTAGACACCTACCGCGCCGAGGTGGCACGTCAGGCAATCCGCGTCGGCGCGAATGTGATCAACGATACGTCTGGGTTGCGCGATCCGGGCGTGGCAGATGTGGTGGCCGACACCGACGCGACTCTGGTGATCACTCACAGCCTCGCGTCACCGCCTCGTACGCCGGTGAGTCGGCCGTCCTACGGCGACGTTGCCGCCGAGGTGGCGGCGTTCCTTGCAAATCGCGTTGAGCTTGCGCTTAGCCGTGGGGTCCCGACCGGTCGGCTCGTGATTGATCCCGGTCACGACTTGAACAAGAACACATTTCACTCGCTGGAGTTGACGCGCCGGCTCAGCGAGGTCGCGCGGTTGGGATTTCCGACGTTGGTGGCGGTGTCCAATAAGGATTTCATCGGTGAGACGCTTGATCTTCCGCGGGGCCAACGACTTGAGGGGACCATCGCGGCACTTGTCGTGTGCATCCTTCAGGGTGCCCGGATTGTACGTGTCCACGACGTAGGTGCAGGGGTTGCGGCTACCAGGATGACGGAGGCCATCCTCGGTTGGCGGCCGCCAGTGGTTGCCGAGCACAATATGACCTGATCGGCCTCAGTGCAGCTCTGACGGACGCAGCGCCAGCCGGTACGGGCCAGCTAGGTTCGTCGAGCGTAACGCAACAGTAGTTCGTCTCCGGCCGTGAGTATCTGCGTCAGCGTCAAGCGACGTGTTGGGCTCGCCGGGCCGGCAGTTATCCGACCCGAGCCGGGGCCAGCGAGTTTCGGTGAGACTGTCAGGCACATCTCGTCCACGAGGTCCGCTGCTGTCAGCGCGCCAAGCAGGTGTGGGCCACCTTCGTTCAGCAGCTGTGGGTATCCCCTTTCCGCCAACGCGGTCACGGCTGCCCGAAGGTCTACCTCGGCATCGCCGCAGACCAGCACATCAGCAACGGCCGATAGTGCCTTGCGGCGCTCGCTCGGCGAGTGGCCGTTTGTCAGGATGATCGGACGCACCGGTGCTTCGGTGAACATCGGGTGCCCGGAGTCGAGGGCGAGACGGTGTGACACGACAACCAGGGTCGGATCGATCTGGCGGCCCTGCTGGCGTCGTAAGTCACGGTGTCGTTCATCGAGCCGCATCGGCCCGTACCCCTCGTGGCGCAACGTCCCGGCGCCCACCATCAGCGCGTCGCAGATGGTGCGGAGCAGGTCGAAGACCCGCTTGTCGCCGGGACCGCCCAGCCCGGCCGAGTACCCGGCGATCGTGACAGCGCCGTCAATGCTGGTCGCAAAGTTGACCCGCAGCGCCTTGCTTGCCGGGAAGGCATATGCAGCAAGCAACCCGGCGTCGTCGAGTGGGCTGGGGCGGGGGTCGGGCCATGCCCGCCGAACTTCGGATGAGTTCACATTGGTGAGCATGCGGTCAGTCGGGCCCTCGCGCCCAATATCTTCCATTGGCCATCCGGAACCACGGTAAGGGAACATCACGGCTCCGAGAAACCCGGGGAACATCAAGGACGACCCGGCCCTCGACAACGCGCGGATCAATACCACGACGTGGTACCACACCGGCACGTCACCCGACTGGCCGGTGATGACGGCGGCGGATGCCGACGCGCGCCGAGCTGAACTCACCGAGAATGCCCGCCACTTTCATATGCCGGCCCACCGCATCGAGCGTCTCATCTACCAGGACTCAACAAGGCGTGCACGTCGGGACCTACGAGGCGGCGATCGAGAACATGCTGCAGCGCATCCCGGCCCAGGGTCCAGCTCTATCGGGTCGCGCTCAAGGTCAGCCCGGACCGTGTCAACGACGGCTGCCGCGAGGAGAACCATGAGCCCGCGGCCCAACTGACCACGATGGACCCGCGAGCGCAGGACCTGGATGCCGTGCGGTACCTCAACGTCAACGAGTCTGTCGGGTCGGTCTCTCTCGGGGTCCTGCCGGAGGCCGTCGCGTGGGTCCAGACCTCACCAATGGCGTCGGGCGGGTCCTTGAGCCCGTCGCAGACCGCCATGCATACCTCGCCGCACCCCGGATCTCAGTCAGCACGCGCAGCCAGAACTTGGCACCCTCGCCGCCGGCCCACAACCCGAGGACGTCCCGGCCGCTGTCCACCGTGACCGCCACGGCGATGTAGATCGTCCGGTTGGCGATCTGCCCGTCGCAGATCTTGACATGGCTGCAGTCGACGAAGATCACCGGGTAGCCCGGATCCAGGGGCCGGCTCTGCCACTGTCATGCCGTCCATGACCCCGGTATCTCCGCCTCCAGCGCAGCATCCAGGAACCGCTTGGTCAACTTCTGCAGTACCCCACCGTGGCCCAGCAGCTGCACCCCTGCGCCCGCGCCTGGCCGGCCAGCCGAGCCACCAACGCCGTCGAGGCCACCCCAGGCCACCCGCCCCAGCGGTCTTGATTCGGTCGTCACAGACCCCATAACGACGTCATTGTCGGAGTTACAACGTTTTTACGACACTCCCGATACCGGACCCAAGGAACAACGCCGGGCCGTGGGGTCGCCCAGGTCGGACGGCACCCGTGAAGCGCGGTCAATCCAAACATGTAGCTTCTTGACATCCGTTCGAGGTGACCCCTAGCCTCGACAAGGTCCGATCTTGCCCGTTCGGGGTCGGCTGGTTGCCCAAAGACTTCCTCGGAGGGCTTGTATGCAGACGACGCTCTACATTCTTTCTCAGCTTGTGGACTCGGAGGAGTTGAACACTCTCACTCCTGAGGAGTTGCGCGAGATGCTCGCCGAGTTGGACGACGAAGTCGTCAACAGCACGGACGACCAGGGCGAGAGAACCACCGCCGCGGTCGACTCCGGGGAGTGAACTCGCCGCTGAGCGGGAGCGACTGCGGTGCAGCACTATTCCTGAGACAGCTCTGAATCAGTAACGCACCACTACCTGCGGGCGGTGCGTCATTGGTGGCTATCCAGCCGCGGATCGGCGCGCCGTCAGATAGGCATGTTGGGCGCAGCATGGCTCGCTCAGCACCGCTCGGGACTTCGTGAACCAGCTGGACTGGAATCGGAGGAGTATGCGTGTCAACTATTGCCCCGGGCCGGCCCATCGATGTGCGAGGCCGGCTGTCGCCGGATGAGTTCTATGGGTGCTATGTGGGTCGAGAACCACTGGTGATGCGAGGGGCGGTTGCCGAACTGCCGGCGGTCACGCGCTGGTCCATGGAGTACTTCGCCTCCCTCGCGCCGGATGCGCAGGTGCGTCTGAAGACAGGCTCGGTAGCGGCAGGGCGGACCACGACGATGCGCCTGGCGGACTACGCCCAGGCTGTCACCGACTGGGAAAAACGCGCGGCCGACCTCGATGGATCAACGGACGATGCCGGGGAACGGCCTCCGTACCTGCATGATCTGCCGTTGCTCTCGATCATCCCGCAGCTCCGCGACGACATAGCCGGATTCCAGGTCGAGCTGCTCCCGGCTTTCTATCGCAGCCGGTGGTGGGACTTCACTCAGTTCTTCGTCGGTCCGTCGGGCGCGGTGACGCCGCTGCACTTCGACTCGTTGCTCACCCACAACCTCTTCCTCCAGATCAAAGGCTCGAAGCGGTTCGTCATGGTCGAGGATCGAGACCGGAACCTTTGTTACCTGACGGGCTGGCGCTGGTCGTCGGTCGATCCGGAGGATCCGGACCTCGAGCGGTACCCGCTTTTCCGGGATGCCGAGGTACGCACGTGCGTGGTGGGTGCCGGCGACCTGCTGTACATGCCGCCCGGCACGCTCCACAAAGTAGTATCGGCGACGCCGTCGATGTCGTTCAACATTGACTGGCACGACTGGCGCAGCGCGCTGCGTGGGGTGGCTGCCGTCCGGCACGGCATGCCGGCCACCAACCTCCGGTACAACCTGACCTTCGCGCTCGGCGTCATCGGCCGAGTTCCCTCCGGCATGCTGCTACCCGCGCTGAGATCGTACTTTTCGTATATTTCCTGATAGCAACCAATCCCACCGGACGGGGGATGGAACGCTGACATGAGCGTTTTCGAACGGCATGAATCGGACGTGCGCAGTTACAGCCGAAACTGGCCGGTGGTGTTCGACCATGCCTCCGGCAGCTGGCTGTACACCACGGACGGCACGTCGTACCTGGATTTCTTCGTCGGTGCCGGCACGCTGAACTACGGACACAACGACCCGGTCCTCAAGCGGACGCTGATCGACTATCTCGAGCGCGACGGCGTGACCCACGCGCTGGACATGTTCACCACCGCCCGGGCCGACCTGCTGCGCAGCCTGACCGAGCTGGTCCTGGCGCCCCGCGAGCTCGACTACAAGGTGGTCTTCCCCGGCCCGGCCGGTGCCACCGCCGTCGAGGCGGCGCTGAAGCTGGCCCGCAAGGCCACCGGCCGGAAGGTGATCGCCTACTTCGACAATGCCTTCCACGGCATGACGCTTGGCGCGTTGTCGGTGACCGGAGGCGAGTCGCACCGGCGCAGCGCCGGCGTACCGCTGAGCCACAGCGTGTCCTTGCCGTACGACGTGGACCCGGACCTGCCGGTCACCGAGGTCCCGGATTTCGACCGGCTTCTGGAGGACACCGGCGAGCTGGCCGACCTCGCCGCGGTGATCGTGGAGACGGTGCAGGGCGAGGGCGGCATGTACGCCGCCCGGAGCGCCTGGTTGAGCGCTCTCGCGCAGACGTGCCAGCGCCACGACGTGCTGTTCATCGTGGACGACATCCAGATGGGCTGCGGGCGTACCGGGCCGTTCTTCAGCTTCGAGGACGCCGGCGTCGTGCCGGACATGGTGTGCCTGTCCAAGGCGATCGGCGGATACGGCTGTCCGCTGTCGCTGCTGCTGATCCGGCCGGAGCTGGACGTCTGGCGGCCTGGCGAGCACAGCGGCACCTTCCGTGGCTTCAACCACGCCTTCGTGACCGCCTCCGAGGCGCTGCGCACCTACTGGAGCGACGACAAGCTGGAGAAGTCGACCCGGGCGCGCGGCGAGCGGGTCTTTCGCGCGCTGCAGGACATCGCGGCCGGCTATCCCGAGGCCGGGCTGACGGTCCGGGGGCGTGGCCTGGGCCGCGGGCTGAAGTTCGACGATCCCGAGCAGGCCCACCAGGTGCGTGCGGCGGCATTCGAGCGGCGCCTGCTGATGGAGACCTCGGGCCGGCGCGACGACGTGGTCAAGCTGCTACCACCGCTGACCATCACCGACGCCGACCTGGACGAAGGCCTGTCCATTCTGGACGCGTCCGTGCGAGCCGTGCTGGCCGGCGGACAGCGGTGACCAGGGCCGGCGAGCACGTGGCCGCGGGTAACGACGCCGCGAGTCCGGCCGTAGCCGAGGGTCGGGCCGCCGTCGAGGCAGTGGTGACCCACTTCTTCCGGCAGTACCCGAACTTCGGGCGGCGGGCCGGGTGGCACGCCGCCGACGGCTTTCTGCCCAGCCCCGGGCCGCGTCCGGCAGCCGAGCTCGACCGGCTGCGCGCCGTGGTCGCGGGCAGCCTGCGTACCCTGCCAGGCTCCGATGAGCTCGCCGCCACCTATGTCAACGAGCTGCGTGCCGACCTCGGTGCGGCGCTGCACATGGTGCAGGCGGAACAGTTTCAGCTGAACGCGCTCGGCCAGACGTACTTCACTCCGCCGGAGATCCTCGCCGAGACCGACCTGTCGCCGTACCTGCGCGGGTACGCGCCGGAACCGGAGCGGATCGCGGCGCTGGAGGCGCACCTGGCCGCGCTGCAAGGGTTTCTCGCCGAGGCGGCGCGAACGCTGCCAGCCCGGTTGCCGGCCGGCGAACGGCTGCGCAGCCTCGAGCTGGCGCAGGCGCAGGCCGGCCATATCACCACGGTGACCGGCCGGTTGTCGCCCGGGCAGTCAGCCGCGGCACAGGCCCGGCGGGATCTGGCCGCCGCTGCGGCGGCAGCCTGCGAGGAGTATGGGCGGGCGGTCGCCGGCACCAAACCGGCGGCGCAGCTTTACGGGCCGGACCGGCTGGCCGAGTTCCTCCGAGTCGTCGAGGGAATTGAGCAACCCGCGCGCGAGCTGCTCGACCAGGCCCGCGCCGAGGTCGCGGCTGCACAGACCGGGCTGGACGCGCTCGCCGGGCAGCTCGGCGTCGCCGACCGCCGGGAGGCCGTGGCGCTGCTGGCCGAGCAGGTCGGCGCCGACCCGGAGGCGACCTTCGCCGCGATCCTCCAGCGGGTTCGGGACTTCTGGGCGCGGGCGGACCTGGTGTCGATGGACACCGCCACCCCGCTGGAGGTCGACCACGCCGACGGTCCGAGCAGCGTGGCCACGGTGGAGTTCCAGGTGTCGGCGCCGCTGGAGCCGGTTCGCCCACCGCACGTGCTGTTCCTGCCCGAGCCGCCCGCCGAGCCCGGAGCGCCCCCGTCAGCGTTGCGCCGACAGTTCCTGAACGACGCCATGCTGGAGATACTCGCGGTGCACGAGGCGTACCCCGGTCACTATGTGCACGCCGAAGCGGCTGCCCGCGGCGGCAGCGTGATCCGTACCTGCTTCCCGTGCCTGGGCGGCCTGACCGAGGGATGGGCCCACTACGCCGAGGAGCTCGCCGTCGAGCACGGCCTGGCCGAAGGTCGGCCACTGGTGAAGATCGCCCAGCTGCGTTCCGCACTGGAATCCGCGGCCCGGCTGGTCGCATTCCTTTCCATGCATCTCAAACAGACCGGATTCGCAGCCGCGGTGGGTGAGGCCGTCAATTCCTGCGGCTGGTCCGAGGAGCGGGCGGCCCGGGAAGTCCTCGCGGTCACCAGCCAATCTCTCGGTGCCATGTACGCCCTGGGCAAGCTCGTCATCCGGGATTGGCGCGACAGCGCCGGCATCAAGGCGCGGCCGGACCTGAAGCAGTTCCACGACCATCTGCTGCGTTGCGGCACGGCGCCACTGTCGATCGCCAAGCAGTACTGGTTGGACCAGACGAATCAGTCCGCATTGAGATATTTGGAGGTCCCATGACGGCGGCGATCAGCGGCGCCGGTCAGGCGAATCCGGCCGGGCACACGGTGAATCCAGGCGAAAATCCCGCGGCAATTGGTGACGACTACTGGGTCTCGGTGTCGGCCGGGCCGTTCCTGATGGGCACCGACGAGGCGCCGCCGGACGGGGAGCCGAGCGCCTCACAGCCGATGCACACGGTGCATGTGGATGCCTTCGACATCGCCCGGCGGCCGGTGACGGTGGCCGAGTTCGCCTGGTTCGTGGCGGACACCGGTTACGTCACCACGGCCGAGCAGCGTGGGGAGAGCTGGGTCTGGCACGGGGGCGAGGACACCACCACGCCCGACCAGGACCACCTGTGGAAGGCCACCCCCGGAGCGACCTGGCAGGTCCCGCGTGGCCCCGGCTCGGACGTGGCCGGCAAGGACGACCACCCCGTCACGCACGTCAGCTACCTGGACTGCCTGGAGTACTGCCGCTGGTCGGGCACCCGGCTGCCCACGGAGGCGGAGTGGGAGAAGGCCGCCCGGGGCACCGACGGCCGAAACTACCCATGGGGCAATACACCGCCGACGCCGCAGTCGTGCAACCACACCATGAACGTCGGCGACACCACCCCCGTCGGTCAGTACCCCGCTGCGGCCGGCGTTTACGGCCCGGAGGACATGGTCGGCAACGTTTGGGAAATCATGGCCAACGGATATCACCGCTACCCGTACGACCCGAACAAGACGAAGCGGCTGGTGACCAAGAAAGGCACCGTCGAGCTCGGCGTCATCCGTGGCGGCTCGTTCTACAACAACTGCAGCCCGCGTGGCGTCCTGGTGTGGGTGCGGATCTACAACCCGCCGGACTACAGCTGTTACGACATGGGCTTCCGTCTGTGCCGGATGTGATCGGCGGATGTTATCGGCGCAGACCTGTCCAGTGCCGGGTAGACGAGGAAAGGCGGTGAGGATGACTGACGCGGTGCTGTGGGAGCGGATCGAGGCCATGCGGCGGGAAATGCCGCGTACGGATCTGGTCCGGCTGCCGCACTCGAGCATTGAGCTGTACGCGAAGCTGGAGTCGGCCAATCCGGGTGGCAGCGCCAAGGATCGGGCCGCGTACTGGATCCTTCGTGAGGCGGTCCGGCGCGGCGATATAACCCGGCACACCACAGTGGTCGAGTCGTCCTCCGGCAACTTCGCGCTCTCGCTGTCCTGGATGTGTGCCCGGCTCGGCATCCAGCTGATCCCGGTGCTGGACCCGAACGTGAACGGCTCGACCGAGCGCGCTCTCCGCGAGACCTGGGACCGGGTGGAAAAGGTCGAGGGCCCGGTCGGCGCGGGCGGTTTCCTGCTCGCCCGCCTGGACCGGGTCGCGGAAGTGGTGAAGGAGCTTGACGACGCGTACTGGCCGGACCAGTACTCGAACCTCGACGGCCTGCGTGGGCACTTCGAGATGCCCGGCGCCGAACTGGTGGAGGCGCTGCCCACGCTGAATTACCTCTTCGTCGGCATCAGCACCGGGGCCACGATCGCCGGCCTGTCCCAACGGGTCACTCAGGACCTCGAGGACGTCAGCGTGATAGCCGTGGACGTCGCCGGCTCGGTGATCCTGGGCGGACCGCCGCAGCGCCGGTACATCCCCGGCATCGGTTCCAGCATCCGGCCACCCCTGATCGATCACGCGGTGATCACCGACTCGGTGATCGTCTCTGAGCAGGAGGAGGTGGCCGGCTGCCACGACCTGCTGCGCGACCACGGCCTGCTGGCCGGCGGATCCACGGGCTGCGTGTACGCCGCGATCAACCGCTACTTCGCCGGCTGGCAGGGCCCGCCGCCAGTGGTCGCCTTCCTGTGCGCCGACGGAGGCAAGGCGTACCGCGACACCGTCTACGACCCGGCCTGGGTGAGCGCCCGTCACCTCGGCCAGGCCGCCAGCGTGAAGTGGGCTGGCGTGGCCACGCCGGTCACCGATTGGACCAGCCCTCCGGAGGACGAGGCGGAGTTCGTTTCCTGGCTGGACACGCGGTGTGAGCAGGCGCCGGTGCAGCGCTCACCGAAGCAGGACGGCTGGCACGTCTTCGGGTACGCCGAGTCGATGGCGGTGCTGGCCGACCACGCCGCGTTCTCCAGTGAGCCGGCCAACACGCTGCCGCCGAACTCGGCCTTTCAGCTTTTCCGGGCCGGCAATCTGTCCTGGATGGACCCGCCGCGGCACCGGCAGCTGCGGGCCTTGGTCGGCCGGGTCTTCACCCCCCGGTATGTCGCCGGGCTGGCGCCGATGGTCGAAACGACCGTTGAGGAGTACCTGTCGGCGGTGCGCGGCCGGCCGCGGTTCGAGTACGTCAACGACTACGCCTCGCCGATCGTGTCGACCGTGGTCGCCCGGATGGTGGGCATCCCGCCGAAGGGCCAGGAGCTGTTCCGGCAGTGGTCGGCCGACCTGCTCGCGCTCATCGACCCGCTCTCGGCCAGCAACGTGCTCAAGCAGGTCGCCGGCCGCGCCCGGCTGATCTCCGCCTACCTGCACGAATACCTCAGCCGCCGGCGCAGCGATCCTAAAGACGATCTGGCCAGCGCGCTGACCCAGGCCGAGGTGGACGGCGAGCGGCTCCGCGACGACGAAGTCGTCGGGCTGATCGCGCTGCTGCTGTCCACCGGGCAGGCGGCCACGCTCACCCTCGTCAACGCGATGATCTGCCTGGACCAGCACCCGGACGCGATGGCGCGGCTGCGCGGCGACCTCGGCCTGCTCGGCCCGGCCATCGAGGAGGTCATGCGGTACCGCAACCAGACCACCCGGGTAGCCCGGCACACCGTCAAGGAGGCCACCGTCGGCGGGCACACCATCCCGGCCGGCCAACCGGTGACGGTGTGGCTGGCCGCGGCCAACCGGGACCGGCGCGTCTTCGAGCAGCCCGAGGTCTTCCGGCTGGACCGCGCGCCGAACCCGCACCTGGCCCTGGGGCACGGGATCCACTTCTGCCTCGGCGCCGCGCTCGCCCGGCAGGAGATCGACCTGGCCATGCGCCGGATGCTGGAGCAGACCTCGCAGCTGTCGGTGGACTACGCCGCCAGCCGGATGCTGGACCCGCGGCTGATCTTCGGCGCCAGCGAGCTGACCATGGTGGCGAAGTGGACGGGCGAGGCGTGATGGAGGAATCCCTCATCGACCGGCTGCGCCGGCACGCCGAGCGCGATCCGGACCGGCCGGCGCTCACCTTCGTCCCGCTGGACCCGGACGCGCCCCGGACCACCCTGAGCTACGGCCAGGTGGTGCGGCGCTCCTCGGTGCTGGCCGATGCGCTGGCCGAGCGAGTGCGGCCCGGCGAGCGGGCCGTCCTGCTGATGCCGACCGTCCCGGAGTTCGCGGTGGCCTTCCTCGGCTGCCTGGCGGCCGGCGTGATCGCGGTACCGTTGCCGCTGCCCATGGACGAGGCGTCCCGGCGCAGGGTCGTTGGCGTGCTGCGCGACTGCGCGCCATCCTTGATCATCTCCATCTCGTTCGTGCACCAGCTCGCCGCCGCCGCTCCCGAGGAGCTGCGCTGGCTGCCCCCGGCTGATCGGTGGCTGCTCGTCGACGAGCTGCCGGACACGGCCGGCGCGGCCGACCCGGTGACAGTCCGGGGCGCGGACATCGCCTTTCTGCAGTACACCTCGGGCTCGACCAGCACGCCGCGCGGCGTGCTGGTCTCGCACGGCGCGCTGCTGCACAACGAGGCGGCCATAGCCGCGGCTTTCGGGGTACGCCCGGACTCCACCGTGGTCAGCTGGCTGCCGCTGCACCACGACATGGGCCTCATCGGCGGTCTGCTGCAGCCGCTGTACGCCGGTGCCCGCGGTGTCGTGCTCGACCCGCTGTCATTGCGCCGCCCGGCGTCCTGGCTGGAGACGATCGCGCAGGAGCGGGCGGACATCAGCGGCGGGCCGAACTTCGCCTATGAGATGTGTGTCCGCAAGGTGACCGACGCCGAGCTGACCGGGCTGGACCTCTCCAGCTGGCGGGTGGCTTTCAACGGCGCCGGCCAGGTGCACCCGCGTACCCTGCGGGCCTTCAGCGAGCGGTTCGCCCCGGCCGGTTTCGCCCCGGCGGCGCACACCCCGTGCTATGGCTTGGCCGAGGCGACTCTCTTGGTGGCCAGCGCCGAGCCGGGGGCCGGCGGGCGCAGCACCGCGTTCACCCGTACCTCGCTGGAGGCCGGCCGGCCCGAGCCGGACGAGGCCGCCGGCCCGGCAACGCTGGAACTGGTCGGTTACCCGCTGCCCCGGCATGCGGCCATCACCGTCATCGACCCGGAAACGGCGGTGCCGCTGCCCGAGGGCCGCACCGGCGAGATCGCGGTGGTCGGGCCGAGCAACGGCTCGGGCTACTGGGGGGACGCGGAGGGCAGCGCGGCCGCGTTCGGGCTGCGGCTGCCGGACCAGCCGGCACCGGCGGTCCGCACCGGCGACCTCGGTTTCATCCAGCGCGGCGAGCTGTTCCTGGAGGGCCGGCGCAAGGACCTGATCGTGCACCGTGGGCGCAACATCTACCCGGAGGACCTGGAGGCGGACATCTCCGCCTGCCACCCGGACGTGCGGCCCGGCTGCGGCGCGGTGTTCGCGGTGGACGAGGACGGCGACGAGGCGGTCGTGGTCTGCCAGGAGATCCGCGACGAAACCCCGGCATCGCGGTGGCCGGAGATCGCCGGGAAGATCCGGGAGACCGTCGCCCTGGTGCACGGAGTGGCCGCGCGCACCGTCGCGCTGGTCCCGCCGAAGACGATCACCAAGACCTCCAGCGGCAAGATCCAGCGGCAGGCGGCGCGGAAGCGGTACCTGGCCGGCGAATTGCCGATGCTGATGGAGAGCACGACTGGGGCGGCCGAGGGCGTGGACGCGCCGAGTCTGGCCAGCCGGCTCGGGGCGTTCCAGGCGCCGGCCGGCCCGGCGGACCGGGCCGAACTGCTCACTCGGGCGCTGTGCGAGTACCTGCGGGATCTGCTCGGGCTGACCGACCTGCCGGCGCCCGGCGAGTCGCTGGCCGGCCTGGGCGTGGACTCGCTCGCGGCCACCCAGCTGCAGTACGCGCTCGAGTCGGCGCTCCGGGTCGCGCTGCCGCCGTCGGTGGCGCTGCGGGCGTCCTCGATCACCGAACTGGCCTCGGCCGTGCTGGCCGCCACGCCTGCCCTGTCGCCGGCCGAGTCCGGCGAGGCCGCGCCCCACCTGGCCGCGGGCGACGAGTACGAGTTGACCCAGGCGCAGCGAGCTTTGTGGTTCCTGCACCGGGTGGCCCCGGACAGCACGGAGTACAACGTCACCCGTGCCTTCCGGGTGGTCGGAGAGTTGTCCGCCGAGGCGCTCGACGCGGCGCTGACCCGGCTGGTGGAACGGCATCCGAGCTTGCGGCTGTCGATCCGGTCCGTGGCAGGCGCGCCGCGCGCGGTCCTACGGCCGTGGACGGTCCGGGCCGACCAGGTCGACGGCCGGGCCTGGGACGAGCGGCAGCTGACGCAGTGGTACCGCGAGCTGGCCACGACGCCGTTCGACCTGGCCCAGGACCACTTGCTGCGGGCGGCGGTGCTGCGGCGGGCCGGCGACTGGGTGGTCGTGCTGGCGCTGCACCACATCGTGTGCGACATCGCCTCGCTGACCGTCCTCATCGCCGAGCTGGCCCGCGACTACGCCCTGCTGACCAGTGCGCCACAGGCCGGGGCCGACCCAGTCATCGCCGGGCGGTCCGAAATGCCGCGGCAGCCCGGCATCACGCCCGCGCGGCGGGAGCAGGCCGTGCTCGCCGACCGCGGCGCGGAGCTGACCGCGTACTGGCAGCAGCAGCTGGCCGGCGAACTGCCCGTGCTGGCGTTGCCGCGACCCGTCGCGGCCGGGCCGTCCCGGCCCGAGCCGGATCAGGGCGACTCGGGCCGGGACGAGTCGGCGGCGGGTGCCATCCAATTCGACGCGCCGCCAGGGGTGACCGCCGCGCTGACCGGCTTCGCACGCCGGTCCGGGCTGACCCTGCACAATGTCCTGCTCGCGGCGTACCAGATCCTGCTGCACCGGTTGTCCGGCCAATCCGACCTGCTGGTCGGCATCCCGACCGCCGGCCGTACGGACCCGCGGCTCGCGGCGTACGTTGGTTATCTGGTAAACGTCGTCCCGGTGCGGTCCGGTGGCCCGGTGAACCTGCCGTTCGCCGAGTACGCCCGCCAGACCCAGGAGCGGGTGCTGGACGCGCTGGACCACCAGGACCTGCCGCTGGCGCAGATCACCCGGTTGATCAACCCGGATCGGGACGCGGCGGGTGCCGCGATCTTCCAGGCGATGTTCACCTTCTACGGCTCGGCGCTGCCGGGCGGCGCCGCGGCGGCTGGTGTGGTGGCGGGAGACCCGGCCGCGACCGTACCGCTGGGCCGCACCGCCACGCTGCA
The DNA here is from genome assembly GCA_036375165.1 of Micromonosporaceae bacterium. GTDB lineage: Bacteria > Actinomycetota > Actinomycetes > Mycobacteriales > Micromonosporaceae > WHSM01. The sequence goes on along the minus strand of DASUSI010000111.1, from coordinate 22,513 downwards.
CGGCTTCCCGGTGCCCGACTACACGGCGCAGTCCGACATCGGCCTGAACGCCGTCGTCCGGGCCGGGGTGCTCGGCTTTGAGCTGCAGTACGACCGGCAGCGGGTGAGTCACCGGCAGGCCGACCAGCTCGCCACCGCGCTGCGTACCCTGCTGGCCGCGATCGCGGACGACCCGCAGGCGCCGGCCGCCCGGCTCCCGTTGCTGAGCGCCGCCGAGGCCGAGGCCGCGGTGGCGGCCGGCTTCGGGCCGGCCATCGCGCGAGCCGGCCACTACGTGGACGCGGTGGAGCAGGCCGCCGACAGGCACCCGGAGGCGGTGGCCGCCCACGACGGCGTGACCACGCTGACGTACGCGGAGCTGGACGAGCGGACCAACCATGTCGCCGCCCGGCTGCGTGAGCTCGGCGTAGCGGTGGACCGCAACGTCGTGGTGTGCGCGCGGCGGTCCACCGACTACCTGATCGCGCTGCTCGGCATCCACAAGGCCGACGGCTGCTACGTGCCGGTCAGCCCGATCGAGGCGCCGCGCCGAGCCGCCGCCATGCTGGCCGCCACTTCCCCGGTGGCGGTCATCGTCGACGACGCCGGGCAGTGGCTGCTGGACGGGATGCGGGCGGATCCGATACCGGCGAATCCCGTACCCCTGAAGATGACCGAGCTGGTCGCCGGCCGCAGCCCGCGGCGCGTGCCGCGGGTCAGTCCGGACCACGCGGCCAGCACGATCATCCACACCTCCGGGTCGACCGGGCTGCCCAAGGCGGCGGTCTCCACCAACTACGGCGTGACCAACCACATGTGGCAGATGGTCGAGCACTTCGGCCTCGGCCCGCAGGACTGCGTCGCGCAGACCGGGCCGGTGTCCTTCGACATCTCCGTCTGGCAGTTCCTGACCCCGTTGATCGTCGGCGGGCGGGTCCGGATAGTGCCGGAGCCGGCCTCCCAGTCTCCGGCCAAGCTGCTGGCCGTTCTCGCCGAGGGCGCGGTGACCATGCTGGAGCTGGTGCCCTCGGCGATCGTCGCGCTGCTGGACGCCGGAATGGCGGCCACCCCCGGGCGGCTGCGGGTGATGCTGTCCACCGGCGAAGCGCTGACCCCCGAGGTGCTGCGCCGATGGATCGGCGAGCTGCCGGGGATTCCGGTGCACAACGCGTACGGGCCGGCCGAGTGCACCGACGACGTGACCGCCGGACTGTGTGCGGACGGGCCGGCGGCGCCGGTCACCGCCTCGATCGGCTGGCCGCTGGCCAACACCTCGGTACAGGTGCTGGACGAGGAGCTCGCGCCGGTCCCGGCCGGGGTGACCGGTGTGCTGTACGTCGGCTGGGGCGCGGTCGGCCGCGGCTACCGTGGCGACCCGCGGCGCACAGCCGAGCGGTTCGTGCCCGACCCGTGGTCACCGGTACCGGGCGGCCGGATGTACCGCACCGGCGACCTGGGCCGCCGCGCCGACGGCGGGGCGCTGGAGTTTCTCGGCCGGGCGGACAGCCAGACCAAAGTACGGGGCCTGCGGATCGAGGCCGGCGAGGTCGAGGGCGCGCTGCGGCAGTGCCCCGGCGTCACGGCGGCGGCGCTCCGCGTTCACCCGGGGCCGGGCGGCGCTGTGCTGGTCGGGTACGTGGTGCTGGGCGAACCGACCGAGCCGGACGGCGGCGCCAGCGACGAGGGCCGGCTACTCAGTCCGGCGGAGGACGAGCGGCTACGCACCGCGCTCGCCCAGCAGCTGCCGAGGTACATGATCCCGCCGCTGCTGGTCGCGCTGCCGCGGCTGCCGCGGTCGAAGAACGGCAAGGTGGACTACAAGGCACTGCGGTACGCCGAGCCGGACCGGGCCGGTGCCGAGGACCCGGAGCTGGCCCACGACCCGCTCGCCACCGCGGTGCGCGGGATCTGGTCCGCGCTGCTGTCCCGCGAGGTCGGCTGGCAGGACAGCTTCTTCGAGCTGGGCGGCCACTCGCTGCTGGCGCTGGCGATGGTGGACCGGGTCGGCGAGCTGCTCGACGTCGAGGTACCCGTCGACGTGGTGTTCACCGGCCCGCGACTGGCCCAGTTCGTCGCCTGGGTACGCCAGGCCGCTCAGCAGCCTGGCGACGACCGCGCCACACGGACCGCCGCGGGCAGCGGCTACCCGGCCCCAGCGAGCGCGGCCCAGGAGCGGTTCTGGTACCTGCGCGAACGGGACCCCGACCAGCCCACCTACAACATGCCCGGCGTGCTGCGGATGCGCGGCGAGCTGGACGAGGACGCGCTGGGGGCGGCGCTGCGCGAGGTGCTCGGCCGCCACCCGGTGCTGCTGGCCCGCTTCTCCGAGGGGCGCGACGGCCTGCACTGGTCGCCCGGCTCGCCGGCCGACTTCGAGCTGCCGAGGCTGGACCTGCGCGGCGCGGTCGCCGAGTTCGGCGGCGAGGCGTTCACCAGCCTGGCCGAGGCCGAGGCGGGGGTGGTGGCCGACCTGCGCCGGGAACTGCCGTTCCGGGCGATGCTGGCCCGGCTCGGCGCCGAGGAGTGGAGCCTGCTTGTCGTCGTCGACCACATCGTCTGCGACGGCTGGTCGCTGTCGGTGTTCCTGGCCGACATGGCGGAGACATACAACCGCCGCCGGTCGCAGATGCGCAACGGCCGGTCCCCGGCCGAGGCGGACCGGCCGGCGGCCGGGTCCGGCTACAGCTTCGCCGACTATTGCCACGAGGAGCACGCCTGGCGGCTGCGATCGGTTCGGGACGACGTGCTGGCCGAGTGGCGCGGCGTGGCCGACGGCTCGCTGGCGCTCTCCCCGCTGCCGCCGTCCCCACCGGCGGACCAGGCCCGGCCGGAGCAGGCAACCGGCACCGGCCAGGTGGTGCAGTGGATCGAAGCCGACCTGGCCGGGGCGATCCGTGCGCTGGCTGCCCGGACGGGTACCACGCCGTACATGGTCTTTGGCACCGCGCTGGCGGCGCTGACCCACAGTGGTGCGAACCGGCGGGAGACGGTGCTGCTGGGCACCCTGATCGCGCAGCGCGACCGGCCGGAGTGGCGGGGCATCGTCGGCCCGCTGCTGACGGTCGGCGTCCTCGCGGTGGACCTGGCGCCGACCGACCCGGTGGCCGCGGCGCTGCACCGCACCCGGGACGGCGCTCTGCGCGCCTACCGCGCCAGCCATCTGCCCTTCCAGGAGCTGGCCCCGCTGTTCCCGGCCGCACCGGGCGGGGACGGTTCGCCTTTTGAGGTGCTGCTGGTGCTGCAGCCGCCCAACCCGCCGGCAGTCTTCGACGGTCTGGTCACTGAGCTGGAGGACCTGGTGCCCGCCGTCGCGGCGTACCCGCTGGTCGTCGACATCGAGCAGCGCGGCGAGCGGTACCGGGTGTCCTGGCGGTATGCGGCGGAGCGTTACGACCACGCCGGCGTGGCGGACCTCGCGGCCCGGCTGGACGCGGCCGTCCGCGCCACCGTCGCCGACCCGGACCGGCCACTGGCCCGGCTGAGCCGACCCGAGACCCAACCGTCCGGGACCCCGCAGGCCGAGGTCTCGATCCCTGGCGCGCCGCGGCCCGACACACCGCAGCCCGAGACACCGCCGATGGGGGCACTACATGCGGAACAGAACTGACGCCACGACGCCGGACGCGCTCGCCGGCTTCAAGGAGGAGTTGGCCGTGTCGCCGGGCGCGGTCGCGGTCGCCGATGACCAGGGCAGCCGGACGTACGCGCAGCTGGCCGCCGAGGCCGGCGGGTACGCCGCGGCGCTGGCCGAGTTCGGGGCCGGGCGGGGCGACCTGGTGGCGGTCGTGGCCGAACGCAGCCCGCGGTTCGTGGCGATGGTGCTGGGTGTGCTGAGGACCGGGGCGGCGTACCTGCCGGTGGAGCCGAGCACGCCACCGGGCCGGGCCCGGCGGATGTGCGCCACGGCCGCGCTGCCGGTTTTGCTGGTCCAGCCGGGCCAGGAGCGGTACGCGGAAAAGCTGGTGGCGGACTGGCCGGCCGAGCGGGTGCCGGTGATCCTGAGCGCTGACCCGGCCGACGCGCTCGTCCGTGACCCGCTGCCGCCGGTGGTACGCGAGCCCGCCGGGCTGGCGTACGTGATCTTCACGTCCGGATCGACCGGAGTGCCCAAGGGGGCCATGGTCACCGACGCCGGCATGGCCAACCACTTGGCCGCCAAACGGCTCGACATGGGCCTCGGACCGGCCGATGTGGTGGGACTGACCGCGCCGCTCTCCTTCGACATCTCCGTCTGGCAGGCGCTCGCCCCGCTCACCGCCGGCGGCCGGGTCGCGGTGGCCTCCGCGGCCAACCTGTCCGAGCCGGCGGAGCTGGTCGACTGGGTCGCCCGGCACGGCGTCACCGTGCTCGAGGTGGTGCCGTCTTACCTGGGCGTCATCCTGGATGCGCTGGACAGCAGCCCGCGGTTGCGCGCCGGCCTGGAACCGCTGCGGCTGCTGGTCGCCACCGGCGAGGCGCTGCCCAGCGCGCTCGCCCGGCGCTGGCACGAGCGGCGCCCCGGCGTGCCGATCATGAACGCCTACGGCCCCACCGAATGCTCCGACGACGTCACCCACCATGTGGTCACCTCGGCGGACTGCGCGGCAGGGGACTGGGCGCCGATCGGCCGGGAGATCATCAACACCGACCTGTACGTCGTGGACCAGTCCGGAGCCGTGGTGCCGGACGGCGCCGAAGGCGAGCTGCTGGTCGGCGGTGCCGGGGTGGGGCGCGGCTACCTCGGCGCCCCTGCCGCGACCGCGCTCGCCTTCGTGCCCGACCACCTCTCCGGTGAGCCGGGCGACCGGCTGTACCGCACTGGTGACCGGGTGCGCCGGGCCGCCGACGGCACGCTGGGCTACCTGGGCCGGCGGGACCGCCAGGTCAAGATCCGGGGCCACCGGATCGAGCTGGGCGAGGTGGAGGCGCAGCTGCTGCGGGTGCCCGGGGTGGCCGCCGCGGCCTGCGTGGTCGCCGCCGGCCAGCTGCGCGCCTTCGTCACGCTGCGCGGCGGTACGGACCTGGCGGGGGAGGAGCAGCCGGACCGCATCCTCGGCGAGCTTCGTACGTTGGTCCCTGCTCACCTGGTGCCGCAGCGGCTGACCGTGCTGGACCGGATGCCCACCAACGCGGCCGGCAAGGTGGACCTGCGGGCGCTGGCCGACTGGACGGACGTACCGGATGGGCCGGAACCCGGCGGCAGCGTGCCCCGTCCGGCGGCTGTTTCCTCCGGCGAGCCGGCGGAGCCGGCCGCCGAGCTGGGCCAGGCCCGTGCGCTGATCGCCGCGGCGCTCGGGGTCGCGGACGTGGGCCCGCAGGAGAACTTCTTCGCCGCCGGTGGCGACTCGTTGCAGGCCATGCGGGTGGTCGCACTGGCCCGTGACCACTTCGGCGCCGAGGGCATCGCGCTGCGCGGCTTCCTCGCCGACCCGACCCCGCGCGGTCTGCTGAACGCGGTGCGTGCCGCCGCCGCGGCACCGCCTCCGGCGCGGAGTTCCGAGCTGGCCTCGGGCAAGCTGTCATCCGGGCAGGAGCGGCTGTGGTTCATCGAGAACCTCAACAGCGGCAAGGAGCCGCTGCTGATCCATCTGGAGCTGGCGTTGCGCGGCGAGCTGGACCAGGCGGCGCTGCAGCACGCGCTTGACGCGTTGGCGGCCCGGCACGAACCGCTGCGCAGCGTCTTTTCCCAGGCCCGCGGGGTGCCGGTGGCGACGGTATGGCCGCAGGTCTCGGTGCCGATCCAGCCGCTGGCCGCCGGGCAGGCTCCGGTGCCGCAGCTGTCGATCGGTACGAAGGAGCCGCCGCTGCTCGCGGCATACCTGGCCCGCACCGGCCCGGACGAGCATGTCCTCACGCTCGTCCTGCATCACATGGTGGCCGACGGGTGGTCGCTGACGGTGCTCAGCCGGGAGATCGCCGAGTACTACCAGCGGTACCAGGCCGGCGACCTCGAGGTACCGCTCCCGTCGATCAACTTCAGCCAGTACGTCAGTGCGGAACGGCAGTGGCTGACCGGTCCGGAGGCGGCGGAGAGCGAGCGCTACTGGCGCGAGCAGCTGGCCGGCGCGCCACCCGCGATAGAGCTGCCGCTGCGGCCCCGGCCGGCCAAGCCGGACTTCCGCACCGGCGCCGAGGTCCGGGAGCTGACCGCGGCGGAGACCAGCGCGCTGTGCGCCCTGGCCCAGCAGTCCGAGGCGACCCCGTTCATGGCGGTGCTCGCGGCCTTCTCCGCGGTGCTGCGCGAGATCACCGGCTCCGGCGACCTGGTGGTCGGCATCGACTCGGTCAACCGGTCCTGGCCCGGCAGCGAGGAGCTGATCGGTACCTTCGTCAACCAGCTCCCCGTCCGGCTGATGGCCGGCGACCGGCCGCGCTTCGCCGATCTGCTCGCGCTGGCGCGCCAACAGTGCCTCGGGGCGTACGAGCATGACCGCCTGCCGTTCCACAAGATCGTGGCCGCGGTGAACCCGCCGCGGCAGTCCGGCCGGTTCCCGCTCTTCCAGGTCAAGGCCACGCACCAGAGCGCGTGGCGTACCGGGGTGACGCTGCCCGGCCTGCAGGTCTCGCCGCGGGAGATCCCCGATGCGGTCATGGACCCCGACCTCATGCTGGACATGTCGGGGGAGTCCGACCGGCTGCGGCTGGAGCTGCTCTACCTGCCCGAGCGGCTGGCCACCGAGACCGCCGCCGGCTGGGCCGACGCGGTGGTCGCGGTGCTGCGCCGCGGCGTCGCCGATCCGGACGCCGTGCTGGACCTCGGCCTACGTCCGCCAGCCGACGCGCAGCCGGCCGCTGGAGCGGGCGGGCGGTGAGCGCGATGACCGAGCCGAGCACCCCGACCGAGGAGCTGGTCGCCCAGGTCTGGCGCGAGCTGCTGGAGCTGGAGGACTTCGACCTCGCCGAGGACTTCTTCGAGCTGGGCGGCCACTCCATGATCGCTGTGCAGGTGGTGTACGAGCTGGAGCAGCGCACCGGGATCCCGCTGGACCTGGCTTCGTTCTTCGACCTGGCTACCGTGCCGGAGGTGGCCGCTGAGCTGGACCGGCTGCGGGCCGAGCAACCGGCCGTCACGGTGTCGCTCACCGAGGAGGGGGAGCTGTGAGCGCCCGCGACCTGCTGCGCCAGCTGGACGAGCTGGGCATCGGCCTGACGCTGGTGCAGGACCGGATCCGCTACCGCAGCACCGACGGCCGGCTCACACCGGAGCTGCTCGCTCAGATGAAGGAGCACCGGGACGAGCTGGTGGAGCTGCTCAGCCGGCGGGCCGCGCTGCACTGGCCGCCGGACCGGCCGGCCGCCGAGGACGGGTCCCGTTCGGGTCCGCTGACCCGGGCGCAGCGGACGTTCTGGGCCACCGACTACTTCGTGGACGACGGCACCTACAACCTGGCCGGCGCGCTGCTGCTGCGCGGCGAACTCGACGAGGCCGCCATCGGCGCCGCGCTGGCTGAGGTGTACCGGCGGCATCCCGGGCTGCGCACGGTGTTCCCGGCCGAGCACGGCGAGCCGGTGCAGCGGGTGCTGCCGGCCGACGGCGAACCCGCGGGGCTATCGGTGGAGCGGGTGGACCGTTCCGGGCAGCCGCTGGACGCATGCCTGGCCGAGTGCGTCGCCCTGGCCGACGAGAAGCTGCCGCTGGACAGCGTGCCGCCGGTGCGGATGCGGCTGGTCCGGCTCGGCGAGCAGGAGCATTTGTTCTTCGTGGTCCTGCACCACATCGTCGCCGACGCGGTGTCGGTCGGGCTGCTGCTGACGGACCTGGCCGAGCACTACAGCGAGTACGTCGCCGCCGGCTCGGACGGGAAGGCCGGCGGCGACGACCTCGATCTGGACATGATCGACGTGGCCCGCTGGGAGGTCGACCGGCTGGCGTACGCGGATCTGGCGAACGGCCGGCGGTACTGGCGGGACCGGCTGAGCGGAGCGGCGCTCGGTGCCTTGCCGCTGCCGCCGCCCAGGGGGCCAGTGACGGACCGGCGCGGTGGTGCGTACCGCGCGGAGCTGGATCCGGCCGCCAGCGAAGCGGTCCGGGGGCTGGTGGCACAGCGGCGGGCCAGCGTCTTCCTGGTCGTTGCGGCGGCGGTGTCCGCGGCGCTGTCCCGCTACACCGGGCGGGACGACCTGCTGATCGGCATGCCGGCCGGCCGGCGGGACCGGCCCGGGCTGGAGCGGCTGGTCGGCCCGTTGCTGGACATGGTGCCCGTCCGGATCGATCTCGGCGGCGCGCCGGCCTTCGCCGAACTGGTCGGCCGGACCAGGGCCGCGGTGCTCGGCGCCCTCAGCCACGCCGAGGCGCTGGCCGACCTGCCGGCCGCCGGCCCCGGGGCCGCCGCCGGTCGCGGCCTGTTCAACGTCACACTCACCGACCTCGGTACAGGCCTGCCGGAGCCGCGGTTTCGCGGGCTGACCGCCAGCCACGTGGAGGTGCCCCGAGTCGGCACCAAGTACGACGTGAACATCCTGGTCCTCGACGGCGGTGACACGATCCGGCTGGAGGCCGAGTTCGACCGGGCGGCGATCAGCGAGCCCGACGTGGCGGCTTTGCTCGCCATGGCGAGCGGGATCCTGGCCGAGGGCGCCGCAGACCCGCGGCGACCGGCGGCCGAGCTGGCCGCTACCCCGTTCGGCGACCCCGGCCAGGGCGCGGTCGGCGCCGCCCCGGCCTGGGTGGCGGAGCCCGAGGACTCGCTGACGGGCCGGCTGGCGCGGCGGGCGGCCGAACTGGGCGAGGCGGTGGCGGTCAACGACGGCGAGGCGAGCCTGACCTACCGCGCGCTGGCCGAGCGGGTCGAGCGCGTGGCCCGTGGGCTGCGCCAGCAGGGTGCCGGCGCGGGAGAGGTGGTCGCCATCTCGCTGCCGCGCGGCCTCGACCTGGTGGTGGCCATCCTCGGCGTGATGGCGGCCGGTGCGGCCTGCGCGGTGCTGGACGACTCCTGGCCCGAGACCAGGCGCGAGCGGGTGATGGCCGACGCACACGCGCGCCAGCTGATCACCACGGCGGCCGACCCGGCGTCCGGCCGTACCACCGTGGACGATCTGGCCCGGCTCGGCGCGGACGCTCCACCCTGCCCGCCGGTGCGGGCCGGCGCCACCGCGTACGTCATCTACACCTCCGGTTCCACCGGCCGGCCCAAGGGCGTCCACGTCACGCACCGCAACATGCTGAGTCTGCTGGCCGCCACCGGCGACGACTTCGGCCTCGGCCCGAACGACGTCTGGACGCTCTTCCACTCCTGCTCCTTCGACGTGGCGATGTACGAGATGTTCGGCTGCCTGCTGCACGGCGGCCGGCTGGTGGTGGTGCCGAAGTGGATGACCCGGGATCTGGAGGCGTTCACCGCCCTGCTGTGCCGCGAAAGAGTCACCGTGCTGAGCCTGACCCCGTCAGCCATGTCGGTGCTGCTGCCTGAGGCCGCCCGAACCCCGCAGGCGCTGGACACCGTCCGGTACGTGCTGCTGGCGGGGGAGAAGCTGGAGCGCCGGCTGGCCGACCAGTGGCACCGCGAGGTGGGCGAGCGTGCCAAGCTGGTCAACCTCTACGGCATCACCGAGACCACGGTCCACGCCTCCTGGCACCAGTTGCGGCCGGGCGAGCCGACCACGACCGAGTCCGACGTGGGCGTCCCACTACCCGGCACGTCGCTGTATCTGCTGCACGACGACGGAACCGCCGTCGCCGACGGCTGCGTCGGCGAGATCTACGTCGGCGGGCCGCAGGTGAGCCTGGGGTACGTGGGTCGGCCGCGGGAGATGGCCACCCGGTTTGTGCCGGATCCGTTCAGCACGGTGCCGGGTGCGCGGATGTACCGCTCCGGCGACCTGGGGCGGCGCACCGGCACCAAGCTCGCCTACCTGCAACGGCGCGACGCCCAGGTGCAGGTCAACGGCTTCCGCGTCGAGCTTCCGGAGATCGAGTCGGTGCTCGTCGCGCAGCCCGGGGTGGCCGCCGCGGCCGCCGCCGTCGCCACCGACGACATCGGACACCGTGTCGTCGCCGTGGTGGTCGCAGAGCCTGGCGTGCAGCTGTCCACCGCCGACGTGCTGCGGGGCGCCGGCGCCGAGCTTCCGAACTACATGCTGCCCCGGTCGATCGCCGTCGTCCCCGCGTTGCCGCTGACCGTCAACGGCAAGCTGGACCGGGCGGCGGTCGCGGTGGCGGCGCGGCCGACCGGGACCGCGACAGTGGAGCCGGCGGCGGAGCCTGCGGCGGCCGTGCTGGTCGAGCTGTTCCGGCAGGTGCTGGACAACCCTGCGCTGCGGGCCGACGCGGACTTCTTCGCCGCAGGCGGTGACTCCATGCGGGCCATCCGGCTGGTCGCGCTCGCGCGCGACCAGGGCCTGCTCTTCAGCGCCCGCGAGGTGTACGCGGTGCCGCGGGCCGGTGACCTCGCGGCGCTCGCCCAGGCCGCGCCCGCCGAGAGGGCACCGGCCGGGGTCGCCCCGTTCGCGCTGCTGCCCGATGCCGGGCCGGACGGCGCGTTCCCGGCCGACGTGGTCGACGCGTACCCGATGACCGCGATGCAGACGGGCATGCTCTACCACCAGGAGATCGCGCCGAACGCCAGGGTCTACCACATCGTGCTCAGCTACCGGGTCCGCGGCCGGCTGGACCCGGCGGCGTTCCGGGCCGCGGCGCAGGCGGTGGTCGACGCCCACCCCGTGCTGCGCACCAGCCTGGACCTGGCCGGCCCGTGGGGGCCGGTGCAGCGGGTGCACGCCCACCTGGAGGTGCCGCTGCACGTCGAGGACCTGCGCGGGCAGGATCAGGCCGGGCAGGACGACCGGATCGCGCAGGTCGTCCAGGACGAGACGCGGCGCGACTTCGACCTCGGCCGGCCGGGCCTGTTCCAGTTGGTGGTGCTGGCGACCTCCGACGAGGACTACCAGCTCGTGTTCAGCCACAACCACGTGATCCTCGACGGCTGGTCGGTCAACGTCTTCTTCGAGGACCTGAGCACCCAGTACGCCGACAGGCTTGCCGGCCGTCCGGCGCGTCCGGTGCCGGTGCCGCGGACCGGGTTCGCCGACTATGTGGCGCTGGAGCTCAGGGCCGTGGCCGACCCGGCACACCAGCAGTTCTGGCGTACCCAAACCTCCGCGGAGGCGCCGCTGGTGGCACCGGACAGGTCCGGGACGCCGGCCATGCGGCAGGTCCACCGGGAGATGCCCGGCCGGCTCGACGAACTGCGTGCGCTGGCCACCCGGGTCGGCGTACCGGTCAAGGCGCTGCTGTGCGCCGTACATCTGCGCGTGCTGTCCTGGCTCACCGGCGCCGAGGACGTGGTTACCAGCACGGTGACCAACTGCCGGCCGGAAGGGCCGGACGCCGACCGGATCCTCGGGCTGTTCCTCAACCAGCTGCCGCTGCGGGTCGACCTGGCCGGGCAGAGCTGGACCGGGCTGGCCCGGTCGCTGCAGGAGCGGGAGCAGCGGATGCTGGCCCACCGCTGGTACCCGGGCGCGCTGGTGCAGCGTGACTTCGGGACGCGGCCGATGTTCGACTCGGGCTTCAACTTCACCGACTACCACACCACGCAGCAGCTGGTCCGGGACGGCAGCGTGCAGTTCGCCAGCAGCGAGGAACTGGAGCGCACGCACTACGCGCTGAGCTCCGCCTACACCGTTGACGTGCGGACCATGCAGCTGCGGCTGCTGCTGGAGTACGACGAGGCTGCGCTGAGCCGGCCGGTCGCGGAGCTCGCCGTACGGGCGCACGAGATGGCGCTGCACGCCCTGCTGGCCGACGCCGAGGCGAGCTGCCTGGCCAGCCGGCTACCCAGCGTGCTGGACTTGGCCCGGCTGGCCCAGGCCGGCCCCGCCGCCCCGCCGGAGCCCGCGGCTCATGACACCTCGGTCCGCGACACTCCGGCCCGCGGCGGGCAGGATGATCCGACCGACCGGGCGGTGGCGGAGAAGTTCGTCCGCCAGGCGTGGGCCGAGGTGCTCGGCACCGACGACTTCGGCGCGACGGACAACTTCTTCGACATCGGCGGCGACTCGCTCGCCGCAATGCGGATGGTGGCCCGGCTGCGGGTGCACTACCCCGACCTGGCGATGGGCGCCTTCCTGCGTGAGCCCACCGTGGCGGCACTGTCCCTGACCCTCGGCACGCCGGCCGCCGCGAACCGCTCGGACCACCGGAGCGCCGCATCGACCGACCTCACCGGCAACGGCAAGCCGCCCGTGTCGGCCGACGGGTCGCGGCACTACCCGCTCTCACGGGCCCAGTTGCAGATGTGGTCCATCGCTGGCCGGCTGCCGGGTGTCCCGCTGTTCGGCATCCCCGGCGCGCTGCAGGCGGACGGACCGCTCGACCCCGAACTGCTGGAGCGCAGCCTCGGGCTGCTCGTGCGGCGGCACGACGCGCTGCGTACGCGTGTGCTGGCCACCGATGCCGGACCGGTGCAGGTGGTCGAGCCCGGCGCCGAGCTGCCGCTGGGTTACGTGGACCTGACCGGCGGCGCCGACCCGGTGGCCGAGTGCGAGCGGTTGATGGCCGCGGCGGTGCGCGAGCCGATCGCCCTGGACCGGGCGCCGATGCTGCGCGCCACCGCCTACCGGGTCGCCGAGGACCGGCACCTGCTCTACTTCAACATCCACCACCTGATCTGCGACGGCTGGTCGCTGTCGCTGCTGCTGGCCGACGTGGCGCGGATCTACCGGGCGCTGGAGGCCGGTGCCGATGTCCCGCCTGCCGCGCCGGGGCCGGATGCGGCGGAGCTGGTCGCATCCGGGCTGGCTTGGCGGGACTCCGCCGAGGCGCAGCGCCAGCGGGCGTACTGGACCGAGCGGTTGGCGCCGCCATGGCCGGCGCTGGCCAGCGGGCCGGAGAGCCGGTTCAACGCCGCCCAGCCGGCTTCGGCGATCGAGCTGCTGCGGTCGCGGAGCTGCCGCCGCACCCTGGACGCCGCCACCACCGCGGCATTCCGCGCGGCCGCGCGGCAGCAAGGGCTGACCCACTTCATGGCGGTGGCGACGGCGTACGCGCTGACACTGCGCTCCTGGAGCGGCCAGTCTGACATCCGGATCGGGACCGTGCTGGCCAACCGCGCCCGGCCCGGCACCGAGGAGGTCGTCGGCCTGGTTGCGAACAGCGCCGTGCTGCGGGTGCCCGCGGTCGACGCCGACCCGGCCCGGCTGGCGGCGGAGGTGCGTGCCACCTGCGAGGGCGCCTACGCCAACCAGGAGCTGGCCTTCGAGGACATCCTCGAGGCGCTCTCCAGCGACCACCCGACGAAGGGCAGCGGTCCGCTCTTCGAGGTCATGCTGGTCATGCAGGAGGAGATCCAAGTCGCCGATCCGGCCGTCGGTCTGCGCTTCGCGCCGTACCGCGCGGCGACCGATGTGCTCGGTGCCCCGGTCGCGGTGACCACTTGCGACTTCCTGCTCAACGTCATCCCCTGGGACGGCGAGCTGCTGCTGACCCTGCAGTACCGGCCGGCGGTGACCGACCGGGCGACGGCGGTGGCGCTGCTGGACGACGTGGCCGCCCAGCTGGCCGCCATGCCGGACTGGGCCGGCACGCCGGTCGTCCGGCGGGAGCCCGACCCGCAGGGAGCCGACTGATGGTCTGCGGCTCGCACCGCACCCGGTACGGGCGGCTGTGGCGGCTGCTCACGGTCCGGGTGATCGGCTGCACGGCGGTGGCGACGCTGGCCGGTGCCGCGCTGGGAGCCGTGCTGTTCCCGCCCGCGGCGCCGGCTGCCGTGCTTGTGCTCGGGGCCGCCGGGATCGGTGTGTACGCTCACCGTGTCCGGGCCCGCCTGGCGATGGAGACCCGGCTGGTCCGTGCGCTTGCCGGCGCCGCGCCAACCTGCCCGGGCGAGGTCACGATCGCGGGTCTTTCCGGGCCGGTCCAGGCGCGGGTCCGCTCCGACGGCGTCACTGAGATCGAGTCCGGTTCCTGGCTGGACGCGATCCGTGCGCTGGGTTACGTGATGGCCCGCGACCGCGGCTTCCAGCTGGATCTGATGCGGCGTACGGCCGGCGGGCGGCTGGCCCAGGTGTGGGGTAAGGCCGCGTTGTCCAGCGACCGGCAGTACCGGGCGCTGGACCTCGCGTCGGCGGCGGCCCGGGCGGCCCAAAAGCTCGTACCGCCGGAACAGGAGCTGCTGGACGCCTTCTCGAGCGGCGTGAACGCGGCGTGGGAGCGGCACGGGCCGCCTTTCGAGTGCCGGTTCCTGGGCTACCGGCCGACGCCGTGGGTACCTGCGGACAGCCTGCTGGTCGCGCTGCTGATGTACCACTCGCTGTCCTGGAACGAGCCGGCCAAGCGGGCCGAGGCGGTCACCCGACAGGTCCTGCCGCCGGCCGTCGCCGACTTCTTCCTGCCCGGGCTGGAGGATCCGCCGCTGCCGGCAGGGCTGGCCGACCTGCGCGCCGCCGAGGTCGAGGCCGGCACCGCCGAGAGGCTGGTGCTGGTGGACCGCGGCACCGCCGGGTCCAACTGCTGGGTCCGGAGCGGCGGCCCGGCCGGCTCGGCTGGCCCGAGCAGCCCGGTCCTGGCTGGCGACCTGCACCTGCCGCTGGCCATGCCGAACCTGCTGTACCAAGTGGACCTGCGCTGGTCCGGCGGGCAGGTCCACGGGCTGACCGCGGCCGGCCTGCCGGTGGTGCTGGTCGGCAGCAACGGGCGGCTGGCCTGGGGAGTGACCAACCTCGGCGCCGATGTGCTGGACTTGGTCCCGGTCACCGGCCAGACCCGGGCCCGGACCGAGCGGATCCACGTCCGCGGCCAGCCGGACGTGCTGCTCGACGCCGCGCGGATCGGCTCGCTGCCGGTCTCCGCGCGGCCGCTGCTGGGGCAGCAGGTGGCGCTGCGTTGGGCCGGGTACGACCCGCGCAGCCTGGACCTGCGGTTCCAGCGGCTGGCCGGGGCGACCTCGGTCGAGGAGGGCATCGCGGTCCTGGACGATGCGCACGGCATCGCGCTGAACGTGCTGCTCACCGACGTGTCCGGGCGGATGGCACACCTGGCCACCGGCCTGCTGCCACGCCGCCCCGCGGGCCACCCGGCCAGCGTGCCTGCGGTCGTACCGGCAGGTGGCGTGCCGGCGGATGCCGTACCGGCGGCCGAGCCCGACCGCCACGCTGGCCCCAACCAGCCCGGCGGCGAACCCGAGTACCTGACCGGCCCGGAGCGCCCGCGGCAGCTTGATCCGGCCGCCAGGTTCCTGGTCTCCGCCAATGATGCCGCGCTCCCGGAGCACCACTTCCGGATCGGGTACGACCCCGACCCTGGCCACCGGGCCCGACGGCTGCGGCAGCTGCTGGCCGGCACTCCCGGCACCGGCCCGGCCATGCGGGAGATGCAGCACGACCTGGCCGCCGGGCTGTACCGGGACTACCGGGACCTGGCCGTACCGGCACTGCGCGGCCAGAACGAGTGCCTGGCCGACCTGCTGGCCGGCTGGGACGGCACCGCAGCCGCCGGCTCGCGCGCCTTCGGCGTCCTGGTCCGGCTGCGGCAGATCCTGGCCCAGCAGGTCCTCACGCCCTACCTGGCGGCCTGCCGCGCCCGCGACCCGGCCTACCAGTACCCGTACCAGATGTTGGACCGCCCGCTGCTGGCCATCCTGCGCCGGCACGACCCGGCGCTGCTGCCCCGGGCGGGCGAGCCCGGCGGCTGGGCCGCGTTCATGGCTGGCTGCGCCGAGCAGGCGGCCGAGCTGGCCGCCGCGACCGGCCGCCGGGCCCGACTACGGAGCTGGCTGATCCCACCCTGGGCGCAGCGAGGCCGGCGGCTGCCGCGTTGGGGGCGAGTCAACACGTGCGGGCTGCGGCATCCGCTGGAGGCTCTGGCGCCCTGGTCGGCCGCACTGCTCGGGGTGGCGCCGCGGCCGCAGCCGGGTGCGCTGCATGTCGTGCGTACCTGCGTGCCCGGCTTCGGGTCGGCCGGCCGGGCCGTGCTCGCCCCCGGGCCGGGTGGCCTTGCTGCGGTGGACCTGCCGGGCGGGCAGTCGGGGCACCCGCTCAGCCCGCACTTCGCCGACCGGCACGAGGAATGGTCGAGCGCACCGCCACGCGTCCGGCGCCCGCCCCGGGTCCGGTGCAGGTACGTGCTGAGGCCGGACGATGCGACATGAGAGGCGGTCCAATGACGAAGAGCCGGTGGTTTCCATTCGGCACCCAGCCTGAGGCGCCGGTGCGGCTGCTGACGCTCCCGCATGCCGGCGCGGGGGCCGCGGTGTTTCGCGCCTGGGGGCGGGGCATGCCCGAGCCGGTCCGGGTCTGTCCGGTCCAACCTCCGGGGCGGGAAGGGCGCCGCGCCGAGCCGCCATTCACCCGGATCGACCCGCTGGTGCGGGAGCTGGCCGGCGAGATCAGCGCCTCGGTACGACCGCCGTACGCCATTCTCGGGCACAGCACCGGTGCGCTGTGCGCATTCGAGGTTACCCGCGAACTGCTGCGCACCGGCGGCCCGCTGCCGGTGCACCTGTTTGTCTGCGGGCGGCCGGCGCCGCAGCATCCGCTGTCGCGCAGTGACCTGGCCGGGCTGTCGGCACCGGAACTGGAGGCATTCCTGCGCCGGCTGGAGGGCACCCCGGAGACGATCCTGTCCGACCACGGGTTGCTGAAGTGGATGCAGCCGCTCCTGGCCGCTGATTTCGCGGTCAACGAGTGCTACACCTTCCAGCCGGACACGCCGCTGGATATCCCGATCACCGCATTTGTCGGCCGTACCGATCCGTGCGCCGGCGAGGACCTGATGGCGGCCTGGAAAGAACAGTCCGCCGCCGGCTTTTCCCTGCACCTGCTCGATGGCGGCCATTTCGCGATATTCGACCAGGCAACGCGAGTGCACGCCGAGATTGCCGCCGCGCTGCGGGACTCGGCGGTGCCCGGGGTGTCGGTGCCTGACCGTGCGGCGGCCGGCTCGGCGACGCCGGAGGAGGCGGGGCAGTGATCCTGTCCGCGTCGGGGATGAAGATGACCAGCCCTTCCGGGCTGCGCAGCATCATGGACGACATCGCCACCACGACCGCCGGCTCCTCCGGGGAGCGCTGGCTGAATCTCGGCGTCGGCAACCCGGCCCTCATCCCGGAGGTGACCGAGACCTGGCAGCGGCTGACCAGTGCGGCGCTGGCCGACGACTTCCGTGAGGTGAGCTGCCGGTACGGCCCCTCGCGTGGCAGCCAGGAGCTGGTCGAGGCGGTGGTGCGCTACTTCGGTGAACACCTCGACTGGGACATCGGCCCGAGCAACGTCGTGGTCGGCCCGGGCAGCCAGATGCTGTGCTTCATCGCCGGGGCTCTGTTCACCGGTGCCGGCGCGCCCCGCCCGGCGAACCTGGTGCTGCCGATGGTGCCGGACTACACCGGGTACCAGGGCTTGTGCCTGACCCCGGACGGGATCGCCGGCGTCGAGGCGGCGCTGCACCGCGACGCCGGCCGGTCCTTCAGCTACCAGTTCGACTTCGCCGCCCTACAGGGGCGGACCGACCTCGGGCTGCTGCTACTGTCCAGCCCGAGCAACCCGACCGGCCGGTGCCTGACCGCCGCCGAACTGGACCAGCTGATCGACATCGCGGCGTACCGGGATGTGCCGTTGATGATCGACCATGCCTACGGCGAGCCGTTCCCGGGCATCGGCGAGGGATTGCTTCCGCCGCGCTCGCACGACAACGTCATCAACTGTTTCACGCTGTCCAAGGCCGGTCTGCCCGGTGAGCGCATCGGCTTCGCGGTGGGGCCTGAGCGCTACATCAGCCCGATGGTCTCCTTTCTGGCCAACTCGGCGTTGCACGCGCCGCGACTGGTGCAGGCGACAGTGGCCCGGGCATTGTCGTCCGGTGCGCTGGATGAGCTGGTGTCCGCCGCGATCCGGCCGTTCTATGCGCAGCGCCGGAAAGTGGTCGAGACGCTGCTGTTCGATGCGCTGCCGGCGGGGATCTTCTGGCGGCTGCACGCCAGCCAGGGGGGATTCTTCTGCTGGCTGTGGATCGACGAGCCGTGGTTCGACGATCTGGTGTTCTACCAGGCGCTGAAGCAGAAGAGGGTGTTCGTCGTCCCCGGCCGGCATTTCTTCACCGACCCGGCCGGTGGTGGCCGGCTCGGGCCGCATGTCCGGCAGTGCTTCCGGCTGAGCATCAGCGCGGAGCTGGCCGTGCTGACCGACGGGATCGGCCGCATAGCGCAGGCGCTGGAGGAGATGGGTCACGGCGGCCTTGTGCCAGTAGGCGGGAAGGAGACGGTATGACTGAGCACCGCGAAGATTTCGTGGATACCGAATACGTTGCCCCTGAGGGCGAGCTGGAAGAGGCGGTGGCCGGCATCTCCGCAGAGGTGTTGGGAGTAACCCGGGTCGGCCGTACCGACAGCTTCTACGACTTCGGCACCACGTCGTTGCAGGCGGTCCGGATCTGTGCCCGGATTCACCGGCTGACCGGTATCCAGGCGCTGCCGGTGTGGCTGTTCGACAACGACGTGCTGGCCGACTTCGTCCAGCGGTTGACCGAAGCCGAAACCGACAGCGAGGTCCGGGCCGGGGTTGACGTGGCGGCGGAGCGGGGCGGGTCCGGTGCGTGACGGGCCGGTGCCCGAGCCGGTCATCCACCTCGCGGTGGCGCGGCACGCGGCCAGCCGGCCGGAGGCGCCCGCGCTGATCGGCGCCAGCGTGCGGCAGCCGGGCTCGCCGGCACAGCCGGTCAGCTACCGGGTGCTGGTCGCCGCCGCACGGGCCTACGCCGCGCAACTGGCCCGCCGCGGGGTGGGGCCCGGGCAGGTGGTGCCACTGCTGTTGCCGCGCTCGCCGCAGCTGGTCGCCGTGGAACTGGCGGTGCTGATGTGCGGCGCGGCGTACGCCAACCTGGACGTGCGCTGGCCGGCCGACCGGCACGCCGCCATCCTCGAGCTGATCGGACCGACGCTGGTGGTGTCGCGAGACGCGGTGGCCCCAGGGGGTGCCGACACATTGCGGCTGCCGCTGGAGGACGTGCAGGACGCCGCCGCCCGGGCGGCCGAGTTCGCGCCGTCCATCGCCGACGGTGAGGCGCCGGCCACGGTGTTCTTCACCTCCGGTACCAGTGGCCAGCCCAAGGGCGTGGTGATCCCGCACCGGGCGGTGACCCGGATGTTTGGCCCGAACGGGTTGCCCGGCTTTGGCCCAGGTCACGTGATGCCGCAGGCCGCGCCGGCTCCGTGGGACATGTACGCCTTCGAGCTGTGGGGCCAGTTGACCAGCGGCGGCTGCTCGGCGCTCGTCCCCGAGGACCACCTGCTGCCCGAGCGGCTCAGCGAGCTGCGGCGCGCCGCCGGCGTGGACACACTGTGGCTCACCACCTCACTGTTCAACCTGTTCGTCGACGAGGACCCGGATTGCTTCCGCGGCCTGCGGACGGTGCTGACCGGCGGCGAACGGCTTTCCCCCAAGCACGTTCGCGCGTTCCTGAACGCGCACCCGGGGATCCCGGTTCGGAACGGTTACGGCCCGGCCGAGAACTGCATGCTGACCACCACCCACCCGATCCGCCCGGAGGACTGCGACCTGGCCGGTGGCATCCCGGTCGGCACGGCGGTACCTGGCACGACGGTGCTGGTGCTGGCCCAGGACGGGCAGCGCTGCCAGATCGGCGAGCCCGGCGAGATCTGCATCGCCGGCAGCGGCTTGGCGCTGGGCTACCTCGGGCAGCCGGAGTTGACCGCGGAGAAGTTCACGACCGTGGATGTCGACGGGCAGCCGGTCCGGATCTACCGCACCGGTGACGTCGGGTTTCTCGACGAGTCCGGGGTGCTTCACTTCCGCGGCCGGCGGGACCGGCAGATCAAAATTGGCGGGCACCGGATCGAACTGGGCGAGATCGAGGTGACCGCGCGCCGGCTGAGCGGCGTACGCGAGTGTGTCGCGATGCCACTGGCCGGCTCCGACGGTGCGGTGGCCCGGCTCGCGCTGTTCTATACCGCCGACGGCGCCGGCCCGGATGGCGGCGGGGACCCGCTCGGGGTACGCGCGGCGCTGGCCGCCCGGCTGCCGGCGTACCTGGTGCCCGGTGTGGTGCGCATGCTCGACCACTTCCCGGTCACCGCCAACGGCAAGGTCGACAGCCGAGCGCTGGAGCTGCTGGCCCGCCGGCCCGGCCGCTCCGCTCGCGGGCCCCAGCCGGTGTCACGGTCGGTGTCACCGTCCTTGTCACAGCCGGCACCGGCCGGCAACGCCGGGGGCGCGCATGGCTGATCCCTCGCCGGCCGGTGCGGTGGCGGCGCACCCGGTGACCGCCGTGACCGCGGCGGCCACGTACCCGATGACGGTCGAGCAGGAGTCGATCTGGCTGGACGATGCGCTGCACGCCGGGCCGTCGCGGTATCTGGAGTCGTGGGTGTACCGGTTGACCGGGCAGGTCGACCGGCAAGGCGTCGACTGGGCGTACCGGCAGCTGGTGCGCCGGCACGAAGGGCTGCGTACCCGCTACGTGCTGGCTGGCGAGGATCTGGTGCAGCAGGTGCTGCCGGCGGACAGCATGCCGGGCCTGGCGCACCGGCCGTGCTCAGCCGCCGAGCTGGATGCCGAGCTGCGGTCGCTGGTGCGCCGGCCGCTGGACCTGGCTGCCGCCCCGATCCGGGGCACGCTGCTAGGCCTGGCGAGCGATGATGTCGTGCTGGTCGTCCAGTTGCACCACATTGTGGCCGACGACTGGGCGCTGCATGTGCTGGAGCAGGAGTTCGAGGCGTGTTATCGGGCGTGGCTCGCGGGCCAGCCGGCCGCGCTGGCGGCGGCACCGCAGCCGGGCCGGTACGCGCAGGCGCAGCGCCAGGCCGGGCCCACCCCGGCGGTCCGGGCCTACTGGCGGCGCCAGCTCGCGGGCTTGCCGGCGGACGCCGCCCGCTCGCTGCCGCCCGACCAGCCCAGCCACCCCGACCAACCCGGGCCGGGTGGCGCGCAGCTGCGGTTCGAGCTCGAACCGGGGGCCGGTCAGCGTATCCGGGCCGCCTGCAAGGCCCTGCGGGTGACGCCCTTCGTGCTGCTCGCCGCGGCGACCGGGGCGCTGCTGGCGGCCGGCACCGGGTCGCCCGAGGTGCTGGTAGGTACCCCGGTGTCCCGCCGCGGGTCGGCGGAGCTCGACCGGATGGTCGCCTACCTGGGCCAGGTGCTACCGCTGCGCCTGCGGGTGGATCCCGGGCAGTCCTTCGCCGAGCTGGCCAACGAGGTCAAGCGGGTGGCCGCTGAGGCGATGGTGTACCGGGACATCTCCGCCGCCGAGCTGACCCGGCAGCTGCGCCGGCCCGGTGCCGGCACACCGGCGCTGACCCGTACCGTCCTGGTGCTGGACGACGACGCTGCCGGGCCGGACCTGCCCGGCATCACCGCCGAGCGTCTGCACGTGCCATCCGGCGTGGCAAAGTACGACCTGTTGCTCACCCTGGTGGCCGGGCGCCGCGGCTACCAGGGTTTCCTGGACTACGACAGCGACCGGTACACCTACCGCACCGCCCGCCAGCTAACCGACCGGCTGGCCGCGCTTCTCGACGCTGCCACCCGCGACCCGCACGGCCCGCGGGCACTGGCCGACGTGCTGCGCGCGGGCGCGGCACGCCTCGACACAGCTCCGCCCACCGCGGGCAATGGTGAGAGGTGATGACGATGGACACCCGAACGCCGACCGAGGAGCAGGTCGCCAAGAGCTGGCGCGAGCTGCTGGAGCTGGACACGGTGACCATCGACGAGACTTCTTCGAGCTGGGCACCATCGCCGAGGTCCCCGCGGAACTGGACCGCCTCCGCACGGCCGGCGCCGCCACGCCGGTGCCAGTGTTCGAGGGGGAGATGTGACCGCACGGGACCCTGCCGCGTTACCTGGTGCCCGCCACGGTCCTGGCCTTCGAACGCTTTCCGATGACCCCCAACGGCACGCGCGACACGGCGGCCCTGCTGCGGCTCAGCATGCCATGCCGGGGCCGAGGGCCGCCCGGCAGTGCGCCTCGGCCGATCGATGAACCTCATGCGCATGGCGACGGCGGCCACCTGGAGTGGCTGTCGTTGACCATTACTGGCCTATCCGCCCGTCGATCCGCTCGCGCAACAGGTCGACGTGACCCAGGTGGCGGGCGTACTCCTCGATCATTCCCACGATCACCTCGCGCAGCGACATCGACCCTCCGCCGCTGCCGTGCTTGTTCAGCGGATCGTCGCCGGTGATGTCGAGGCTGGGTGCCTCGGCCACGAACCGCGTGGCGAAGTCCACCTCGGCCCGCCACGCCTTCCACGCCTCCGCGACCACGCGCGGGTCGGCGACGGCTCCGTCGAAATCACCGTCACGGTTGGTGTCGGAGCAGTACAACCGGGGCGCGTCCTGGTCCGCCATCATCACCCGGAAGGTTGCACGCTCCACCTCGGCCAGGTGTCGCACCAGCCCCAGCAGCGACATCGTCGACGGCTCGACCGCTCGCCGCGCCATGGCCTCCGCATCGAGACCTTCGCACTTCATCTCCAACGTGAGCCGCACACTGCGCAGGAACTCGACCAGCATGGTGCGCTCGTCGCCCTGCGTCGGCCCGCCCTCACGCGGATCGTCGTCGAGGTCGATGAACATGTCCGCTCGCCGCTCGGTCGCCATCGCTCAA
>DASUSI010000110.1:0-8096 GCA_036375165.1 Micromonosporaceae bacterium | reverse complement strand
ACGTGCATCGCGACCTGAACCAGGGCTACACCTGCGGCCACTCGGTCACCGCGAAAAACCGGATCCAGGCACCGTTCCCCGACCTGCCAGCCTGACCCGACACCCGGCGGGGACCCACCCCGGTCCCCGCCGAACCAACGGGGATGACCCGCCCGTTGGCGGGCGATGGGAACCAGATCAGGCTACGGTCTCGCCCGATCATGCAGCCAATGACTGAAGCCGGGGAGCACCAGTCAGTAATTGCCACGGTTTCATCCCATCAAGAAAACGTGCCGAAGCGATCGCCGGGCTCGGCCCACCCGGGCGGCCCGAGAAGGTCCTGGGAGAAGTACTGGGCACCGATTCCGGTCAGCCCTGACGCGGTGCGATGGATCAGTGTGCAGGCACCCCGATTGTCGTTCTCGCCCGGCGCACCGACCAGCAACGACGCTTGGTCGGTGGCCGCCAGTTCGACGAACCGCAAGCTGTCACCCCAGCCGTCTCCTGGTTCGGTGGCGTCAGGAATGCCAGGCGAGTTCTGGGTCCAAGCCTTCGCCGTCGAGTACCACAGCCCGACGAAGGAGCCGGGCACCACCGTCACGTACCCGTCGCCGGGGCTGTAGACCGCAAGCTCGGAGGAGCGGTCGCCATTCGTTGAACCGGCCGCCAGGGTGGAGCCGAACTTGTCTTCCTGGCCGGCGATGCCGGGAATGCCGGTGGTCTGCTGGGTCAGTTGGAACGCCCGCCCGGTCGAGATACCACCTTGTGAGTAGAGCACGGTGACAGTGCCAGCGTCCCGCTTTCGTACCCCGTCCACAGTGACCGGTGATCCAGGTGCCGCGACCACCAAATCTGCCAAAGTATCGCCATTGAAGTCCGCGAACACCACATGATGCCCGAAGCTGTCCGGGGAATCTCCTGTGGCCAGGTTGAAGGACCCGGCGGCACCCGGAACTCCGGCAGTGTTCTTGGTCCAGCGGGTGCTGTGGATCCCCTGGAACCGGTTTGAGACCACGGTGACCGAGCCGGTCGCCCAGCCCCGATCCTCCGAATCGCCGGGTGCCCCCACGGCCAGCTCGTGTCGACCGTCTTTGTCGGTGTCGCCCAACGCCACGGACCAGCCGAACCGGTCGCCTCGCCGGTTCACGCCGGGGATTCCAGGGCTGCCCTGGTCGATGCGGATCATGGTCGGGCTCAGACCTTTGCGAGTCCCCCGGGCCATGACGACGTAGCCGGGGCCGGCTCCGGGGGCACCGATCGCCAGATCGTCGAAGCCATCCCCGTCATTGTCACCAGCCACCAGGGAACGGCCAAGGCTTGCATGGTCTTTGACTGGAATCGGCGCGTCAACGGCGTCAACCGTTGTCACGTGGTTGGGACGAAGCCCGGCTGCCGAACCGAAGAAGACCCAGACCGCACCGCCGTCGGTCGCGGGACCGATGTCCTCCCCGGGAGCGGAAACCGCGATATCGGCGTACCCGTCCGCGTTGAAGTCACCGCGGGCGTTCGCGTACCCGAACTTGTCTCCGGACTCGGCAACGCCTGGCACCCCCGGCGTGTCCTGGTGGATCGCGACGCTCCCGGCACCGCTCACGCCTGACGCTCTGCCGTGAAGCATGTGGAACATGCCGGCGTCCAGTGCCGTACCGAGATCTTCACCGGGCGCACCAACGATCAGCTCGGCATAACCGTCCGCGTTCAGGTCATACGGCAGTGGTCTCACGTAGACGGTCAGCGAACCTTTGCCCGGGAGATGCTCGTCGTCGCCCGTGAATTCGGCGACATATCTAACCTCGCCGGTGGTCCGGGGAGTGTCCCGGAACCCGAATTCGCCCTCCTCTCCCACCAGCATTGTGGCCACCTCGACCGTGCCCTTCCGATCGGTGCGGGTCACCGACAGCCGTCTCGGCGTACTGGACCACGTCCCGGACATGGTGCCAGAGACCCGGACGGGCTCCTGGTATCGCACCACGTTCCCCCCGTCCATCAAGGTCATATCGATGCTGGTGGCATACATCGTGGCGGCGTGGAACACCGCGAGTTCGTCGCGGTTCAAAGACGGATTGCGCACCACCGCGAAAAGCTGTCCCGCTTGAGCCATCGCCAGGATTCCGTCGAGCACCAACCCGTTGTCCGACGGCGTGAACGAGTGCCTGAACCAGCCGCCCGGACCGTATTCGATGTTGTAGACAACGACGGCGGAGCGATCCTGACCGGTGCCGGCCACGGCTATGTAACGCTGATCCTGAACGACGGCGACCGCAGCTGCCGAATACCAGGAGTAGAACGGCAGAGTGGGGGACAGATCCGACGTGGCGAAGACAAGGTGGGTTCCTGAGTTCCCAGAATTCCCGCAACTGGTGACCACGTGGTCTCCACCCGACATCAGAGCGGCGTCCTTGCATCCGTCACCGGCGTCGGCGCCCTCGGCCACCACGGTCAGGACATCGGACGTCACGTCATACACGTGAACCTTTCCCGAAACCTTCTCCACCAGCACCAACCGGTCGGGCCGCTCCGCGAGCGCCCTGATGTGGCCTGGGGGAACCGTGAGTACGCCGTTGGTCGCCTGGCGACTGGTCGGGTCGAACCATCCGACCCCGCCAGAGCTCGGCTCGGAGCACATCGCGTACGAGTACCAGACCTTCCCCGCGGTGAAGGTGACTGACGCGGGACATGTCCCTTCCGGCAGCGACGCCCGGATCACCGCATGGGTCACCGTGTCGATAGCCGCGATCGTGGAAGCCCCGCGCCCGATGACGTACACGGTGGAACTGTCAGGTGTCAGCGTCATCTCGCCTGGGTTGGTGAGCCCCGTGATGGTTCCCGTGATGTGGCCGTCGACCCCTGCGACCACCACCGATCCGGTCGACGGCAGGCTGATCAAGACCTGCCGATGTGCGTCGTCGACCAGCAAATCAGCCGCACCAGCCGGCAGCGGGGTCCTGGTTTCCGCGTCGGGGTGCGTCAGCGGCTTGACGCCCTCCGCGTCAGCCTCCGCCGTAGCCTGCGGGCTGGCCGCTGCCAGCAGCCCGTACGACGCGATGATCGTGGCGGCGACAACGATCGCAGCGAGGCGTGATGTCACGGCGGGCCTCCGGTTCCTCGTTTCTCAGGCCACGCCTGCCGGCTACCCAGGGTTGCATCGTCCCTGTTCGGGGATTTGACGGCGCATGTACCGGTCGCCAGGTTCAGCGGGTCCACAGACGGACGCGAAGCAACTGCTACCTTGCACACCCCGCTGACCTGGCAAAACGGTGGCATTGGGGCTTTACAGTTATGAAACCTGATGCTAACTTTCAGGAAATCTTGCAATAGCTTGCGGAGTACCGAAACCGCCGATCAGTAAGCCGAGCGGTGGTGGTCCGCGCCTCGTAGCCACCAGCGGGGAAGGATGGCCATGCCTCAAAGATCACCCTCACCAAACACATCCTCAGTATGCCCGACAAATCATGACTTGTACCAGTTCCGGGTACTGCGGACGTCGGCGGCGCGATGGCGGCTCGGACGACTGCTGATCGGCGGGCTGCTCGCCCTGGTCGTCGGGATCACCGCGAGCCTGGTCGGGGTCACGACCACGACGGAGCAGCGCCCGGCGCAGGCGTACCCAGGAACACCGGGTGCCAAAGACGTGATCGTCCATTTGTTCCAGTGGCCCTGGGCGTCAGTCGCCAGCGAGTGCACCAACGTGCTCGGACCCAAGGGCTTCGGCGGGGTGCAGGTCTCCCCGCCACAGGAACACGTGGTGCTGCCAGGACAGAGCTACCCCTGGTGGCAGGACTACCAGCCGGTCAGTTACCAGCTCGTCTCCCGGCGCGGCAGCCGGGCGGCGTTCGCCAGCATGGTGACAACCTGCCACAACGCCGGGGTGAAGGTGTTCGTGGACGCCGTGGTCAACCACATGGCTGGCGGCGGATCCAGCGGACCCGGCAGCGGCGGCTCCTCGTACAGCCACTACAGCTACCCGGCCGTGCCGTACGGCACCAACGACTTCCACCACTGTGGCCGCAACGGCAACGACGACATCGCCAACTGGGGAGACCGCTGGGAGGTCCAGAACTGCGAACTCGTGGATCTGTCAGACCTGAGGACCGAATCCTCGTACGTGCGCGGCAAGCTCACGGCGTACCTGAACGACCTGGTCTCGCTCGGGGTGGACGGGTTGCGGGTGGACGCCGCCAAGCACATGCCGGTAGCGGACCTCGCGGCGATCTACCCGACCGGGAAGTACATCTACCAGGAGACCATCGAGGGCGGTCCGGGTGAGGTCAGCCCCACCGAGTACACCGGGATCGGTGACGTCACCGAGTTCCGGTACGGCGACGTGGTCGGCAACGCGTTCCGGGACGGCTACCTGTCCAACCTGAACAACCTCGCCGGTCAGATGCTGGTGTCAAGCGGCGACGCGGTGGCGTTCATCGACAACCACGACACCCAGCGCAACGGTCGTGCCCGGCTCACCTACAAGGACGGCACCCGGTACGCGCTGGCCGAGGCGTTCATGCTGGCCTGGCCGTACGGCGTACCCCAGGTGATGTCCAGCTTCAACTTCTCCAGCCACGACCAGGGGCCGCCGACCAACTCCAGCGGCATCACCAACCAGGTGAGTTGCGGCAGCGGCTGGGTCTGCGAGCATCGGTGGCGCACCACGGCCAACCTGGTCGGGTTCCGCAACACCGTCTCCGGCACCGGGGTCAGCAACTGGTGGAGCAACGGTTCGAACCAGGTCGCGTTCGGCCGTACCGGCAAAGGTTATGTGGTCTTCAACCGTGGCGGTTTGCTGTCGCGTACCTTCCAGACCGACCTGCCGGCCGGCACCTACTGCGACGTTGCCAACGGCGACGTCAGCGGCACGAGTTGCACCGGTGCCACATACACGGTGGACTCGTCCGGCCGGTTCTCCGCCACCGTGGCAACCGACAAGATGCTGGTGTTGCACATCAACGCCCGGGTGAGCGGCGGCGGTTGCGGCACGGTCGCGATCAGTTTCGCGGCCGAGGCGTACACGATCTGGGGTGAGAACGTGTACGTCGCCGGCA
Organism: Micromonosporaceae bacterium; assembly: GCA_036375165.1. Lineage (GTDB taxonomy): Bacteria > Actinomycetota > Actinomycetes > Mycobacteriales > Micromonosporaceae > WHSM01. The sequence goes on along the minus strand of DASUSI010000110.1, from coordinate 3,078 downwards.
ACCGGCCGGAACTCGGCAACTGGAACCCGGCCAGCGCCTTCCCACTGTCGGCGGCGACCTACCCGATCTGGCGCGGCACCGTGAACCTGCCGACGAACACCACGTTCGAATACAAGTACATCAAGCGCAACGGCTCCCAGGTGATCTGGGAGACCGGCTCCAACCGGGTGGTCAACACCGGCTCCGGTTGCTCGATCACCCTCAACGACGTCTGGCGGAACTGACGCACCCGGCTCCGGCGGGCGGCTGCCGCCCGCCGGAGCCCGGATACCCATGACCTGGCATGAGGACACCTGGGGAGGTGCCAGATGATCCGGACCTTGGCTGTCGCGGTGGCGTTGGCGGGGGTGCTGGTCGCGCCGTCGCCGGCCCACGCCGGGATCGACACCAACAACCTCGGCGGTCGGTACGACGCCACCGGCTCGACCATCACGTTCCGGGTGTACTCCTCGCGGGCCACCCGGATCGCGGTCTACCTGTACCGCGTACCCACCGGGGAACAGGAGCGGGTCAACTACGTGTTGACCAAGGACGCCACAACCAGCGTGTGGTCGCACTCGGTGAGCGTGTCCACATTGCAGAACACGTACGGCATCACCGGGGCGGTCTACTACGGATACCGGGCCTGGGGTCCGAACTGGCCGTACACATCGTCCTGGACCAAGGGCTCGTCGACCGGGTTCGTCTCGGACGTGGACGCGAACGGGAACCGGTTCAACCCGAACAAGCTGCTGCTCGACCCGTACGCCCGGGAGGTCAGCCACGACCCACTGCGGCCCGGCATGACGAACCAGGCGATCTACCTGTCCGGGTCCAACCGCGCCGTCGACACCGGGCCGAACGCCTCGAAAGGGATCGTGCTCGCCGCCGACAGCACAAGTATCGGCGTCAAGCCGTCCCGGGCCCTGAAGGACGACATCGTGTACGAGGTGCATGTGCGCGGCCTGACCAGGGGCGACCCGAGCGTGCCCAGCGCGTACCAGGGCAGCTACCGGGGTGCCGGGATGAAGGCCGGTTACCTGGCCGCGCTGGGGGTCACGGCGGTGGAGTTCCTGCCGGTGCAGGAAACCCTCAACGACGCCAACGACATCGACTCGACGAGCACTGCCGGCGACAACTACTGGGGTTATATGACCCTGAACTATTTCGCACCGGACCGCCGCTACTCGTCCGACAAGACGGCCGGCGGGCCGACCCGGGAGTTCAAGGCGATGGTGAAGGCGTTCCACGATGCCGGGATCAAGGTGTACGTGGACGTGGTCTACAACCACACCGCCGAGGCGTGGTTCTCCAGCGACCGGAACACTTACCCGGCGTATTCCTTCCGGGGCCTGGACAACCCCACGTACTACTCGCTGACCAGCGACATGCAGGGCTACTACGACAACACCGGAGTCGGCGGCAACTACAACACCTACCACCGCACCGCGCAGAACCTGATCGTGGACTCGCTGGCGTACTGGAAGAACACCCTTGGCGTGGACGGGTTCCGCCATGACCTGGCCTCGGTGCTCGGCAACACCTGCCAGCACGGCTGCTTCAACTACAGCAAGACGGACCTGAACACGGCGCTACGCCGGATCACGGCGGAGCTGCCGGCCCGCCCGGCCGGCGGCGGGTCCGGAGTGGACTGGATCGCCGAGCCATGGGCGATCGGGCCCGGCACCTACCAGGTGGGCAACTTCCCACCAGGCTGGTCGGAGTGGAACGGCATGTACCGGGACACGCTGCGCCGGGACCAGAACAAGCTGGGCGTTGACCCCGTGACGCCGGGTCAGCTCGCCACCCGGTTCGCCGGATCATCCGATTTGTACGGGGACGATGGACGACGACCCTGGAACTCGATCAACTTCATGGTGGCCCACGACGGGTTCACCCACAGGGACCTCTACTCCTGCAACGGGAAGAACAACGGTCAGCCCTGGCCGTACGGGCCGTCGGACGGCGGCAGCGACGACAACATCTCCTGGGACCACGGCGGCGTCGCGACCGAGCAGCGCCGGGCCGCCCGCAACGGGTTCGGGTTCCTGATGTTGTCGGCTGGCACCCCGATGCTGACCGGCGGGGACGAGTACCTGCGGTCGATCCGGTGCAACAACAACCCGTACAACCTGGACTCGTCCGCGAACTGGCTGACCTGGTCCCGAGACACCGACCAGTCCAACTTCCAGACGTACGTGACCCGGCTGACCGCCTTCCGCAAGGCGCACCCGGCGCTGCGGCCGGTGGGCTTCTACACCGCCAGCGACACCAACGGCAACGGCATGGGCCAGCTCACCTGGTTCACGGCCGGGGGCACCACACCGGACAGCGCCTACTGGGGCGATCCCAACCAGCACGCCATCGCCTGGCGGATTGACGGCACCGAGTTCGGCGACACCGCACCGGCCCTCTACGTGGGCTACAACGGCTGGTCCGGGGACGTGAACTTCACCCTGCCTTCGCCAGGGGCGGGTCGACAGTGGTACCGGGTCACCGATACGTCGAACTGGGCGGAAGGCCCCGGCCAGGTGGCTGTTCCGGGCTCCGAGGCGCTGATCGGCGGGGCCGGCACGAACTACCTGCTGCGTGGTCGCGGACTACTGCTCCTGATCGCTCGCTGAGCCCTGCCCGTCCGGGCCCACCAGACTGTGACAGTGCACGGTTGGCGCGCCCTTGCCCAAGCAGCGGTCGGCGAAGAACTCAGGCGGCGACCCGGATGAGGGCCTGGACCTGCTCAACGGTCAATCCGTACTCGTCGGCGACAACATCAGGTGCTTCTCCAGCTCTCCACAGTCCAAGGATGGTGTCGACGGTGACCTTGGCTGGTTCGACGATCGGGGCGCCCCATGCGAACCGAGGGTCGATGACGACCTCGGCAACAGCGGGGTCGTATCGCCGTAGTCTGAGCCATGCGGGGGGGAACTCGTCCCACACGATTTGACGATCTCTCCACCCTCAAGGGACGGGGATTCCCTCCACGCTGCGTGGGGAGCACGCGGCGTCCGGGTGGATTCCTGCTTCTCGGCGCGGTGCCAGCGCGGGGGCCGGTCTTACCTGCGCTCCACAGGCGTTTAGGCTCTCCCAGCGTCCCTGGGC
>DASUSI010000109.1:0-13477 GCA_036375165.1 Micromonosporaceae bacterium | reverse complement strand
GCTCGCGCGCCTGGCGGCGCAGGACTTCGGCAACCCGGTGATGGCGCGGCTCATCGGCGCCGATGACCTCACGACGCTCGACCGCGCGTGGCGCGGCGCGGCGCCGGGCATGATCGAGGTCCGCGCCCCGATGAACAGGCTCGATGCGTTACCGGTCAGACGTCCTTGGATTCGTCGTCGCCTGACTCGGTTTCTTCCGCCTGGGTTTCAGCAGGGTCGGTCCTGCGGCGCACTGCGCGTAGGGCGACACCCGCACCCACCAGACCGACACCGCTCAGCACCACACCGGTGAGTGCGAGACCCGTGACCGGCAGGCCGCCGTCACCGGGCGGAGTCGTCGGAGGCACGCTGCCGCCGGGCGGCACACTCGGTGACTGCGAGTCTGGCGGCGGGCTGTCGGTCGGCGTGGCGGTGCTCGTCGGACCGCAGATCAGCCAGTGGTTGACGGGTGGCTCCGTGTTGTTCGTACGCGGTGGTGCGAGGAAAGCACCGTGGTAGCCGGGCGCGAACTCCGACTCGTAGATGTGACCACGGTTGCCATGCATGTACACGATCGACGTCACGACGACGCCCGGGTCGATAGTGACGAACAGGCTGTCCGGGTCCCCGTCCGTGTCGATATCGGTGTCCCTCACGACGCCGCTGAGACCGTCGCCGTCCTGGACGTGGTTCATCCGTGCGCCGTTGACCTTCATCAGGGTCTGGCCGAGTCCCAGGTCCTCACAGGTGATGACGCCTGGGCTGTCGATGGTGTCGAACCTCGGTTCGCCGGGCGGAGGAGTCGGCTCATCGGCCTGGACACCCGAGTCCTCGGCGGTGGTGCCTGGGACGCCAGGCGCTTCGGGGGCGCCAGTGGGCGGACTGCTCGGGTTCTTGGGTACTGCGGCCGTCGGGGGATCGCTCGGACGAGGGGGCGGCTTCGAGGGGTCTGAGAGTGCCGGTCCGGCGAACAGCAACAGCCCGAGGGCGGCGACGAACGAGACCGCTGTAACGCGTTGCAGGGTGTGCTTACGACCAGTCAATGAGGTCATCCAAACTCCAACTTGAAGTGCACGGGGGAGTCAGGCGAGCCCGGCCCCGATCGGGCACACCTACGTGTCCAATGTGGTCGTAACGCGGCCGCAGGAGGCTATGTGCAGGAGCCATGGTCACGTCACAAGGGCGTCACTGTACGCCATGATCAGGATTCCTGTCTCACCGGGTCGTGAACAGTCGATGTGAGCCTTGCCCGGTGTGGTCGCTCCAGCATCTCCGGGCTGGCCGTCGTGCAAGCCGCTGATCCCGTTGGGTACGGTCACGTCGCCCGGACCGGATAGGTGGACACCACCAGCCGGTGACGCCCGGTCGGCAGAGTGGAGTGTCTGCCGACCGGGCGTCACGGTCCGATGTCAGGCGTCTGTGAGCGCTGGTGTCGTAGGCGTGCCGCCGTGGATTCGGTCCGTAGCTGGCAGGGTGTGGTGGATGCCGAAACGACGGTGTAGGGCGAGGATCGGCCGGGGCGCCCACCAGTTGGCGCGTCCGGCAAGGCGCATGAAGGCGGGCACGAGCGCGGCTCGCACTATGGTGGCGTCAACGATGACAGCGAGAGCGAGGCCGACGCCGAGCAGTTTGATGATCGAGATTTCGCCGGCGGCGAGGCCGACGAAGACGACGGCGATAAGCGCGGCGGCGGCGGTGATGATCGGGCCGGTGCGCTGCAGGCCGGCGGCGACAGCGGTGGTGTTATCCGCGCCGGCGTCGTATTCCTCTTTGATCCTGGACAGCATGAATACCTGGTAATCCATGGACAGGCCGAAGGCGAGGAAGAACAGCAGGACCGGGATAGAGATCTCGATCGTGCCAGTGGCGGTGAAGTCCAAGAGTTCGGCCAGGTTACCGTCCTGGAATCCCCAGACCATGGCACCGAAGGCTGCGGTCAAACTCAGCACGTTGAGGAGCAGGCCGATCAGGGGTAGCAGGAGACTACCGAAGACGATCATCAGCACGAGGAACGACACGACGGCGATCAGCGCGCCGGCCAGGGGCAGTCGGTCAGCGATGAGTTCCTTGCCATCGGTGAGTTCGACTGATGGGCCGGCCAGCTTGACCCGGAACGGTGCCTCGGTGGCACGGATCCGTTTGACGAGGGCTTCACCTTCTGGGGAGACGGCCTCGACGTCGGGCACGATCTGTAGCCAGGTGGCGTCGGCGGAGGCGAAGCGGGCGGACAGCGGGCCTGCTGGGGCGACCTGTCGACCGTCCGTGTAGGTGCCGGTGACCGCGTCAACCCTGGCCACGCCGGCAAGTCCGGACAGGGCACTGGCGTAGTTGTCGATCTGCTCGGCACGCGTGTCAGGGTCGCCGATGCTGGTGGTGACGGCGGCGATGGCGTCGGTGTCGCGAGTGTCAAAATCGCGACGCAGTTGGTCGGATACCTGACGCGCTGACGCGCTCGTCGGTAGCGCCCGGTCGTCAACGTCGCCGAAACGGATGTCGAGGAACGGCGTGCCGAGCAGAAGCAGGACCGCCACCGCGGCTACCGCGACCAGCAGGGGGCGGCGCATCACGGCGAGCGCCACTCGATGCCAGCCGGCACCGCCGGCTGCGCCCTGGGCGGCTCGCCGCCGCACGGTCAGCGAGTTGACCTTGTGACCAAGCACGGCGAGCAGGGCAGGCAGGACGATGACGGCGGCGACAGTGGCGCAGGCGACCACAGCGATGCCGGCGTAGGCGATCGAGCGCAGGAACATCTGCGGGAACACCAGCAGTACCGCCAGGGATCCGGCCACGGCGAGCGCGCTGACCAGGACGGTGCGTCCTGCGGTCGCCACCGATCGGGCTACCGCGGCCGGTACGTCATGGCCACCGGCGAGTTCTTCGCGGAACCGCGAGACGATGAAGAGGCTGTAGTCAATCGCCAGTCCCAGCCCGAGGGCGGTGATGAGGTTGAGGGCGAACACCGACACCTCGGTGAGGTCGGCAAGTCCGTACAGGATCAGCAGTGCGCCCAGCACGGTGAAGATGCCCACGATGACCGGCAGCAGCCCGGCGATGAGGCCGCCGAAGACGATGATGAGCAGGATCAGGGTGATGGGCAGTGCGATCACCTCGGCACGGATGAGGTCGTCCTCGCTTTGGACGCTGATCTGCCGGATGACTTCAGCGCTGCCACCGACACTCACCCGCAGCGCCCCCTGATCGCCGGTGTAGCGCTGGGACAGCTCTCCGGCGCGTGCTTCAACGTGTTTGTCGTCGCCGGTGATGCGGGCCACGACAAGCGCCTTACTGCCGTCGGTGGATTTCAGGGACGGCAGTCCGGTGGCCCAATAGGAGGTGACATCGGTGACGTCGGGCTCGGCGGCCAGTTGTTCGGTCAACGCATTACCGGCCGCCGCGGCTGGTGCGCTGTCGGCACCGGAGGCACCTGCGTCGGCCAGCAGGATCAGGTTGGGCTCGCCAGCCTGGAAGGTGTTCTGCAGTGTCCGCTCAGCGGCGGCGACCTCCGGACCGGCATCGTCGAAGCCGCCCCCAGCGAGCCGGTCGGTGACGCCACCGGCGGCTAGGCCAGCCAGCACGACGACGGCGACAGCGCCCAGTAGTACGACTACTCGTGCCCGTACTGTGACGCGTCCGAGCCAGTTCATCATCCTGTCGTCCTTTACAAGCTGGCGAAAATTACCTACCAAGATCGCAGAATCACGATCTTATCGGTAGATCACGGTGTTGCTGGTGCCCAGGCGCGTCCGCCGGTCCGGCAGACGACGGTGGAGCGAGCAACGTGTTTCAGTTGTCGTGCGGCCGAGCGCCGTGCAGCGCCAGGTCGCGGGCCTGGTCGTCGAGGTAGAAGTTGGGCCGTTGGTCGGATTCGACGTAGTAGCGGTGGAAGACCGTGGTCGTGGAGCCGGACAGCGGCGGCACGATCCAGGTCCAGTCGGCGGGCACGTCGCGGCCGACGCGGGCCTCACGATCGACGTGGGTGCAGAAGCGCCGGGACTCGGTGTGGTGGTCGCTGACACGGGCGTTGGCCACAGCGAAGGAGTGCAGGACCGCGACGTTGAGTTCGACCAGTGCCCGGTCCCGCCAGAGGCAGGCTTCAGTGCTGGTGTCCAGGCCAAGGTGGGTCGCGATGACCGGCAGCAGGTTGTAGCGGTCGGTGTCGGCGAGGTTGCGGGCGCCGATCTCGGCACCGAGGTACCAGCCATTGAACGGGGCGCACGGGTACTGCACCCCGCCGATGCTCAGCCGCATGTGCGAGATCGCCGGGACGGCATGCCAGCGCAGGTCCAGGTCGGCGAACCAAGGGTGGTCCGGGTGGCTCAGCGGAACCTCCAGCACGGCGTCCTCAGGTAGGTCGAAGAGGCGTGGCCCGTCCTCGGGGGTTTCGATGACCAGCGGAAGGATATCGAAGGCGGACCCTTTGCCGATCCAGCCCATCGCGCTGACCGCGGCGGTGAACGCGGTGTACCGGGGGTCACCGACGACGGCGCCGTCAGCGCGACGGTGTCCGGCGTAGCGGATCAGCTGCTCGTTCCATATCCGTGGATACGGCCGCCCAGGCCGCGCCGGCGGGAAGATGGAGATGGTGGGGCGGATGCAGCCGCCGTTCGTTGCCAAGCGCAGGTGCTCGACGAGGTAGTGGTAGATGCCGTCGGCGTCGTGGACGTCACGGTGGTCCAGCACCCGCAGGCTGCGCCAGTAGAGCCGGCCGATGCAGCGGGAGGAGTTACGCCAGGCGACCTGTGCGCCGAAGACCAGTTCCTGCGGAGAGTGTGTGTAGGTGCCGGTGGCGTCGATCTGCGCGCTTACGGCGGTCAGCCGGGCCGGCAGGTCACCGGTGCCGGGGTGCTCGGTATAGAACAGGCGTAGGAACTCATGCGCTTCCTCGACATCGGTGGCGGCGTCGGGATCCCACCCGGGGACGGGGATGTCCCGGTATCCGGGCACCCCGGCACCCCCGGGCGCCGACCCTCTGGCCGGCGTGGCCACCGGGGATCGACTGCCATCCATGGTGGACGGATGGATGGTCGTCACTGGACGGCCCGCCGGGCACGGGCGACGGACGTGCCGAACACGTTGTCCCAGTACGGTGCCGAGACACCAAACCCGCGGGTGTCGTCCCGGAAGTGGTGGCGCATGTGCAGCTCGTGCAGCAGCTTCATCGGCCCCCAACTCGGCCTGACGTGGTGCACGTACAGGTGGACCAGGTCATAGGCGAGATAACCAAACACGAACCCGGCGGCGTACATGCCGGGCAGTTGCAGCACGCCGAGGGACAGCAGCAAGGCTGTGCCGACGATGGGAATCGACAACAGTGGACTCATGATCGAACGGCGGGGGTCCTGCGGGTATTCGTGGTGTATGCCGTGGACGATGTGGTGGAACCACGCGCCCCAGCCTTGTGCGGGTTCGAAGTGCAGGATCAGCCGGTGACCCCAGTACTCCACCAGGGTCCAGGTGAGGTAGCCGGCCACTGCCCAGCCGGCCAGGACCAGACCTGCGGCCTGGTCCAGCGACGTGATCGCGGTGACGGCGATGACCGGGACATACAGCGCCACCGCGACGAGTGGGTGGACGTGCACGATGTGGTCGACGATGGTGGATGGGAACGCGGCTGGGCTGTGGCCGCGCAGGATCGCTCCACGGTTGGACATCGCTCACACCTCATGGGTCTGCGCGCCGGCCCGGGTGCGCTCCTCGTAGCTCACCCGGGCGGCGAGGTCAGTGGTCTTGAGTAGCTGGTCGGCCTTGAGCAGCCGCCCGGCGAAGTCCCGTCCGCCTTGGGGCAACAGGCCGAGAATCCGGGTGACCGGGTTGGTCCAACCAGGCACGTACACGTGGTAGCGGGGGCGGGAGGCGGTGCGCAGCACCGCGTTGGCGATGTCGGTGTCGCGTAGCAGCGGCACGAACCGGCCTTTGCCGACACCGGAGGTCAGCTCGGTCTGCGCGGGGATCGGCAGCACGATAGACAGGTCGACGCCGCTGCCGCGCAGCTCGCCGCGGACCGCCTCGGACAGCCCGACGACGCCGTGCTTGGCCGCGGAGTACGTCGCGCAGCCGGGCAGCCCGACCATGCCGACGGCGGAGGCCATGTTGATGATGTGGCCGCGGCCACGGGCGCGCATGCGCGGAACGGCGGCTTTCATCCCGTTGATCACTCCGAGCAAGTTCACGCCGAGCTGCTGGACGGTGGCGCTGTCGCTTTCCTGTTCGAAGCGGCCAACCAGCATGACACCGGCGTTGTTGACGAACACGTCGATGCTGCCGAGGCTGTCTTCGACCTGCTGGTAGAACTTCTCCACGCTGCTGGAGTCGGTCACGTCCAGCGGGTAAGCCATCGCGCCGATCTCACGGGCGGTGGCGGTGGCGCGTTCGAGGTTACGGGCGCCGATGGCGACCTGGGCGCCGGCGGCGACGAACGCCGCAGCGGTGGCCCGGCCGATGCCGAGGCTGCCACCGGTGATCGCCACAACGGCGCCGGACAGGGTACGGGTGCGGAACATAAGGCGGCTCCTCAGCTCATCGGGACGTGGATTCGGGGTGCAGCGGGGCCAGCCTGCGGTAGCTGCGGGCGTGCCACAGCAGCGGCTGCGCGCCGCTTGTGGTGGTGGCGGTGAGGATCCGGCCCACGACGATGGTGTGGTCACCGCCGGGGTAGGTGTCCCGCAGTGCGCAGGTGAATACGGCCACCGCGTCGGTGAGCACCGGTACGGCGTCGACGACGTGGTGTGCGGCTACCCGGAACCGGTGCCCAGGCACCGGCTCCGGGTCGGCGAACACCTGGGCGATGCTCGCGCGGTGGGCCGGTAGCGCATTGACAGCGAACCGGCCGTGGACGCGCAGCTGTGCCAGGGTGCGGCACTCGTTGGCGGCGCACAACAGCAGCAGCGGCGGGTCCAGCGACAGCGAGCACACGGTGCTGGCGGTCATGCCGACCGGGCCGTGTGGACCGAGGCTGGTCACCACGCTGACACCTGCCGGCAACTGCGCGAACGCGTCGCGCAGTTGCCGGTCGTCGGCGGATCTGGGCTGCGCACGCACCGCCATTGCGGGCGCTGATGCGCGCAGGTCGCCGGCCACGGCGGGCATGTCAGCGTTCTCCTGCCGTGGCGGCCAGCGCGTCAACGTCGTGGAAAACGATGTCGTCGCCGAGTAGGCCGTGCAGGATCAGTTGGATGTTCTCCACCAGTGCCTCACACGCGATCGGGTCGATGATCGCGGCAAGGCTGGGCATTCCGAGGTCGAAGCTGCAGGTGAACCGCACCGCCACGGCGTCGCCGCGCTGGTGCACGCTCCAAGTGCCGTCGAAGCGGTCAAAGTCGCCGTCGGTCTGGCAGAACGTGATCGTCTGTGTGGAGTCCTCGAAGGTGTCGTGCTCAGTCCAGCACAGCACACCGTTACGGAAGTTGACCGACCAGCGGGCCTCCACGCGGCCCTGGTCGAGGGCCGTGACCTTGACCTCGCGCACCGCGTCGGTGTAGCGGGGATAGGCTTCGAAGTCGCACAGCAGCCGGTAGACGTCGCCGGATTCGGTGGCTGGGACGACGGCGTGGATGGTCACATCGGGCATGTCAGAGCCTTCCACTGGCAGGGAGGTAGCGGGCCAGGTGCCCGGCCGCGCCGGTCAGGGCGTGGTGCAGCTCATCAAGATCGGTATCGGTCATCACAGCCGGTGGGGTGAACCGGACCACCCGATGTGCGGTCAGCGAGTGGTTGACCAGCACCCCGGCCTCCAGCAGGTGCAGGATCAGTTCCCCGGCGAGGCGTTCGTTGACGAGTTCGACGCCGAGCAGCAGTCCGCGGCCACGGATGTCGGTGACCACCTCGTCGCGCAGGCCGGCGAAGGCGTCAACGAGCATGCCGTGGATGCGGATGCCCAGTGCCGCAGCGCGTTCCACGAGTCCATCGCGGGCGATGACCCGGACCGCCGCGGTGGCGGCGGCCATCGCCACCGGCGCTGCGGCGAACGTCGACGTATGCAGGAACGGGTCCCGGTCGAACGGGGCGTACGCCGCAGCCGTCGCCACGGCGGCAGAGACCGGGACGACACCACCGGAGAGAGTTTTGCCGACCAGCAGTATGTCGGGGCGGACCTGCTCGACGTCGGCACCCCACCAGCTACCCAGCCGCCCCAGCCCGGTCTGGACCTCATCGAGGACGAACATCGCGTCGTAGTCGCGGCAAAGCTGCTCCACCGCGGCCAGGTAGCCGGCCGGTGGTACCACGACACCACCCTCACCCTGCACCGGTTCCACCACCACGCAGGACTCCGACGGGTTGGCGGCGAGCACGGTGGCGAGGGCATCGGCATCGCCGTACGGCACGTGTACCGCAGCCAGCAGCGGCCGGAACGGGTCCTGGAAGACTGCCTTGGCGGTCAGGGCGAGTGCACCGGTGGTCTTGCCGTGGTAGCCGCCGGTCGTTGACACCAGCACCGTCTTGCCGTGGGCGCGGGCCAACTTGATCGCCGTCTCGGTCGCCTCAGCGCCCGAGGTAACGAAGTGCACGAAGTCCAGCCCGTCCGGCGTGACACCGGCCAGCGTGGCTGCGGCGGTCGCCGCGGCCGGTTCCAGCAGCAATCTGGTCGCCAGGGGATGCCGACCGATCTGGTCGATGACCGCCGCGGTCACGTCCGGGTGGGTGTGCCCGAGCAGAAACACGCCGTAGCCGCCACAGTCGAGGTACTGCCGACCAGTGGCGTCCCACACCCGGGCGCCGAACGAGGCGACCTCGACGATCCCGCCGGTCATCGCCGCCAGCCGGGCCCGGCCACGACCCAGGTGCCGCCGGTACATGGCGAGCACCTGTCCGGGATCGACGTTGTGGTCGTCCAGCCCGGACGGGCCGGTGGACGGGCTCATACGCTCGCCCTGGCCGGCACGGCTGCGCGGGCCATGCCTTTGGCGTGGGCGAGGTAGGTGAGCGACATCCGGTAGGCGTCGGCGACCTGCAGCGGGCTCAGCGGGGGCGGATTGACCGGCAGGGTACCCAGCGTGGTGGGGAACACCGGCGCGTTGACGAACAGCGCGGTCATGGCGAGCAGGTCGTCAAAACGACGCTTCGCTGCGGCCGGCAGCGGGTCGATGAACACCGGCCGGATCAGCCGGTCCACCATTTCCGGCTCGACTGTGCGAGGGCGGTGCACCTCCAGGCCCAGCCGGGCCCCGGTCGCGATTATCAGGTCGATGGCCTGCTCGGCGGTTGGTGCGGCGGGCCCGGCGGTCAGCCATGCCTCGCCGTGCTCGCAGCCGGACGCGACGAGCTCAGCGACGGCCCGGCCCACCACGTCACAGGGCAGGAAGTCCAGCCGCGACGTGGCCGGCATCGGCACCAGCGGCAGCAGATTACGCAGCACCACCGCCGAGATGTCGTGCAGACCCTGGAAGCGACTGATCGCCCCGGTGACGGAGTCACCAATCACCAGCGACGGCCGGATGATCACCGTCGGCAGGCCGCTGTCCCGGACCACTCGCTCAGCGGCACGTTTGGAGTCCAGGTAGTCCTCGGGCCGGGCGGCGGCATCGCCGCTGTCGCAGCCCAACGACTGACGGGTCAGTTCGGCCCTGGCGACAAACGCGGTCGACACGTGGTAGAGCACCGCACCGGCGTCCGCGGCGAACTGCGCCACGGTCCGGGTACCGGCGACGTTGACGTCCTCGGCGGCCTGCCGACCGACGGTGAAACCGGTGGCTGCGGCGCAGTGCACCACCACGTCGACCCGGCGGGCCAGCGCCGTGTAGTCGTCGGTGTCCAGGCCAAACCCGGCGGCGGTGATGTCACCCGCCAGCGATTCCTGCGCGCCGGGACAGGCGGTGCGGTGCACCAGTGCGATGACATTGGCGGGGGCCAGATGCGGTAGCAGGGCGGTACCGACGACGCCGGCAGCGCCGGTCACCAGGACGGTGCGCACAGCAGCAGTCATGCTCACAACCCTTGCGGTAGGTAACGGTCAGGGCGATCGGTCGACGTGGCGCGGCACTGGTGGCGGCGCACGTTCCGGCCGGCACACCGGGGACGGCGACACGACATGGTGGTCAGCGCCCGGATGCGGGCCGCCGGGGTGTTCCCCGGTCATCACGGGATGCGCAGTGGAGCGCCGGTGAAGTAGTCCCGCAACGGGCCGGCCATGCGCTGCCGACCAGGCGGGTGAAACGCCAGCGCCCGGCATGCCCCGGCAAGGTAGGCGACCTCCGGGGAGGCGATGAACGCCATCCCGCCGAGAGCTTCGACGCCGAGGTCGAGCACCACACTGATCGCGTCCTGGACCGCGTAGCGGCAGACCAAGGCATCGGCCAAGTGCTGTTCGTCGATGTTGCCGGCACCGGCGGCCGCAGCGGTGCCGTGCAGCAGCAGGGTTGCGGCGCGGGTCGTGGTGGCCACGCGGGCCTGGGCACCGACGTCGGCGCGTGGCGCGGACAGCAGCCGCTCGGCCAGTGCGGTCGCCGCACCCAGGTAGCTGGCCGCCATCAGCAGTTCGAACCAGACGAACGCGACGGTCTGCAGATGATCGAGCCGGTCGCCGTCGAGCAGATCGGTGCGCACCACCAGATCGGCCGGGACCTGCACATCGGTGAGCACGACCTCATGGCTCTCAGCCCCGGCCAGGGCCGGGGTGTTCCAGAACGGGCGTACCGACACTCCCGGTGTGGAGGCCGGCACCATCGCCACCGCCAGCTGCGGTGTGCCGTCCGGACCCGGGAGTGTCACCGACGCGGTCAGCAGATCCATCGACTCGGCCAGGCTGCACGGCTTCTTGCTGCCGTTGAGCACGACCATCCCATCCCGTTCGACGGCGGTCATGCCTGGGCTCAGGATGCTCTGCCCGGCGCGGCCTTCGGCGAAGCCGGACGCCACCAACAGATTGTCCCGGGCTACTGCGGCCAGGAGCATCCACTCCATCCCGCTGGTGGCGGTGCTGAGCTCCACCAGTGACGCGACCGAAAAGTGATGCATGGTGCTGGCCACGGCCAGCGACGGTGAACGGGCCCCGAGCGCCCGTTGCACCCGTACCGCCGAAGTCAGGTCGGCACCTTGCCCGCCGTGGACCTGTGGCACGAGCAACCCGGGGCCGCCGACTTCCTTGAAGATCGCCAGACCCGACCCACCGGGCTGTTCCCACGTCGCCAGCGGCACCTCAGCCAAACGTTTGTCGAAGCTGGGAAACAACTCGTCGAGCATCTCGCGTGCGTCATCGAGCAACCGCATGTTGAATCACCCACCAGCGCATCGATCCATGAGCCATCCCGGCGTCGAGAGCCGGAATGGCCGTCGATCGCCGGCTCAGGTCCGTCCCCTACGCTAGGAGCGGGCGGTTCAGCGGCGGTGCACGACAACATCAACGCCGGTGCAAGATTCCAGTAGCGCAGTTGTCACTGTGTTGGGTGTCTGCTGTCCACAAGGGAGTATCTAACCGGCGATTCGGGATAGACCAGGCGACCGCCTTGTGACACTGCGCGGAATCTGCACTGATTGGGAGTTATCTGCGGTTCGTCGTGATGTGGTGGCAGTACTCAGGCTCAGCGCGGTCGTGAGTTGATGCCCGGTGTTGCAGCACAGGACGACGTCTGTACGCGATAGTCTCCGGCGTGCCCCGTGTCGAGGACAGGACGCGTTGATCACCTCAATCACCCGGGAACCGAATCCGGAACCCTACGCCGCGTACTGACTCGATCCACCGGCGGTCACCGAGCTTGGTGCGTAACGACCCGATGTGCACATCCAGCGTGCGCGTCGATCCGTGCCAGTGCTCGTCCCACACCTGCTCGATCAGCTGTTGGCGGCCTACGACCGCGCCCGGGTCCGCCAACAGCGCCGAGAGAAGGTCGAACTCCCGCCGGGTCAACGCGAGCTCCTGCTCGTACATGACCACACGCCGTTCCCGCAGGTCCACGCATAACGGTCCGCAACGACGTTGGTCCCCGCCGCTACGGCCATTGGTCGCCACCGCGGGCTCGACGGCGTTACCGACCGTTCCGCGACGCACGACCGCTTCCATGCGCGCCAGCAACTCGTGCATGCCACACGGCTTTACGATGTAGTCGTCGGCCCCGCTCTGCAGCAGCAGCACCCGGTCGAGCTCGTCGCTGCGGCCGGTCATCACGATCAGCGGAACCCACGACTCCTGCCGGATCCGTCGACACACCTCCTGACCGTCCAGGTCGGGCAGACCCAGATCGAGCAGCACGAACTCGGCATCCTCGACCGCCTTGAGCGCCTGCTCTCCGCTGACAGCGATCTGCACCTCATGCCCAAAGCGCTGTAACGCCTCAGCCATCACCTCGGCAAGCGTCTTGTCATCCTCCACCACAAGGACCCGCAAGCCGTCCAGCCCCCCAGTTGATACCACGACCGCCCCCAACCAAGGGCGGCCTAATGACAAGGTGATCTTAGGTGCGTTCCGGCACGCGGGCCGTCCACTACTGAAAGGTAACTTCGGGTCGTCATGGTCGTGGTTCGACCGCCGTCCGGCAAACGAAGTCGTCAACCAGACGGGCGATGGGTCAGCGGGAAGATCGGCAGTGTTTGCGCACCCAGGCGATCCGAGTCGGGTGGCGGAAGTGACAAAGCACTTCGGCACATCCTGGGTAAGACTTTCGTAGGTGCAAACACGAGCGGGCTACAACATCGGCAAACCGCACTACGGCTACCCAGGCGTCGTGGAGAAGTCTCTGGTCCGACCAAGGCGGTGCTCGGCAAGGTCAACGCTGTCTGTCCGTGACCCCGTAGTCGCGCAGATCTACAACGGGCGGGGTAGCTGCTTTACACGACATCGCTGATCGGCTCAACCTCAACCTCGGGCGGGCGGTACCTAACCGCCTGAGCCGCGCAGCACCAGCACCTCGACCGGCCGAATGTGTGCGTGCCCGCCTGGTTCGAGGGGGCCACCTACCCAGGTAGCGGAGTGGTGGACGTTCGGCCCCGCAGCGGTCCGGGGAGGCTGCGACACGGACCAGTGCATGCCGGGGCGGGCGGCGACGCGGACCAGTCTCTCGGGTCGCCGCCCGTTTGCGGTCGATGGTTTCTCTTCCTCGATGGAGGGTGGGTCAGAGATCGTAAAGGCCCCCTTTCGTTGCGTGGATGAAGTGTCTCCATTCGCGAGTGGTGAACAGGAGTGTGGGGCCGGTGGGGTTTTTGCTGTCGCGTACGGTGATGGCGCTGTCGAGCTGGGCGAACTCAACGCAGTTTCCGTTGAGGCCGCTGCGGCTGCTTTTGCGCCATGTTACGGTTTTCTGATTGTTCATCTGTGTCACCTCCTTTCGCTCATCTGTTGGCTAGCGTGGTGACTAGTTTTCGGGAGTCGGCTGGGTTGAGTGCCGCCGCACGGAGTTGGTTGAACATCTCAGTGTAACGGCGTATGTCAGCTTCTTTTTCCAGGTAGAGCGCGCCGGCCATGTTTTCGATGTAGACGAGTTCCGGATCGGCCGCGTCGGGGAAATCCATGACGGCGAACGCGCCGTGCATGCCGACGTGAGCGCCGACCGTGTAGGGCAACACCTGGAAT
>DASUSI010000108.1:0-23566 GCA_036375165.1 Micromonosporaceae bacterium | reverse complement strand
TCCTCGCCGTACTGCGAGCGCGACCTGCGCGGTCCGCGCTCCCCGCACACCGCCGAGGGGACCGACGTGGACGTCCTGGTGCGGCACCGGACCGGGATGACCCGGCTCACGTACGCGCACCATCCCTTCGACGTGGTCGGCTGGGATGGTTGCCTTTATCCGTGGGCCTTCTCGATCCACGACTTCGAGCCGATCACCGGACGCGTCCACCAGCCCCCGCCCGTGCACCAGACGTTCGAAGGTCCGAACTTCGTGGTCTGCTCGTTCGTGCCGCGCAAGGTGGACTACCACCCGGAGGCGATCCCGGTCCCGTACAACCACCACAACGTCGACTCCGACGAGGTGCTCTTCTACACCGGCGGCAACTACGAGGCCCGCAAGGGTTCCGGAATCGAGCAGGGCTCGATCTCACTGCACCCGTCCGGAGTCACCCACGGGCCGCAGCCCGGTGCGCCCGAGGCGGCCATCGGGGTCGAGTTCTTCGACGAACTCGCGGTCATGGTGGACACCTTCCGGCCACTGGACCTGTGCGAGCCAGCGCTGGAGTGCGAGGACACCGGGTACGCCTGGACCTGGTCCCGACGGCAACTCGACACCGGGTCACGTTCTGGAGTCGATCCGTCCACCGGCTGACCCGGCCAGCGGCGGGGTCACCCGGCGGCGGCCTTGGGTGACTGCGGGGTGACCCGCTCGACCACCTTGGTGGGCCTCACCCGGCAGACCACCCGGACATCATGCGGCCGGGGCTTCCAGGGCTTTCCGTCGTATGCCCGGGACAGCTCGTCGATCAGCGCGTCGCCGCCCTGCTCGGTGAGCGAGACCTCACCGCGGATCTCGACGTACTGGTACGGGTCCTCGGGGTGGTACAGACACAGGCTCACCCGGGGCTCGCGTTCCATGTTCCGGGTCTTCAGCCGGCCACGGATCGTGGAGAACAGCACCTCATCCCCGTCCCGCTTCACCCAGATCACGCTGCTCTGCGGGGCGCCGCTGGCAGTGACCGTGGCCAGCACAGCGAACACCCGCTCGTCCAGCAGTCGCCGCGTGGCCTCGGGCAATGCGATCCCCACGTTCCTCACTCCCATCGGTCTTCGGTCCACCGGTAGTCGCCCCGCAGTACGAACTGGATCACCAGTGCCGCGGTACCTGCCACGATCATGCCGCCGAGCGCCCAGACCGACCCGGTGACGGCGTACCCGAGCATCGCCAGCGGCGAGACCGCCACCAGGCCGGTGCCCAGAGCGAGCCAGCGGTCCTTCCGGTAGAAACCCTCGATGTTGTCCACCCCGGGCAGCCGCACCGCGGCGAGCGCCAATCCGGCCAGGCCGGCGAGCCCCAGCACCCCGGCCGCCAGCTGACTCCGGCCGAAGACCGCCACCAACACCGGTGTGATCCAGCAGTACATCGCACCGAGCACCAACAACTGGGCGAACGGCGACTCCCGCTGCGAGTCCATGCGGCAAGCCTAGGCCGGCGCCGGGTAGACCAGAGCGGTGGCGATCGCGGCCAGCCCTTCCCCCCGACCGGTGAAACCCAGGCCGTCCGTGGTGGTCGCGGACAGCAGCACCGGGGCTTCGATCGCGTCGGACAGACAGCGCTGCGCCTCCGCGCGGCGGGCCCCCAGCCTTGGCCGGACCCCGATCACCTGGATCGCCAGGTTGCCAATCTGGTACCCGCCGACACGTACCCGGCGTGCCGTCTCAGCGAGCAGGACGACCCCGGACGCACCCGCCCATTCGGGTTCCGACGTCCCGTAATTGGTGCCGAGATCACCCAGACCGGCCGCTGACAGCAACGCGTCGCAGCCCGCGTGCGCGGCGACATCGCCGTCGGAGTGGCCCGCCAGACCGTCGACGTCCGCCCAGAACAGGCCGGCGACCCAGCAGGGCCGGCCGGCCTGGTAGGCGTGTACGTCGGTGCCGACGCCGATCCGGGGGACGATCACGCCAGGCACCCTACCGGCGAGCCGACTCATGGCGGAGCAACAGCTCAGCGATCGCCAGGTCGTACGGGCGGGTGATCTTCAACGCGTACTCGCTTCCCGGCACGGTGTGTACCGGGGTCCCCAGCCGTTCCACCAGACCGGCGTCGTCGGTGGCTGAGTCCCGGGCCGCCGAGTGGGCGACGGTCAGGACGGAACGACGGAAACCCTGCGGGGTCTGCACCCGACGCAGCGCGGACCGGTCGACGGTCGCCACCACCCGGCCGGTCGGGTCAACCCGCTTGACAGTGTCGACCACCTCGAGCACCGGTATCACCGCGTCGCCACCTTCCCGTACCGCAGCCACCACCCGCTCGGTGAGGTCGGGGGGCACCAGTGGCCGGGCGGCGTCATGCACCAGGACGATCTGATACGCCAACGGCGCCGCGCCGAGCGCCGCCGCCACCGAGGCCTGCCGGTCAGAACCACCGGCGACCACAGTCAGGTCAACACCGTTCAGGGAGTCGAGCAGGCGTCGGACCTCCGGCTCGGTTCCCGCGGGCGAGGCGACCACGATGTGACCGATCGACGGTGCCATGGCGAGTCGGCGTACCGCGTGGCGTAGCAGGGGCTCACCATCAAGGTCGCGAAGGGCTTTCGGAGCACCTTCACCGAGTCGTTCACCCCGTCCCGCCGCGGGTACCAGTACGACGGCATCCCTCACCGGGGGTGACCGCTGTCCGCCGATGTGGGGATGCACCCTGCCGCCGGGACCACAACCGGCTCGTCAACGGCCGTTCCGTGGTCCCGGATTTGCGGGTACCCGATGCGCGGGGACTCAGTCCGACAACGACCCGCCGGGCGACTCGACCGTGCCACGGTCGCGCCGACCCGGCGGGTGTACGGACCTAGGCTTCGCCGAGCACCTTGTCCAGCAGGCACTCCGCCTCGTCCTTGGTGCTCTTCTCTGCCAGGGCGACCTCGCCGACAAGGATGTCGCGAGCCTTCGCCAGCATGCGTTTCTCGCCCGCTGACAGGCCTCGCTCCCGCTCCCGGCGCCACAGGTCGCGGACCACCTCGGCGACCTTCAGCGGGTTGCCCGATGCCAGCTTCTCCAGATTCGCTTTGTACCGCCGAGACCAGTTGGTGGGCTCTTCGGTATGGGGTGCACGGAGTACGTCGAAGACCTTGTTCAGGCCTTCCTCTCCGACCACTTCACGGACACCCACGATCTCTGCGTTCTCAGCAGGAACCCGCACCGTGAGGTCTCCTTGCGCGACCTTCAGGACGAGGTACTGCTTCTCCTCACCCTTAATGGTGCGGGTCTCGATAGCCTCGATAAGTGCGGCCCCGTGGTGGGGGTAGACAACGGTCTCGCCGACGCTGAAACCCATAGGTTTGAAACCCCTTTCGCTGTGCCAAGTTTAACACGGACGGGATGGGGTGTACGAGGCCGTTGAATCGTAAAACCGCAGGTCAGAGGCCATATAAGAGACTGACGGAGGTGTCGTCGACTCCTCCGTGACCGGATTCCAGCGGTCTTCTAAGACTACCAGCGACCGAACCGCGACGCCTGGTCGGCCGGGCCGTCCGCACCGCGACATCTCGCCGCCCTCGGGCAGACCCCTCGAAGGGCGGCCCATGGCCGACCGCCGAGACCGACTCGATCACCGAGCCGGACGCCCGGATCCACGGAATGTTGCGCTGGCGGGACCGGCCGCCCTGCGGGACAGTAGGGAACAGGCGAGGAGGACCGATGGGTGCTCTGACGGGCGACGACGACGGCCGCCGGCCGGATTCGGATGGCACGCCGGATGTGCCGCCGTCAGTGCCCACGCCCTGGGGTGAGTTGCCCATCCCCGACGACGTCTCAGAGTTGGTGGAGGAGACCGCCGCCGTCCGGCGGAAGCTGCGTTTCGCCCGGTGGCGCCGCCGCCTCAGGCGCCTGATGGGACCTGACGACGACCCCCAGGGACCCGGAATCGTAGGGCCGCTGCTGATCGTGGTGCTTGCCATGACAATCGGTCTGGGGAGCCTGTTCAGTGGATTCTGGCCATACCAGGCGAACCACCAGGTACCCGGCGGCACCCGGATCTACGGCGTACCGCACCGGCTTCCCGACCTGGTCCTCACCGACGCGCACGGCAGGCGGGTACGACTCGCGGGCATCCGGCCCTCCGTGATCATCTCGGTCACCCGCTGTGTCTGCACCGACCTGATCACACAGGCGGCGGCGATGACCCGTCGGAAGGGCATCACGCTGGTCGTGGTGGACCAGCCGACACCGGCGGACCTGCCACCCTCCGTGCCGAACGGCGCTCCGGACAGGGTCCTGTGCCTCGCCGACCCGGACGGCAGGCTGTCTCGGAGCCTGGCACCCACCCGGGCACCCCGGGACGGCACCGCCATGGTGGTGCTGGTGGCGAACGACGGCTCGATGGCACAGGTGCTCGCCGACGTGCGTTCGGCCCACCAGTTCGCGCCCGGGCTGGACCGACTCGGCTGAGCCACTCCGCCGGGCCCAGCCGGGCCGCCGGGCTGCTGGCCGCTAGCCGCGCAGCAGCGCGGCATACAAGGTGAGACCCGGGCCGAACGCCATGGCCACCACATAGTCGCCGGCCGCCACCGTCCCCTGCCGGAGCAGTGTGGCCAGCACCATCAGCACGGTCGCCGAGGAACAGTTCCCGTGATCACGCAGCGTGGCGCGGGAGACCCGTAGCGCCTCAGCCGGCAGTCCCAACTCCGACTCCACCACGTCCAGGATCCGCGGCCCGCCGGGGTGCACCGCCCAGCCGCTCACGTCGGACGGCGTCAGACCATACCGGGCGAGCAGCTTGCCGACGGTGTCGGCGACGTGGCCCGCCAGCACGTCAGGCACCCGGGGCGAGAGCCCCATCCGGAAACCGTGGTCGGTGATCTCCCAGGTCATCAGGTCCCCGGTGGCCGGGTCGGTGTGCGCCACGAGATCCAGCACGGCAGGGACCCGCCCGGCCGTTGGAGTGATCCGGTCGCCCGGCCGCAGCGCCACCGCCGCCGCCGCGTCACCGAACAGCGCGTGCGCCACCAGTTGGGGCACCTCGCGGCTGGCCGGCTGGATGTGCAGGCTGGGCAGTTCGACACAGACCAGTACCGCCGGACGCCGCCGGCAGGCCACGAAGTCCGCGACCGTGCCGAGGCCGGGTAGGGCGGCGTAACACCCCATGTGTCCGATGCAGAGCCGCTGCGTGTCGCTGGGCATCCCGAGTTCAGCCGCGAGCGTGACGTCCAGGCCCGGGGTCGTGTAGCCGGTGCAGGACGCGACCGCCAGCAGCCCGACGTCATCCGGGGCCAGTTCGGCGGCGGCCAACGCGTCAGACACCGCACTGCGGCCCAGCGGTGGCGCCTCGGCCGCGTACCGTCGCATCCGTTCCCCCGTACTCCACCCCGAGACGTCCTCGACGACCGGGTTCGCCACGGCATACCGGGTGCTCACACCGGTGCTCAGAAACAGCCGCCGGGCACCCGCCGAGCCGTCGAAGTGGCCCGCGAAGTACCTGTCCCACACCTCCGCCTGCCGGACCAACCCGGCCGGCTGGGCGACACCGAAGCCGGCGAGCACGGGCCGGGTCACCATCGCGGTGCCGCCGCATCGCCGTACGGGTCCCCGCCGAGCACCGCGACGCCGAGCCAGTCGGCACACACGTCGCTGGTCGCCGGCTGCAGCGCACCACACCGGGCATCCCGGTAGATCCGCTCCAGGGCGCTGCCCCGGCGGGTGGCCGAGGTGCCAGCCGCCTCCAGCACCGAACCGGCGACCCGCATCGCGATGTCCCCTGCCAGCAGTTTCGCCCGCCACACCCAGCGATTGGTCTCCGGGTCGCCCGGTGCCTCGTCAACCCGGCGGGCGGCCTCCAACACCGCGAGCCGGGCCACCGCCGCGTCGGCGTCCGCCCGGCCCAGCCGGGCCCGCACCGACGGCAACTCGGCCACGCCACGACCGGTGACATGACCAGCTGCCGCGTCGACCGCGGCCTGGGCGATCCCCGCGTACACCGCCGCGTAACTGGCCACCAGCCACTGCGGCATCACCTGCGCCACCAGTAACGCCAGCCCTTCCAGCCCGCCCAGCAGCGCCTCCCGGCCCACCAGCACGTCCAGGTGCAGGTCGTGGCTGGCGGTGGCGCGCATTCCGAGCACGTCCCAGTTCGGTTCGACGGTCAGGCCGGCACCGGCCGGCACCAGAAACTGCGACACCTTTCCCGGGTCGTCGGCGGCCCTGGCGGCCACCAGGTAGCCGTCCGCGTGCCCGGCGCCGGACACGAACGCCTTGCGGCCCGTGATCCGGTACCCGTCCCGCTCCGGCACGTACACCGTGGAAAGCCGCGAGAGCCGGGAGCCGGCACCGCGCTCACTCATCGCGACCGCGTACAGGGCGCCCTTCGCGGCATCGGTGAGGATCCGGTCCCTCGCCCGGAAGAACCACTCCGGCGCGCCGAGTGCCCGGGCCAGGTCCTCGGGGGTCTGGGCCAAGGCCCCGGTCACCGACGCGTGCATGTTGTAGACCAGCGCGGTGGCCCCACTGCCCCGGGCCAGTTCCCAGGCGACCTCGGCGTACTCGGTGAAGCTGGCTCCGGCCCCACCGAGCCGTTCCGGCACCATCAGCCCCAGCAGCCCGGCCTCCCGGAGTTCCGCGAAGTCCTCCACCGGGAAGGAGCCCGTCGCGTCGTACGCCGCTGCCCGCCCGGCGATGCCCGGTGCCAGTGCGCGAGCCGTCTGTGCCGTGGTCATCGGCTCTCCTTGATCCCTCGTCCCTGGTAGAGCACTGCCGAGGACCAGGTCGGCACCATCGGTACGGCACCGCGCCGGGTCAGCAACCACCTGACGAACCGCCCGAGGCGCGGCCTGACCCCGCGCACCTGGATGCGTACCCCGTGCCGGGCACACTCATCCACCACCAGGGAAGGGGGTACGAACAGCGCCGGATCGTGGATCCCCGGGGGTGCGCCACCCGGCACCCGCTCAGCCACGGTCACCGCGACGAACCGGGCCAGCCGGGTCGCCGCGATGGTGTCCAGCACCAGCACGCCGCCGGGACGCAGCAGCCGACACGCCTCGGCGAGCACCCTCCGGGGATCGGTGACGTGCTCCAGCAGCTCGCCAGCCGACACCACGTCAGCGCAGCCGTCCGCGAGCGGCAGGGTACGTACGTCCGCCCGGACCGGCGTGACACCGTGATCCGCGGCCAGCCGCAGCGCGCTGGGAACCAGGTCCACACCGATGTGCCGGTACCCCTTGCCGGCGACGTGCGGGGCCAGCAGCCCCCCGCCGCAGCCGAGGTCCACGAGCACGGCACCCTCGCGAACAGCCGGCGGGACCATCGCACCCCGCGCGGCGGCCAGCCAGTGCAACATCGCGAACGCACCACCCGGCCGCCACCACTCCGCGACCAGCTCGTCGTAGAGCCCAAGGTCGTTGCGGACCGCCATCCCGTTGCGCGTCGTCAGCCGGCCGGTCATGGCTACGAGCGTCGCAGCTTCGGCGGTACGAGGCTCGCGTAACACCCAGAAACCGGCGAGAGTGGGCATATGCCGATCACCACGCTGCGCAACCTGCTTGGTGCCTGCCACCCGTTGCCGTCAGCGGCGGTCACGATCGGCACGGGGCTGTTCGCGGTCGCGGCCGGGCACCGGGGGACCCGGCTGGCGATCGTGGTGCTGGCGGTACTCGCCGGTCAGTTGTCGATCGGTTGGGCGAACGACTGGCTGGACGCCCCCCGGGACCGGGCGGTGGGCCGTACCGACAAGCCGGTCGCCACGGGGGTGCTGGCAGAACGTACGGTCATGGCCGCGGCCCTGACCGCGGCGGCCGTGACCACCGGGCTCTCGCTGTGGCTGGGACTACTTCCCGGACTGCTCCACGTGACCGCGGTAACCGCCGGTTGGCTTTACAACCACCCGCTGAAGACCACCGTGGCGTCAGTGATCCCGTACCTCGTGGGGTTCGGGCTGCTCCCCGGATTCGTGGTGACGGCGCTGCCCGGGCAACCCGTACCGCCATGGTGGCTGCTGGCCGCCGCAGGACTGCTCGGGGCCGGCGCCCACTTCGCCAACGCGTTGCCCGATCTCGCCGAGGACGCCCGAACCGGAGTGCGGGGCCTCCCCCAGCGCGCCGGACCGGCCGCCAGCCGGGGACTCACCGTGGTGCTGCTGCTCGCCGCCGGAGCCGTGCTGGTCTTCGGACCACCCGGAGCGCCGTCGTGGGGCGGCGTG
Source organism: Micromonosporaceae bacterium (assembly GCA_036375165.1). GTDB lineage: Bacteria > Actinomycetota > Actinomycetes > Mycobacteriales > Micromonosporaceae > WHSM01. Next base: position 15,397 of record DASUSI010000108.1, on the reverse strand, counting down.
CTGATCCTGGCCGGCTCGGTGTTCGCGCTCACCACTGCCAGCCTGACGGGTCACCGCTACGGTGAGCGCGCGCTGTTCCGGGTGGTGATCGGGGTGGCACTGGCGGACGTGGCGCTCCTGATGGCCTCCCCCCTCTGAAACCGTCCACCGCCCGGTGGGGACACCGCTTGCCGGCCAGCCGCCCGCGGTCCGAATCCTGGCCGTGACCTGAGACGACACCACCAGGGCCGCCGAGTGCCCCGGGTACGAGGTAACTACGCTGTACGGCGGCGTTCAGGGTCAGGAGGACAAGGTGCTCACATCTGTCGTACGCTCCCGGACTGACCGTGCCCCGCATCGTGGCGCGGCGGTGCTGCTCGCCGCTATGGCCGGCACCACGCTGCTGGTCGGATGCGGCGCGGGACAGCAGACGCAGACGGCCTCCAAGGAACCGTCGGTGCCGGGAGTCAGCGCGAACCTGCGGGACATCGCGCTGCGCAACGTCCAGATCGGGTACCCGGACCGGGAGAACCGTTCCTATCCGCAGGATGGAACCGCGCCTCTGGAAGTTCGGATCTTCAACTCCGGCACCGACGCCGACGCGCTGATCGGGGTCCGTTCCGACGCCGCCGCTCAGGTGCTGCTGGTGGGCTCAACCAGCGAGGGCTCGAACGTCTGCCCGGAGGCTTCGGTGAGCCTGCCCGCCACAGAGCCGACCGGCCGGCCGTCCCGCCCGGCGCGACCCGCCACGCCCTCCGACCCGGCGGGGCTGACCCCCGTACGGCCTGCTGGCACCGCCGAATTCTCGGTCGAACTGACCCCCGGAAGCTGTGCGCTGCTGCTCCCCGACAAGCCGTACCGGCTGGAACTGACCGGGCTGCGGGAGGAACTCGCACCGGGCGGCGTGGTGCCGGTGACCTTCAGCTTCCGCGAGGCCGGCGAGGTCACCCTCCGGGTGCCGTTCGGGCTGCCCACGGAGGGTCCGGAACACAGCCCGGTGGACATCCACCCGGCCGAACCGCCGGCAGTGGGCGGGCACGAGTAGCCCGGTTGCGGCCACACCGGGACGGCCAGGGCGCGCCTGACCGGTTCTGTCCCACCGACCACCTAGCCTGCGCAACGTGACCACTCGACGAGGCAGCCGCCCGGTGTACCACTGTGACCAATGCGGGTACGCCGTCACGAAGTGGCTGGGCCGGTGCCCGGACTGTGCTGCCTGGGGTTCCATCACGGAGGTCGCACCGGGGCCGGCCGCCGGATCGGTGTCCCGTGACATCCCGGCGGCGCGGCCCGCCGAGGCCGCCAGGCCGATCGTCGCGGTGAGCGTGACGCCGGCACAGCACCGGCCGAGCGGCGTACCGGAACTCGACCGGGTGCTGGGCGGTGGCCTGGTGCCCGGCGGCGTGGTGCTGCTGGCCGGGGAGCCGGGCGTGGGCAAGTCCACGCTGCTGCTGGAGGTGGCCCACCAGTGGGCCACCGGCTCCGGCGACCGGGTGGCGCTGGTGGTCAGCGGAGAGGAGTCAACGTCCCAGGTACGGCTACGGGCAGAACGTACGGGTGCGTTACACGACCGGCTCTACATCGCCGCCGAGACCGACCTGGCCGTCGTACTCGGTCATGTCGACGCGGTCCGGCCCAGTCTCCTGGTCCTGGACTCGGTGCAGACGATCTCGGCAGCGACCGTGGACAGCACGCCCGGAGGGGTCACCCAGGTACGGGCCGTCACCGCCGCGATGGTCGCCGTGGCCAAGCAACGGGGAATCGCCACCGTCCTGGTCGGACATGTCACAAAGGACGGTGCGGTGGCGGGTCCCCGGTCCCTGGAACACCTGGTCGATGTCGTACTGCACTTTGAGGGAGACCGGCATTCCAGCCTGCGGATGGTACGCGCGGTGAAGAACCGCTTCGGCCCAGCCGACGAGGTGGGCTGCTTCGAGATGCACGACGGCGGCATCCGGGGGCTCACCGACCCGTCGGGGCTGTTTCTGAACCGGCACGCCGAGGCGGTGCCCGGCACCTGCGTCACCGTGGCCATGGAGGGCCGCCGGCCGCTGCTGGCCGAGATACAGGCGCTGGTGGCACCCACCCCGGTACCGCCCCGGCGTACGGTCAGCGGCCTGGACGGCGCCCGGCTGGCCATGGTGCTGGCGGTGCTGCAACGCCGGGCGAAGCTGCGGTTGTACGACCGGGACGTGTTCGCCGCGACCGTGGGCGGGGTACGGGTCGCCGAGCCGGCCGCGGATCTTGCCCTCGCGCTCGCGGTGGCCTCCGCGGCCATTGACCTGCCACTCGACAGTGGCCTGGTCGCGGTTGGCGAGGTCGGCCTGGCCGGGGAGGTACGCCCGGTGGCAGCCGTGTCGCGGCGACTCGCGGAAGCGGCCCGCCTCGGGTTCCGGCGGGCGCTGGTGCCTCCCGGTGTGGATCGTCCGACGACCTCGGACCTGGAGATCGTCGAGGTGCCGGACCTGGCCAGCGCGCTCAGGTCGGGGGCCCCGGCGTGGCCGACGGCCCAGACCCCGTCGAGACCACCGGCAACGTCGGTGTCGGCCCGCCCGCCGCGCGGGGACCGGCCGGCCTCCCGGGCGGCGGGACACCGGAGATCCCGTGCGGTATCTGGCGGCGCGCCGGCGGATGCCGACCCGGCAACCGAACATCCGGAGTTCTAGCCGGACGACGTACGGTCCACCACCGTGACCCGTCCCGGCGCGAACCCGGTGATCGCAGCGAGATGGGCCCGGTGATCGCCGGCGAAGTCGCAAAGCCGTACCGCGACGTCGTACCCTCCGATCGCCCCACCCGCGGCCTTGGCGGCGGCTCGCAGCACGCCCTGGTCCCACCATCCGGGGGTGTCACCCAACCGCCCGTGCGGCTCGACGCAGCGGACCAACAGGACCGGCTCAGGATCCTCGTCCAGAGCAACCGGATACACGCCCAGGTCGCTGATGTTCGCCCAGGGCAGCACGAGGGTCCGCAGGCTTCCAGGACGCACTGTGAGCGCATAGCTGTCCGAGGCCACCATGGGACGGCGGAACAGCCCAAAAACCATCGAGGCCAGCCCGGCCGCGAGCCCGGCCACCCCGAGCTGCGGCAGAAACGCGAGTGGATTGACGCCCCCGCTCGGCAACTGCCGCGGTTCTTCACCGAACAGCAGCCACAGTGCCGATATCGCCAGTCCAGAGAGCACCAGGTACCAGACAATCCGGCCAAGTGGCCGTGACGGGAACCGTCGTGGGAGGACGACACGCCCGCCCCGCCGGCCAGGCATGGCCATCTGGCGACTCTCCGAGATCATGGGGACTCCAGTTCACTGTACGAGCAGCGCCATGCCACCCGACAGTGGCCGTGCGGGCAAGATCCTAGAGGCCGTATGCCGGCCGTGGGGGACTTCCCGGGACCGGAGCCGCCGGTCCGGCGTTTCCCGGTATCCGTGGGGACGACGGTGGACCAGCACTGAATCCGTAGACTGTGGCAGGGCAAGCGCATCTGGTATGTCAGCGAGGAGCCACGCTGTGTCGATAGACCGCGATGACCCGCTGCGCGCGACACTCGCGTTGATGGCGCCGGGGACGGCGTTGCGCGACGGTCTGGAGCGGATCCTCCGGGGCAACACGGGCGGCCTGATCGTGCTCGGTCACGACGAGACGGTCGAGTCGATCTCGACCGGCGGGTTCCCGCTCGACGTCGAGTTCTCGGCGACCCGGCTGCGTGAGCTCTGCAAGATGGACGGGGCGGTGATCCTGGCCAACGACTGTTCCCGGATCGTACGAGCCGCGGTGCACCTGATGCCGGATCCGTCGATCCCCAGCGAGGAGTCCGGCACCCGGCACCGCACGGCGCAGCGGGCGGCCCTGCAGACCGGTTACCCGGTGATCTCGGTGAGCCAGTCGATGCGGATCATCGGCCTGTACGTCGGGGGCCAGCGCCACGTCCTCGACGACTCAGCGGCAATCCTGTCCCGCGCCAACCAGGCACTCGCCACGCTGGAACGTTACAAGCTGCGGTTGGACGAGGTGGCCGGCACGCTGTCCGCGCTCGAGATCGAGGACCTGGTCACGGTTCGCGACGCGATGGCTGTGGTGCAGCGGCTGGAAATGGTGCGCCGGATCGCCGACGAGATCGAGGGGTACGTGATCGAACTCGGCACCGACGGCCGGCTGTTGGCACTGCAGCTTGACGAACTGATGGCTGGAGTGGAAGCGGACCGGACCCTGGTGATCCGGGACTACCTCCCGGCCGACCCGGGTTCCCGAAGCGTCTCCAAGGTGCTGGAAGAGCTTGACCGGCTGTCCGCGACCGAGTTGTTGGATCTCACCGCGGTCGCCACCGCATTGAGCTACCCGGCCACCGCAGACGCCCTGGAGGCGGTGGTCAGCCCACGCGGCTACCGGCTGCTCGCGAAGGTGCCACGGCTGCCGGGGCAGGTCGTGGACCGGCTTGTGGAGCATTTCGGCAGCCTGCAGCGGCTGCTCGGGGCCACTGTGGAAGATCTGCAGACCATCGAGGGGGTCGGCGACACCCGCGCCCGTACGGTCCGGGAGGGCCTGTCGCGGCTGGCGGAGGCGTCGATCCTGGAGCGCTACGTCTAAGTGGCAGGAACCTGTTCGAGGAGTTGGTGTGAGGACCTACGAGGATCTCGTCGCCGAAGCACTGGCCGCGCCCGTCACCGGACGGGTGGAGTACCTGGACGGGCGAATCACCGAGGGTAGCCCTCCGTGGTCGTACCGGGGACGCGCCGACGAGGTGACGGGCCAGGCCAACGGTCCGGTGCTGGACATTACCGGTGAGGTCGCGGAGTCCGCCGGACAACTGCCGTTCCGGGACGGCGAGTTCGCGGTGGTGCTGAACCACCACCAGTCGTACGAGCCCGTGGAGATCCGCCGGGTGCTGCGCGAGGACGGCATGTTCCTCACCGAGCAGGTCGGCGGCCTGGATGGCTTGGCGATCAACGAGGCGCTCGGGGCTCCCCTGCCGGACGACTTCTCGGACTGGGCGCTCAACACCGCCCGTACCGGGCTGGAGGAGGCGGGACTACGCGTGGCGAACGGCCGTACAGCTTTCCCCGAGCGGCTGTTCCACGACGTCGGCGCGTTGGTCTATTTCCTGCGTACCACGCCGCGTCAGGTGCCGGACTTCTCTGTGGAGAGGTACGACAAGGAACTGCGGCTGCTCTACGACCAGATGTCGGCTGGTGAGCCGTTCCGGGACCGGGCGGTGCGGTTTCTGATCGAGGCGGTACCGGCGTAGCTGTCGCCTGGCGAGGCGACCACACCCGGGCCGGTCAGCCGGTCAGCCTGGTGCGGAGCCCGGACCGGTCATCAGGTGGTGACCACTTTGATGGTCACCGGGTCGCTTTTCAGGTCGCCGAGCCGGGCCCGTACCGAGTAGCTGCCCTCCGGGGCCACCTTGCGGTCTCCTTCGCACTTCGGTGCCGACGTCCGGCCGTCCCAGGTGACCCAGAACCGTTCGACGGGATCGTCCGGCGCGAGCACCTCGACGTACGATCCGCGCTGCGGATTGCAGTCGTCGGAGGACCAGATCCGCTCTCCGTCGCGGGTCAGCCAGATCTCCTGCTGGTCGGCACCGATGTCCCGTTTGCAAGGCCGGTCCGAGATGTTGGCGATCACCAGATCGATCCGGAGCCTGGCACCCTTCGGCGTCTGGGTATCCACCGGTTTCGGCTTGATCTCCAGGTCCGCGTTCGCACACGTCGGCACGTCGTCGCCGGCACCCGCGGCAACACCGTCCCCGGCCGGGTCGCCACCTGCGTCGCCCTGACCACCCGGACCGCCGGGACCGCCGGGACCACCCGGGTCGCCGAAATCCCCGTCCCCTGGGTCACCGTCGGATGGAGACTCCGACGGAAGATCCTCGCTCGGGTAAGCGGTGGGGCCCGGTGTGGTTCCCGGCTTCCCGCCGTTTGAATCACCATCCGTGTCGTCAGAGCCACTGCACGCATACACCACGAGCAAGACGAGGACCAGTACCCCACCAAGCACGATGGCTCGACGTCGCCAGTAGACGGCAGGGGGCAACGGGCCGACCGTCAATCGCATAGTGATCACCACGGTAGTGCCGTGCCAGTTCCGTGCTCTCGCGCCACGCCGTGGCAACTCCGCTTCGCGTGGGACCAGTGCCACACCGACTTCACCTCGTACGGCAACCATCGCCCTCAGCACGCGGCATGGCAGGATCTGGGTCGATGAGCGCCCCGGACCTCACCCCACTACTCGACTGGTACGCCCACCATGCCCGGGATCTGCCGTGGCGGCGGACCGACGCCACCCCGTGGGGGGTGCTCGTCAGCGAGGTGATGCTGCAGCAGACCCCGGTCGCCCGGGTGCTTCCGGCATGGACGGCGTGGTTGGACCGCTGGCCCACACCGGCGGACCTGGCCGCGGACCAACCGGCGGAGGCGATCCGGATGTGGGGCAGGCTCGGGTATCCCCGGCGAGCCGTCCGGCTGCACGAGGTCGCCCGGGTCCTGGCCGAGCGGCACGACGGCGTGGTACCGGACGATGTGGCGGCCCTGCTGGCGCTTCCCGGGATCGGCTCCTACACGGCGAGGGCGGTCGCGGCGTTCGGGTACCGGCGGCGGCATCCCGTCGTCGATACCAACGTGCGCCGGGTGGTGGCGCGTGCTGTGGCCGGCCAGCCGGACGGCGGTGCGACCACGTCCGCCGCTCACCTGGCCGAGGTGGAACAGCTGCTGCCGGAGTCCGCCGAGCAGGCAGCTCGGCTTTCGGTCGCCGTGATGGAACTCGGCGCCCTGGTGTGTACGGCCCGCAACCCGCGCTGCACCGGATGCCCGATCTCGGACCGGTGCGCCTGGCGGGCGTCCGGACGCGCCCTGCCCGGCGGGTCGAGCCGCCGGCCGCAGCGGTACGCCGGAACCGACCGGCAGGTGAGAGGGATGCTGATGGCGGTGCTACGGGAAGCGCCCGGCGCGGTGGATCGACAGCGACTGGATCTGGTGTGGCCGGACCCGGTGCAGCGGACCCGGGCGCTTCAGAGTCTGCTGGTCGATGGCCTGGCAGTACGACTGGTCGGGGACCGCTACGCCCTGCCCACCGTGGCTGAGTGAGCCCGAACAGACAACGTGGCCGCCGCGGGAACGCGGCGGCCACGTTGGTCACTCCCTGACGGCTACTCGGATGACGCAGCCTCGGCGGGCCCGGCGTCAGTGCCGCCGAATCCGGCGGGTACGGCATCCGGGACGGCGGCCGGCCGCTGCGTGCTGCGGAACAGCAACTTGGCGTGGTCGGGGTCCTCCGGGTCGCCTTCGCAGTCCACCAGGACGATCTGGCCCGCACCCAACTCGCCGAACAGGATCTTCTCGGACAGTGGGTCCTCGACCTCGCGCTGGATCGTGCGGCGCAGCGGACGGGCTCCCAGTACCGGGTCGTACCCCTTGAGGGCCAGGAATTGCTTGGCGTCGTCGGTGATCTCCAGACCCATGTCCTTGTTCTTCAGCTGGGTCTCGACCCGGCCGATCATCAAATCCACAATCTCGACGATCTGCTGCTGGGTCAGCTGGTGGAAGACGATGGTGTCGTCGATCCGGTTCAGGAACTCCGGGCGGAAGTGCTGCTTCAGCTCGTCGTTGACCTTCTCCTTCATCCGCTCGTAGTTGCTTTCGCTGTCGTTGGAGCTCTGGAAACCGAGCGAGACCGCCTTCGCGATGTCCCGGGTCCCCAGGTTGGTGGTCAGGATGATGACCGTGTTCTTGAAGTCCACGATGCGGCCCTGACCGTCGGTGAGCCGGCCGTCCTCCAGAATCTGGAGCAACGTGTTGAACACGTCGGCGTGGGCCTTCTCGATCTCGTCGAACAGCACAACCGAGAACGGCTTACGACGTACCTTCTCGGTGAGCTGGCCGCCCTCGTCATAGCCGACGTAGCCGGGCGGGGCACCGACCAGGCGGGAAACCGTGTACCGGTCGTGGAACTCGCTCATGTCGAGCTGGATCAGCGCGTCCTCGCTACCGAACAGGAATTCCGCCAGCGCCTTGGACAGTTCGGTCTTTCCGACCCCGGACGGGCCGGCGAAGATGAACGAACCGGACGGCCGCTTCGGGTCCTTCAGGCCGGCTCGGGTACGCCGGATCGCCTGGGAGACCGCCCTGACGGCGTCCTCCTGGCCGACGATCCGCTTGTGCAGTTCGTCCTCCATGCGCAACAGCCGGGACGTCTCCTCCTCGGTGAGCTTGTACACCGGGATGCCGGTCCAGTTGGCCAGCACATCGGCGATCTGCTCATCGTCAACCTCGCTCACCACATCGAGGTCTCCGGCCTTCCACTCCTTCTCCCGCTGCGCCTTCTGGGCCAGCAGTTGCTTTTCGTTGTCGCGGAGCTGGGCGGCACGTTCGAAGTCCTGCGCGTCGATCGCGGATTCCTTCTCCCGGCGTACCTCGGCGATCCTCTCGTCGAACTCCCGCAGGTCCGGTGGCGCGGTCATCCGGCGGATCCGCATCCGGGCCCCGGCCTCGTCGATCAGGTCGATCGCCTTGTCCGGGAGGTAGCGGTCGGAGATGTAGCGGTCGGCGAGATTGGCCGCCGCGACCAGGGCACGATCAGTGATGGAAACCCGGTGGTGGGCTTCGTAGCGGTCCCGCAGGCCCTTCAGGATCTCGATGGTGTGTGCCAGTGACGGCTCTCCCACCTGGATCGGCTGGAACCGTCGTTCCAGGGCGGCGTCCTTCTCAAGGTACTTGCGGTACTCGTCGAGCGTGGTGGCACCGATGGTCTGCAGCTCACCGCGGGCCAGCATCGGCTTCAGGATGCTCGCGGCGTCGATCGCGCCTTCGGCGGCACCGGCACCGACCAGGGTGTGGATCTCGTCGATGAACAGAATGATGTCGCCCCGGGTACGGATCTCCTTGAGCACCTTCTTCAAGCGCTCCTCGAAATCACCGCGGTAGCGCGAACCGGCGACCAGGGCACCCAGATCCAGGGTGTAGAGCTGCTTGTCCTTGAGGGTCTCCGGGACCTCGCCCTTGACGATCTTCTGGCTCAGGCCCTCCACCACGGCGGTCTTCCCGACGCCGGGCTCACCGATCAGCACCGGGTTGTTCTTGGTGCGCCGGGAGAGCACCTGCATCACCCGCTCGATTTCCTTCTCCCGGCCGATCACCGGGTCGAGCTTGCCCTCACGAGCGGCCTGGGTGAGGTTGCGGCCGAACTGGTCGAGCACCAGCGACGTGGAAGGAGCGGACTCGCCGGTGGCGCCGGCCGCCGCCGGCTCCTTGCCCTGGTATCCCGAGAGCAGCTGGATCACCTGCTGCCGAACCCGGTTCAGGTCCGCGCCGAGCTTGACCAGGACCTGGGCGGCAACGCCCTCACCCTCTCGGATGAGGCCGAGCAGGATGTGCTCCGTGCCGATGTAGTTGTGGCCAAGCTGGAGCGCTTCCCGCAGGGAGAGCTCCAGTACCTTCTTGGCCCTCGGGGTGAAGGGGATGTGCCCGCTCGGAGCCTGCTGCCCCTGTCCGATGATCTCCTCAACCTGCTGGCGTACGCCTTCCAGGGAGATGCCGAGGCTCTCCAGCGCTTTCGCGGCAACGCCCTCACCCTCGTGGATGAGCCCAAGCAGGATGTGCTCAGTACCGATGTAGTTGTGGTTGAGCATCCGTGCCTCTTCTTGGGCAAGGACGACAACCCGCCGCGCTCGGTCGGTGAACCTCTCGAACATCCTCTTCGTGCTCCTCACGTGCCTTCCAGCACTGCGCCCAGATCCGGCTGTCTCTGCGGCCACACAGGCACCGGGTGCGTGCCCGTGCTCTCACTGTATCGCCGGGCTATCACGACGCGAGACGGGCTCGCGACGTACCTGCCCAACACTGCCAGGATGAAGGCTGTTCCCCCGAACCCGACGACTACGCCCATAGCGAAACCGGCGGAGACAAGCGGAAATCACCGCTACCGGGGTGTCGCGGGCCACTCAGGGCACGGCCGCTTGCGGTGGCTGTGACGAGTCGGGGATTGTCGGAACCGGCGGGCGGCTGATGGCCCGTACCGGAGCACACGTCGGCGGGTCGGAGTCTCGCAAGCCCCGACCCGCCGACTGGTAGGTCGATTACACCCGGCTCAGGAAGCGGACCGGCCGGCCTCGGCGTGGTACTGCTCCACGACCTCCTGCGAGATCCGACCACGCTCGGAAATGTTGATACCTTTACGCTTCGCCCACTCCCGGATCGCCTTGTTCTGCTCCCGGTCGGTTGTCGCCTGACCCCGGCCACGGCCTGACGGCCTCGCTGCCGCCTTCCCGATCCGACGTCCAGCCGTGACAAACCTTGCCAACGACTCCCGGAGTGCCGTGGCATTTTTCTCCGAGAGATCGATCTCGTATTCGACGCCGTCGAGTCCGAACTTCACGGTCTCGTCGGCGTCCCCACCCTCGAGGTCGTCCACCAGATAGGTCACTGTCTTCTGCGCCACCGCGGTTATCCCTTCATGCCGGGCTGTCTGCACTATTGCTTGAACAATAACGCACGTTCCCGAGAATGGGGACACGACCCGCTCAACTCAAACTCAAATGTCGGTCGCCAATCACTCACAGCGCCTCAGCAATCACGGGTAGCCGAACCGCAATGGTGGGCCGAGTACCCAGAGCTACGCTGTCCCGGTCACTCGGGACGAACCAGCGGGAACAGGATGGTTTCCCGGATACCGAGACCGGTCAGTACCATCAGGAGCCGGTCCACGCCCATTCCCATGCCGCCGCTGGGGGGCATTCCATACTCGATGGCACGCAGGAAGTCCTCGTCCAGGCGCATCGCCTCGGGGTCTCCCTTAGCCGCCAGCAGCGACTGCGCGACCAGGCGTTCTCGCTGCACCACGGGGTCTACCAGCTCTGAGTAGGCGGTCGCCAGCTCGACCCCGTGGATATAGAGGTCCCACTTCTCAGCTACTCCAGGCACCGACCTGTGCGCCCTGGTCAACGGACTCGTCTCGACCGGGTAGTCGCGGACAAATGTCGGCGCGACGAGCTGGTCCACCACCAGAGCCTCAAAAATCTCCTCGGCCAGTTTCCCAGGTCCCCACTTCGCGTCCCAGGCAATCTCGTGCTTGTCCGCGAACCCCCGGAGGGTCTCCAGCGGCGTCTCGGCAGTCACCGGCTCACCGAGCGCCTCCGAGATCGACCCGTACAGCGTGATGTGACGCCACTCGCCCCCAAGGTCATGCTCGGACCCATCGTGATGACGCACCACAGTGGAGCCGAATACAGCTTTCGCGGCGTCCTGCACCAGCTGCTGAGTGAGCTGCGCCATAGTGTTGTAGTCCGCGTACGCCTGATACGCCTCCAGCATCGCAAACTCCGGGGAGTGCGAGGAGTCGATGCCCTCGTTGCGGAAGTTCCGATTGATCTCGAAGACCCGCTCGATTCCGCCCACTACGCAACGCTTGAGATACAACTCCGGCGCGATTCTCAGATAGAGATCGATGTCCAGCGCATTGCTGTGGGTAACAAATGGCCGGGCGGCGGCACCACCGTGCAGCAACTGCAGCATGGGGGTCTCCACTTCCAGGTACCCATGCCGCTCCATGGTGTCGCGCAGACCGCGGACCACCGCGGCGCGGGTCCGTACCGTCTGCCTGGCCTGCCGCCGGACGACGAGATCCACATAACGTTGCCGTACCCGCGCCTCCTCTGACAGCAGCTTGTGAGCCACTGGAAGCGGACGCAGCGCCTTGGCGGCCATCGACCACCGGTCCGCGAGGACAGACAGCTCCCCCCGCTTGCTGGTGATCACCTCGCCCTCGACCGAGACGAAGTCGCCGATGTCGACCAGCTTCTTCCAGTCCTCCAGCCCATCGGCGCCCACTCGCGACAGCGACAGCATGGCCTGCAGTTCCACGCCGTCACCTTCCCGCAGCGTCGCGAAACACAACTTGCCGGTATTGCGGAGGAAGATGACCCGGCCGGCGGTCGCCACCACGTCACCGGTGGCGGTGTCCGGGGGAAGGTCCGGGTGGCGCTCCCGGATCTCGCGCAGTGTGATGTCGCGTGGCACCTGGACCGGGTACGGCTCCTGGCCGGCCTGCAACATCCGGGTGCGCTTCTCCCGGCGTACCCGCATCTGTTCCGGCAGGTCGTCGGCGTCAGGGGCATTGGTGGCGGGCGGCACGGCCGAAGCCCCGCTCAGAGGTTCTCCAGGCACCAGCAGAGCCTAACGTCCGGCGGATATCCGCCGTGACGCCGTTTCCCGAGGTGACCAGCGGGGACTCCGGCGACTCCCGCCCGGGTTCACGGCATAGTCTGCTATCCCGTGGACGCACGGTCATGGCAGGCACAGCGAAGCTCGTTCGGCACCGCCGCCGACCTGTACGACCGGGTACGGCCCAGCTATCACGAGGCCGCGATCCAATGGGCATTGGACATCCGACCGGCACTGGACGGTACGGATGGGACGGTTGTCGACCTAGGTGCCGGCACCGGGATTCTCAGCCGACAACTGCTCTCGCTGGGCTACCGGTGCGTACCCGTTGAGCCGGACGCCGCGATGCGGCAGCGGTGCGACGACCGACTGCGGGAACTGTTCGACACAGCCGCCCCCAAGGCACTCGACGGATCCGCCGAAGCGATCCCACTGCCAGACGCGTCAGCGGAAGCCGCTGTCGCGGGACAGGCATACCACTGGTTCGACCCCACCAAGGCACACCCGGAAATCGCCCGGGTGCTGCGGCCCGGCGGCGTCTTCGCTCCGGTGTGGAACGTCCGGGACGAGACCGAACCCTGGGTGGCGGAACTGACCAGGGTGCTACGCGGGCGGGACGGCTCGGGTATCCACGCCGGCTGGCAGGGCGTCAGCCTGGAAGACCACTTCCACACCACCGAGCAGGCGACCTTTCGGTTCGCGGTACGTCACACGCCTGACTCGCTGATCGACCTGCTCCGCTCCCGGTCGTACTACCTGACGGGCTCGCCCCGACGGCGTGCCGTGCTGGAACGGGAGCTGCGGGAACTCCTCGCCGGCCACCCGGACCTCGCCGGCCGGGAGGAGTTTGAACTGCCCTATGTCACCGTGGCGTACCGGGCCCGCAGGAAACCCGACTGACCTCGCCGGCCGTGCGCCGAGCAAGAGTTGGAAGGATGGTGCGGTGCAACAACGTCTGATCGCCGAGCGGTACGAACTTCAGAACCCGCTGGGCCGGGGTGGCATGGCGGAGGTCTGGCGGGCCTGGGACGGCCGGCTCGGCCGGCCGGTGGCTGTGAAGATCCTGGACCAGCCTGGTCTGACCGACCCCTCGTCGATCGAGCGGTTCCGGCGGGAGGCACAGGCCGTGGCCCGGATCGCCCACCCGAACATCGTCGCGGCGTACGACTACGGCACGCAGGACGGCCGACCGTACCTGGTGATGGAACTGGTGGCGGGCGAAACCCTGGAGGCACTCCTGGCCCGCGGACCCCTGCCGGTCCCCGACGTGGTACGGATCATGGCGCAGGCCTGCGCCGCCCTCGACGCGGCACACCGGGCCGGCGTGGTGCACCGGGACATCAAGCCCGGCAATCTGATCATCGCTCCGGACGGCACGGTGAAAGTGCTCGACTTCGGGATCGCCCGGCTGCAGGACACCGCGACCCAGGCCGCGCTCACCCGCCCCGCCATGGTGGTCGGGACCAGCCACTACATGGCTCCGGAACAGGCCGCCGGGACCTCGGCCGACCCCCGTACCGACCTGTACGCGATCGGGTGCGTGCTGTACGCCGCCCTCACCGGCGCGCCGCCGTTCCCCGGTGAGAACCCGATGGGAGTGCTCTACCAGCACCTGAACACGCCGCCACCGCCACTGCGGGAACGCCGTCCCGACGTGCCACCGGGACTGGAACAACTGGTCGCCGAACTCCTCGCCAAGAATCCGGCGGACCGGCCGGCCAATGCCGCCGAGGTCCGGGCGCGACTGCTCAGCCTCTCCGGAGGGACATCCGTGATGCCCGCCGCGATGCCGGCGGGGACGGGGCAGCCGCCCGGGATGCCGGTCGGTCGGGCCACCGTGCCGCCGCCGACCAGCGGAGGGCCAGCGACCGGCTACCTGCCCGTACCACCAATGGATTCCGGGCCGAGGGCGGCAACCGGGCCGCGCTGGCTGCTGCCGGTCGGGGCAGCGGTGGCCGGCGGGCTGCTGACCCTGCTCCTGGTCATGCTGTTGCTCCCCGGTGAGCGACAGACAGGCGGTGGTCCGGGCAGTGCGGCTCCGAGCGACACCGCTCTGCCGTCATCGTCCGCGCCGGCCTCACCATCGGTCAGCCCCACCCGGGCCGTTGGCGCGGCCGGCCGGCTCGCCGAGTTGCGGGACGTCTTCGAAGCACAGTTGGCCGCCGGACAGGTCGACCAGGACGCCGAACAGAAGATCAACGAACTGCTCGACAAGATCGCCGGGGATCTGGAAAAACGGGAACGGAAAAAGGCCGCCGAGCACACCGAGGAACTTCGGAGGAAACTGGGAGAGTTCGTACGCGACGGCCGGATTTCCGAGAGCGCGTATCGGGAACTGGACGGATCCGCCGCGCGGCTGGCCCGGGTACTGCCCGGAGCCGGCGGTGGCGACCGGCGGAAATGGGAGGGAGATGGGGACGGGGACGGAGACGACGACTGACCCCGGCAGGTCAGGGCATGTTCTTGTCGTACACCATCCGCAGGCCGATCAGGGTGAGATTCGGTTCGTGGTGGGTGACCGTCTCGCACTCCCCGATCACCAGTGGCGCCAGACCACCGGTCGCCACCACCGCCTTCACCGAACCGAGTTCGGCGATCATCCGACGTACCAACCCGTCGACCTGGCCAGCGAACCCGTAGTACATCCCGGACTGCAAACACTCCACAGTGTTCTTGCCGATCACCGAGCGCGGCTTCGCCGGCTCCACCCGGCGCAACTGCGCAGCCCGCGCCGCGAGTGCGTCGAACGAGATCTCGATCCCCGGCGCGAACGCACCGCCGAGGAACTCCCCCCGCGAGCTGACCACGTCGAAGTTCGTGGTGGTACCGAAGTCCACCACGATCGTCGGACCGCCATACAAGGTGAACGCCGCCAGCGTGTTCACCACCCGGTCGGTGCCGACCTCCTTGGGGTTGTCGATGGCGAGTTGAACCCCGGTACGCACCCCCGGCTCCACCACCACGTTCGGTACGTCGCCGTAGTAGCGCCCCAGCATGGTCCGCAACTCCCGGAGCACCGCCGGCACCGTGGAACACACCGCGACCCCGGTCAGTTTCACCGCCTCACCCTCGGGTTCGGAGGCCGGGTGAACCGAGAGCAGGCCCCGGTAGATCAGCGCCAACTCGTCCGCGGTGGCCCTGGCATCGGTCTTGATCCGCCACGAATGCACCAACGTCTCGCCGTCGAACGTGGCGAGCACCGTGTTGGTGTTCCCGGCGTCGACACAGAGCAGCATCTGCCGTTTACTCCTCTCGCGGCCTGAGATC
>DASUSI010000107.1:0-16200 GCA_036375165.1 Micromonosporaceae bacterium | reverse complement strand
ATCGTGGAAAGCCACCGCGACTTTTGACGGCGGCCTTCCACGGTCGCGAAATTGGTTTCGTCCGGTGTGACATACCGCCTGGTACGTAACTCGGGTTCACATGGCAGACTCGCCGGAAGTGGTGGACGAGGAGGTAGGCGTGACACGCGAGTTCCGTACCGCCGGCGTGGTGGGACTGGGCACCATGGGTGCCGGGATCGTCGAGGTCTTCGCCCGCAACGGGATCGACGTGGTCGCCGTCGAGATCGACGACGACAGCGTGGCACGCGGCCGCAACCGGATCCAGGGCTCGCTGGAGCGCGCGGTCGCCAAGGGCAAGCTGTCCCAAGACGGCAAGCGGGCCCTGCTCGACCGGATCCGGTTCAGCACCCGGCTCGACGACCTCGGCGACGCCGACCTGGTGGTCGAGGCGGTGCCCGAGCACCTGGACCTCAAGCAGCGGATCTTCGCCGGCCTCGACAAGGTGGCCAAGCCGGAGGCGATCCTCGCCACCAACACCAGCTCGCTGTCTGTCACCGAGATCTCCGTCGCCACCAGCCGGCCCGCTCGCGTGATCGGGATGCACTTCTTCAACCCGGCACCGGTCATGAAGCTGGTAGAGGTGATCCGCACCGTGGTCACCGAGGAGCAGGTGGTCGCGGACATCGAGGCGCTGTGTGCGCGGCTCGGCAAAGTCGACGTCACGATCAGCGACCGCGCCGGGTTCATCGCCAACGCGTTGCTGTTCGGCTACTTCAACCACGCCGTATCGATGTACGAGTCGCGGTACGCCAGCCGGGAGGACATCGACGCGGCGATGCGACTCGGCTGCGGCCTGCCGATGGGTCCGCTCGCCCTGATGGACCTGATCGGGCTGGACACCGCCTACGAGATCCTCGACACCATGTACCGCCGGGGTGGCCGGGATCGTCGCCACGCCCCGGTGCCGCTGATCAAGCAGATGGTGACCGCCGGTCTGCTGGGTCGCAAGAGCGGCCGGGGCTTCTACACGTACGAGAAGCCCGGTTCGCCGGTGGTGGTGCCCGACGAGCACACCCCGACCGGGGAGGCCACCGGCAATGGGGCCCGACCGGTCGCCCAGGTCGGCGTGGTCGGCTCCGGCACCATGGCGACCGGAATCATCGAGGTGTTCGCCAAGTCCGGGTACGACGTGATCTACGTCGCCCGTGGCGAGGAGAAGAGCGGGAAGGTACGCGCGACGATCGAGGCGTCGATGGAAAAGGCGGTGCAACGCGGCAAGCTCGCCGACGCGGACCGCGACGCCGCGCTGGTCCGGATCACCGGCAGCACCCGGCTGGACGACCTTGCCGGAGTGGACCTCGTGGTAGAGGCGGTGGTCGAGGAGCTGTCGGTGAAGAAGGCGGTGTTCGCCAACCTTGACGAGATCTGCAAGCCCGACGCGGTGCTCGCCACCACCACCTCCAGTCTCCCGGTGATCGAATGCGCCGTGGCCACCGGCCGGCCGGACCGGGTGGTCGGACTGCACTTCTTCAATCCCGCCCCGGTGATGAAACTGGTCGAGGTGGTCAGCACGATCCAGACCTCTCCGGAGACCGTGGCGGTCACCCGGGCGGTGTGTACCAAGCTCGGCAAGCACCCGGTGCAGTGCGCCGACCGCGCCGGATTCATCGTGAACGCGCTGCTGTTCCCGTACCTGAACGACGCGGTGAAGATGCTGGAGGCCAGCTACGCCACGGCCGATGACATCGACCACGCGATGAAGCAGGGCTGCGGCTACCCGATGGGGCCGTTCGAACTGCTCGATGTGGTTGGCCTGGACATCGCCCTGGCCATTCAGCGGCAGCTCTACCTGGAGTTCCGGGAGCCCGGGTTCGCGCCCGCCCCGCTGTTGGAGCACCTGGTGACAGCCGGCTATCTGGGCCGCAAGGCCAGGCGGGGTTTCCGCGACTACCAACGCTGAGCGGGTGTCAACAACCTCGCCGCCTGGGTGTGCTCGCGGCCGGGAGGTCCGGGTCACGGGCGTTCATCGAGGCTCGCGCCGTCCGGCCGACCCCGGCAACCGGTTTACGCTCGACGCCGTGAGTCCGCGCCGCAACCGCCGTGTCGACCCGGTCCCGCTGGCCCGGTCACCACGTCGTCCCATGGAAACGGTGGAGTCCTGGCCGGACGGCGACTGGGTGGTCCGTGGCCTGTCGGGTTCCACGGAGAACAAGACGTACCGCTGCCCCGGCTGCGACCAGGAGATCCCGTCGTCCGTGGCGCATCTGGTGTGCTGGCCCGCCGAGAGTGGCGGCGTGGAGTACCGACGGCACTGGCACCGCCCGTGCTGGCAGGCGCGGCTGCGGCGGACTCCCCGGATGTTGCGTTCCCGGGGCGGTCCGCACTTCTGAGCGCCGGGTCGAGTGGCGGCCCGGGAGTGCCGTGTCAGACTCGCTGGCATGAGCGATCCCACCACACAGCCGATTCGTGCCAACTCGGTGTTGCCGGCCCAGCGGGAGGACATCGAGCTGCACACCGCCGACGGGCTGACCCTGGTGGGGGAGCTGGCGTTACCAGCTGACCGGGAGCCGGTCGCCACCCTGGTCTGCCTGCACCCACTGCCGACCCATGGCGGGATGATGGACAGCCACATATTCCGCAAGGCCGCTTGGCGGCTGCCGGCGCTGGCCGGTCTCGCGGTGCTGCGTTTCAACACCCGGGGCACCTCCAGCGTGCGTGGCACCAGTGACGGCACGTTCGACAACGGGGTCTCCGAGCGTTACGACGTGGCCGCCGCGATCGAGTACGCCGAGTTCCACGACCTGCCCCGGATCTGGTTGCTGGCCTGGTCGTTCGGCACGGATCTGGCGCTGATGTACGGCTGCGACCCAGGCGTGGTCGGCGCCGTTCTGATGTCCCCGCCGTTGCGTAAGGCGCTGCCGTCGCACCTGGACACCTGGGCGCGGTCCGGCAAGCCGGTGACCGCGTTGGTGCCCGAGTTCGATGACTATCTGCGTCCGGACGAGGCGGTGGCACGGTTCGCGGCGATTCCGGGGGCCGAGGTGGTCGGGGTGACAGGTGCCAAGCACCTGTGGGTGGGCGACGCCGAGACGGTGCTGGACGAGGTGGTCAGGCGGGTGGCACCGGAGGCGTACCCACTGCCGGACAGCTGGGACGGTCCGATGGAGTACAAGGACGCGAGCGCGTACGCCGACCGTACCCCCGCGGCCTTCGCAAAGGTGCCCAGGCGGGAGTGAGTCACGGGATCGGCCGGCGCTGGGGCCGCGTCGCCCCTTACGGCCCGGATGAGGGCGATCGTCGCGGTGGAACTGCTTGGCCGGTGGCGTTCCCGGCTGGGATGACACCGCCACGCCGGCCGACAGTCAGCGGACTGGCGATGTGATGGGCGTGGTCGCCCCGGAACCGCGAAGATGGTGGTATGGAGATCGCTTATACCCGGGCTGGTTCCGGTGTACCCCTGGTACTGCTGCACGCGTTCCCGCTTTCGTCCGAGATGTGGGGAGCCCAGCGTGGTGGCCTCAGCCGCGAGGCCGAGGTGATAACCGTCGACCAGCGCGGATTCGGGGAATCCACCGGGCCTGACGCCTTCGCCGACGCACCGCCTGATATGAACGTGGTCGCGGAGGATCTCGCCTCGGTGCTGGATCGTCTGGAACCGCGGCGTGTCGTGCTCGGTGGGCTGTCCATGGGCGGGTACGTGGCGATGGCGTTCTTGCGACGCCATGCCGACCGGGTACGTGGCCTGATTCTCGCCAACACGAAGGCGAGCGCGGACACACCCGAGGCGGCCGCCAACCGGTTGCGGATCGCCGACTCGGTGGAGCGCGCGGGCGATTGTGAGCTGCTGGTCACCGAACTCGAGCCGAAGCTGCTGGGCGGGGACAGCCGGCGACGCGACCCCGAACTGGTACGCCGCGTGACGTCGATGCTTCGTGCCGCGCCGCCGGACGCCGTGGCCTGGGCACAACGCGCGATGGCGGCCCGACCGGAATCCTTCGACGTACTGCGTGGGCTCGAGGTTCCGGTGCTGGTGGTCGCGGGGGAGCAGGACGCACTGATGGCGCGTGCCGAGGCGGAGGCGATGGCGTCGGCGGTGCGGGACGCGGAACTCGTCCTCATCCCGGGTGCCGGTCACCTCAGCGCGCTGGAGGCGCCGCGTGAGTTCAACGCCGCCGCCTCCGGGTTCCTCAAGCGTTTCTCCTGACCGACGCGCGCCGCCTTCACCGCGAGTTCTGCCGGGGCAGGATCACCTCACGGACGATGAGCTGGATCGCGGCGGTCGCCGGGATCGCGATCAGAACGCCCACCACGCCGAGCAGCGCGGCACCGACCAGTACGGCGACGATGGCGGCGAGGTCGGAGACCTGCGTGGTGCGGCTCATGATCCTGGGGTAGATCAACCAGTTCTCCAGTTGCTGGTACACGGTGAAGAACACCAGAGCGGCGATCGCCACCGGAATCGAGACGGTGAATCCGACCAGGGTCAGCAGCAACGCGCCGAGGTACGCCCCGACCTGTGGAATCAGGTCGCAGATCGCCACCACCAGCGCCAGTGCCAGCGGATACGGAATGCCTGTGATCAGCATGAAGGTCAGTGAGGTGAGGCCGGCCAGCGTGGCGATCAGCAGCGAGCCGACCATGTAGCCACCCACCTTGGCCAGGATCTCGTCCCCGAGCAGCCGGGCCCGCTCCCTGCGGGAGGCCGGGACCAGCCGGTACGCGCCTTCCTTGAGCCGGTCGAACGCGGCGAGGAAGTAGAGGGTCAGGATCGCGATCGTGAGCACGTTGAATATCTGGCCGAAGACGATCGTGGCGCCGCTGAGCACGCCGCCCACCGCGGTGGTGAGGTTGTCCGGCGTGAAAGCCTCCTGAATCCGGCCGACCACGTTGTACTGGGAGTTGATCTCCTCGACCCAGCGGGTCCGGCCCAGATCCTCGATGTACCCGGGCATCGCCTCGGCGAACTGGATTCCCTCGTTGACCACCGGCGGAATCACCGCGAACAGCCCGCCGCAGGCGAACAACAGACCGGTCAGGGCCACCACGGTGACGGCAAGCCCGCGGCGCAGACCAATCCGCTGCAGCCGCACTACGGCGGGGTTGAGCCCGACGGCGAGGAACCCGGAGACGATCACCAGCACCAGGATCGACCAGACGCTGCGTACCGCCTGATAGCTGAGGTACGCGACCAGCAGCCCGAAGCCCGCCGTCATCCCCACCATGAAAGGGGAATGGGCGAGCGGGGCCCCGGGTCGACCGTACGGGTGCTCGGTGTCGCGCCCGCGGCCCGCGGAATCGGTGGCGGACTCCGGCTCGGCACCCGGTGACTCAGAAGAGCCCGCACGGTCGGGCTGGGGAGGCGGTCGGTCCAGGTCGGGTTGCCCCGGCTCCGCTGGTACGACCTGCGACTCGTCCGACATGCTCACCCCCGGGGTCGGGCGCGGGTGCTACTTCCGGCGGAACGATCCGGCGGTGGTTCGCTGCCCTGCGGACTTCCGACCGTCGGCCCGGTCCGGATCTTCGGCCGTGCCGTCTTCCGGTTTGTCCGCTGCCTTTCCGTCGGGTTTGCCGGCGACCTTCGCGCCAGCCTTCTCGTCGGGCTTCGCGCCAGCCTTTCCGTCGGGCTGCGGATCCGCGTTCGCCTCGGCGTCCCCAGCGGTGGACGCCTCGGCATTCTCGTCGGCGATTACCTGGCCGCTGTCAGGCGGCGGTCCGGCATCGTCACGGGTCGGTGTCCGCTCCGACGTCGTTCCGGCTGTTGTCGACTCGGATGCCGTGGCGTCCGCCGCCTGTGGCCCGTCGTCGGCCAGGTCCTCATCGTCCACGAACAGCGCCGCGGACTTCCCGGTCAGCCGGGCGACGGTGTCCTTCAAGTGCCGCAGGTCGCGACGGATCTCACGACGTTGCATCTCAAGGCCGGTCAGGGCCTGACGGGCGTCGCCGACGATATGCTCAGCTTCCTCACGGGCGGCCTCGACGATCTTTCCGGCCTCCCGCTGTGCGGACTCGGTCGCCTCGCGTGCGCGTACTGCGACTTCGGACGTGACCTGGGCGACCTGCTCCTCGATCCGCGAGCGGATCTCGTCGGCGTAGGCCTGTGCCTCCGCGCGGATTCGCTCGGCTTCCTGCTCGGCCGCTTCCCGGACCTCCCGGGACTGCTGCTCCGCATCGCTGCGTAGTTGGTCCACCTCCTGCTTGGCGCTGGCACGCAGCCGGTGCAGTTCGACGGAGGTCTCCTCCCGAAGCTGGCCGATCTCGAACTCGGCGGCGGTCCGCATCTCCGTGACCTGCTGCGCGGCACTGTCGGTCAGGGTGCGCGCGTGCTGCTCGGCGTCGGCGCGCAGCTTGTGGGCGTACCCGGTCGCGTCGTCGCGGATCCGCTGCACCTCTTCCTGTGCGGTGCTGCGCAAGTTATCCGCCTGTGACTGGGCTTCGCCACGGAGCTTCTTCGCGTACTGGACAGCTTCCTCGCGTGCCTGCTCAGCGTCCCGCAGCAGGCGTTCGGTCTCCGCGGTCTTCTCCGCCACGTACGCGTCCACCTTGGCACGCCGGTCGGCGTCGGTTTTCTGCTCGTTGGCACGTCGCGATGCGAGCGCGGTCTCGAAGTCCCTGTGGGCGCGGTCGGCCTCCGCCTGGGCCTCGGAGAGCAGGTTCGAGGCTTCTTCCCGCTGCTGGCTGATCTCGTTCAGGGCCCGCTGCTTCAGGAACTGAGCCTCTTCCTCTGCGAGGGTCAGGATCTGCTCCACCCGGGCGCCCAGGTTTTGGTAGGAGGCGTGGTCGGTGACGACCGTCCGGCGACGGAGTTCGGCGAGTTCGGTCTGCAACTGTTGCAGTTGGCCGGCCAGTGACTGTGCCTGGCTGAGAATCCCGTCCCGTTCGGCGAGCAGTGTGGCGTATTCGGACACCAGCCGGTCCACGTATCTGTCGACCTGTTTGCGGTCGTAGCCACGAAGTGAGACTTCGAA
Organism: Micromonosporaceae bacterium; assembly: GCA_036375165.1. GTDB lineage: Bacteria > Actinomycetota > Actinomycetes > Mycobacteriales > Micromonosporaceae > WHSM01. The sequence goes on along the minus strand of DASUSI010000107.1, from coordinate 9,274 downwards.
GCCGGGTTCGTTGCCAGAACCGGTACCGAGCGAGCCGAACAAGCCGTGATCACCGCTTTGCGACATGGACTCATCCTCACACGAGACGTCCCGCCACGCCCACGGGACCTCGGCGGCGTGACGGGACGTCGTCGTTGACGTACCAGGTCGTTTCGAAGCGGTGACGCACCGGCGGATCGCGTTGGCTGATCGGGCGACAGCGTCACTGCTTCCCCACTGTCTACTTGGTGCTGGCCCCGATCCTGTCCGTGGAGTTGCCGCCCCCGGACTTGGTGTCCGGCACCCCGTTGCCGCCGAGCGCGGCGCCCGGCATGATCCCGCCCAGCATCTCGCGGAGCTGGCCGAGCTGCGAGGTGATCGCGTCCCGCTGCCGGGCCAGATCCTCCACCTCACGACGCGCGGTCTGGGTCGACTCCTCCGCCTCGGCACGTGCCTCGGAGAGCAGTCGCTGTGCCTCGGCGCGGGCGTCGGCGACGGTCTTGTCAGAGTGCGCCTTGGCCTTCTCGACGGTTTCGGTGGCGTGCTGCTCGGCCTCGCTGCGTCGGGACTCGGCCCGGGCCTCGATCTCCTTGGCGCGGTGCTCTGCCGCGCGTGCCCGCTGTTCGGCCTCGGTGACCAGCTTCTGGGTGGCCGATACCGCGCTCGCGTGCCGCTCGGACTCGTGCCGCTCGGCGGTCTCCCGGCGCTCGGCCAGCTCGAGGGCGAGTGCCTGCAGTTCCTTGTCCCGCTTTTCCTTGGCGTCGTTGTACAGCTTCGCGGCCTCGGCGCGCCTCTCCTCAGCTTCCCGCATCGCCTTGGCGCGCAACTGGGTGATCTCCCGCTCCGCGGTGGCCCGCAGTGTGGCGACCTCCCGTTCGGCGGTTGCCTTGTGCTCGGCGACCTCGTGTGCGGTGGCGGTACGCAACTGCGTGGTTTCCCGGTCGGCGTCGCTGCGCAGGGTCTCCGCGTCGCGTCGCGCGGCCACCCGTACCTCGGCGGCTTCCCGCTCGGCGGCGGTGCGCAGACTGCCGGCTTCCCGCTCGGCGGCGGCTTTCAGAGCTGTCGCCTCAGCCCGCGCCTTGTCGGTTATCTCGCGGGCCTCCAAGCGCGCGGCCGAGAGAATCCCTTCGGCCTCTCGCTTGGCCTCCGCGCGGTGCTCGTTGGCCTGTTCCTCCGCGAGCCGGAGGATGTGCTCAACCTTGGTGCCGAGACCGGAGAGGGTCGGCCGGCTGTTCTCCTCGAGCGCCTTGGCTTGCTCGTTCAGCTTCTGGTCAAGGGTGGACGCACGTTGCTCGGTCTGGCGAAGCCGGCGCTGCGCGTCGGTCATCCGCCGCTCCGCCTCGCCGCGCTCCACCTCCTTCTGGTTGATGAGCGCTTTGAGCCGCTGCACCTCGTTGTTGACCTGCTCGCGGTCGTAACCGCGCAGCACGACCGTGAAGTCAGGCTGTTCGTTTGCGTTGTCGAAGAACGACAGGGAGGGCTGCTGAGGCATTGGCACATACTCGCAGACGGCAGGGGTCCTTATGCAAGACCGGATGGGACAACTTGGCGTCGGACAACTTGGTATTTGACAGCTTGGCGGGGAGCGTTCGAGCCTTCCCGCAGACGCGGAGCGCTCGGCCCCGGTTGAGCAGCTTACATACCAGGTCCTGCGTGCGACCGGCAAACCCGGGACATCTTCCCACAACGTCTCCACGGGCACCCCTCGACACGCCGTCATGCGGTTGGTGCCTCCAGCGGGCTGCCGGTGCGTGGGATGCGCTGGTCCGCTCGGGGGGTGCTACTGGTCCCGGAACCGGTTGATTTCCGCCAGGTGACGCTGCCGTAGCTCGCTGTTCCGTACCCCCAGGCCCTCCTCGGTGGCCAGGCACAACACGCCGACCTTGCCCTGGTGCAGATTGCGGTGCACGTCGTAGACGGCCTGCCCGGTCTGCTCCAGCGGGTAGACCCGGGACAGCGTCGGGTGGATCTTCCCCTTGGCGATCAGCCGGTTCGCCTCCCACGCCTCCCGATAGTTGGCGAAGTGGGAGCCGACGATCCGCTTCAGGTTCATCCACAGGTAGCGGTTGTCGTACTGGTGCAGGAAGCCCGAAGTGCTGGCGCAGGTGACGACCGTGCCGCCGCGCTTGGCGACATAGACGCTGGCACCGAAGGTCTCCCGGCCCGGGTGTTCGAAAACGATGTCCGGGTCCTCGCCGCCGGTAAGCTCGCGGATCTTCGCGCCGAACCGTTGCCACTCCTTCGGGTCCTGGGTCTGTTCGTCCTTCCAGAACCGGTAGTCCTCGGCGTTGCGGTCGATGATCAGTTCCGCTCCCATGGCCCGACAGATCTCCGCCTTCTCCGGGTTGGACACCACGCACACCGGGATCGCGCCCCCGTTCAGCGCGAACTGGGTGGCGTACGAGCCGAGACCGCCGGAGGCTCCCCAGACCAGCACCACGTCGCCCTGCTTCATCGTCGCGCCGTTGTGTGACACCAGTTGCCGGTACGCGGTGGAGTTCACCAACCCCGGACAGGCGGCTTCCTCCCAGGTCAGGTGCGCCGGCTTGGGCATCAGCTGGTTGGCCTTGACCAGGCTCAACTCGGCCAGTCCTCCGAAGTTGGTCTCGAATCCCCAGATCCGCTGCTGTGGGTCCAGCATGGTGTCGTCGTGGCCCTGGGGGTCCTCCAGTTCCACCGACAGGCAGTGCGCCACCACCTCGTCGCCCGGCTGCCACTTCGTCACCCCCGGGCCGACCCGCAACACCACGCCGGCGGCGTCCGATCCCACCACGTGATAGGGCAGGTCATGGCGTTTCGTGAGGTTGGAGACCCTCCCGTACCGCTGCAGGAACGTGAAGGTCGGCAGCGGTTCGAAGATCGAAGTCCAGACAGTGTTGTAGTTGACGGCGCTGGCCATCACGGCGATCAGCGCCTCGCCGGGTCCGATGTCCGGGGTCGGGATCTCATCGACGTGCAGGGACTGACGGGGGTCCTTGTCGGTGGGCTCCAGGCCGTCGAACATCTCGACCTCGTCGGCACGGACCACCACGCCGCGGTATGAGGCTGGGACCGGAATCGCCGCCACGCTCTCCGGCTGGCCGTTGACGATCGCGTCGCGGATCTCTTTCATCCCGGGCTACCTCCTTCGTTACCTTGTGGCGGCGGCTTGGTGCGGTACGTTACCGACGGGTAATGATGCCCGGAACAACCCTGTGACTAACCGCACCACCCCAGGTCAGTGAGCCTCCCTGGCCGGTTCCACCAACTCGACCAGCACGCCTCCGGCATCCTTCGGGTGGACGAAATTGATCCTGGATCCGGCGGTGCCGCGCTTCGGGCTCTCGAACAACAGCCGAACCCCACGCTCCCGCAACGCGGCGCAGGCCACGTCGATGTCGGCCACGGTGTACGCCACCTGCTGGATCCCGGGACCGCGCCGGTCCAGGAACTTTCCGATCGTCGAGTCCGGCGTCAGCGGCGCCAGTAGTTGTACGCAGCCGCCGGACTCGTCGGGACCCACGGCCAGCATCGCCTCGCGCACGCCCTGTTCCGGGTTGGTCTCGACATGTACGCAGCGCATCCCGAAGGTCCGCTCGTAGAACCCGATCGCCTCGTCCAGGTCCGGTATGGCGATTCCCACGTGATCGATGCGCAACAGCCCGATGCTTGCAGAATCCATGCTCGGTAGTGTTGCCGTTGAACGGTGATTCAGTTCCGAAACACCCAAATGAGATGCATCTCAGTCTCAGGCTTCAGGCCACGAGGAGGCGACACACATGGGCTCGGTCATCGTCGGCGGCGCACGTACTCCCATGGGGAGGTTGCTCGGCTCCCTCAAGGACTTCTCCGGTGCCGACCTGGGCGGTATCGCGATCAGGGCCGCGTTGCAGCGGGCCGGCGTCCCACCGGAGCAGGTCGACTACGTGATCATGGGCCAGGTGCTGCAGGCCGGGGCAGGACAGATCACCGCCCGGCAGGCCGCGACCAAGGCCGGCATCCCGATGACGGTGCCGGCACTCACCGTGAACAAGGTCTGCCTGTCCGGCCTGGACGCGATCGCACTCGCCGACCAGCTGATCCGGGCCGGTGAGTTCGAGATCGTGGTGGCCGGCGGCATGGAGTCGATGACCAACGCGCCCCATTTGCTCATGGGATCCCGCTCCGGCGTCAAGTACGGCGACACCAAGCTGATCGACTCGATGCAGTATGACGGACTCTGGGACGTGTTCACCGACGTCGCGATGGGTCAGCTCACCGAAAAGCACAACGCCGTACTCGGGATCAGCCGCGAGGAGCAGGACGCCTACTCGGCCCAGTCCCACCAGCGCGCCGCGGCCGCACAGAAGAACGGCGTGTTCGACGAGGAGATCGTTCCGGTCCAGATTCCGCAGCGCAAGGGCGACCCCGTGGTGTTCGCCACCGACGAGGGGGTCCGGGCCGACACCACAGTGGAGACCCTGGGTCGGCTGCGTCCGGCGTTCACCAAGGACGGCACGATCACCGCCGGTTCGGCGTCGCAGATCTCCGACGGCGGCTGCGCCGTCGTGGTGATGAGTCGGGCCAAGGCCGAGCAACTCGGACTGTCCTGGATCGCCGAGATCGGTGCCCACGGCGTGGTTGCCGGCCCCGACTCCACATTGCAGTCCCAGCCGTCGAACGCCATCACCAAGGCGGTCGCCAGGGAGGGCATCACGGTCGCGGATGTCGACCTGATCGAGATCAACGAGGCTTTCGCCAGCGTCGCCATCCAGTCCATGAAGGATCTCGGGGTCAGCGACGAGAGGATCAACGTGAACGGCGGCGCGATCGCCATGGGGCACCCGATCGGGATGTCCGGCGCCCGCTTGGCGCTGCACCTGGCCCTGGAACTGCGGCGGCGCGGCGGCGGTGTCGGGGCGGCCGCGCTGTGCGGCGGAGGCGGTCAGGGCGACGCACTGATCCTCCGCGTACCGAGGGCCTGATGGCCAACGCGTCGGGTGGGGCGACCAGCCGGTCGATCCGGCGCTCGCTGGACGTCCCGGACCTGCTTGGCAGGGCCCGGGACGGCGACGCGCGAGCCGTCGCCCGGCTGATCTCGTTGGTGGAGGACGAACACCCGGCGCTGCGCGATGTGATGGCCGCGCTCGCCCCGCACACCGGCAACGCGCAGGTGCTGGGACTGACCGGGGCGCCGGGGGTGGGCAAGTCGACCTCCAGCAACGTCCTGGTCCGGGCTTACCGCGCGAAAGGGATGCGGGTGGGGGTGCTCGCCGTTGACCCGTCCTCGCCGTTCACCGGGGGCGCGATCCTCGGCGACCGGGTACGGATGCAGGACCACGCCACGGACTCCGGCGTCTACATCCGCTCGATGTCGTCGCGGGGCCATCTCGGTGGCCTGGCAGCGGCCACCCCTCAGGCGGTACGGGTGCTCGAGGCCGCCGGATGCGACGTGGTGATCGTGGAGACGGTCGGGGTGGGGCAGGCCGAAGTGGAGGTGGCGAGCCTGGCCGACACCACACTGGTGCTGCTCGCTCCCGGCATGGGGGACGCGATCCAGGCCGTGAAGGCCGGGATCCTGGAGATCGCCGACATCTTCGTGGTGAACAAGGCGGACCGGGACGGCGCCGATCAGACGATCCGGGACATCCGCGGAATGATCTCGCTCGGCGAGCGGGCTCCCGGCGACTGGCGGCCGATGATCGTCAAGACCGTGGCGGCCCGTGCGGAAGGCATTGACGACGTCATCGCGGCGGTAGAGAAGCACCGGGACTGGCTCACCCAGCACGGCGAACTGGAGCGACGTCGCCGATCCCGGGCCGCGGCCGAGATCGAGGCGGTCACCCTCGCCTCGGTACGGGAACGGATCGGTGCCCATCACGATGGTGCCCTGTTGGAGTCGCTCGCCGGCAAGGTGGTCGCCGGAGCGCTGGATCCCTACGCCGCGGCGGACGAGCTGATGCGGGGCCTGGAGATCTGACGTTGCCGACCAGGTTCGCGAGCGTCTCGCCGACACGGTGGAGCGGATGCTCGGGATCGAGGTCACCGAGGTGGACGTGGTGGTCGAGGACGTCCACCTGCCCGAGGAATCCGCCTAGCGGGCGGACCCCGGACCAGCGGCGGTTCTCGTGGTCGCCACGTACCAGCGGTTACGGTGCGTGTGTGGGAAAGCCGCTCAACCTGCCGTTCGACCCGATCGAACGGGCCGCCGAGCGCTGGGATCAGGAGTTCGGGCCCAGCGCCGCCATGAAGGTCGCCACCTCGATCATGCGGGTGCAGCAGCTGCTGTTGGCCCGTTACGACGAGATCCTCCGTCCGTACGAACTCACCTTCGCCCGGTACGAGGCGCTGGTGCTGCTGGTGTTCAGCCGACACGGCGAACTTCCGATGCGGGTGGTCGGTGAACGGCTGATGGTGCATCCCACCAGCGCCACCAACATCATTGAGCGGCTCACCCGGCAGGGGTACGTACGGCGGCGGCGCAATCCTCGGGACGGGCGTGGTGTGCTCGCCCTGATCACCACCGAGGGCCGTTCGGTGGTGGACCGCGCCACGAAGGATCTGATGGCCGCGGGTTTCGGGTTCGACGCCTTGCGACCCGACCGGTGTGAGGAGGTCTTCCAGGCGCTGCGCGGCGTCCGGCTGGCCGCCGGCGACTTCACCGAACAGGGAGCAGCGGGGCCGGATCCGCCAGCCCCCGCCGGGTAGTCAGCCGACAGCCCTCCGAGATCACCGTTCCAGGGCGGGATTCGGACCCGAACTCAGGTCGAGACCTGAAGTGGGATCTCGGGGTGGTGGACCGTCAGGCGGCGGCTGGCTCGGGCTCCGGTGCCGGGCTCGGCAGGTGGGGGCTCGGGGCGGCGGTGACCGCGGCGGTCTGGGCGATGAACGCACCGGCGAGCACCACCGCCCCGCCGACCATCTGAAGCACCGAGAGCGCTTCCCCGAGCGCGACCCAGGCGAGCCCGGCGGCGAGTACCACTTCCAGGCACGCCACCGCCGCGGCGACCTGGGCGGACAGTCGCCGGACCGCTGAGATTCCGGTGAGATACGCCAGAACGGTGCTCACCAGCACCACCCATGCCAGCAGCGCCAGCGCGGGTGCGCTCCGGGTGCCGACCGGCAAGGTGTCGCCCAGCACCTCCCAGTTGATCCGCCAGGGCTGGCTGATCAGGGTCAGCGCCAGTGCCCCGGACAGCAGCCCGTACGAGATCACCGCGCCTGGATCGACCGGTTCCGTGTCGTCCCGGTCGCCGAGCACGAAGTAGAACGCCTGGCAGCAGGCGGCGGCGAGGCCGAGCAGCAGCCCGACCGGGTCGAACCGCATCCCGGACCACACTTCGACCACCAGGGCCAGCCCGGTCACCGCGAGGACCACGCCGACCGCGGCGCGCCGGGAGACCGGACGGCGGGCTGCGAAACGCAGCCACAGCAACACCAGGACCGGACCCATGAACTCCACCAGGATCGCCACACCGACCGGGATCCGGGACACCGCGCCGAAGTAGAACGCCTGGCAGCCAGCGATCGCGACCAGCCCGTACGTGACCATCAGCCGGGGATGCCGGCGTGCCACCCTGATGTGCCGGACGGCCAGTGGCAGCAGTACCAGTGCCGCGCCGGCAACTCGCAGCCAGGTCACCTGTAGCGGGTTGATTCCGGCTTCGATGAGAGGTTTCGCGAAGGCTCCGGAACCGCCGAAGGCGACGGCAGAGGTCAACGCAAGGGTGAGTCCGAGGCCACGGTGCCGTGTGTAAGGACTGGTCACGGGTTCAGATGTTACGGATGTCAGATTGTCCGGGTACGTGGTCGGTGGGTTGTGGGGTGTGGCGCTGGACACCGTCCGCGATGAGAATAGTTGGACGTCCTAGTATTTGGGGTAGGAGAGACGTGACCCGGGAGGACACCGATGGACGCCGAGCGGATCGAAGCCGGGCGGGAACGCTGGCAGCAGCGGTACGACGCGGCCCGCAAGCGGGACGCCGACTTCACTACGCTGTCCGGCGTCGAGGTCGACCCCGGGTACGGACCGGCTCCGGGTGTCAACCACCCCGGATTCGAGCGGATCGGTTGGCCGGGCGAGTACCCGTACACCCGCGGTCTGTATCCCACCGGATACCGGGGCCGGACCTGGACCATCCGGCAGTTCGCCGGGTTCGGCAACGCCCGGCAGACCAACCAGCGCTACAAGATGATCCTGGCCGCCGGTGGCGGTGGGCTGTCCGTGGCGTTCGACATGCCGACCCTGATGGGGCGCGACTCCGACGATCCGCGCAGCCTCGGCGAGGTCGGGCACTGCGGGGTGGCGATCGACTCCGCCGCCGACATGGAAGTGCTGTTCGGCGACATCCCGCTGGACGACGTCACCACCTCGATGACGATCTCCGGCCCGGCGGTCCCGGTGTTCTGCATGTACCTGGTCGCCGCCGAGCGGCAGGGCGTCGATGTCGGCCGCCTGGACGGGACCCTGCAGACCGACATCTTCAAGGAGTACATCGCGCAGAAGGAGTGGCTGTTCCCGCCTGAGCCGCACCTGCGGCTGATCGGCGACCTGATGGAGTACTGCGCCCACGAGATCCCGCGTTACAAGCCGCTGTCGGTGTCTGGCTACCACATCCGGGAGGCCGGTTCCACTGCCGCCCAGGAACTCGCGTTCACCCTCGCTGACGGCTTCGGGTACGTGGAACTGGGCTTGTCCCGTGGCCTTGACGTCAACACCTTCACGCCGGGCCTCAGCTTCTTCTTCGACTCGCACATCGACTTCTTCGAGGAGATCGCCAAGTTCCGCGCCGCCCGGCGGATCTGGGCCCGCTGGTTGAAGGAGGTGTACGGCGCGACCTCTGAGAAGGCGCTGTGGCTGAAGTTCCACACGCAGACCGCCGGTGTCTCGCTGACCGCGCAGCAGCCGGTCAACAACGTGGTGCGGACCGCGATCGAGGCGCTCGCCGCCGTGCTGGGTGGGACGAACTCACTGCACACCAACGCGCTCGACGAGACCCTCGCGCTGCCCAGCGACTCGTCGGCGGAGATCGCGCTGCGTACCCAGCAGGTGCTGATGGAGGAGACCGGGGTGGTCAACGTGGCCGACCCGCTCGGCGGATCGTGGTATGTGGAGGCGCTCACCGACCGCATCGAGGCCGAGGCCGAGGCGATCTTCGCCACGATCCGCGCCATGGGCGAGCCGGAGCAGCGCTGGGTCGAGGCCTACGGCCCGATGACCGCGGGCATCCTGCGCGGCATCGAGGACGGCTGGTTCATGGCCGAGATCGCGGAGAGCGCGTTCCAGTACCAGCAGCTGGTCGAGAAGGGCGACAAGAAGGTGGTCGGCGTCAACTGC
>DASUSI010000106.1:0-7593 GCA_036375165.1 Micromonosporaceae bacterium | reverse complement strand
ACACCAGCCCGAAACCGGTGATCTCCGAACCGCGCTTGAGCACCACGGCGGTGTCCGGTGCCGGTCGAAGGTCCGGCCGGCGTCCCGGCCACGGCGCCCTGGCCGGCGTGTCCAGGGTCGGCTCCGGCTCCCGCACGGCCGGCACCGTGGCCACCCCCCGGACGGCGGCCCCGTTCGGCGCGGGTTGGCCGGCACCCGAATTCGGAGCAGCGTGAGCCACAGCCGTCGGTGGCGGGGCGATCAGGGTCGGGTCGAGTCGAGGCGGCGGTTGTCCCGGGACAGCTGCCCTACCTGACATCGCCGAACGCAGTTCCACGAGTTCCCGCTCCAGTTTCTCGATCCGTTGGAAGGCCCCGGTCTCGGTGCCGGCGACCGGAGACACGGTGGCCCGTCCCACCACGGGTGGTTGCTGCTGGCGGGAGGCACTCCAGTCGACACCGACGTCCGGGCAGGACGCGGAGATTACCAGAGGCGACAGCCGGCGTACCCATTCGGGCAGTTCGGGCGTTGCCGGGCGGTCCTCAGGCCGGTCGGCGAGCGGTGCGAGCAGGTGGTCGCGCAGTTTCGGGTGGGCGTCGAGCAGCGGGTGGCGGCGCAGCACCGCCCACGGCGGCGCCACCTTTCCGTCCAGCGGGGAGGCGTCGGTGCGCGGAAACTCACCGGTGACCATGAAGTACGCCACGGCCGCGAAGCCGTGCACGTCGTACGCCGGACCGATCTCACCGCTGAACGCCTCGGGACCGCCCGCCTCCCGGGTGTACGAGACGGTGGTGATGTGGTCCCGCCGGTAGTACCGGGCACCGGTGAAGTCGATCAGACGCACCTCACCGCCGGTCAGCACCATCACGTTGGAAGGTTTCACGTCCATGTGCAGCACCGGGCAGGCACCCGGGTCGTACGGCAGGTGCAACGACCACAACATGTTCGCCAGGCTGAGCAGCGAGGACACCGCGTCCAAGCTGGGACCCTGCCGGCCACCCGTACCGTAACGCTGCGCCACGTACTCTCGCAGGCTCACCCCGTGCAGGTACTCCAAGACCTGGTACGGCACCGGCTCGCCGACCGGACGCTTCCTGGGAGGGTGCGGCGGCGGTGCGTAGAAGCCGTCCGCCCGACGGCAGATCCCGGTGATGCCGCGGCTGTTGAGGTCCATCAACACCGCGTCGCCCTTGTCCCAGGACCGCAGCTGCTCATCCAAAGGCCGCTCGCCGTTGGCCCGGAACACCTTTACGGTGACCGGCGCCGACGTGATCCCGCCACTGACCCGTACCGCCCGGTAGACCTCGGCCTGGCCGCCTGTCCCGAGATGGCTGACCAGCCGGTAACGCTGACGTGTCTCTGGTAGCGGCCCGACCGGCCCGCAGACCAGATCCAGCAATGCCGCAGCCTCCACCCCCTCAGACCTCCTCTCGCACAGTTGCGAGGGTACCGAGCCGCGTCGCGACAAATCGTTCGCAGTCGCTCACCCGACGGAGTAGACATTTGCACGTGAGCTACCAGGGGCTTCCGATGCGACCGATCACCGATGAGGAGTGGCCGGCGTTTTGCCGCATGCTCGTGCACGCCTTCCACGAGGACGCGCATCAGGACGTGACGGACACCGAGCGCAAGATCTTCGAACCCGAACGCAGCCTGGCGATCTTCGATGATGACCAGGTGGTGGCCACCACCGGCGGGTTCAGCCGTGAGCTGAGCGTTCCGGGAGCGACATTGCCGGCGGCGCACGTCAGCCTGGTCGCCGTGCTCGGCACGCACCGCCGCCGGGGTCTGCTCACCCGGATGATGCACCGCCAGCTGAGGGACCTCCGCGAGATCGGCCGCGAGCCGGTGGCGGTGCTCTGGGCCAGCGAAGAGCCGATCTACGGCCGGTATGGCTACGGCGCGGCATCCCAGCAGGTCAACATCCAGGCCGCCACCCGGGAGGTTCGGGTGAGCCCAGGGGACGGCACGGGCCGGCTGCGGCTCACCAGCCCCGGCGAGGCCGTGAAAGACCTGGCCCAGGTGTACGAGTCGGTGTGGCGGCACCGGCCGGGGTTCTCCAGCCGACAGGATCCCTGGTGGGAGTACCGGCTGACGGACATCGAACGGCATCGCAATGGCGCCACCGAGCGTCGCTGCCTGGTGTACGAAACCGCTGGTGGGGTCGTCGGGTACGCGCTGTGGCGCTCCCGCGCGCAGTGGGACGAGAGCGGACCCAACGCCGAGGTCACCGTGGAGGAACTGGTCTGCCCGGATCCAGTCGGGTACGCCGAACTGTGGCGGTTCCTGTTCGAGATCGACCTGACCCGCAAGCTGTCGGCGCGCTTCCTCGCTGTCGACGAACCGCTGTTCTCCCTGGTCGACGCGCCGCGTCGGCTGAATCGCCAGCTCAGCAACGCACTTTTCCTGCGGATCGTGGACGTTCCGGCCGCGCTGGCGGCCCGTCGGTACGCCGCGCCGGTTGACCTGGTACTGGATGTGACCGACGACCTGCTGCCGGAGAACACCGGCCGCTGGCGGCTCACCGGGGACGCTTCCGGGGCCCGCTGCGAGGCCACCGGAGCGCCGGCCGACATCAGTCTCGGTGTCCGGGAACTGGGAGCGGTCTACCTGGGGGGCACGTCGTTGGGTGGCCTGGCCGCCGCCGGGCTGGTCGATGGCCGTCCCGAAGCGGTTGTCGCCGCCAGCACTGGTTTCGGGTGGCCGGTGGCCCCGCTCGCCCCCGAGGTGTTCTAGACCGGCGAGGGCTGGCAGCGGGGGCACCAGTAGAGGTTTCGGGCGGCGAGCACGCCGGCCCGCACCGGGGTGCCACACACCAGGCACGGCTGGCCGGCGCGGCGGTACACGTACACCTCGCCACCGTGGCGGTCGACCCGCGGCGGGCGGCCCATCGCCTCCGGGGTGTGCTCGGGCCGTACCGTGTCGATCCGTCCCACCCGTACCCCGTAGGCCATCAGTTCCCGCACCTCGTCCCAGATCTCCTGCCAGGTGGTGCGGTCCAGGGACCGGCCCGGCCGGTGCGGGTCGACTCCCAGCCGGAACAGCACCTCCGCCCGGTACGCCGCCCCCACTCCGGCGATCACGGACTGGTCCATGAGCAACTGCCCGACCGGGGTACGACTGCGGAGCACCCGCTCCCCCGCCCGGGACGGATCCGCGTCGGGTCGTAGCGGGTCGGGACCCAACCGGTCCCGCAACGCGGCCTTCTCCGCCGGCGTCACCAGGTCGCACGCCGCCGGACCGCGCAGGTCGAGATAGCCGTGGTCGGAACGCCACCGGAGCCGGACCTGACCCACCGGCGGTGGCGCCGGCGGGGCTCCGGTCGAGAACCGCCCGTACAAACCAAGGTGGACATGCAGCCACAGCGGTTCCCCATCCGGGGTTCGGTAACCGTGGAACAGGTGCTTGCCGTGGGCGTCGGTGCCCACCAGCGTGGTTCCGTCGAGCCGAGCCGCGCCGGCCACGAACCTGCCCTGCGGGCTGCTGGTACGGACCGGGGAACCGTCGAGCAGCCGGGCGTGCTCGGCGGCGAGGCGGTGGATGGTGTGGCCTTCGGGCACGCCGGACAGCCTGCCATGGCCGGCGCGTCGGGTACCGTCCAGGCATGGCGGATTTCCACCGGCAACGTAGGCGAAACCGCCGGCCCCGTTCCACCGAGGCCAGCGGCAAGGACCGTCAGCCGGCATCGGGCGGGGTACCAAGCCCGGCCGATGTCGCGGCGAAGCGGCGTCCGCCCATCGTGGACGGTGACGAGGGCTCTGTGGAAGCCTCTACCGTGCGGGTCGTGGATCCGGAGGACCAGACAACGGCCACCCAGGAGGAACCCGCCGAACCACCGGCCACCGACCGGGACACCGAACGAGGGCTGCGTGGCCTGCTGGGATCCGGTTCGTCGCAGGTCAGTGTGTCTGCCGCGGCCCGGGCGCGGGACGCGGCCCGGCCCACCGAGGAGGACCTCCGCCGGGCGGAGGGGGAACTGACCATCGTGCGACGCAGGTGGGTTCCTCGGGAGCCGTTCCGACCGGGTGGCCTGGGCGGCAGGCGGTAGCGGCCCCGGCTACGGCAGGGACGGCAACTGTCGGGAACGTTCGTACTCGCGGATCTGCCCGATCCGACGCCCGTGCCGTTCCTCAGCCGAGTACGGGGTCTCCAGGAACGCCCGGACCATCCCGAAAGCTTCCTCGCGGCTGTGCATCCGGGCCCCCAAGCCGATCAGGTTCGCGTCGTTGTGCTCTCGCGCCAGCCGGGCGGTCTGTTCGCTCCACGCCAACGCCACGCGGGCTCCCGGAACCTTGTTGGCGGCGATCTGCTCGCCGTTGCCCGAGCCGCCGATCACGACTCCCAGGCTGCCCGGGTCGGCGACCACGCGGGCGGCGGTGACCAGGCAGAACGCCGGATAGTCGTCCTCCGGGTCGAACCGGTGGGGCCCCACGTCCACCACCTGGTGCCCCAGGTCGGTGAGGTAGACCACCAGGTCGCCCTTGAGTTCGTATCCGGCATGATCACTCCCGAGGTAAACCCGCATGCCGGGCAGTGTGTCAGTCGGTCACCGGGGCACCTCCAGCAGCCCCTCACGCAGCGCCGCGGCGGCCTGGTCGACGGCCAGTTTCGCCGCGTCGAACATCGCCAGTTTTCGGAAGAAGCCGTGATTGAGGCCCTGGTAGCGGACCAGCACGCTGGGCACACCGGCCTCGGCCAACGCGGCGGCGTAGGCCTCCCCCTCGTCCCGCAGCGGGTCGTACTCCGCGGTGATCACCAGGGCCGGCGGCAGCCCTGCCAGCGTCGCCGCCATCGGGGACACGTCCGGCTGGGTCCGGTCCACCCCGGCCGGGCAGAACGCGTCCCAGAAGAACCGCATCGCGGTGGGGTCCAAACCGTATTCGCGGCAGGCCCGGTAGGACTCGGTCGACATACCAGGGTCGATCACCGGATAGACCAGCACCTGATACGCGTACGGGTCGCCGGCGTCGCGGCCGCGGCGGGCCACCACCGCTGCGAGGTGACCGCCCGCGCTCTCCCCGGCGATCGCGAGCCGGGTCGCGTCGATTCCGTACTCGGCCACGTTGCGGCGCAGCCACCGGACCGCGGTCTCCACGTCATCGACCGCCGCCGGCCAGGGATGCTCCGGGGCGAGCCGGTAGGCCACCGACAGCACCGCACAGCCGGACCGGTCCGCGAGCTGGCGACACACGGCGTCGTGGGTGTTCAGGTCGCCCAGCACCCAACCGCCGCCGTGTACGAACACCACGACCGGCGCTCCGTGCCCGTTGCGCGGGTCGTACAGGCGACACGGCACGCCGTCGGCCGACACGTCCTCGACCACCGGAACCATCAGCCCCGGACCGACCTCGGTCGGCACGGCATCGCGCATACTGGCGCGGGCCTCCCCCAGGGTCTCCATGGTCAGCGGAACCGTCCGCTGCCTCCCTATCGCCATCCGGGCCTGGGGATGCAGCGTCACCGCTCGGCCTCCAGGTCCGCGAGCACCAGACCGGCCCGCGCCTTGGGCGTGAACCAGGTGCTCTTGCGCGGCATCTTCTGCCGGGCGAGGTTCACCGAGACGAAGTCGTCCACGGTGACCGGAGCCACCAGAACGGCGAGTTCAGCCCGTCCGGCGTCCACCTCGTCGCACAACCACCGCGCCGGGTAGTCGCCGCCCACGTAACTGATCCGCTTGTCGCCCGGGTCGAGCCCGAGAAGGTCCCGGAACAAGCGCTGCTCCACAAGACTGTGGTCGAGCCGTTCCACCACGCTGGCGGCTTCAGGGGCTGCGATGCGTACGGCGTACCCCTGGCCTGCGAGGTACAGGTGGACCGTACCGGCGGTGGCCGGGATGCCGGGTCGGCCGGACAGCGGGCTGGTGTCGAGCCGGTCGAGCAGTTCGGCGGCGGGCAGCGGCAGCTCAGCCACCAACCGGTTGTAGGGGCGGATCACCACCGAGCCGGGGGTGGTGACCACGGCCAGGAACCGGCGCAGCCCACCGGTCTGTGCGGCGAGCGTGCGGTGGTTGCCGTCGGCGACGATGAGCTCACCGTCCCCGGCCAGCGCCAGCAGCCGGTCCGCCTCCGCCGAAGGACCCAGTGGCCACACCTCGTGGATCCGACCCTGCTGGTCGGTGTCGCTCACCGCCGGCTCGCCGAGTCGCTCGACAGCTGCCCGCAGCGCCTGCTGCAGTTCCTCGCCGCTTCCGGTCTGCAGCAGCAGTACGGCCGAGAGCAGATGTCCGGTGGCCTGAGCCAACGCGGTACGTTCCTTCACCTTCTCCAGAAACACGTCCTCGTTGCGGATCACCAGGCCAGGCTCGTCCGCGGAGGTGGAGATCTGGTCGCTGTCGATCATGCAGAAAAGCCCGTACCCGGACGGCGCGGACGCCGGATCCGGGTCCGATATCCGGTAGACGGCGGCACACCGTTCCACGGCGCCCAACCGGCCGCTGGAACGCAGTTCCCGCAGTCGCCCGACCGCCGCGGGCAGCGCCTCGCGGAACGACTGGCCGGCGGCCACGGCCTCCGGGGTACGGTGCGGCATCTCGACGGCGAGCGCGCTCGCCGGATTCGCGGAGACGATCGCTGTGATCTCCGCGTCGTCGGCGAATTCGTCGTAGTTCTGTGCTCCGGTGCCACCGGTGGACACCCACGCCCGGGCGATCGGGTGCGCGATCGTCATGCCGGTCCTTCCACTCTCCGGCCGACAGGTCCCGGCCAGCCTAATGATCACTCGACGCCGGTTCCGATCACCGGGTCAGTGGCGCTGACGCTACCCGCATCCGGGCGTCGGAGGCAGCACGGGCGCGCGTAGGACCGGGCGCGCGTAGGACATGGCACGGCGGTCCGGTCACCGGTTGGCGGGGGTCGATACTGTCGGACGGTGAGGATGACGACCAGGCGACGCAGCGTCACGAAGATCTCCCTTGCGGGTCCCCTATTCGGGTCCCGCGCCGACGACGGGGGCAGCCCGGGGCATGTCAGACTCGCCGGGTAAATGTCCGCAGAGATCCGGAGGAGCACGTGGCTGGAATCCGCAACCTGGTCCGCGCCGAAGCGGCCGAAAGGACTCGGCTGCTGGAGGTCGACTCGTACCATGTGACGCTCGACCTGAGCGGTGCCGGTGACCCCAGCCAGCGGACGTTCCGGTCACGCTCCGAAATCGCTTTCAGGTGCCGGGAGCCCGGTCTGGACAGCTTCATCGAGGTGGCGGCCGACCGGATCCACAGCGCGACGCTGAACGGGGTACCGCTGGACCTCTCCGACTGGTCGCCGGACCGCGGGCTCACCCTTCCCCGTCTCACTTCGGACAACACCATCGTCGTGGAAGCGGAGTTCCACTACTCCAACAGCGGGCAGGGGGTACACAGGACCAGCGATCCGGTGGACGGCTCGACGTATCTCTACACCCAGTTCGAGACCACCGACGCGCAGCGGGCGTACGCCTGCTTCGACCAGCCGGACCTGAAGTCGCGGTTCACGTTCCACGTCACGACGCCCCGCGACTGGCAGGTGATCTCCAACATGCCGGTGGCGTCGCAGGACGACCAGGACGACGTGAAGACGGTCCACTTCGTACAGACGCCACGGATGAGCACCTACATCACGGTGATCTGCGCCGGGCCGTACC
>DASUSI010000105.1:0-32447 GCA_036375165.1 Micromonosporaceae bacterium | reverse complement strand
GTATTCCCTCGCCCGTTCCAAGGTCAGGCCACCGGTCGCCTCCAGTTCCGCCCGGTCCGCCACGACGGCGACCACATCACGGAGCTGATCGGGGGTCATGTTGTCGCAGAGCAGGAAGTTCGCTCCAGAATCCACCGCCGCCTCAGCCTCGGCCACGGTGGTCACCTCGACCTGGACGGGCAGCCGCGGAAACGCCTCACGTACCCGCCGGTAGGCGGCAGCCACACCACCGGCGGCCAGTTTGTGGTTGTCCTTGATCATCGCCACGTCGTACAAACCCATCCGCTTGTTGCTGCCGCCCCCCACCCGCACCGCGTACTTCTCCAGGATGCGCAGCCCAGGTGTGGTCTTGCGAGTGTCCAGCACGCGTGCCTTCGTGCCCTCCAGGGCTGCGACCCAGGCGCGAGTGTGGGTGGCGACCCCGCTGAGGCGGCAGAGCAGGTTGAGCGCGGTGCGCTCGGCGCCGAGCAGTGCCCGGGTGGGGCCGGACACCGTGCCGAGTCGGTCACCCCGGCGCACGTCCGCGCCGTCCTGGACGTTGGCGTGGAACTCCAGAGCGCTGCCGGAGGCCAGGTCGAAGACCGCCGCCGCGACGGGGAGTCCGGCAACCGTGCCGGCACCGCGGGCCACCAGGTCCGCGGTGTCGGCCTGGCCGGCTGGGACGGTCGCCACGCTGGTGACGTCCAGACCGTCGGGGCCCAGGTCCTCGTCCAGGGCGGTACCCACGATCCGCGCCACAGCCTGCCGGTCCAGGCCGGCGGCGGCCAGCGCGTTCCCAGTTGCTGGCCTCACGGCAACTCCTCGAATGTCACCCGCAGCAGTCCGTCCGGGTCCAGTCGGGTCACCAGGTGACCCCGCCAGGAGCCAGAGGGCTCCGGGAAGTCCTCACGCCAGTGGCTGCCCCGGGTCTCCTCACGGGCGTACCCGGCCGAGACCAACGCCGTGGCCACCGTAAACAGGTTGGCGGTCTCCCAGGTCCCGGTCTCCGGCATGCCCCCGGGGGTGGCGAGGCGTTCCAGGTCGCCGGCCACAGCGCGCAACGAGGCGGCGGAGCGCAGCACCCCCGCACCCCGGGTCATCGTCTCCCGCAGTCCGGAACGGATCTCCTCCGGCAGCACGCGACCCGGCTCCCCGGCCGCCGGGTCCGGCTCCGCCAGGTCCGGCACATGGGACCGGATGTCCGCCGCGATCCGGCGTGCGAACACCAGGCCCTCCAGCAGTGAGTTGGACGCCAACCGGTTCGCTCCGTGTACCCCCGTGCAGGCGACCTCACCGCAGGCGTACAACGCCGGCACGGTGGTACGCCCCTGAAGGTCGGTACGCACCCCGCCAGAGGCATAGTGGGCCGCGGGGACGACCGGGATCAAGTCGGTCACCGGATCCACTCCAACGGACCGACAGCTCGCCAGGATCGTCGGGAACCGGGCCTCGAGGGCCTCGGCCCCGAGATGCCGGGCGTCCAGCCACACATGGTCCAGGACCTCCTCACGCATCACCCGCATGATCGTCTTGGCCACCACGTCCCGGGGGGCCAGTTCGGCCATCTCATGCTGGCCCACCATGAAACGCTTGCCGCCCTCGTTGACGAGGTGGGCGCCCTCCCCGCGCAGCGCCTCGCTGACCAGCGGCTGCTGACCGCTGCCGCCCGGCAGGAACAAGGCGGTCGGGTGGAACTGGACGAACTCCAGGTCGGTCACTGTCGCGCCGGCCCGCAGTGCCAGCGCCACGCCGTCCCCGGTGGACACGGACGGGTTCGTGGTTGTCCGGTAGATCTGGCCCATGCCACCAGTGGCCAGCACCACGGCACGCGCGTGCACCGCGCCCACGCCGTCCGGCGTGCCCTCCCCCAGCACGTGCAGCGTCACGCCGCAGACCCGGCCGTCCGGGGCCCGCAGCAGGTCCACCACCAGAGCGTGCTCGATCAGCCGGATCCAGGGGTCGCGACGTACCGCCGCCTGGAGTGCGCGCTGGATCTCGGCTCCGGTGGCGTCCCCACCCGCGTGCGCCACCCGGTTGACCAGATGACCCCCCTCCCGGGTCAGCATCAGGGTCCCGTCCGGGTTGCGATCGAATTCGGCACCGAACCTGATCAGCTCGCGTACCCGTTCCGGGCCCTCCCGGACCAGCACCTGGACCGCGGCCGGATCGCAGAGCCCGACCCCGGCCCGGAGGGTGTCCCGGGCGTGCTGCTCCGGGGAGTCCGCCGGGTCCAGCGCGGCGGCGATGCCGCCCTGCGCCCACCGGGTCGAGCCCTCGTCGATGGTGACCTTGGTGACCACGGTGACGTGCAGTCCGGCGTCTCGCAGGTGCAGCGCGGTGGTCAGACCAGCGATCCCGGAGCCGATCACGCAGACGTCAGTGGTCTCGGACCAGCCCGGCGGCGGTGCCGGGAGCCGGCGCGGCAGCGGCGGCAGGATCAGGCTCATCGGAGATCCCGGCACCGGCTCACAGCGGACGTCAAGCGGTCACGTCCCCGCGTACCAGTGGCTGGACCATGCCGGCGGCGACACCCGCCGGGTCCGTGTCCAACTCGACCACCCGGTTGCCACTGTCCACGTGCACCACCCTGGGCCGGAGCCGACGCGCCTCGACATCGTCGAACTGACCGTACGAGATCAGGATCACCAGGTCGCCGGGGTGCACCAGGTGCGCGGCCGCGCCGTTGATGCCGATCACACCACTGCCCCGGGATCCGGGGATCACGTACGTTTCCAGGCGCGCGCCGTTGGTGATGTCGACAATGCAGACCTGCTCACCGGGAAGCAGGTCCGCGGCGTCCATCAGTTCCTGGTCCACAGTGCAGGAGCCCACGTAGTGCAGGTCCGCCTGGGTCACCGTGGCACGGTGGATCTTGGACTTCAGCATGGTACGGATCATCGACCCGTTCCTCCCAGCACGAGCGCGACGTTGTCGATCAGCCGGGTCGTGCCGACCCGGGCGGCGACCAGCAACCGGGCCCGCCCGGCGGTCGGTGCCGGGCCGAGGTGCGGGCCGGTGAGCTCGATGTAGTCCAGGTCGATCCCGGGCTCGGCGGCGAGCACCGACCGGGCCGCGGCCAGCGCCTGCTCCGCGCCGCGCGACGCCGCGGTCTGACCAGCGAACAACGCCCGGGACAACGCCAGTGCGGCGGACCGCTGCTCCACGGCGAGATAACTGTTGCGACTGGACAGTGCCAGGCCGTCCGGCTCCCGTACCGTCGGTACCCCGACGATCTCGGTCGGCACGTCGAGATCCCGCACCATCCGGCGTACCAGGGTCAACTGCTGATAGTCCTTCTCACCGAAGTACGCGGCGTCCGGCCGGGTCAGGTGCAGCAGCTTGAGCACCACGGTGAGCACCCCGTGGAAGAACCCGGGGCGGCTGGCACCCTCCAGCACCTCGCCGAGCCTGCCCGGGTTGAGCCGTACCAGTGGGTCACCGTCGGGGTAGACCACTTCCCGGGTCGGTGCGAACACCAGGTCCACGCCATGCCCGGCGCAGACCGCCAGATCCGCGTCAAAGCTACGCGGGTACCGGTCGAAGTCCTCGTTCGGCCCGAACTGCAACGGGTTCACGAAGATCGTGCAGATCACCTGGTCGGCGCCGGAGCGAGCGGCCCGCAGCAGCGCCGTGTGCCCGTCGTGCAGCGCTCCCATCGTCATCACCACGGCGACCCGTCCGGTCAGCTTGTCACGGGCATCCGCCAGTGCCGGCCGGTCCTCGACCAGGTTCACGTCGTGGCTCCCTGCTGCGGGTTGGTGAGTACGCCGAGCAGGGCCTCCGCGTCCCCGGTGCGCAGCCGGCCGGAGCCGATCGCCCGGTCCGCGGTACGCCTCGCGAGCGCCAGGTAGGCGGCGACAGACTCCGGTGCCCGGGAAGCGAGGATTTCCAGGTGGCAGGCGACAGTACCGGCGTCGCCCCGCGCCACCGGGCCGGTCAGAGCACGGTCGGAAAGTCGCAGGGTGTTGTCAACAGCGGCCGACAACAGCGGCGCGATCATGCGCTCGGGGTGCGCCACCCCCGCCTGACGCAACAGGTCCATCGCCTCGTTGACCAGTGTGCTGAGGTGGTTCGCGCCGTGCGCCAAGGCGGCGTGGTAGAGCGGCCGGTCGGCCTCGGACACCCATTCCGGCTCGCCGCCCATCTCGACGACCAGCGACTCCGCGACCGGCCGTAGCTCCGGTGGCGCGGTGACGCCGTACGAGATACCGCTGATCCGGTCCAGGTCCTCCGGGCGCCCCGTGAAAGTCATCACCGGATGCAGCGCCAGACACAACGCGCCAACCCGCGCGGCCGGTGCCAGCACCGCCACACCGTGGGCTCCGGACGTGTGGAAAATGATCTGTCCCTGCCGAACCGCGGCGGTCCGGACCAGCCCGGCCACCAGGTCCGACAGCGTGTCGTCGGGGACCGCGAGCAGCAGCAGGTCGGCACGGCGCGCCACCGCGTCGGCGGAGAGGACCTCGGCCCCGGGGAGCAGCCGGGCAGCCCGGGCGAGGGAGTGCGCGGATACGGCGGTGGTAGCGACCACACCATGGCCGGCACGGTGGAGGGCGGCACCGAGGACGGACCCCACCCGGCCGGCGCCGACCACGCCGACGCGCAACCGTCCGGGCCGGTCCTGCGGGGTACGCGCGGGTGCGTTCATGCCGACGATCCAGTCCTCTGTACGGGTACCGGTCGTGGTCAGTATGCTCTGGCGCGCCGACTGCCGCGTAGGTCCAGTGACAACCTTCACTGGCCTCCGAGCGTCACCTGCCCTACCCGACAGCGCGGTGTGGGCGCACCGAACCCAGCGTCGCGGTCGCGCACCTGACGCAGCACAATGGCACCGGTGTGGGGTTGGCGGACCGCGACCGAGCGGGCCCTGTACGGACCGGACGGGTTCTTCGTCCGGCACGCCCCGGCGGAACACTTCCGTACCAGCGTCACCGCCTCACCGCTGTTCGCGGCGGCGATCGCACGGCTGGCGCAGCGGGTGGACGACGCCCTGGGACATCCGGACCGGCTCGACATCGTGGACGTCGGCGCCGGAGGGGGCGAACTGCTGCTCGGGCTGGCCGCCGCGCTCCCCGCTCGAATCCAGGACCGCACACGCTTCACCGCCGTGGAACTGGCCCCACGACCGGACGACGTGCCGGACTGGATCGGTTGGACGGCGGAGCCTCCCAGCGGGGTTTTCGGGCTACTGGTCGCCACGGAGTGGCTGGACAACGTACCGGTGGACGTGGCCGAGGTGGACGAGGCCGGGAAGCCGCGGCTCGTGCTGGTGGAGCCACCGACCGGTGTGGAACGACTCGGGGATCCGCCCACCGCGCTCGACGCCGCCTGGCTGGAACACTGGTGGCCGCTCGGACCCGAGCCCGGGACGCGGGCCGAGATCGGCCATCCCCGGGACACCGCCTGGGTGGCGGCGGTGGCCACGGTGCGGCGTGGTCTGGCGCTCGCCGTCGACTATGGACACCTGGCAGCCGCCCGCCCCGCCCACGGCACCCTCACCGGCTACCGGGAAGGCCGCCAGGTTCCGCCGCTACCTGACGGGTCATGTGACGTGACGGCGCATGTCGCGATCGACGCGGTGGCCGCGGCGGGAGCGGCCGTTGCGGGAGCCGGGCCGGAGGTGCTCACCCAACGGGAGGCGTTGCGGGCGCTGGGCGTGGCCGGGCGGCGCCCGGCGCTGGCTCTCGCCGAAACCGATCCGGCGGGGTACCTGCGGGCGCTGAGTGCGGCGAGCGAGGCGGCCGAACTCACCGCGCCGGACGGTCTCGGTGGCCACTTCTGGGTACTGCAGCCGGTCGGCGTGACGCTCGACGAGTCGCCGTTCCCCTCGACGGTCATCCTGTGATGCCGGACCGGCTCCCGTTGCTGTTGCAGCGGTGGGACGCCGAAAGATCATGGATCCCGGTAGGGGCTGGACGGTGCACCCGGTGCGCGTGGGACGATGCACCACGTGACGCGGGAACTGGTTGTCGGTACGGGCACCGGGCTCGACACCGCCGACATGGTGCTCAACATCGGTCCGCAACATCCGTCGACGCACGGGGTGCTGCGGCTCAAGCTGACACTCGACGGTGAGCGGGTGATCAGCGCCGAGCCGATCATCGGCTACATGCACCGTGGTGCCGAAAAGTTGTTCGAGGTGCGCGACTACCGCCAGATCATCGTGCTGGCCAACCGGCACGACTGGCTTTCGGCGTTCTCCAACGAACTCGGCGTGGCGCTCGCCGTGGAACGCCTGATGGGGATCGAGGTCCCGGAACGGGCGATCTGGCTTCGTACCGCGCTGGCCGAACTGAACCGGGTACTGAACCACCTGATGTTCCTCGGGTCGTACCCGCTGGAGATCGGTGCCATCACGCCGGTGTTCTACGCGTTCCGGGAACGCGAGACCTTGCAGGCGGTGATGGAGGAGATCTCCGGCGGCCGGATGCATTACATGTTCAACCGGGTCGGCGGCCTGAAGGAGGAGGCACCGGCAGGTTGGACCGACCGGGCACGGGCGGCCATCGACCAGGTGCGCGCCGGCATGAAGGACCTGGACAATCTGATCCGGCGCAACGACATCTTCATGGCCCGCACCGTCGGCGTCGGTGTGCTGTCCGCCGAGGCAGCGGCCGGCTACGGCGCTTCCGGCCCGGTGGCACGCGCCTCCGGACTCGACTTCGACCTACGTCGCGACGAGCCGTACCTGGCGTACGGCGAGTTGGACGTACCCGTGGTGACCCGCACCAGCGGGGACTGCCATGCCCGGTTCGAATGCCTGCTGGAACAGGTGTATGTATCGCTGGACCTGGCGCAGGCCTGCCTGGACCGGGTGGACCGGATCTCCGGGCCGGTCAACGTACGACTGCCGAAGGTGGTGAAGGCCCCCGAAGGGCACACCTACGCCTGGACCGAGAACCCGCTCGGGATCAACGGGTACTACCTGGTCTCCCGGGGGGAGAAGACCCCGTGGCGACTGAAGCTGCGCACCGCGTCGTACTCGAACGTGCAGGCACTGATGAGCCTGCTGCCGGGCACCCTGGTGCCCGACCTGATCGCGACCCTGGGCTCGATGTTCTTCGTGGTCGGTGACGTCGACAAGTAATGGCCGATGGTCAGGCGGTCTCGTCGGTCAGCGGTAGGAGCCGCGCCAGTCGGTGTCCGATGGTTCAGGGTGTCGGTACGCCGCGGAACCAACCGCCGTACGGCCATAGCGGGCACCCGTGTCGTAGTAGCCAGGGCCGTGCTCTACGGCGTCAGAACCTGCGGCACCGATCGACCCGGAGGGTTCGCCATCCCCGCGAAGGTCGGCCCACGGGTCCCCCGTGTGGTGACCTGACTCGATCGCCGCCATGGGTGCCGGGCCGTCCGGCTCGGGAGCGCGTCGACGCCCGCTGTTGCGGCCACCACGCTGGTACGTGCTGCCGTTCGAAGGGTTCCCGCCGTTCGGGTAACCGCCGCCGTTCGGGTAGTGCCAGTTGGCCGAGGGCACCGCAGAGACCGGACTTGGCGAGACCGGGCCTGAGGAGACCGGGCCTGAGGAGACCGGACTTGGCGAGACCGGGCTCGCCGGGATCCCGCCGGATCGCTGGGCCCGTTCCTCGCGGCTGCCGACGTCACCGAACGGGTCCGAGCGGGAAGGCGCTCTGGTACCCGGGTAGTCGTCATGGTGGCCGTTGCGTTGCGAGGAGGGCTGGATCGTCGCCCGCCCCGTCGCGGCCGGCTGCCGGGACTCCCGCCAACCGCCGGTTCCCGCCCAATCCGGCACGGACCGCTGCGGGAGACCGGACACGGGACGTGCCACGGCGGCACTGGCGACTACGGGCCGTACCCCGCCGTGGCTCCGCGGGTCGACCTCATCAGAGGCAACGGTGGGCCGCTGCCATTGCCGCACGGTCTCGGTACGCACCAGGCCGTTATTGAACGCCGCCGCGTCCTGCTGCGGCATCTGGGCCGGGGCCGCCCCGATCCGCTGGGACAACTGGTCGCGTATCTCCTCGAGTTGATCTGCGAGATCGGCCGCTTCCTCATGGAACGTCGAATGGAGCTTGCGGGCCACCGCCACGATGTCCTCGCGACTCTCCTCTCGGAGCGCGTCGATCTCATCGAGCACTATGGACTCCAGCTGCGCACGCACCGCTCCGGCGTCGTTGCGAAGGACCACGGACAGACCGATGAGTACGACGCACAGGATGGCGAGCACGGCGGCCAGCCTCAGTGGGCCCCCGCCCTGACCCAGCAACAGGAACAACGTGGCGAGCGGGGCCAGTCCCGCCCCGGTCCAGAACAGGACCGGGAGCCACCGCACACGCCAGTTGCGTCTGGTCTGGCTGGCCGGCATGGTGCTAGAGGCTACCCAGCGACAGCGGCACCCGATAGAGGGACGTGTCCCTCCATGGGGACAAAATTTGATCAAGTCACGACGATCTTCCTGTTCTGATCACGCTCCGCACAAGCGGCACTCCCGGTCGGTAAGCAAGATGCACATACGAGGGAGCCGCCAGCACCACCGCGTCGGCTCGAGAGCCGACAGTGAGCCTGCCCACATCGGTACGGCGCAACGCCGCGGCACCCCCGGCGGTCGCGGCGAACACCGCTTCCTCACACGTCATCCCCATCTCGCGGACCGCCAACGCGATCATGAGCGGCATGCTGGAGGTGAAACTGGTTCCCGGGTTGCAGTCGGTGGCCAGTGCCACGGTGACTCCCGCGCCGAGCAGCCGGCGGGCGTCCGGGTAGGGCGAGCGGGTCGAGAACTCCGCGCCAGGCAGCAGCGTCGCCACGGTGCCGGAGTCGGCGAGCGCCACCACGTCCCCATCCGAGAGGTACGTGCAGTGGTCGGCGCTGGCGGCACCGAGTTCGGCGGCCAGCCGCACCCCCGGGCCGGGGCCGAGCTGATTGGCGTGCACCCGTACCCCCAGCCCCCTGGCCTTCGCGGCGGTCAGGATGACCCGGGCCTGGTCCGCGTCGAAAGCGCCACGCTCGCAGAACACGTCCGCCCACCGGGCATACCGGGCGCAGGCGTCGAGCATCTCCCCGGCCACCAGGTCCACGTAGTCGTCCACCCGACCGTCAAACTCGGCCGGCACCACGTGGCCACCCAGGTACGTCGTCTCCGGGGTGATGTCCCGGGCCAGTCGCAGCGACCGGGCCTCGTCGGGCACTGTCAGCCCGTACCCGCTCTTGATCTCCAGTGTGGTGGTGCCCTGGGCGAGCGCCTCGGCGGCGAGCGCGCGGGCCCGGGTCGTCAGGCCCGCGTCGGAGGTCGCGCGGGTGGCGGCGACCGTGGCCCGGATCCCGCCCGCGGTGTAGCGCTGGCCGGCCATCCGGGCCGCGAACTCGGCGGACCGGTCCCCGGCGAAGACCAAATGGCTGTGACTGTCCACGAAGCCCGGCAGCACACAACCCTGCCCGGCATCCAACCTGTCGTCGGCGTCAGGCGCGGCGGCCCGCGGACCAAGCCACGCCACCGCGCCGTGCTCGGCCACCAGAGCCGCATCGGTCAGCGTGCCCAAAGGACCCGCGCCCCGCTCCGGATCGGCGGTGACCAGCAGGCCGATGTTGTCGACCAGCAGGCTTGTCACTGGACGCCCTAGCGCGGTTCGCCGTCAGTCTCACGCATCGGGACCCGGATCCCGTGCCGCTCCGCGACCTGCTCGGCGCGCTCGTACCCGGCGTCGACGTGCCGGATCACGCCCGTCCCGGGGTCGTTGCCGAGTACCCGTTCGATCTTCTGCTCGGCCAGCGCGGTACCGTCCGCGACGGTGACCTGTCCGGCATGGATGGACCGGCCGATGCCCACCCCGCCGCCGTGGTGAATGCTCACCCAGGAGGCTCCGGACGCGGTGTTCACCAGGGCGTTCAACAGCGGCCAGTCGGCGATCGCGTCGGATCCGTCGGCCATCCCCTCGGTCTCCCGGTACGGCGACGCCACGCTGCCGCAGTCCAGGTGGTCCCGGCCGATCACGATCGGCGCTTTCAGGGTGCCGTCCGCCACCAACTCGTTGAACCGCAGCCCGGCCCGGTCCCGTTCCCCGTAGCCGAGCCAACAGATCCGCGCCGGAAGTCCCTGGAACGCGACCCGTTCCCCGGCCAGCCGGAGCCACCGGGCGAGCGACTCGTTCTCCGGGAACAGATCGAGGATCGCCCGGTCGGTCTTCGCGATGTCCGACGGGTCACCGGACAACGCCGCCCACCGGAACGGACCCTTGCCCTCACAGAACAACGGCCGGATGTACGCCGGGACGAAGCCCGGGAATGCGAAGGCCCGCTGGTAGCCGCCGAGCTTCGCCTCACCGCGGATCGAGTTGCCATAGTCGAACACCTCGGCCCCGGCGTCCAGGAAACCGACCATCGCTTCCACGTGCCTGGCCATGCTGGCGCGCGCCCGGTCGGTGAACTCCTCGGGTTTTTTCGCGGCGTAGTCGGGCGCGTCAGGGAGTTCAACCCCCTCCGGGAGGTAGCTCAGCGGGTCGTGGGCGCTGGTCTGGTCGGTCACGATGTCGACCGGCACCCCGCGCCGCAGGATCTCCGGAACCAGAGTGGCGGCGTTGCCGACCACGCCGACCGAGAGCGCCCGCCGGTCCCGCTTCGCGGCGACCGCCTGTTCGATCGCGTCGTCCAGGCTGTCCGCCACGGTGTCCAGGTAGCGGGTCCGCACGCGGCGGCGCAACCGGGTCGGGTCGATGTCGATGATCAGGCAGGCACCACCGTTCATGGTGACCGCCAGCGGCTGCGCCCCACCCATGCCGCCGCATCCGGCGGTGAGCGTCAGGGTGCCTTCCAGAGTGCCGCCGAAACGCTTGGCCGCCACTGCCGCGAAGGTCTCATAGGTACCCTGCAGGATGCCCTGGGTGCCGATGTAGATCCACGAGCCCGCGGTCATCTGGCCGTACATGATCAGGCCGAGCTTCTCCAGCCGGCGGAACTCCGGCCAGGTGGCCCAGTCACCCACCAGGTTGGAGTTGGCGAGCAGCACCCGGGGGGCCCACTCGTGGGTGCGCAGCACCCCCACCGGCCGGCCGCTCTGCACCAGCATGGTCTCGTCCGGGGCGAGCGTGGCCAGGGTCCGGGTGATGGCGTCGAAACTGGCCCAGTCCCGGGCCGCCTTCCCGGTGCCGCCGTAGACCACCAGGTCGTCGGGACGTTCCGCGACCTCAGGGTCGAGATTGTTCAACAACATCCGGTACGCCGCCTCGGTCTGCCACGTTCGGCAGGTGAGGGTGGTGCCGCGCGGCGCCCGTACCGTCCTCGGGCCGGCCGTGCTGGTCGATGCCACCGTGCTGCCTGGCCCATCGCTGGATGCGGTACTCGCCATTGAGCCTCCTCCCGACAGGATCCGAGCCTAGACCGGCCGGCACGCACCCTGGACCGGAAGCCGGGTACGGTCGCGCCCCGGCGGTGTCCTGCCACCGGGGCGCGCGAGATCCGACGTCAGAGGGACAGCTCAGCGTCCGAGGAGAACACCAGGCCGATGGTCACATCACCGTTGCGCAGCGCGTCCTTGGTGAGCTTGCCCCCGGCGTCCAGGGACTTGAACGACCCGAAGCTGAGACCGTATTTCTCCTCCAGCCCCGGCTGGCAGAACGGCCGCTTCGGACACTCCGGCGGGCCACCGAGCACGGTCGCCTTGCCGCCGCAGTGCGCCGCGAAATCGGACAGGGTCTTGAAGCCGTGCTGGTCGGCCAGGGCCTTCGTGATCGCGAACGCGTTCTGGTCGGCGGCCGCCGCGGGCTTGCCGAACCTGAGGCCGGCATTTTCGCCGAACCTCGTCAGCGCCTTCATGCTGGCGTCCAGATCACTGGACGCGGCAGGCGGGGCGCCCTTTCCGTTCTGCTTCTGGTTCAGGAACTCGGTCAAAGTGCCGACGTACTCCGGAACCAGGTGGATCTCCCCCTTTTCCAGAGCCGGTTCGTAAAGCTCCCGGTTACCGATGGTACGTACCTTCGCATCGAAGCCGGCCGCTTTCAACACATACGCGTACAACGCGCCGAGCGTCTTGTTCTCGCTGAAATCGGCGGAGCCGACAGTGACCGAACCAGACCCCTTGGTCAGTCCGGCGCCCAACCCTTCCGCCTTGGCGAACGCCTCAGCGGCGGCGTCAGGCGACTTGCGTTCCAGGTCCACAGCCTTGTTCAGGCCGATCAGTTTCTCCGTGGTCAGTGCCGCCGACACGGTGTCCAGAGCCGCGACCAGTTCCGCGCTCGCCTTGCTGGCGTTGATCGCCGGCACCACGTTGTCCACCGTCTGCAGCTTCTTGTCATCCTCCAGGACCACCAGTTCCTGGCCGGCGACCGGCTCGCAGCCCTCGCCGCTGGCCTTGGCGTCCTGCTTCCGGGTACCCGACGAACCCTCACCGCCACACCCGGCGAGCGCTCCGGCGAGCGCCACCGCCGAGAGGAATGCGAGGGTACGGACCAGCATCGCGCCACGGCGCCGCGTGGCGTCCAGGGGACCCCGAGTTGTCTTTGTCGCTTCTGACGTGTGCATCTCCGCCCGCCTTCTGTGTCCCGGCGCGGCCTCTGCCCGCCACACCGCGTGTCCGGTCGGGCGACGACGGTGCGTCACCCGCACCCCACACCCAATCCCGCTTACCGGCCGCCCGCAACCTGTCACCCCTGCCTGTTGTGATCTTGTGATACAAGGACCCCGGACGGTGACCAGGTCGCTTCCGCCGCGCTCAGGCGACACCGGGAGCGCCCACGGACGGGTCCTCGGCCCGGCGGGTGGCGTGCCGGCGGCGCGCCCGGGCCGCCGTGCGCCGCAGCGGACGCGGCGTGACCGCCCGTTCCAGCACCGCGAGTAGGCCCTCCACCAGCATCGCGAGTCCCGCGACCAGCAGGCCCCCGGCGAGCACCTGACCCGCGTGCGAGTCCAGCCCGAGCCCGATGCCCTCGGCGATGATGCTGCCGAGCCCGCCGCCCGCCACGAACACCGCCAGGGTGGCGGTCGCCACCACCTGCACCGCCGCGGTGCGAAAGCCGCTGGCCAGGTAAGGCACCGCCAGGGGCAGTTCCACCCGGCGCAGCACCTGCCACCCGGACAACCCCATGCCCCGGGCGGCCTCCCGTACCTCCGGATCGATCTCCCGAAGCCCGACGTACGCGTTCGCGAGCAACGGCGGCACCGCGAACACCGCCAGGGCCAGAATCACCGGCCGCGACCCGATACCGGTGAACGAGGCCACGAACAGGGTCAGCAGGGCGAGCGTCGGGATCGCCCGGGTGAGGTTGGCGACCAGCACCACCACGCCGCCGCCGCGCCCGGTGTGCCCCAGCCAGAGCCCCAACGGCCAGGCCACCAGGCAGCCGAGCGCCACGGCGGCTCCCGAGATCCACAGGTGCTCACCGAACCGGTCCAGGATCCCACCGGGCAAGGTCCAGTTCAGCGGGTCGTTCAGCCACACCACGGCATCCCGCAACGGGCCCGGAACCCCGGCCTGGACCCGGCTCATCGGGAACGTCCTTTCGCCCACGGGGTGGCGAGCCGCCCGAGACCCGCCAGCAGCAGGTCGAGCAGCAGCGCGAGCGCCACGACCAGGATCGTCGCGGTGGCGATCTGGGCGCGGTACTCGTTCGCGCGGAACCCTTCCAGGATCAACTGGCCGAGACCGCCGTACCCGACCGCCACACCCACGGTGACCAGGGCAACGGTGGAGACCGTGGCGATCCGCAACCCGGTCATGATGCTGGGGATCGCCAGCGGAAACTCGATCCGGGCCAGCATGGCGGGCCGCGAGTAGCCCATGCCGGCCGCCGCCTCCCGCACCTCGGCCGGCACCTGCTGCAACCCGGTCAGCGTGTTGCGGACAATGATCAGCAGCGCGTACGCCACCAACCCGATCAACACCGTGGTCCGGGTGATCCCGGTGAACGGCGCCAGCAGTGCGAACAGCGCCAGCGACGGCACGGTGTAGAGCAACCCGGTCAGTGCGAGGATCGAACCCGTGAGCCAGCGGACCTGGTACGCCAACACCCCGAGCGGAATCCCGATCAGGATCGCGAGCGCCACGCTGATCCCGGTCAGCACGAGATGCTCGGTGAGGGCGTTTGCGAGGATCTCTGTGTTGTCCCGTACGTAATCCCAGGAGAACCAGGGATTTGGCGGCTCCGCCAGCCAACCCGGCCGCACCAGCCCGGTCACCGACGACCTGCCGTCGAGGAAGGACACAGGTGGACGCTACCCGACCCGCCGCGAGGATCCGCCTGGACGGTGTTCGCAAGCAGTACCCCGACGGCACGGTGGCCGTCTCGGAACTGACATTGGATGTGCCGGCTGGCGAACTGGTGGTCCTGGTAGGCCCGTCCGGCTGCGGCAAATCAACCGTGCTCCGGATGGTCAACCGGCTGATCGAGCCGTCCGCCGGCCGGGTGCTGCTGGACGACGAGGACGTCACCCGCACCGACCCGGTACGGCTGCGGCGTCGGATCGGGTACGTGATCCAGAATGTCGGGCTGTTCCCGCACCAGACGGTGCGGGAGAACGTCGCCACGGTGCCCAAGCTGCTCGGTTGGGAGCGACCCCGGACCTCCGAACGGGTGGCGGAACTGCTCGACCTGGTGGGCCTGGACGTCGGACTGCACGGTGGCCGCTACCCCCATGAGCTGTCCGGCGGGCAGCGGCAGCGGGTGGGGCTGGCCCGTGCCCTGGGTGCCGACCCGGCCGTGCTGCTGATGGACGAGCCGTTCAGCGCGGTCGACCCGATCGTCCGAGGCCGACTTCAGGAGGAGTTTCTGCGACTTCAGGCGGCGGTCCGCAAAACCATCCTGTTCGTGACCCACGACGTGGACGAGGCGGTCCGGCTCGGCGACCGGATAGCGGTGCTCTCGGATGGCGGCAAGCTGGAGCAGTACGCCCCTCCGGCGGAGGTGCTGGGCAGGCCCGCCAGCTCGTTCGTGGCGTCCTTCGTCGGCGCCGACCGGGGGATCAAACGGCTCGCGGTCACCGGAATCCCCCGCGACCTGGTGCAACCGTTGCCGGACGCGGCCGGTGCCGGTACCCCGAGCGTGCCGGCCAGCGCGAGCCTCCGGGACGCGCTCGCCGAACTGCTCGAAGGCGGTACCGGTTGGGTCGCGGTACGGCAAGGCGATCAGGTAATCGGAGTGATCACCCCGGACGACATCTATGCCGCGCTGCGCCGCGACCCGTGACCGGAGGGACCGGAGGGATCAGTGCGGCCCCGGGGCGGTCGGTTGTCCGGTACCCGCCGAACCCGTGGTGCGGTTGGACAGTCTTTCGGCCCGGTCGCCGATCCTGCCCCGCAGCGGCGGGCCGGCTCGACCCGCGGCGGCCTGGCCGGTCACCGGAGCGTTGCCAGACCGGGCGCTACCGGCGGCGTCGGACCGGGCGGTCGCGCGGGTCTGGCCAGAGTCCTCCACCACGACGGTCTCACCCCGCAGCACTTCACCCTGTACCACCGGTTGCGCGGAACTCCCAACCGGCAGGGCGAGCGGAGCCCTGGGAACCGCCGGGCCCTGAGCCGCAACGGCGTCCGGACGCACCCACTCGGGCAGCTCGGCTGCCGCTGTGGCCCGCGGCCGGCCGGCCACCTCGACCAACCGGGTCACCAGCAGACCCACCACAACGGCCACAGCGGCGTACCCCAGCGGTGGGAACCGCCACTCCTGCTCGGCCGCCAGCCGCAGCACCAGGCTGAGCAGCACCACGCCGAGCAGCGTTCCGGACACGCCGCCCCGCCTGCCGTACCCACTGGTGCCACCGACCAGCACCGCGCCCAGGGAAAGGCCGGTCAACGCGATGCCCGAATCCGGGGTCGCCCCCCGGCTGATCAGCGCCATCAGGATCCCGGCCGCCGCGGCGAGCAGGCAGGAACCGACCAGCGCGGCCAACGCCGTCAGCCCCGGTACGAAACCCGGCCGTTGCGACGGATCACCGGTGGGCCGGAAACCACCGATCACCCGTCGAGCCGGCCCGCCGAGGCCGAGCAGGCCACCGAGCAGGGAGACGGCGGCGAATCCCACGAACCAGTACACGGCGTGGTCGGCGGGACGGTATGTGATCTCCTCCGGCAGTCCGGTGGTACGCCCGACGCTCAGCCAGGCGGCCGCCCCCATTGCCAGGCCGAGGCTTCCCGCCCAGGCGGGCACCTGAAGTCCGATGACCAGGAGACTGAGCAGGACACCTGCGGCGGTGGCCGCGGCGAGTGTGACGCCGACGCCGAACCAGAGGCCACCTTCCGCCTGCTGGGCGAAGAACATCGCGGCACCCAACGCGATCGGGCCGACCGCGAGATTGGGGACCGCCGAGCGCACCGACCATCCCATGCCGACGGCGGCGAGTCCGAGGGATGCCGCCAGGAGCAGGAAGGCCTCCAGCCCGGCACCCAGCAGCGCGTCCGAATTGACCTGGTGCACCGTTGCCGCGGTGAGCGTCGCGAGCAGCGCGAGCAGCAGCTCCCAGATTCCGTGTACGCCGAGTCGGTCAGGTTGCCCGTCGGTCGACCCCTCACCCCCGCTCCACTGCCAGGCCCCCACGTCACGCGTGGCTTCGCTCGAACCTTCCAGGGTCCCCACGGCCGTCTGGAACACCGGCCGGCTCTGCGAGGCGTCGTACGCCATTACCTGCTCCTCGGGAGAGTCCTCCAGGTGCCCCGCGCGGGTGCGGACCTCACACCTGGGGTACGCGGGTGGGCACCCGTTCATGACCGAAGATCGCACTGTGCTCCGGGCACCGTACCGGGGTCGCCCGCGCCAACGACAACGCGCCCGACCGGAACCGCCTCGAATGCGTCATCCGGCAGGCCCCGGCACGGTGTCAGCTCTCGCCGGGCTGGTCCTCCTCGCGGGGCGGCTCCGGGATCCGACCGCAGCGCTCCAACCAGAGCGCCGCCCCGACCAGCAGCAGGGCAGCGGCCAGGCCCTGGGCGGCTGGTGCCACGTCCGCGGCGGCGTGCGGATTCGAACTGCTCTCCGCCCAGACCCAGACCAGGACGCCCCCGTACAGGCCGGTGAACAGCGCGCCCGCCACCGACGAGGCCTTCGCGAGCACCACGAACCGGGCCACCATCAGCGGATCCATCGGCTCGGTGCCCGGTCGACGGTCGATCCTCGCCTTGATCGCGCGAGCCGCGATGGCCTCCACGATCGCGAGCAGCAACAGGGTGAGTGCCGGCAACCAGTTCAACTGCGGAACATCACCGTAGTACTCGCCGATCAGCACCCAGGAGCCGGCGGCGGCGGTGAGCGCCACCACGAACAGCGTCGCCGGGCTGGTGGGCCGTAACCGGGGTTCGGGCTGGTCATTCATCGGGCACCGGGACGACCCTGCCGAACCGGCAGCCGGACGCTGTCAGACTCATCGCGTGCAGTCTGCCACGGGTCGCAGCACCAGGTCACAACGGCGGTGCACCCCTGGCGTGTCCGCGTTGACCTCGGGCCCGGCCACCAGGTCGGCGACCCGGCCGTGACCCGGCAGGATCGCGTCGGGGTCCAACTCGAGCCAGGGTACGAGGACGAAGGCCCTCCGCCAGGCCAGCGGGTGTGGCAGCGTCAACTCCGGGTCGTCCGAGAGGACCGGGTCCCCGGACTCCGTCCACATCGCGATCAGGTCGATGTCCAGCGGTCGCGGGCCGTACCGGCGGGCGGGGTCCCGGATCCGGCCGGCCCTCGTCTCGATGGACTGGGCCAGCGCCAGCCAGTCACGCGGAGTGCGCGACGGGTGGTGGCCGACCGCGACCGCGTTCAGGTACCGCGGCTGGTCGAGGTCCCCCCAGGGCGGCGTCTCGTACACTCCGGACACCCGGTGCGCCCGCAGTCCGTCGACCGCGTCCCGCAACCGGGCCAGCCGGTCACCGAGGTTGGCACCCAGCGAGCACACCACGACCGTCACCGGGCCGCCTCACGACGGATCGTGACAGCCACGTCGGTGAACTCGTGCCCGATCGGGGCCTGCGGCTTGTGGACCGTGACCTCGGCGGCGCGTACCGGGTAGGACAGGCACACCGCGGCCAGCCGGGCGGCGAGGGTCTCCAGGAGGTTCACCGGCTCGCCGGTGACCACGGCCACCAGCCGGTCCGCGAGTTCGCCGTAGTGGACGGTGTCGGCGAGGTCGTCGGTGTGTCCGGCCCGGCGGGTGTCGAACTCCAGGGTGACGTCGACCACGAAGTCCTGGCCCAGCTTCCGCTCGACATCGAAAACTCCGTGGTGGCCCCGGGCCCGCAACCCGGTCAGCCGGATCCGGTCGTTCATCGCCCGGGGTCCTGACCCGACCCGCTGCCCGGCCGGCCACTTACCCGGGCCTGCCGGGTCGCCTGCCAGACCTTGATGGCGTCAAGGTTGCCGCGTACGTCGTGCACCCGCACCCCCCAGGCACCGGCGTCCACCGCGAGCACCGTGGTCGCGATGGTCGCGGCCTCCCGCTCGCCGACCGGCCGGGCGGTTCCGTCCGGGGCGGCCAGCAGGCTTCCCAGGTACGACTTGCGACTCGTACCGACCAGAACCGGGTAGCCGAGCGCGACCAGTTCGTCGAGGTGTGCGCACAGCCGCCAGTTGTGCTCGGGCGTCTTCGCGAATCCGAGTCCCGGGTCGATCACGAGCTTGTCGGAGGCGACCCCGGCCCGCACCGCGCTGTCCACCCGGGACGACAGTTCCTCACGCACCTCGCGGACCACGTCCCGGTAGCTGGCGAGCCGCTGCATCTGGCGGGAGTGGCCACGCCAGTGCATCAGGATGTACGGGCATCCGGCGACCGCCGCGACCTTCCCCATGGCGGGATCGGCGAGGCCACCGGAGACGTCGTTGACGATCTGCGCGCCCGCCGCCAGCGCCGCCTCCGCGACCTCCGCGCGGGTGGTGTCGATGCTCACCGGCACACCTGCCGCGGCCAGGGCCTCGATCACGGGCACCACCCGTTGCCGCTCGACCGCGGGCGCCACCCGAGCGGCGCCGGGTCGGGTGGACTCGCCCCCCACGTCGATCACGTCCGCGCCGTCGTGACGCATCCGTACCCCATGATCGACCGCGGCGTCCAGATCGGCGTACCGTCCTCCGTCGCTGAACGAGTCAGGCGTCACGTTGAGCACGCCGATCACCACCGGCCGGTCCGGATTCGGCAGATCCCTCACACCCGAGACCGTACTCCGCGACCGTCGGGCATCTGCCGTGGTCAGGGCATATCCCAGGGAGCCGGGCGAGCCCGGGGAACAACCGTCAGGAGGGCCGTCGGCGGGCCCGCTGGGCACGCCGGATCCGTTCCACTCCCGAGGCACCCGGCCCGGTACGCATCCGGCCCAGCACCGCCGGGAACGGCGTACCGTCGTTGTACAGCCGTTCCAGCCGTTCCACTTCGGATCGCAACGCCCGTTCGACCAGCTCACTCACGTTCGTCGGTTCGGCCTGCCCTGGCAGCTTGGCGACCCAGTACGCCGCCGCGCGGGCCCGCTCCAGCAGGCTCCGGGACAGGTGGAACGACCGGGGGGTACGTTCCCCCGGGTCGATGCCCTCGCCAGCCAGCATCGGCGGGGACATTCCGGCACCGCCGTCGGCGTCCGGTCCGGATCCCGGCCCGGCACCGTCCCCGGTGCCGGGCGAGTCCGCGGAGGCGATCGGATCAGCCCCGGACGCGTCCCCCTGCGGTGTTGCCCCAGCCATACCCGTACCTCCGGTTCTCTGCCAGCCTTGTCACGTGGCGGCCTGGTGCGCTTCGCCTTCGCGTACCCCCGGAGCTTCGGACAGCGGCCAGACCGCGAGTTCGACGCTTCCCGCGGTGGTGACCGGCTCTCTCACCATGCCGATCGGGACGAGCCTGAAATCCGGCAGCGACACCAGTCGGTAACCGGCACCGGCCGAGACCACGAGATACCAGGTGCCGCCCGCGTCGCGGTACACCCAGCCCGGCCGGGCGGTGGGCGGCACCACCGGGTCGGACCGCGGTTCGGGGCTGGCGGCCTCAGCGGCGGCGGGGGCCGAGCCGGCGGGGGGCAACCGGCGGAACCGGGACGGCGTACGGATCAGGGTGTTGAGCTCCACCCGGTCGGCCATTCTCGCGGTCCCGTACATGCCGAGCGCGAACGTCAGGACGCCGGCCGCGATTCCCAGACCGGTCCGGGCGGCGGGTGTCGCGTCAGGCAGCTCGACCAGTGTGGTGAGTGTCGCCGCACCGACAGCGAGCAGGAGCAACCCCAGCAGCACGCCGACGGTGGCCATACCGCGCCCGATCCGGGGTGAGCGGTCCGCGGAGTCCCACTTGCGGGCGGCGCGCGCCAGGCCGAGTTGGTACGCGCCCAGCATCGCGACAGCCACTCCAACCGCCATCAGCCCCGAACTGATGATCGCGGTGGGCACCATTCCGGGGTCTCCTCGTGCAACGGTCGATCGAGATGCGACAGTGGGGTCAGGTCGGAGCGAGGTGGTGAGCGCAGCCAGTCAGCGAAAGCTGGATCATTGTTGCATGCAACAGTGTGGACTGTCTTGTCTCATAGTTACGTGCAATGTACAGTCAGGAACGCTCTCGGCCACAATCGAGACAGTCCACTACCGGGCGGTACCAGTCAGTTCATTTCGGAAAGCTGCACCGAAAGCCAACAGACCAATGAGCCACTCACACCGGCACCGTCGGTCGTACGGAGCGCCGCCGGGTCCCCCAACAGGGTTCCCACGGCGCGACACAGCGACGGTCCCGGCCGGTCAGGGCATCGCCACGCACGTCCGGGGAGGCCGGAGATGATCATTACGGAGTTACTGCACAGCATCGTCACGCTGGTGGGCGACGCGACGAACTCGGTGCCGGACGTCCTGGCCTCCAACCACAGGCCGAAACAGCCGACCGGAATCAACACCGAGGGCGTGGTGAAGTTCCTGCTGAGCAGGATCGCCCCGATCTTCCTCGCGGTACTCGGCCTGGTCTTCATCGGCCGCGCCGGCAAGGGTGAGGTCTCCAAAGTGGTCACCAGTTCCGCGATCGCGATCGTGGGCCTGGCGTTCATCGGCGGCGCCCTGGCATTGATCTTCCTGGGTGGTTACCTCGTCGACCTGTTCTTCACGTAGGCGTCACGGGGGCGGCGATGCGACTACGCACCGACGACGACATCTATCGGGCACGCCTGCTCTACCTCGGCCCACCCGGCTACACGCTCCCGTTCCACCTGCCGTACGCCCAGTACGGACTGTTCGCGGCGCTGGTCCCGACGTTCATGTTCATCCGCTACCTGATCACGTTCGAAGTGGACCTGTTCCCAGCCTGGGAGATCGCGCTCGCGATGGTTACCACATCTTTCGTGTTTCGGCATGTTGACCCGGATCGTCCTGCACGTAAAGTAATCAGGACAGCACTCACCGACTGGCGCCGGACTCGGGAACCTCTCGTGGAACAGCGCGAGCCGAGCCTGGTGGCATCGAAGGTGCGCATCCGTGAGGAGCTGCTGTGAACAACCGGTCTGTCGGCGCTTCACAGTCCCACCGACCGTCCTCAGGGGACGACCGGTCGGACAGCCGGTCCCCAGAGCGGTCAGCCGAGCGAGCACCGCAGGAAGGGCGGGAGTCGCCGGCAGACAGTCCGGGCGGGCCCGACACCGGCGCCGCGTCGGGACCCGCACCGCTCGTCGTATTTCGGGGACCTGGCGCCACACCGCCCAGCACATCCGGTTCTCCCAGCACCACCCCGCCGCCACCGTCCAACGGGGTCTACAGCACCGCTCCCAGTCCACCGCGACGCCGTACCGGCCAGAACCCCCAGCCCCGGTACGTCCCACCACCGACAGCCCAGACACCACCGTCGCGTGGCCAGACGCCATCACGGGCCCGGCCGGCGGAACCGGAGGGCATGCGGCCACCGCCGCGCCGCCGGGCGATACCGCCGCCGCAACCACCCGCCCCGCCCCGTACCGCCGGGCGGCAACCAACTCTCCCGAAACCGCCGAGCCAGCCGGCACCCGCCCGTCCCCGGCCACCGGCCCGGCGCCGGCCCCCCGCCGACCCACCGGCCAGGCGGGGCGGCTACCGACGTCCGGAGCCGCCGCGGCACAAGGACCGCGAAGCCAGGCAGGAACTCGCGATCACCGAGATCGCCGGACACCTCACCTTCACCCCCAGCACCGTCACCGCCTGGTACTGGCTGCCGGAAATGCGCTGGGCGTTCCGCCCCGACAAGGAGCGGGAAAACCTGATCATCGCGATCGCCGAGCAGTACGCCGGCCTGGCCGGGATGCGACTGCACCTGCGGCGGACCACCAGACCGTTCCCCGCCGACGAGTGGGCCCGCACGGTGGCCTCGAACACCGCGTACCCGCTGCCCCCGGTACCCGGCGCGGCGACCTGGGCCGACCACCTGGTGGCCGCCCAGCGGCACCTGCTGTCGACGAACTCCTCCGAAGGGCAGACGTACCTGGGGATCACGTTCACCCGCCGGGGATTCGGCGACGTGTGGGCGGAGAAGCTGAACCGGTGGCGCGGCAAGGGCACCACGGACAAAGAACGCCAGCGCACCCGGCGACTGGTCGAGCAGTTCGACGAGGTGCTCGGCGCGTTCGGGATGCGCGGCCGGCGGGTCACCTCCCACGAGCTGGAGTGGCTGCTGTACCGGAGCGTGGCACTGTGCATGGCACCACCGAGCCAACTCTCCCCGGTGAGCGACGGCTACTGGGAGCGCGGCGACCTGCTCGCCCTCACCGAGCAGATCGAGCGCTACCGGGCACCGTACGGTTCCACCGTCAAGCTGGTGAACCGGCTGACCGGCGAGGAACGCCACGTCGCCGTGCTCACCGTGGGCCGGATGGAACCACTCGACATCCCGGAACGACACGAGCCCTGGCTGCACTTCCACGAGCGGCTGCCCTGGGCCATGGAACTGTCCAGTCGGGTCGACGTGCTGGGGCCCGGGGACGCGTTCCGCAACCTGGAACACCGGCTGCGGATGATCCGTTCCCAGCAGGTGGACTACGCCGACCACGGCATGGACGCACCCCCGGAACTGGAACGGCTCGCGCGACGTGCCCTGGTGGTGGGCGACGAGATGACCACCGGACTCCCGCTGGACGCCTCCCGGGTGCACGGCTGGCACCGGATCGCGGTCGGTGGCCGCACCCGTGAAGAGTGCCTGGAGCGTGCCCGCCGAGTGATCAAGACGTACTCCCGCGACATGCGGGTCGCGCTCCAGCACCCGAAGAACCAGGACTGGCTGGCCCGCGAGTTCATCCCGGGCGAGCCGATCGCCAACACCGGGTATGTCCGCCGGATGCCGGTACGGCTGTTCGCCGCCGCGCTGCCGCAGGCCGCGTCCACGGTCGGGGACCGGCGGGGCGACCTGATCGGACGTACCGCCGGCACCTGCCGCCGGCCGGTGTTCCTGGACCTGCACTTCCCCACCGAGGTACGGGAACGCTCCGGGCTCGCGGTGTTCGTCGCCGAACCCGGCGGCGGGAAGTCCACGCTGATGGGTGCGCTGGGCTACCTCAACGCCCGGCGCGGGGTCCAGGTCACGCTGCTGGACCCCTCCGGACCACTGGCACGGCTGTGCCAGATGCCGGAGCTGCGGCCGTACTCGCGGGTGGTCAACCTCACCGGGTCCGAGCACGGCACGCTCGCCCCGTACGCGTTGATCCCGACCCCGCTGCGGGAACACTACGAACCCGGGCCGGTCGGTGACCGGGAATTCGAGATCGCGCTCTCCAACGCCCGCGCCGAACGCCGGATGCTGGTGCAGGACATCGCCTCGATGCTGGTACCCCCACAGGTCGCCCGGGAGGCATCCACAGCGACCCTGCTGCGCCATGCGGTGCGCCAGGTGCCGGCCGAGGAGACGTCCACCCTGGACGACGTGGTACGGGTGCTTCAGGACCTGGAGGACGACGGCCGGGAACTGGGCAACCTGCTGCTGGACACCGCCGAGATGCCGTTGGCACTGCTGTTCTTCGGGCGACCCCCGGAGGGTTCACTCGCGGATGACACCGTACTCACCGTGATCACCATGTCCGGGTTGCGGCTGCCGGACCTGAAGATCGAGCGGGAGTACTGGTCCGCCGAGGAGCAGCTCGCGCTGCCGATGCTGCACACCGCGCACCGCCTGGCGGTACGCCGGAGCTACGGCGGCGCGGGTCTGGTGGCCGACCAGATGCGCCGCCGGAAGCTGGTCGGTCTGGACGAGGCGCACTTCATGGAAGGTTGGCGCTCCGGCCGGTCCTTCCTGGTACGGCTCGCCCGCGACTCCCGGAAGTGGAACCTGGCCGCCCTGGTCGCCTCCCAGAACCCGCGCGACATCCTCGGCCTGGACGTCCAGAACCTGGTGTCGACCGTCTTCGTGGGCCGGATCGCGGAGGATCCCGAGATCGCCGCGGAAGCGCTGCGGATGCTGCGGGTACCCCGGGACGTGGGATACGAGCAGACCCTGGCCTCCCTGTCCGCCGTGGATCCGTCGTCGCAGGAGCGGCTGCCGTACCGGGAGTTCGTGATGCGGGACGTGGACGGCCGGGTGCAGCGGATGCGGGTCGACATCTCGTACGTGCCGGGGCTGCTCGACTACCTGGACACCACACCGGGCGGGAGCCAGGCTGGCGGCACCGTCCAGGTCTCCGCACCTCCGGTTTCGGCTCCGCCGGTCTCCGCACCGCCGGTATCCGGGCCGCCGGTCTCAGCACCGCCGGTCTCGGGGCCGCCGGTCTCGGGGCCGCCGGTCTCGGGGCCGCCGGTCTCGGGGCCGCCCGCGTCGAGATCACCGGGCACCAGCGCCGGGCTACCGACGTCTCCACTCCGCTATCCCCGTCGCGGCACAGAAGGCCGTGGCGGTTCGGCTGCACGCCCCGGGGGTAACTGAGATGTTCGCGCGATTCGCCCGGCGTACTTCACCGGACAAACCCGCTACTCCGCGTGATCGTCGGGTAGCGCTGATGCTCACCGTGATGGTGACCGGGTTCGGTGTGCTGTTCTTTCCAGCCGCCTCGGCCAACGCGGCCGAATGCGACCCCAGCCAGTGGAAGCGGGAATGGAAGCGCTGCGCGGAACAGCTTCCGGAGGCCACCGACCCGTGCCTGGATCCGCCGGTGCCGAGCGCCCCGGACTCCGGGCTGGCCGGCTGGTTCTCCGCCCGCACGGGAGCGTCCCGGGGGGCGCACAACCCCGGCGTCTACATCGACTACGGGTACGGCGGCTACGACTTCCACCCCTACGGCCTGCGGTGCGGTGCCGCCGGAGTGGATCCGGGAATCGCCACCGAGAACATGATCTCCAACTGGGAACTGAAGCTGGCCAGCGGCATCGTAGGCTCCGCCAACGCGGTCCGGGAAAAGGCCTGGGATCCTGGGTCACTGTGGACCTGGGCGGACCGGTTGCTGGACCGTGCCACCGAGACCGTCTACACCAAGGTGTTCACGGGGTTCGGCGCCGTCACGTTGACCGTGGTGGGGATCTACCTGATCTGGCGCTCCCGGCAGGCAGACATGAGCGACTCGATGACCACCGCGGGCTGGGCGGTGTTCGTGATGCTGGTGGTCACCGCGGTCGCGGTGTACCCCGTCTGGTCGGCCAACCTGGCCGACGGGATCCTCACCCAGTCGCTTGACGTGGTGCACGCCGCCGTCGGGCCCCGGGAGCAGCAGCTGACCCCGGACAACTGCAAGAGCGGTGACTGTGCCGACCCCAGGCCACCGGCGGAGCGGGCCAGCGAAGTGGTCACCGACGCGGTGCTCTACCGCAATTGGCTGCGCGGCACTCTCGGGTCAGCTGACAGCGAAGTCGCCGACATGTACGGCCTGGCGCTCTACGACGCCCAGGCGTTCAGTTGGGCGGAACTGGAACGGATCGACCGCACTGAACCGGACAAGCGGCAGGCGGTACGGGACGCGATCATCCGGGCCAAGCAGGACCGGTTCAAGCGGGTGGCCGAACAGATCAAGGCGGAAGATCCTGAAGCGTACGAGCACCTGCAGGGCAGGCACGGTGCTGACCGGATCGGCGCCGGATTCATCGCGTTGATCTCCGCGATCTTCTTCGGGCTGTTCGACCTGGTCGCCTCGCTGCTGATCCTGCTGGCGTTCATGATCTTCCGGTGGGCGGTGATCGCCGCGCCGCTGGTCGGCACCGTGGCGTTGCTGCGGCCGGCGAGTGCCGGACTGAAGCGGATCGGCAATGCCGTGGTCGCCTCGATCTTCAACATCCTGATCTTCGGTGCGGGTGCCGCCGTCTACCTGCTCGCGGTGGACATGATCACCAGCACCAGCAGCCTGGCGGGATGGTTGCAGGTGGTGCTGATCGGGCTGTGTGGCCTGGCCGGGTGGATCCTGCTGCGCCCGTACCAGAGGCTGACCCAGCTCGGTGGCGGCAGCGGCGGTGACGGCGGCACCCTGCGCGACCGGCTGTTCGCCCGCTCCCGCCCCGAGCCTGAGCCGGGAGAGTCCGAAACGGATCCGACAACACCCAGCACACGGGTACGGCCGGAGACCCGGGCGGACAGCTCGATCCTCCTCTCGACCCGGGCCGAGACCAGCGACCCGCAGCCAGGCAGCCAGGCGGAATCGCGGCCTGGCACGGCACGCACCGAGGTGTGGCGCGAGAGCTCGGGTCGCCCGGCCACAGGATCGGGCGCGGCGGCCCGTCCGACCAGCGGTGACCTGGCAACCACGGGGACGCCCGACAGGTCGACCGCCCGCGAGGAGCCGGTCGGCTACCAGATATACGTTCCCGACAGTCGCCGTCGGG
Organism: Micromonosporaceae bacterium; assembly: GCA_036375165.1. Lineage (GTDB taxonomy): Bacteria > Actinomycetota > Actinomycetes > Mycobacteriales > Micromonosporaceae > WHSM01. Next base: position 5,844 of record DASUSI010000105.1, on the reverse strand, counting down.
CCGACAACGTTCCGGACTACGACACCTCCGAGGCACCGGAGACCAGTCGGGCGCTCTTCATTCCGGAAGAGTGGCGCGATGAGTACATTGACCGCGCTTAGCACTCGGGGGTCAGGATGCGCACGCTGCTTCGTTGGGTGACCAACCGGTACGGCATTGTCGGCATCCTGGTGCTCAGCGTGCTGGCGATCGTCGGCGTGGCCCGGTTGGCCGGTGGTGAGGCAGAGCGCCCAGGCAGTGCCGCACCGGGTGAGGACCCCCACGCGAGCATCAGCCTCGGGCCGGACGACGGGGTCTACAAAGGACCCACAGCAGATCCCAACGATCCGCCACCGCAGCCGGGCCGCGACCTGACCGTGCCAGCCGGCAGGCCGGACCCCCGCCAGGTCGCGGAAAGATTCGCCGCCTCCTGGGCCAACCACGACGGTGTCGCGCCTGAGACCTGGCGCGACAGGTTGGCCAGGTACACCACCGCATCACTGATGGAACGGCTCGCCGCGACGGATCCGGCGGCTGTGCCCACAGACAGCATCACCGGCAAAGCTGACCTGATCTCGGTGACGGGTCGCAACCGCGCCGGCGTGACCCTGGAGGCCAAGGGCGGCCTGCTGGTGCTCGGCATGACGTACGCCGACCACCGCTGGGCGGTGGACTCGATCGACTGGAGGCGCGGATGAGCCCCCGACTGTCGTCCAAGCGGATCGCCGTCGCCGCCGCGATCACCGCCGTGCTTGTCCTGTTGCTGTGTGGTGGCGTCGGGATGGCTGTGATCGGCGGACTACTGAACGCCCAGGCCGGGCCGTACGCGGCGATGATCGGCTGTGGGAACGGAGATCTCGTCGACATCGGTGCGGACCGACCCCAGGTCGGTGGTCTGGACTCCGAGCAGATGCACAACGCGGCGATCATCGTGCAGGTCGGCCAGCGCATGCCCCTGCCACCACGCGCCTGGGTGATCGCGGTGGGCACCGCCCTGCAAGAGTCCCACCTGCGTAATCTCGGCTACCTCGGGGTTCGGAACGACCACGACTCGCTGGGGTTGTTCCAGCAACGGCCCAGTCAGGGATGGGGCACGCCGCAACAGGTGACGGATCCGGCGTATGCGGCCCGCGAGTTCTACGAACGGCTCCGGAAGGTGCGCGGTTGGGAGACCATGCGACTCACCGACGCGGCGCAGGCGGTGCAGCGCAGTGCGTTCCCCGACGCGTACCAGAAATGGGAAAGCCTCGCGGCCGAGGTGGTCAACGCGCTCACCGGCGGTGCCGCACGAGCGGTCGGCGTCTCGAATATCAGCGACCTGAAGTGCGCCGGCCCCGGCGAGATCTCGGCTGCCGGGTGGACGGTGCCGGCGGCGGGCGGCATCGTCTCCCCCTTCCGGCCGCCGCAGCGACCCAGCCATGACGGTGTCGACCTCGGAGCCCCCCGGGGAACTCCGGTGCGGGCCGCCTCGTCCGGGCTCGTGATCACCGCGATGTGCAACGCGTCGACGGGAAACTGTGACGTGGACGGGTCCCCCGCGGTGCTGGGCTGCGGCTGGTACGTGGAGATCCTGCACGCCGACGATGTGATCACCCGTTACTGCCACATGGGGTCCAAACCGCTGGTCACGGTGGGCCAACTGGTCCAGGTTGGACAGCAACTCGGAAAGGTGGGCTCCAGCGGCAACTCATCCGGCCCGCACCTGCACTTCGAGGTGCACCTGAACCGGGACGGCGGCAGTCGGGGAGCTGTGGACCCGCTGCCCTTCATGGGCACCAAGGGCGCTGCCCTGCGAGGCTAGACACATGGAACAACCGCCGATCCTGGGGCGGCCGAAGCCCGACCAACCCGCCCCGGGGCCTCCGGAACCTGAGCCGAAGCCGGTTCTGGCTGAGCACCAACGTTCGGTCCGTGGCGCGGCGCTGATCACGGCGGGGGTTGCCGTCGTGGTGCTCGCCGCGTGCAACGGCCTGCTGCTGTGGCTGTACCAACACAGCTCCCTGGGTGTCGTGATCACGCTCGGGACATTCGTCGCCGGGGTTTCGCTGGCCTGGCTGCGAAACCGCAGCCGTCAGCTCACCGCGATCGTGCTGTACGTGCAGGCGCTGATGGTGGTGTCTGTCGTGGCCGGTGTCCTGGTTGGACTGACGGCGGGAGTCGTGACCGGCGTGCTGGCCGGCGGCATCACGCTCGCCGGACTGCTGCTGCTCTCACTGATCGGCCTGCTCCACTTCACCGGGGAGCGCAAACCGTTCGCCACGACGGTCTCGCTCGGCACCGCCGTCGCCGTGGTGGCGACGATGATCGGGGCCTACGGATTTCTGTCCTGGGACTACTACACAACGACGTACCGGGCACCTTACGTGAAACCGCCCCAGCGAATCGTCTACTACCTGATCGACAAGGGCCAGTACTACACCGAGAACGGCTCCAGCGGTGCGACCGGAGTCGAGCAGACCTTCCAGGACTACACCTGCGAGGAGGCTCGCGAGCAGATCAGTGCGATCTTCACCGAGCTGGTTGATGAGGGCAACCAGCATCTCTCATCACCGGAAAACCTGAAGGTGACAGGTCAGGGCACCGCGGATGGCAAGGAGATCGCCACTGTCACGGCATCTGTCAGCGTCGTGGACGACTTGGACGGCTCGGTCATCGCCGGCCCGGAGATCTGGACCTTCCATCTGGAGAAGGGGCCGGGTGACGTGTACTGGCGGGTGTGCCGCATCGACCGGCCCTCCTGACCGTTTTTGACTCAGCGAAATGTCCGCTGAACTGGACGTTTGACAGTCCGGGTGTGGTCCGGGCGAGAATGACCTCTGCTGTTGATTCACAACGGGGTCTTGCGGGGAGGCCTGCGTGAGTGTGGAGCGCCCGGAACGCGAGCGGGTGGCGGTTGATGCCGACACGTTGGGGCGTGCGGCATCCGAGTTCCGGTCGTTGCTCGGCCTCACGGACTGGCGGGGCATCGACAACATCGGTGTCCCGTTCGGCGATGCCGCGACGTTCCGCCCGGCGACGAGCTTGGGGGACATCCACGACACCGGGTTGACGGTGGCGTGGGGTGTGGTGCGACGGATGGAGACGGTGAACGCACGGTTCGCCGACGGGCTGGCGGAAGCGGTGAGGGTGTACGGCACGACGGACCGGCACTCGGCGGCAGCGGTGCGATCCGCCGCCCTGGCGATGCGACCGACGGCCGACGGCCAGGGCAACTGAGCCGATGGGCGAGTTCGGCGGAGGTGGCGCCGACAACCTGGACTTCTCCGGTCACACGTACGAGCAGCTGCGCGCCGCGGTGTACGGGGTGAGCGAGGAAGCGGTACGGGTGGCGGGCAACGAGTGGGCGGACCTGAAGCGCCGTCTCAACGAGCGGGTGGGAACGCTGCACGTGGTCGTCGCGAAGCTGGCGCCCGCGTGGGATTCACCGGCAGGCCAACAAGCCCTGGAGGGGTTCCGGGCACAGCGGGACTGGATGGCTGAACTGGCGCGGGTGGCCGGCCTGAACGAAGCGCAACTGGACGAGGTCCAGACCACGCGGATCGAGGCGGTGAACGCGATGCGCGCCCTGGACAGCCAGCCAGGTGGGCCGGTCCCGCCGGGGTCCCGGCCGCGTCCCGCACCGTCGCCGGGCCCGGCACCCGGCGCTGGTGGGTGGGTCGATCCCGCGTCGCTGGACTGGCGTCAGCCTCGGGCGGCCGACATCGCCAACCGCTTGTACGGTCGACTCGCCATCGCCGCGGCCTCCATGGCGAAGCCACCCGCGAATCCACAACTGGATCCGTTCCAGTACGGGGCCTCGCCAGACACCGCATCAGGCACCAACGATGGACCTCGGTACCGGTCCGGGAACCTCACGGGCGGTCCCGGGTCCACAGTGTCGCGTCCGGGGTCCGGGCCTGTCCCGCCCGGCGTGCCGGCCGGCACCCGGTCCTCGTCAGGACGGCGTGATCCCGGCAATCCGCGGCCAGCCACTGGCAACCCCGTCGCCATGCCCGGGACCGGCGGGCGGCGCGAAATCGTGTCCCCGAGCTACGTGCCGGTTCAGGGATCATCGAATGGCACGGCTGGCAGGAGCCCGACGTTTCGGGACCGTGGGGTGCCGGCCGTGGGGCGAGGCGGCGTGCTTGGGGGCCGACCGCCTGGTGTCGGCGGTACGACCGGACACCCCACGGTGGGCGAGCCGCCCGGCAAGGTCCTGGGGGGTGGGCTGCGTCCCCCGCCAGGACCTCCGGTACCGCCGGCACCGGTCCCAGGCGATGTGCCACCCCCGGTGGGAGGGATTCCCGGTGCCGGCGGTGCGGCCGGGCAACCAGACCGGCGCGGCAGGAGAAGGCCGGGGTACGAGCGGGCGGACCCCGGCACATTTGTCGACAGCCGACCCGGCAACGCCGCCGGCGGCAAGCTCTCGACACCCGGGGGCGCCCCCCGGTTCGCGCCGCTTCCCGGCACGGTGGGGCAGCAGAAACCCAAGCCGGCCGAGGACGATCAGCACCGCGACGTGTGGGAGGTTCCCGAGACCAGATCACCCGAGGGTTTCCCGGAGAAGTTGGCGACATTCACCCGCCGCGACGGGGTGACGTTCGAGGTGAGGAGAGCCCGCGGTGGCACCTGACCCGGTCCGTCGAAACCTCCCCGCGACCGCGCGGGCCGGGATTCTGGTGCTGATCACCGGACTTGGAGTCTCCGTTCCCGCGACTGTCCATGCCGACGAGGTCCGGGACAGACAGTGGCACCTGGACTTTCTCGGTATCGCTGAGGCACACGAGATCAGCCGAGGCGAGGGGGTCACTGTCGCGGTCCTCGACTCTGGAGTCGACCACCGTCACCCGGACCTGAAGGGCGCACTCCTGGAAGGCCGTAACTTCTCGGGAGGTCGCCGGGACGGCTGGGAGGACGCGGACGGGCACGGAACCGCGATGGCGTCGCTCGTCGCGGCACGAGGCCACGGCCAAGGGCATCGCGCCGGCGTGCTTGGAGTCGCGCCAGCAACGAAGATTCTTCCGGTGCGCACCGACAGCGGTGGGGTCACCAACTCCCGTGGCTTGGAGCAAGGGGTCAGGTGGGCCGCTGATCACGGGGCTGATGTCCTCAGCATCTCGCAGGGCTGGTTCGACGATCCCGCGATCCAGGAGTCGATCGATTACGCGCTCGGCGAGGGAGCGATCATCGTCGCCGGGGCGGGCAACACCGCCAAAGGCGATGACGAGGTCATGGCACCAGCCCGATACCCGGGTGTCATCGCGGTGTCGGGCACCGATCCCGATGGGAACTTCAGCACGGCCTCGGTGAGTGGCGTTCAGGTGGTGCTTTCGGCGCCCGGGACATCGGTTCACGCCGCGGCGGCGAACCTCGGTTACGGATCCGGCACCGGTACGAGTCCGGCGACGGCGATTGTGGCCGGGGTGGCCGCGCTGGTGAAGGCCAGGTACCCGGACCTGGATGCCGCGAACGTGATCAACCGCCTGATCAGCACGGCTGAGGATCGTGGCCCGAAGGGTCGCGATCCGCGGTACGGGTACGGCATTGTCGACCCGGTCGCCGCACTCACCAGGGATATCCCCCGGGTGAGGGGCAATCCGCTCGTGGCGCCATCCGCGCCGACGGCCGTCCGGACTGCTCCCGGGCAGCCTGGAACGGTGGCGAGCGGGATCGGCCCAGGCGGTTGGGGCTTGATCACGGTCGGCACCCTGGGGGTGCTCACCCTCACTGTCACCGCACTGACCGGTCTCGTGCGGCGTCGCCGACCGCGGACAACCCGGTGCCACGGGATGCCTGACACCCGGGGGAAAGCCACGCACGCTCCACCGGGAGCCAGTCCACCGAGAGAGAGTCCACCGGGCTGAGGACGGACAGGCCGTCCACAGG
>DASUSI010000104.1:0-14288 GCA_036375165.1 Micromonosporaceae bacterium | reverse complement strand
ACGGCGATCGACGGGGTCTGGGGACCGGAGACGAAGTCGCACTCCGACGCCGTGCTGCAGCGGATCGACCGGACCGGGTCCCTCACCACGTCCCAGGCCAACTGGCTCGCGTTCAATCGGGCGACGCTTCGCAAAGGGTACGGCACGCAGAACTACTGAGTCGGTGCAAACCATCACCGGGTAGGGCCACCTGGACACCGAGCTGGCCGGGACCACGAGGTGAATCAACGGGACCTTCGGCCCTGCGATGATCCCTGAGCGGTACCGGACGATCATGGTGGTCCTGTCATCCGTTCCGGTTGCGGCGGGCAACCCCCGGATGAAGCATGGACCGTGGTCTTCGGGTGCGGAGCGGGACAGAGGGGAAGTGGCTGGTGTCCAGGGACGGTGGCGGGGTGGACGGTGCCGGTCGGGCTCTGCTCGGGATCGGCGGTCTGTTGCGGCGGGCGGAGGTGTCGGCCGACGGGCGGGCGCTCTACCAGATCGGTGGCCGGGACGCTGACACCTTCTACCGGGACCGTTGGTCGTACGACAAGGTGGTGCGGTCCACGCACGGCGTGAACTGCACCGGGTCCTGTTCCTGGAAGGTGTACGTCAAGGACGGCATCATCACCTGGGAGCAGCAGCAGACCGACTACCCGTCCGTGGGACCCGACCGGCCCGAGTACGAGCCGCGGGGCTGCCCCCGGGGCGCGGCGTTCTCCTGGTACACGTACTCGCCGACCCGGGTCCGGTACCCGTACGCCCGTGGCGTTCTGGTCGACATGTACCGAGAGGCCAGAGCCCGGCTGGGGGACCCGGTCGCGGCGTGGGCGGACATCCAGGCCGACCCGCAGCGGCGGCGCACGTACCAGCAGGCCCGGGGAAAGGGCGGCCTGGTCCGGGTGTCCTGGGACGAGGCCCTGGAGATGATCGCCGCCGCGCATGTACACGCGATCAAGGAGTACGGCCCGGACCGGGTGGCCGGGTTCTCCCCGATCCCGGCGATGTCGATGGTGTCGCACGCGGTAGGGGCTCGGTTCATCTCGTTGATCGGCGGTTCGATGCTGTCGTTCTACGACTGGTACGCCGACCTGCCGGTGGCCTCGCCGCAGGTGTTCGGGGACCAGACCGACGTCCCGGAGTCGGCGGACTGGTGGGACGCCTCGTACCTGATCATGTGGGGTTCCAACCTGCCGGTGACCCGTACCCCGGACGCCCACTACATGGCCGAGGCCCGGTACCGGGGACAGAAGGTCGTGGCGGTGGCACCGGACTACGCGGACAACGTCAAGTTCGCGGACGAGTGGCTGCCCGCCCAGCCCGGCACCGACGGCGCCCTGGCCATGGCGATGGGTCACGTGATCCTCAACGACTTCTACGTCCGCCGGCAGACCCCCGGGTTCGTCAAGTACGCCCGCCAGTACACCGACCTGCCGTTCCTGGTGACCCTGGTGCCCCGGGGCGACGGGACGTACCTGCCGGGCAAGTTCCTCACCGCCGCCGACATCGGGCAGATGTCCGAGAACGCCGAGTTCAAGCCGGTGGTGTGGGACGACGCGGCGGGAGGGCCCGTCGCGCCCAACGGCTCGGTCGGGTTCCGCTTCGGCGAGGCCGGGGTCGGTCGGTGGAACCTCGACCTGGAAGGCGTCGAGCCGGCGCTGGGCTGCCCCGCCGGCGGCGAGGCCGCCGAGGTGGCGCTGCCCCGGTTCGACACGACCGAGCCCGGGGTGCTGAGCCGTGGTGTGCCGGTACGCCGGGTGCATCGCCACCTGGTGACCACTGTGTACGACCTGCTGCTGGCCCAGTACGGGGTGCGTCGGGAAGGACTGCCCGGACGTTGGCCGGGCGGGTACGACGACGCCACCGAGCCGTACACCCCCGCCTGGCAGGAGCCGATCACCGGGGTACCGGCAAAGGCATGCGCCCGGATCGCGCGGGAGTTCGCCGACAACGCCGACCGCTCCGGCGGCCGTTCCATGATCGTGATGGGGGCGGGAACCAACCACTGGTTCCACTCCGACACCATCTACCGGGCGATGCTCGCGCTCACCACGCTGACCGGCTGCCAGGGGGTCAACGGCGGCGGCTGGGCGCACTACGTGGGCCAGGAGAAGTGCCGCCCGGTCACCGGGTGGGCGCACCTGGCGTTCGGCCTGGACTGGTCCCGGCCGCCCCGCCAGATGATCGGCACCGCGTACTGGTACCTGCACACCGACCAGTGGCGTTACGACCGGTACGACGCGGGGGCGATCGCGAGCCCCACCTCCGATGGCCGGTTCACCGGCCGGCACACCGCCGATCTGCTGGCCCAGTCCGCGCGGCTGGGCTGGATGCCGAGTATGCCGACGTTCGACCGCAACCCCCTCGACCTGGCCGACGAGGCACGGACCGCCAACCCGGACAACCCGACCGGCCACGTGGCCGAAGCGCTGCGCGAGGGCCGGCTCGGTTTCGCGTGCGAGGACCCGGACGCGCCGCGGAACTGGCCCCGGGTGCTGACCGTGTGGCGGGCCAACCTGCTCGGCTCGTCCGCGAAGGGCAACGAGTACTTCCTGCGTCACCTGCTCGGCACGCAGTCGTCGCTGCGGGCCGAGGAGAGCGGCCCCGAACACCGGCCGCGTGACGTGCGCTGGCGCGACGAAGCCCCCGAGGGCAAGCTCGACCTGCTGCTGTCGCTGGACTTCCGGATGACCTCCACCACGCTGTTCTCCGACGTGGTGCTGCCGGCCGCCACCTGGTACGAGAAGCATGACCTGTCCTCGACCGACATGCACCCGTTCGTGCACGCGTTCAACCCCGCGATCGCACCGCCCTGGCAGACCCGTACCGACTTTCGGGCCTTCCACGGAATCGCGCGGGCCTTTTCCACGCTCGCCGCCAAGCACCTCGGGGTCCGGCACGACGTGGTGGCGGTGCCGTTGCAGCACGACACCTCGGACGAGCTGGCCACCCCGCGCGGGGTGGTCGCTGACGGTGGCGCCACCACGCCGAAACTCGTGATCGTGGAACGGGACTACGCAGCGGTGGCCGACAAGATGGCCGCGATCGGCCCGCTGTTGGACCGGCTCGGGGCCACCACAAAGGGCGTGCATTTCGAGGTCGAGGCCGAGATCGAGTACCTCAAACGGACCAACGGCGTGATCCCCGGCGGCCCCGCCGCTGGGCGGCCCGCGCTCACCCGCGACACCCACGCCTGCGAGGCCATCCTCGCGCTGTCGGGCACCACCAACGGTCGGCTCGCCGTGGCGGGCTTCCGGACGCTGGAACGGCGTACCGGGATCGAGTTGGCGGACCTCGCGGCCGAAGCCGAGGGCAAGCGGATCACCTTCCCCGACACCCAGGCGCGTCCGGTGCCCGTGATCACCAGCCCGGAATGGTCCGGCAGCGAGCACGGTGGGCGACGGTACTCGCCGTTCACGATCAACACCGAGCGGCTCAAGCCCTGGCACACCCTCACCGGGCGGCAGCACTTCTTCCTGGACCACGACTGGATCGAAGCGTTCGGGGAACAGATGCCGGTGTACCGGCCGCCGCTGGACATGCACCGGCTGTTCGGCGAGCCTCGGCTGGGCCGAAGCGGCGAGCTGGAGATCACCGTGCGGTACCTCACCCCGCACTCGAAGGGGTCGATCCACTCGGAGTACCAGGACAACCTGCTGATGCTGACGCTGTCCCGGGGCGGGCCGACGATCTGGATGAGCGAAGCCGACGCGGCCCGGATCAACGTCCGGGACAACGACTGGATCGAGGCGGTCAACCGCAACGGCGTGGTGGTGGCCCGCGCGGTGGTCACCCACAAGATGCCGGAAGGGACCGTGTACATGTACCACGCCCAGGAACGGGTGGTCGACGTGCCGAGAGCGGAGTCGACCGGCCGGCGCGGCGGCATCCACAACTCGCTGACCCGCCTGCTGGTCAAACCGACGCACCTGATCGGCGGGTACGCCCAGCTGTCGTTCGCGTTCAACTACCTCGGGCCGACCGGCAACCAACGCGACGAGGTGACCGTGATCCGCCGTCGTTCCCAGGAGGTGCAGTACTGATGCGCGTCATGGCCCAGATGGCGATGGTGATGAACCTCGACAAGTGCATCGGCTGTCACACCTGCTCGGTCACCTGCAAGCAGGCGTGGACCAACCGCTCCGGTGTCGAGTACGTGTGGTTCAACAACGTGGAGACCAGGCCGGGTCAGGGCTACCCCCGTACATACCAGGATCAGGAACGTTGGCAGGGCGGCTGGGTGCGGACCCGCAGCGGCCGGCTCAAGCCCAAGGCCGGCGGCCGGCTGAAGAAGCTGCTCACGATCTTCGCCAACCCGAAGCTGCCGTCGCTCGACGACTACTACGAACCCTGGACGTACGACTACGAGCACCTGCTCACCGCGCCCGCGTCCGACACCAGTCCGGTCGCCAGGCCGAGGTCGCTGATCACCGGGGAGCCGACGAAGATCACCTGGAGCGCGAACTGGGACGACTCGCTGGCCGGCGGCAACGAGTTGGTCGCGGGCGACCCGATCCTGGCCAAGGTGTCGGATACCGTGCGGCAGGAGTACGAGAAGGCGTTCATGTTCTTCCTGCCCCGGATCTGCGAGCACTGCCTGAACCCGTCCTGCGCCGCGTCCTGCCCGTCCGGGGCGATCTACAAGCGGGCCGAGGACGGCATCGTGCTGGTCGACCAGGACCGCTGCAAGGGCTGGCGGATGTGCGTCACCGGCTGCCCGTACAAGAAGGTGTACTTCAACCATCGCACCGGCAAGGCGGAGAAGTGCACGTTCTGCTTCCCCCGGGTCGAGATCGGGCTGCCGACGGTGTGTTCGGAGACCTGTGTCGGGCGGCTGCGCTACATCGGACTGATGCTCTACGACGCCGACGCGGTGACCCGGGCGGCTGCCGTGGAGAAGGAGACCGACCTGTACGAGGCGCAGCGGTCGGTGTTCCTGGACCCGAACGACCCGGACGTGGCCAGCGCGGCCCGGGACGCTGGAATCCCGGACGACTGGATCGACGCGGCCCGGCGTTCCCCGATCTGGGACCTGATCATGCGCTATGAGGTCGCCCTGCCGCTGCACCCGGAGTACCGCACCATGCCGATGGTCTGGTACATCCCGCCGCTGTCACCGGTGGTGGATGTGCTCCGCGACACCGGGCACGACGGTGAGGACCTGGACAATCTGTTCGGTGCCGTGGACGCGCTGCGGATCCCGGTGGAGTACCTGGCAGAACTGTTCACCGCCGGGGACCCGGCCCCGGTGACCGCCGCACTGCGCCGGCTGGCCGCGATGCGCAGCTACATCCGTCGGGTGAACCTGGGCGAGGACCCGGACGAGTCGATCGCCGAGGCGGTCGGGATGAGCGGGGAGCAGATCGGTGACATGTACCGGCTGCTGGCCATCGCCAAGTACCACGAACGGTACGTGATCCCCGAAGCGCACGCCGAGACCGCCGCCGGCTTGGAGGAGTTGGCCACCGGGTGCAGCCTGGACTACGAGGGCGGCCCCGGGATGGGCGGTTCCGGCCCGTTCGGGGAGTCCTCCGGCCGGTACGCCCCGATCGCGGTGGAGAACTTCCAGGCCCTGGCGGTGCGGCAACGCGCCGAACACGTTGACGAGGTCGGCCAGCAACCGGTCCGGCTGAACCTGCTGAACTGGGACGGCATGGGTCGCCCGCCGGGGATGTTCCCACCCCGCCCGGACGCCACCGAACCGGGGCCCGCCCCGGGGAAGGAAACGCCGTGACCGACCAGTCCGCCGTCGCCGCGAAAGCCGCGTCCCTGCTGCTGCGCTACCCGGACGCCGTCGTGCTGGACACCCTGCCCACGCTGCGGGCGGCTCTCACACGGCTGCCGCGCCACCTGGCCGAGCCGCTCTCGCTGGTGGCCGACCACCACGCGGCGGCCGTACCCGGTGAACTCGCCGCCCGGTACGTCGAGACGTTTGACTTTCGCCGTCGCTGCGCCCTGCACCTCACGTACTACACGCACGGCGACACCCGGACCCGGGGTGAGGCCCTGGTGAGGTTCGCGGCGGTGTACCGGTCCGTGGGGTACGAGGTGGCGGGCGGCGAGCTTCCCGACCACCTGCCCACCGTGCTGGACCTGGCGGCCACCACCGGGGAGGTCGGCTGGGCGCTGCTGCGTGAGCACCGGGTCGGCATCGAGTTGCTGGGCGCGGCGCTGGAGCGTGACGGGTCGGTGTACCGGCACGTGCTGGCGGCGGTCCGCAGCATGCTGCCGGCCGCTGCCCGCGAAGACATCACCGCCGCCGCGGCGCTCGCGGCGGCCGGACCACCGATGGAGCGGGTCGGGCTCGTTCCCTACGGCGCGGGAGGTCCCCGTTGAACGTCCTGCTCTGGGTGATCGTGCCCTACCTCGCCATCGCGGTGTTCGTGCTGGGACTGGTCTGGCGGCGCCGTTACGACAAGTTCGGCTGGACCACCCGGTCCTCCCAGTTGTACGAGAACGCGGTGCTGCGCATCGGCAGTCCGTTGTTCCACTTTGGAGTCCTCGTGGTGCTGATCGGCCACGTCGGGGGCCTGCTGATCCCCAAGTCGTGGACCGAGGCCGTCGGGATCACCGAACAGGCGTACCACACCAGCGCCGTGGTGTTGGGCACCATCGCCGGGTTCTGCACCCTGGTGGGGATGGCCATCCTGATCGCCCGCCGCCGCCTGGTGGGTCCGGTGTTCAGCGCCACCACCCGCAACGACAAAGCGATGTACCTGGTGCTCGGCGGGGTGATCGTACTCGGCCTGTGGGCCACCGTGCGGGGCAATGTCAGCGGCGGCGGCTACGACTACCGGGAGACGATCTCGCCCTGGTTCCGGTCCATTTTCGTGTTGAGCCCGGACCCGGACGTGATGGCCGAGGTGCCGATCGGGTTCCAGTTGCACATCCTCGCGGCGTTCGGCCTGTTCGCGTTTTGGCCGTTCACCCGGCTGGTGCACGCGTTCAGCGCGCCGGTGGGCTACCTGACCCGCCCGTACGTGGTCTACCGCAGCCGCGACACCCGCGCCGGGTTGCGGCAGTCCCGGCCGGGCTGGGAGGGGCCGCCCACAGCGCCGAGGGGCAGGCGTCCGATGGCGGGCCGACGAGGATGACGGTCTCCGTTTCGCGTATCCGCCTCGGTGCCGTCGCGTTCGCCGTGGCCGGCGTGCTCTTCCTGCTCTACCCGGTCACGCGTCCGTGGCGGGATGAGTCGACCCTGGACGGGGCAACCAGGGCCATGGGTTCCGGCTGGTGGGTCGCCTCGCATCTGTTCGCGATGATCGGTTTCATCCTGCTGCCGCTGGGACTGCTCGCGGTCTGGGGGCTCCTCGTCCGGACCCGGGTGGAGCCGCTGGCCGTCACCGCGGTGGTGGTGACCTGGATCGGGGCGGGACTCACCCTGCCGTACTACGGGGCTGAGGACTTCGCCCTCAACGCCGCCGCGGACAGGGTCGCCGCTGGCCGCTCTCTTGACCTGCTCGACCTGGCTGAGGCGGTACGGTTCGGCGCGGTGGCGGCGACCACGTTCGCACTGGGCCTGCTGTCACTGGCCGCCGGCACGGTCCTGGCCGCGGTCGCGATCTGGCGCTCCCGGTCATTGTCCCGCTACAGCGGCGTGCCTCTGGCGCTCGGTTTCGTCCTGTTCATCCCTCAGTTCTTCACGCCTCCCGCGGTGCGGATCGGACACGGACTGCTGGTCGCCTTGGGTCTGGTGTGGCTGGCGGCGGAGCTGTGGCGGGCAACCTCTGACCGTTAGCCCTGCTGTGAGCCGACGCGGGACCGGGCCAGCCGGGTGGCCAGCACCGCGGCTTCGGTACGGCGCTTCAGACCGAGTTTCGACAGCAGGCTGGAGACGTAGTTCTTGACCGTCTTCTCCGCCAGATAGGTGCGTTCCGCTATCTGCCGGTTGGTCAGGCCTTCCGCGACCAGTTGCAGGATGTGCTGCTCCCGCCCGGTGAGGGCGGCCAGTTCCCGCGGCTGTTCCGGGCCACGCCGGATCCGGCGCAGTACCCGGTCGGTCACCGCCGGATCCAGCAGGGAACGGCCGGCCGCGACGGTACGTACGGCGTCCACGAGATTCTTGCCGGGGATCCGCTTGAGCACGTAGCCGGATGCCCCCGCCATGATCGCCGAGAACAGTAACTGGTCATCCTGGTTCGACGTCAGGATCAGGGCCCTGACGGCCGGGTCGCTGCCGATGACCTGGCGGCACACCTCGATGCCGCTGCCGTCCGGCAACTCGGCGTCGAGCACCACCAGATCCGGACGAACCGCCGGGATCCGCCGGAGCGCCTCCACTGCCGAGGCCGACTCACCGACCACTTCGATGTCGGCCTCACGGTCCAACAGGTCCCGCAGGCCGCGCCGGACCACCTCCTGACCGTCCAGCGTGAAGACGCGGATCATTCAAATCTGCTACCCGCCGCAGGCTCCCGACATGCATCCCCGGGTACGGGTCCGTACCGCGGGTGTGCGGTGGGCGCGGCGGGGTATGGGGGTCCGTGAATTCAACCACGAACAATCAGGAGGTCAGGATGACGGACCTACATACTGGTGCCCGATCACCCTCCGGCACCGGCCGCGACGTGGCCGGTCAGGCTGGAGAGGCGGCCAGGCAGGCGAGCGGCCAGGTGGCCGGCACCGCCCGCGAGCAGGCACGCCACGTCGCGGGCGAGGTGTCGACCCAGGCGCGCGGGGTCGCGTCGGACGTGCGGGACAAGGTCACCGAACAGGCCCACACCCAGAACGACCGGCTTGCCCGGGGGATCCGCCGGATGGCCGACGAGTTGCAGGAGATGGCCTCCGGACGTGGTGACTCCCCGGCCGCGACGGTTGTCTCCAGGGTCGCCGACAGCAGCCGCAGGCTGGCGGACCACCTCGCACAGCGGGGCCCGGAAGGGGTGCTCGACGAGGTGCAGGACTTCGCCCGCCGGCGCCCTGGCGCGTTTCTGGCATCTGCCCTGGTGGCCGGATTCGTCGTGGGGCGGCTCGGCAAGAGCGTGCTCAGCGGTGGTAACGGCGCCTCCTCCGGCGCGGGGGGAACGGCACGCCAGGTACCGGAGCGGACCGCCGGCCTGGCCGGGACCGCAACAGCGGAACCGCCGGTCACCACTCCGCCGCCGGTGCCGGGTGTCTACCCGGAGTCGCCGGCCGTGGGCGGTTATCCGGAGCCGCCGGCGACCACGGGTTACCCCGACCCGCTGGCGGGACAGTCGAGCCCACCGCAGCCAGGTCCGTTCGAGGGGCCGCCACGATGAACATGTCGTATCCACGCGACCGGCAGGCCGGCGCAACCGACATCAAGCACCCTGAGGACACCGGGGCGGCGTCCGGCACCGAGGACACCTCCGTCGGGCAGTTGATCGGCAACATCAGCGACGACCTGTCCCAGTTGTTCCGGCAGGAGATCGACCTGGCCAAGGCCGAACTCCGACAGGAGGCGTCCAAGGCCGGGAAGGCCGGCGGGATGCTGGGCGGGGCCGGCGTCGCCGGCTACATGGTGGTCCTGCTGCTCACCCTGGCCGCTGTGTTCGGCCTGGGCAACGTGATGGACCTCGGCTGGGCCGCGCTGATCGGTGCCGCCGTCTGGGCCATCGTCGCGGCGGTGCTCTACGTGGTGGGCCGCAACAGGCTGCGGACCGTGTCGCCCATGCCCAGCCAGACCGTCGAAACGCTCAAGGAGGACGCGCAATGGCTCAAGCACCCGACCGGATAAGAGACGACATCGAGACCACCCGGGCGGACCTGACCCGGGATGTGGACATGCTGGCGGACCGTACCCTGCCCAACCGGGTGGTGCGACGCCGCTGGGGCGCCGTGCGGGGCAGGATGCGGGTGGTCAGCGAGAAGGTGATGGGTACGCCGAGCTACCGCACCCAGGGCTACCCGGGTGGCCCGGCCGAATCCACATCGAGCGAGAAGGCACGGTCCGCCGCGGGTGGCGTGCAGGACATGGCGCAGCGGGCCGGCGACAAGGCGTCCGAGGCGACCTCCCGGGCGGCCGAGACGGTGCAGCAGGCGCCAACCGCGGTGCGGCAGCAGACCCGGGGGAATCCGCTCGCGGCCGGGCTCATCGCGTTCGGCGCGGGCCTGCTCACCGCGTCCCTGCTGCCGGAGTCCGAGGCGGAGAAGCGGGCCGCTCAGCGGCTCCAGGAGGAGGCCGGTGACCTGGTGGACCGGGTCCGTGAGCCGCTCGCGCAGTCGGCGCAGCAGCTCAAGGAGGACGTTTCCGGTTCGGTACGTCAGGCGACTGACCAGGTGAAGGAGACGGCGAGGGACGCCGCCCGTACCACCGCCGAGGAGGGCAAGGGCGCGACCCGCGACGCCGCACAGCAGACCCGCCAGGCGGCACGCGACACGCGCTAGCGGCGCTCAACCTGTGTCCGGGGCCCTGGCCCGGAGGGAGGGTGGTGCCCGCCGGCGGGCACCACCCTCCCGCGGCTGTGAACCAGCCCGGAAACCTGGGCGGGGGATCAGCCCAGGAAGGCTCCTGCGGCGACGGCCACCGCGAGGGCGAACGTGACCAGCAGGCACAGCAGCAGCCCGTGCGGTCTCAGCCGGCGGCGGTATTCCCGGGGTGGGCACGGCCGCCAGGCGCGCATCGCGTCGGCGAACCTGGGGTCGTCCGTGCGCAGTGCCGTCTCGATCTCCTGAAGTCGCTGGCGGTCATCCTGGCTGAGCATGGTGCGTGCCTCCCGGCTCAGCTGGGGCGGTCCTCGTCGGGTACCTCATGGATGGCCAGTTCCTCGGCGCTGGCCCCACCTCCGGAGGTGCCGGCGTCCACCGCGATCTCGGCTGGCTCGGTGTCCTCCCGGCCGCCCTGGTCCGGTTGTACCAGCCGTCCCACCTGACCACCGGTCGCCGGATCGGTGCCGTTCCGCTCGTACATCGAGACCTGGGAGTCGGTGTTCGGGTCCACCGGCTGCGCCTCCGACATGTCCGGTCCGGTCGGCTGGGGTGCGGTGTCGGGCTCCTCGCGTATCAGCCGGGCTGCCAGTGGTTCGCCCCGACGTTGTTCCTCGGGCGTGGTTCCGAACTCGTCCAGGGCCACCGGCCCGGCCTCACGCTCCGCTGGCAGGGCTGCCGGTGCGGGGCCGTCTGCCTCGCGCGTCGAGGAGGCCCGCTCGTCCGCGGTGGAGTCGTCGTCGGCGTACTCCGGCACGCCGGTAGTGGCCGGGTCGGATACCGGGTGCGGGAATTCGTCCTGGCGCATGTTCTGCCCCGTACCCGGGGAGCAGGGGTGCGAACCTGGCTGCTGGGTCCGATGGCGATCGGGGTTCCGGTACCGGGCGGTGCCGTGCCCAGATCCGTGCCGGACCTGGCGATCTGGAGGGCGACGGGTGCCGGATTGCGCGGTCGCAGAACGGGGTACCGGGCTCGCGTGACCGGCATGCCGCGGGCAGCGGGACTGCTCCCTGGCCTGGGACTGGGCGGGTTCGTCGACGGGATCCCGCTGCATCCGATCTCGCAGCGGCACCACTCGCTCAGGGCTGGTGTGGCGCACCCCGTACCGGTGGTCGGTCCCGCGTTCCGGTCGGGCTGTGAGCGGGGGAGCGGAGCAATGGAACCAGGCCGGACGACTGTGAAGGGGGAACGGTGATGCGGTATGACCGCTCGGTGCGAGTCCACAGCGACTTCGCGACCACTGTCGCGGCGGTACGGGACGCTCTCGCGGTCCAGGGTTTCGGGGTGCTCACCGAAATCGACGTGGCGGCCACGCTCAAGATGAAACTTGGCCACGACATGGAGCAGTACCTGATCCTCGGTGCCTGCAACCCGCCGCTGGCGCACCAGGCACTCGATGTGGACCGTACCGTCGGCCTGCTGCTGCCCTGCAATGTCGTGGTCCGCGAGGATGGTGAGGACACGCTGGTCCAGGCGCTGGACCCGAACACCATGGTCGAGATCGCGGACGAGCCTGGTCTACGGGCGGTCGCCGACGAGGCGACCCGGCGCTTGGACGCCGCACTGGCCAGCCTCAGCGCCGACTGACCGGAACTGGAGCGCGGGGTGGGCCGGTGCCGCACCGGCACCGGCCCACAGTGCCGCTCGTGCCTCAGGCGGCCGGGTGACCGGAAAGCTTGCCGCGCACCTCGTCCATGTCGAGTCCGCGCACCGCCTCGATCAACTGGGCCAGTGCGGACGCGGGCAGCGCACCGGGCTGCCGGAACACCAGCACGCCGTCCCGGAACGCCATCAGCGTCGGGATCGACGAGATCTCCGCGGCGGCGGCCAACTCCGGCTCGGCCTCGGTGTCGACCTTGCCGAACACGATGTCCGGGTGTTCCGTGCTGGCCTGCTCGAAGACTGGTGCGAACCGGCGGCACGGGCCACACCAGGCCGCCCAGAAGTCCACCAGAACGATGCCGTCACGCCGCACGGTCTGGCCGAAGTCGTCCTTGCTGAGTGTGACGGTGCTCATGTGTCGTTTCCTCCGTTGCGAATCCGTCGTAAATACCCCTCAGGGTATTTTCAACAGCGGTCGTCTCCGGCCTGTTCCCGCACGATTCCATGAGCCGCCACCGCCGTGGGGTGCACAGCCCGGCTCAGGCCAGCGACAGGAACAGCTTCTCCATCTGTTCGAGGTCCGCCTGCCGGCTACTGCCCTCGGGCGCTGCCATGCACTGCTGCAGTCCGCTTGCGATGATCTTGAAGCCGGCGCGGTCGACGGCGCGAGCCACCGCTGCCAGTTGGGTGACCACATCGGAGCAGTCCCGGCCGGATTCCAGCATCGCGATCACGCCACGAATCTGACCCTCGGCGCGACGGAGTCGCTTCACGATGTCGTCGAGGTCGCTGTCGTCGACCTGCATCTGAACCTCCCGCGCGGACTTGTCCCTGTTCACGATACACCGGGGGGTATATCTGTCGGGTCGGTCGGATGGTGCCGGAGGGCTGGACGGCGGGGCAATGTTTGCAATAAAATTACGCGAAATACTGAAATACAGTCAGTAATTGCCGTTTGCGTATGGTGGCGGAAAGGCGGTCGTCATGGTGCCGGAAACCCGCGTCACACAGCGCGCACTGGACGGCCGTCAGTTCGTGCTGAGCGGTCCGTTCGACCTCGGTGGCCCGTTCACCTCGACAGTCGAGGTTTCGGTGAACGGTCGCCGGCACGAACTGACCGCCGGACTCGCCCGACTCGGCGACGCCGTCGCGGAGGCACTCGGCATCGACCGCTTCGACGAGGAGTTCAACCACCAGGGCGGTACCCTGCTGACCGCCCGTACCCAGCCGTACGACGCCGGGATCCGGCTGCGTGAGGACCGGCTGACCGGGGTGTGGCGGGGACGGCGGTACGGCCTGGTGACCCAGATGTACCGCGCCACCACCAGTCAGCTACTGGCCGTGCTGCGAAACCTGCGGATCTCCGAGTACGACGACGGTCTGGTGGTACGCCCCACCGGAGGAAGCTCCTTCGCCACCCCCGCCACCGTGACCGGACAGGTGCCCGGCCTGGGGCTGCTGGAGATCTCCCCGCTCACCGCCCAGCACGCGACGCAACTGCCCCGGTGGCGTGGCCTCACCACGCGGGCCGGTGAGCTGTTCCGGGACACGCTGACCGACGGCAGCCCGTACTTCGTCCTGGTGACAGAGGACACCTGGATCACCGTGCTGCCGTTGCCCGACACCGTGCTCGACCAGGTCCCCGAGATGGTCGGCCGGCTGCGGCTGCACCCGGCCGCGTGAGGTCACGGTGACCACCCTGGTGGGCAGCGTCGCGGCCTGGACCGTGCTGCTCGTACTGCTGATCGCCGTGGCCGGACACCTCGCCTCGCCCACCACCCTGTCCCGCGCCGTGGCCGCGCACGGAGTGTTGCCCCGGCCCATGACGGTCGCGGCGGCTGTCACCCTGGCCGAGGTCTCTCTGGTGGCGGCCGGTGCCGTGGCGGTGTCCAGCCACTCCGCCGGTTGGCTGCGGTTCCCGGCATTCGCCGGGAGTGCGGCGCTGTTCGCTGCCTACGCCGGGTACACCCAACACGTCCGTGCCATCCGCCCCGGCGCCCCGTGTGGCTGCTCCCGTGGTGAGTTGCCGGTCACCGGTTGGGTGGTGGCCCGCGCCTACCTGCTCGCCGGGCTGGCGCTGCTGGCCGCCGTGCTGTCCGGGTCGGTGCTGACCGTGGACCGGCCGGGCGACCCACTCGTGGTGGTGCTCCTGGCCGCCACAGCGTTCGGCGCCCTGCTGTGGCACCTGCCGGCGGCCATGCACCTGCCCACCCGCACACCGCACCACGCGGACACCCGTCAGCTCCGGGAGGGAGCCGCATGACCTTCCAGACCAGCGCCCTGATCCTGAGCTGGGTCGCGATCGTGCTGCTCGCCCT
>DASUSI010000103.1:0-62678 GCA_036375165.1 Micromonosporaceae bacterium | reverse complement strand
GTTACAGGGTGCGAATGAACGTGATGCACGGGACCCCCTACGTTCGTTCCGTGACCGCTTTGTGGTCACCGACCCGGACCTCGTGTATCTGGATGGCAACTCTCTGGGCCGACTACCGGTGGACACCCGCGACGCGCTGCGCGAGGCGACAGAGTCCGAGTGGGGCAGCGAGCTGATCCGGGGCTGGAGTCACTGGAGCGACCTGGCGAGGCGGGCCGGGGACGAGATCGCCGCCGGTGTGGTCCAGGCGGAGCCGGGTGAGATCATCGTCACGGACTCCACCAGTGTGAACCTGTACAAGCTTGGAGCGGCGGCGCTGGCGGCCCGCCCCGGCCGGCGGGTGATCGTCACCGATGACGACAACTTCCCTACGGATGGATACGTGTTGCAGGGCTTGGCGGATGCCGGCCATGAGTTGCGGATCATCCACACCGACATGGACGCCGGTATCAGCCCTGACACGGTGCGTGAGGCGGTGGACTCCGACACCGCGCTGGTGTCCTTGACGCACGTGGCGTACCGGTCCGGGGCGCTCGCGGACATGGCCGAGATCACCCGGATCGTCCACGACGCTGGCGCCCTGATGCTCTGGGACCTCTGTCACTCCGCGGGCGCGGTGCCGGTGCCGTTGTCGGACGCGGCTGTCGACCTCGCCGTGGGCTGCACATACAAGTACCTCAATTCGGGGCCGGGTGCCCCGGCGTTCCTGTACGTGCGCCGCGACCTGCAGCGGCTACGTCAGCCGATCTGGGGGTGGTACGGACAGCGGGACCAGTTCGACATGGCCCCCGCCTACCAACCGATGGACTCCATCGAACGGTTTCTGGTCGGCACCCCATGGATACTCGGCTGCCGGGCGGTGCTGCACGGAGCACGCCTGATCAACGAGGCCGGCATCGACCGGATCTACGCCAAGGGACAGGACCTCACGTCGTACGCGGTGGAGTTGGCCGACGCTTGGCTCAGCGAGTACGGGGTGCGCCTGGTCTCTCCTCGTGACCCGAACCGACGCGGCTGTCACATCACCTTGCACCACCCATGTGCGTGGCAGTTGTGCCAGGCGCTCCTCGACCGGAATGTGATTCCGGACTACCGGAACCCCGAGCGACTGCGGCTCGGCTTCGCGCCCGTCTACATCGGTTTCGCCGATGTCTATCGGGGGATGGCCAGGCTGCGCGACATCCTCGCCGAGGAAGCTCATCTGGCGTATCCGGCGGAGCGGGCCGAACGTCGGATCCCGTCTTGACGGATCGCCCAAGGCCGCCGACGGCCGGATCGGCTTGAACCGACCGACTCCGGGTCCGAACTCAGGCGGTCGCCTCCGCGCTCTGTAGCCCGAGCCAGTCCAACCAGCTCGGATCTGGAGAACGGTGCCCCAAAATGCGCCACGCCGCACCTTTCGGCGCGGCGGGGGCGTTATGAAGACGCCAACCGAGTTCGGCTGGCGTCAGGTTTCCTTTGACGTGGTTGCAGCGGGCACACGCGGCGACCACGTTCTCCCATATGTGCTCACCGCCGCGGCTGCGTGGCATCACGTGGTCGATGGTCTCCGCCGGCCCCTGGCAATAGCAACACCGCCACCGGTCCCGGGCGAACACCGCCCGGCGGGTCAGTCCGACATGCGCCCGGTACGGCACCCGGACGTACCTGGTGAGCCGCACCACCGACGGTATCGGGATCACCTGCCGCTCGCTGTGCAGGAAGCCCTCACCGTCGGAGACGCAGATGGCGCGGGAAGTGAGCACCAGGATCACGGCCCGCCGCTGGGAGACGACACACAGCGGCTCGTACGTCGCGTTCAGCACCAGCGCAGCGTGCCCACTCCTGGCTCGTCCGCCGCTCATCGCTACACCTCCGTCCGGGCCAATAGTCCCCGACGCAACGCGAAAAAGCACGCAGCTAACCCCATCTCACGGAACTTTGCACCGATTAGGTCTGATTCTTGCGGCACCCGGTGACCCGAGAAACCACGAGTGAACTCCGGGGGGCGGCCACACTCGCAGGTCGGCGGTGCGGTACGAAGGTGCGGTGGAGCTGCCCGACCTGCTACCCGACTCCCGGACCATCGACTGGACCACCGCGTGGCTGCTGGTGGGCCTGCGGGTCCTGCTGATCATCCTGCTCGCGGTGGTGCTCCGCTGGCTGGCGCACCGCACCATCCGCCGGCTGACGCTGACCACCGCGGGGGCGGCACCGGCCATGCTGCGACCGCTTCGGGAACGGGCTCCCACGGTGCTCGCCGAGGCGGCCAGCCTGCTCTCGGAGCGCCGCCGGCAGCGGGCCGAGGCGATCGGGTCCATGCTGCGCAATTTCGCGTCCGTGATGATCTTCACGATCACACTGCTGATGATCCTCAAAGAACTGGGGCTCGATCTGGCGCCCCTGCTGGCAAGTGCCGGGATCGCCGGGATCGCCCTGGGCTTCGGTGCCCAGTACCTGGTGCGGGACGTGATCTCCGGACTCTCCATGATCATCGAGGATCAGTACGGCGTCGGCGACACCGTGGATCTGGGAGAGGCCAGCGGTGTCGTGGAGGCGGTCGGGCTGCGAGTGACCACGGTCCGCGACGTGCGGGGCGTGGTCTGGTATGTCCGCAACGGGGAAGTGATCCGCGTCGGGAACAAGAGCCAGGGCTGGGCCAGGGTCGTCGTGGACCTCCCGATCGGGCTTGGCGCCCCCATCGAGGAAGCGGTCTCCGTGATCCGTACCGCGGTCGCGGAGGTGGCCGCGGACCCCGAGGTGGCGGACCGGTTGATCGGAGAGCCAGAGGTTTGGGGCGTGGAGGAGGTCACCATCGAGGGTGCGGTCGTGCGCCTGGCGGTGAAGACGGTGGCCGACGCCCAATGGGACGTGGCTCGCCGGATCCGCCGCCACGTGGTGGACGCACTCACCGCGGCGGGAATCACCGCCAGGATCGCCAACGCCCGGGTCTTCGTACGGCCGCCTGAAGGCGACGCTGAGAGCACCGGAACATCCGGGGACGGTGGCGGAACGGGCAGCGGCTGACCGGCGCATAGAGGGTTTTCCCGTCCCCTCCTCCGCTGCAACCCTTAGCGTCGGACCGGGCTACTGGTAGTTAGGGTGAGATCGGCTCTTCGACCTACCAATATGTCATCCAATCGGGCACACTCGGGCCAACAGGCCGGGTTGCCCAGCACGCCAGAGCGTTGCGCCGACGGAAGGACCGCGCCCGTTGTCCAGGAACGTTCGCCGTACCGACGGAGCGGATGACGCGCAGGCCGGGCCAGAAGGCGGTCCAACTCCCCCGGCCGGCGACCATACGCCGGAACACGACCGGCCGGCCACATACCGCGAAGTGTTCGGCGTGGCCGAGTACCGTGCGGTGTTCGCGGCCAGCACACTGTCCTGGATCGGCGACTACTTCGCCAGGGTCGCGATCACATACCTGATCTTCCACGACACAAAGTCGGTGCTGCTGGCCGCGGCCGCGTTCGCGATCAGCTACCTGCCCTGGGTGGCCGGGGGACCGGTCCTCGCCGCGATCGCCGAACGGTACCCGTACCGCTCTGTCATGATCTTCTGTGACCTGGTCCGGATGGGTCTCGTGGCGCTGCTGGCGGTGCCGGCCGTGCCGCTTCCCGTACTGCTCGGCCTGTTGTTCCTGTCCTCGCTGCTCACCCCTCCGGCGCAGTCGGCACGTTCGGCGATGTTGCCGCTCATCCTGGCCGGTGACCGGTATGTCGTGGGCTTGTCGGTGCAGGCGACGATGGCCCAGGCAGCGCAGGTCAGCGGGTACGCGGCGGGCGGCACCTTCGCGGCACTGGTGAGCCCTCGGGCGGCGCTGCTCGTCGACTCGGCCACGTTCGCGGTCTCGGCGTTGTTGATCTGGCGCGGTGTCCGGCACCGGCCGCCCGCGATGCGCGAGGAGCACCGCAGCCACCTGCTCCGGGAGACCGCGGAGGGGTTCCGGGTGGTGTTCGGGGACCCGGTGATGCGGGCCGTCGCATTCCTGGTGTTCGCTCTGGTCAGTGTGGTGATCGTGCCGGAAGGGCTGGCCGCCGCGTGGGCCAGTGAGTTGGGTGGCGAAGAGGCCTGGCGGGCCGGCCTGCTGATGGCGGTGATCCCTCTCGGATATGTGCTCGGCACGTTGGTGATCGGCCGGCTCGTGGCACCGAGCACCCGGCTCCGGCTGATCCGACCCCTGGCGGTGATCACGCCGCTCGCGCTGATCCCGGCTCTGCTCGATCCCCCTTTCGTCGTCGTCGTGGCGATCGGTCTTGTCGCGGGCTTCGGCAACGCCGTCCTGATGCCGCTGAACGGGCTTTTCGTTCAGGTGCTTCCGGATGCCTACCGGGCGCGGGCGTTCGGGATCATGCAGGGTGGCATGCAGGTGTTGCATGCCACCGCGGTCCTGGCGACGGGCGCCCTCTCGGAGGTTTTCCCAGTGCCGGTCGTAGTCGGCGCCTGGAGCGCCATCGGCCTGGTGCTGATCGCGACGGCGGCGCATCACTGGCCGAGCCCGGAAGCTGTCCAGGCGGGGATCTCGCACACCAGGCGGCTCAACGAGCACCCGCCCGAGCACGACAGCGCGACCGGGACAGCACGACGTGCGCAGCCCACCAATCCCCGGCGCGGTACCGGCAGGCGGGGTAGCGACCCGCTCGACGACGCCGCTGGCAGCACCGCGCCGGTCAGCCTCTGACACATCACCGAGGGCCTGTCACCGCTGCTGGCAGGATTGACGGGTGGCAGATTCACGCGATGCGCTCTCGCTCACGCCGGTATCCGGCACGTCCCGGTCGCAGCAGCCGGCCCCGGAATCGTTCTACGAAGCGGTCGGCGGTACGGCGACGTTTCAGAAGCTGGTCGACGAGTTCTACGCCGGCGTGGCCAACGACCCGGTACTGCGTCCGCTCTACCCGGACGAGGATCTGGGACCCGCGGCGGACCGACTGCGGATGTTCCTGGAGCAGTACTGGGGTGGCCCGCGTACGTACTCCGACCAGCGCGGGCACCCGCGGCTGCGGATGCGCCACGCGCCGTTCGTGATCGGCGAGCGGGAACGTGACGCGTGGCTGTCCCAGATGCGCCGCGCGGTGGATCAACTGGACCTGCCGGAGGAGCGGTCCGCCGAACTGTGGGACTACCTGGTACGCGCGGCGTACTTCATGGTCAACAGCTGACAGGCCCAGGGGCGGCGGGCCGAACAAAGTGGCTGAAGCTGCGGGAAGGGGGCGGGGTGCGGCGGGCGCTTCTCGGGGTCCTCGCGGCGGCATTGCTGACAGGCTGCCAGTCGGGCGTCGACGGAACCTGGCACGATGCCGGGCGCTCCCCCGGCGGGGAGTCCGACCTGGAACGGGGCAGGTCCGCTCCGGTCGCGGACCGGGTCTACCCGGAATACGGCAACCCCGACATCGACGTACTCCACTACGGACTCACGCTTCGATGGTCGCCGGCAGAACGCGAGCTTTCGGGCACTGCTGTCGTCACGCTGCGTACAACCAAGCCACTCGACCAGATCGTGCTGGACTTCTCTCCCGACCTGCGGGTCAGGAAGGTGGCGGTGGACGGCCAGCCCGCTTCGGCGGTGAGCAGGCGGCGGGATCTGATCACCCCGCTGCCTCAACCTGTTGCGGCCGACCACCGGGTCCGGCTCACCGTGTCGTACTCCGGCACTCCGCAAGCTGTCCCGATGCCTTCCACCCGGGGCGATTTCGCGGAAGGGGTAGGGATGCGAGTGGAACCGGATGGCGCGATCTGGACCATGCAGGAGCCCTACGGCGCCTTCACCTGGTATCCGGCCAACGATCAGCCGTCCGACGAGGCACTCTACGACATTTCCATCACCGTTCCCGATGGCTGGTCCGCCGTGGCCAGCGGCGAGTTCCTCGGCCGTGAGAGATCAGCCGACGAGGCGACATTCCGGTGGGGTTCGGCCGTTCCGGTGGGGAGCTACGTGACCACCCTGGCCATCGACAGGTTCACCATGCACACCGACGCGGTGCGCATCGACACACTGCACCCCGACGGGGCCGGCGAAATCCCGCTCACCTACTGGGTGCCCACGGAGTACGACGGCTACCAACTGGCGGCGATGCGCCGCTCCCCCGAGATCCTGACCTGGCTGCGGAAGCGGTTCGGCCCGTACCCGTTCCCGAGCGCCGGGGCCGTTGCGGTGGACTCCACCTCGGCGATGGAGACCCAGATGATGGTCACCATGGGCGGCAGGATCGGTCGCCGCCTACCCCCCGGACAGGCCGAGGAGAACTACACCGAGGTACTGGTGCATGAGTACGCACACCAATGGTTTGGGAACGCGGTCAGTCCCACCGACTGGCGGGACGTGTGGATCAACGAGGGCTTCGCGATGTACGCGGAACTGCTCTGGGCAGTCGACCAGGACCTGATAGGCAGGGATGACTACCTGCGGTGGCTGCGGGAGCGGGACGCCCAGTCGCGTGCCGAGGCGGGTCCACCCGGCAGGTACGACCCCCGGAAGTTCGCCGAGGCCAACATCTACGTCGGGCCCGCCCTGATGCTGCACGAGATCCGGGGGAAGATCGGCGACGCGGCGTTCTTTCGGCTCTGCCGGGAATGGGTACGGCGGCACCTCAACACCAACCAGGACCGGGAGTCGTTCACCCGGTTCGTGAACCAGCACACCGGCCAGGACCTGACACCGGTGATCGACAAGTGGTTGGACTCAGCGACCACGCCCCGTTGACCCAGGCGCGATATCCCGCCTAGAGGAGACCACCCTCGTCGTGCAGCCAATCCACCCAGGAGCCGGAGACCGCGGCGGCACAGTCGACCAGTTCGTCCAGCAGCGCGTCGTGCGCACCTGGCACCAGGGGAACCTGCATTTCGGCGTACAACGAGAGCCGGCCCTTCTCGGTGGGCTCACCCACGTACGACTTGAGGAACCTGCGGGTGTGGTTCCACTCGTTCAACGCCGCGTGCGCCCGGCCGGCCCAGTCGGTCGGCAGTGTCCCGTACGCCCGCGCCCGCATCACCAGGATCTCCTGCTCGGGACCTTCCAGCGCGAACAGCACCATGTGGCGCTCCCACATCGCCAGCAGGCTGCCGCTCTCGTCGGTGAGGCAGCGGATCCCCAGTCGACGCAGCGACCCCGCGATCCGCTGCGTCGTCAGCGGAGTCGGGAGGGCTCGGGACCGGCGGTCGACCTGGGCCGGGATTTCCACCCGCACCTGGGTGTTGACCGGCTCGCCGGCCAGCTCGGCGCGGCGCGGCACGGCCCCGCGCCGGGATCCGTCGGCTGACCCGTCCCACCTCCGCCACCATGGCATCGCAGAAATCCCCTCATGCTCCGCAGGTTGACACGGCGGGCCCGCCGTAGCAGGCCCGACTCCCGTGCCGGCTCGATCACACCGGGATCCTCAAGTTGATCACCCAGTGCCACGGCCGGCAGATCAGACCGTACCTGGCCGACACCAGCGGCACACCACCCCGGTGTCACGGATGTCGCCCTGAGATGGACGGGGCAGGGCAAACGGACGTCGGGTCGACAGCCTGTTTCTGGGCCTGGTCGCCATTACGCGCGGTGGTGGGGCGTCAGGTCCAGACGGCGTTCGGTGTGGTGCCAGGCACAGCCGAACCGGGCTTGAGCGCCGAGCCAGCCTCCGGACCGCCGGATCCGCACCGGGGCTGAGTCCTCGGTATCCAGAAAGCCCATCCGGACCACACCCTGCACCAGCCGCACCGTCACCTCGTCACGGTGGTGCTCCCCACTGACGACCAGTGCCACATGGTCAAGCAGTTCGTCACGCAACCGCCGTTCCCCCACCCCGCGGCCGGCGGCGGCCCGCATGGTCTCCGCTGCGGCTCGGGCGATCCTGCGGAATTCCCCGCTCGGCACCGCCTCGAGGACCTGCCCGGGACCCGGCGGCAGCGGCGACCGCCAGGCCATGTCGTGTCGTCCCGGTAGGCCGGACTCGCCGTGCTCCAGCCGGGCGAGCAACTCCGCGGCGCGTACCGTGGCGTCCTCGACGAGCCCGGAGCGGACCAGCCGGGTGGCGAGCACGCCGAACGGCAGCCTGGCCCACAGCTCCACCACACCGGGACGCGCCGGCCGCAACCGGACCAGCCCGGTCGGATCCATCCGGACCAGGCGCGCCAGGAACGCGCCCGCGTCCGGCACCGCGTCGGGTGCGAGGTCAGCGGTCACCGGCATCAGTAGGCCCGTCCCGCCACCCGAGGAGAAAGCCCTGCTCGTCGTCGGTAAGCCGGCGCGGCCGACCCTCGATCAGGTCGTAGGGGACCACCACCGATCGGGCCCGGCTTGCCAGATCGCCGTTGTCGAACAGCTCGTACGCCATGGTGAACGACGCGGCCCGGATCTCGTCGATCCACAGCTCGATCCGCACCTGGCGGGAGGAGTTGTCCCGGTTGGGCAACGTGCCGTAGTCGACCGCGCGGAGATAGTCGATCTCATGTCGGGCGATCACCACACCGCGTTCCATGGTGGCGACGCCGGCCCGGTTCACGTGCCCGAACAGCAGCGCCGCCCGCGCCTCCTCATAGAAGGTGAGAAACTTCGCGTTGTTGACATGGCCGTAGGCATCCATGTCGGACCAGCGCAGTGCGCAGTGATACGCGAACCGGGCCATCAGTCTCTGGTCAGCCTGCGGTAGGTCACCCGGTGTGGCCGGGCTGCTTCCGGGCCGAGCCGCTCGATCTTGTTCTGCTCGTACGACTCGAAGTTGCCCTCGAACCAGAACCACCTGGCCGGGTTCTGGTCGTCGCCCTCCCAGGCCAGGATGTGGGTGGCGACCCGGTCCAGGAACATCCGGTCGTGGCTGGTGATCACCGCACAACCGGGGAACTCCAGCAGCGCGTTCTCCAGGCTGCCCAGGGTCTCCACGTCCAGGTCGTTGGTGGGTTCGTCGAGCAGCAGCACGTTGCCGCCCTGCTTGAGGGTGAGCGCCAGGTTCAGCCGGTTGCGTTCTCCACCGGACAGCACCCTGGTCGGCTTCTGCTGGTCGGGACCCTTGAACCCGAACGCCGCGACGTACGCCCGGGACGGCATCTCGACCTTGCCCACCATCAGGTAGTCCAGGCCGTCCGAGACCAGCTCCCAGACCGTCTTCCCGCCGTCCAGGCCGGCGCGGCTCTGGTCCACGTACGCAATGTTGACCGTTTCGCTGATCCGGATCGAGCCGGAGTCCGGCCGCTCCCCGCCCACCAGCATGTTGAACAGGGTGGTCTTGCCGACACCGTTCGGGCCGATCACTCCGACGATGCCGTTGCGGGGCAGGGAGAACGACAGGTCCTCGATCAGTTGTCGGTCGCCGAACCCCTTGTCCAGGTCGGTCACCTCGATCACGGTGCTGCCGAGCCGGGGCCCGGGCGGGATCTGGATCTCCTCGAAGTCGAGCTTGCGGCTCTTCTCGGCCTCGGCGGCCATCTCCTCGTACCGCTCCAGCCTGGCTCGGCTCTTGGTCTGCCGCGCCTTGGCATTCGAGCGCACCCATTCCAGTTCGTCGGACAACCGCTTCTTCAGCTTCGCGTCCTTGCGGCCCTGCACCGCGAGCCGCTCGGCCTTTTTCTCCAGGTACGTGGAGTAGTTGCCGTGGTAGCCGTGCACCTTGCCGCGGTCCACCTCGGCGATCCACTCCGCGACGTGATCCAGGAAGTACCGGTCGTGGGTGATCGCCACAACGGTGCCGGGGTACTTCGCCAGGTGCTGTTCCAACCACTGCACGCTCTCAGCGTCCAGGTGGTTGGTGGGCTCGTCCAGCAGCAGCAGGTCGGGCTGCTCCAGGAGCAGCTTGCACAGCGCCACCCGGCGGCGTTCCCCACCGGACAGCGGGCCGACCTCGGCGTCCGGCGGTGGGCAGCGCAGCGCGTCCATCGCCTGCTCCAGCTTGGAGTCCAGGTCCCACGCGTCGGCGTGGTCCAGGTCCTCCTGGAGTTTGCCCATCTCGGTCATCAGCTCGTCGCTGTAGTCGGTGGCGAGCTTCTCCGCGATCTCGTTGAACCGGGCCAGTTTGGATTTGGTGTCGGAGACCGCCTGCTCGATGTTGCCGAGCACGGTTGTGGACTCGTCGAGCCGCGGCTCCTGAGTCAGCAGTCCCACCGTGTAGCCCGGCATCAGCCTCGCCTCGCCGTTGCTCGGCTGGTCCAGCCCGGCCATGATCAGGAGCAGGCTGGACTTACCGGCTCCGTTCGGGCCCACCACACCGATCTTGGCACCGGGCAGGAACGCCAGGGTGACGTCGTCCAGGACGACCTTGTCGCCGTGCGCCCTGCGCGCCTTCTCAAGGACGTAGATGAACTGCGCCACGGTCGGTTCAGCCTCCGCGCTTGGGGTTTCGGGGTGTCGGCGCCGCCAACGCCGTACCGTCCAATCTTCGCAGGCTCAGGCACGTTCCCTCGGTCCGCCCCCGCATGAGACACCACAGAAGGTGACCGGAACCACCATTACGTACCGTCGAAGACAAATCGTCGTAGTGTGACATCACTCGGGATGCCGCAGCGCTGGATCTCAGTAGGCTGCCAGGTGAGAACCGGTTCAGGTCCAGCCGACGCTGGCCCAGCACGGCAACCGGCCGCAGCGGCGGTGGCCGCTGAGCCAGGCGGATCCAATCCCTCGGATCGTCCGAGGTCGGCGGGGAGGCGAAAGTGGCAACAGCGAGTTCGTTCGTGGTCGTGGCCAACCGACTGCCGGTCGACGCGGCCACCACGCCGAGCGGACAGCTGATGTGGAAACGCAGCCCAGGCGGATTGGTCACCGCACTGCACCCGGTGATGCGAGCGGAGGGCGGCACCTGGATCGGCTGGCCGGGCAGCGTGTCGGAGACCGTGCCGGAACCCTTCGAGATCGACGGGATGCGGCTGCATCCGATACCGGTGACCGCTGACGAGCTGCGGGACTACTACGAAGGCTTCTCCAACGCCTCTCTCTGGCCGCTCTACCACGACGCGGTGCAACACCCGGTGTTCCACCGGCACTGGTGGGACGCGTACGTCCGGGTGAACCAGCGGTTCGCGGCAGCCGCCGCCCAGGTGGCCGCCGAGCACGCGATCGTCTGGGTGCAGGACTACCAGCTCCAACTGGTCCCGGCGATGCTGCGGGCGGCCCGACCAGACCTGAAGATCGGCTTCTTCCTGCACATCCCGTTCCCTCCGGTGGAGCTGTACATGCAACTGCCGCGCCGGGTGGAGATTCTGCAGGGTCTGCTCGGCGCGGACCTGGTGGGGTTCCAGCGACCCCTGGCCGCCCAGAACTTCCTGCGACTGTCGCGGCACCTTCTGGGGCTGCGACCGCGTGCCAACGAGGTGGGGATCGACGGCCGGACGGTACACGCCGGGGCCTTCCCGATCTCCATCGACGTGGCGGAGATCGAATCGCTGGCGTCCAGCGACGCGATCCGTACCCGGGCCAAGCAGATCCGGGCGGAACTCGGCGATCCGCAGTGCCTGATCCTGGGTGTTGACCGGTTGGACTACACGAAGGGCATAGAACACAGGTTGATGGCCTTCCAAGAGCTGCTCTCCGAGGGCAAGCTGTCCGTGCCGGACGCGGTGATGGTCCAGGTGGCCACGCCGAGCCGGGAACGGGTGGAGCACTACCAGGTACTTCGGGAGAACGTGGAGCGGCAGGTTGGTCGAATCAACGGGGACTTCGGGAAGGTGGGCGTGCCGGCGGTCCACTACCTGCACCAGTCCTACAGTCGCAGTGAGCTGGCGGCGCTGTACACCGCGGCGGACGTCATGATGGTCACGCCGTTGCGGGACGGCATGAACCTGGTGGCGAAGGAGTACGTCGCGGCACGGGTGGACCAGGCCGGAGCCCTGGTGCTGAGCGAGTTCGCCGGAGCGGCGGCGGACCTGCGCCAGGCATTCCTGGTGAACCCCCATGATCTGGACGGCCTGAAGGACACCATGCTGCAGGCGATCCACGCCAACCCCGCGGATCTGACCCGTCGGATGCGCGCGATGCGGCGTCACCTGCGGACTCACGACGTGAACGACTGGGCGCGATCATTCCTGTCCGCCCTCGGCGTGCCAGAGGCCGCCAAAGCGCTAGACTCCGCCAACTCAACCGTTCTGGATGCTGGCGGGGAGCCCCTGGCATGACCTCTTTGAACCTGACCGTGCCCGGCGGCACGGAGCTTCGTGGTGCCTTGTCGCGGCTGTCGCGTACCCCGCAGCTGCTCGTGGCCTGCGACTACGACGGCACGATCGCACCGATCGTGGATGACCCCACCCATGCCGTACCACTATCCGAGACGGTGGCCGCGCTGCGGGCACTGGCGGCGCTGCCGCAGACCAAGGTCGCGGTGATCTCCGGACGAGCGCTGCGCGACCTCGCCGCGATGTCCCGACTGCCCAGCGAGATCCATTTGGTGGGCAGCCACGGCTCCGAATTCGACGTTGGCTTCGTCCACAAGATGGCACCCGAGCTGGTCGAGTTACGCGACCGACTGCTGGACGAGCTGACCCGAATCACGCGGGACCGGGACGGGGTGCGGCTGGAGGTCAAACCGGCCAGCATCGCGGTGCACGTCCGTGCCGCCCCACGGCCGGTCGCCGCCGAGGTGGCGGAGCTGGTGCGGTCCGGCCCGGCGACCTGGGACGGCGTGCAGGTCACCGAGGGCAAGGAAGTCATTGAGCTCGCGGTGTTCGCCACCCACAAGGGCACGGCCCTGGACGCGCTGCGGACCCAGCTGGCCGCCAGTGCGGTGCTGTACGTGGGCGACGACGTCACCGACGAGAACGCCTTCCGGCACCTGCACGGGCCCGACCTCGGAATCAAGATCGGGCCCGGCGGGACCGCCGCCCAGTTCCAGCTGGACGACCCGGTACAGGCGGCCCAGGTGCTCGGGGCGCTCCTGGAGACCCGGCGGCACTGGCTCTACGGGGAGCGCGCGGTGCCGATCGAGCGGCACTCGATGCTCAGCAACGGCCGTACCGTGGCGCTGCTCACCCCGGACGCCCGGGTGACCTGGATGTGCCATCCGAAGCCGGACTCCGGGGCGCTGTTCGCCGACCTCTTGGGCGGCACCCCGGCGGGTCACTTCTCGATCACTCCGGAACCTGACAAGCGGCCGCTGGGGCAGCGTTACCGCCCCGGCACCATGACGGTGGAGACCCGCTGGTCCGGACTGACCGTGACGGACTGGCTGGCGCACGATGACGCGCCTGGGCGTACCACGCTGGTGCGCTGGCTGACGGGACGCGGCAAGGTGCGGATCCGGTTCGCACCCCGCCCCGAGTTCGGTCAGATGCCGACGTCGCTGCAGCCAGTCGGTGACGGCGTTCTGGTGCTGGGCTCCAACGAACCGATCGCGCTGTACTCCCCCGGCGTGGAATGGCAGGTCGACGGGTACGGCCAAGGCGACTCCGCCAAGGCTGTCGTGGACCTGGACGCCACGGGCGGTCAACTGGTGCTGGAGCTGCGCTGCGGCACCAACAAGCTGACCCCGCACCGGGTGCCCGTGGAGCACCGGCAACAGGCCGCGGACCAGGAGTCCCGCGACTGGCTGGCACAATTGCGATTGCCCACACTGGCGCACGGCGAGGTGGCCCGCAGCGCCCTGGTGCTGCGAGGGCTCTGCTACTCGCCGAGCGGCGCGATTCTCGCGGCTGGCACCACCTCGCTCCCGGAGGAGCTGGGTGGGGTACGGAACTGGGATTACCGCTACTGCTGGCTGCGGGACGGCGCGATGACCGCCCGGGCGTTGGTCGACCTCGGTTCCCTGACCGAGGCCGAGGACTTTCTGAAGTGGACCCTCGGAGTGATCGAACGCACCGGGGGACACCCGGAGTGGTTGCATCCGCTGTACACGGTGGACGGTCTGATGCTCGGTCCGGAGGCGGTCATCGAAACGCTCCCCGGGTATGCCGGCAGCCGGCCGGTACGCGTCGGCAACGCCGCCAATCGGCAGGTGCAACTGGACGTCTTCGGCCCGGTCGCCGACCTCGTGGCCGCGGTGGCCGACGCCCGGGGCTCGATGACGGAGCGGGAACAGCAGATCGTCCAGGCGATGGTGGAGGCGGTGAGCCGGCGCTGGCACGAGCCGGACCACGGCCTGTGGGAGCCCAGGCTGCCGCCCCGCCACCACGTCTACTCCAAGGTGATGTGCTGGCTCACTGTGGAACGCGCGCTTTACATGGGTGCCAAGCACGGCATGGCGACCAGGCCGGAGTGGGCCGCGTTGCGGGACCAGATCGCCGCCAACGTCGTCGAGCACGGGTGGAACGCGTCGCTGGGTACGTACACCGCCGCGTACGACGCGGAGGATCTCGACGCCGCGTCGCTGTGGATCGGCCTGTCCGGGCTGCTGCCCGACGACGATCCACGGTTCCTGTCCACGGTGCTCGCGATCGAGGCGGAACTACGCAGCGGCCCCACCGTCTACCGGTACAACTCCGAGGACGGCCTGCCCGGGATCGAGGGTGGTTTCCACCTGTGCGCCACATGGCTGGTGGAGGCGTACCTGCGCACTGGCCGGCGCACCGAAGCCGAGGAGTTGTTCTCGCAGATCCTGGATCTCGCCGGGCCGACCGGGCTGCTACCCGAGCAGTACGACCCGGCCACCGAGCAGGGTCTGGGGAACCACCCGCAGGCGTACAGCCACCTCGGACTGATCCGCTGCACCCTGCTGCTGGACAAGCCCCTCGTGTAACGCCGACAAGCCCCCGGCCCAGCGCGCCGGGGGCTCACGGCGGCAACTCGGACCGTTCCGCGTGACGCGGTCGCACCAACCGTGCCACCTCGCCGATCACGATGACCGCCGGGGGACGGATGCCGGCGGCGGCGACCACCTCCGCGATGTCGCCGAGGGTGGCCCGGACCACTTTCTGATGCGCCGTGGTGCCCTCCTGGATCGCGGCGGCCGGGCTGTCGGCGGGCCGGCCGGCGTCGAGCAGCGCGCGGCTGATCGCCGGCAGGTTCTCCACTCCCATCAGCAGCACCAGCGTGCCTGTCAACCGTCCCAGGGCGACCCAGTCCACAAGAGAATCCGGGTGGTCCGGCGGTATGTGCCCGGACACCACCACCAGTTCGTGGGCGACCCCTCGGTGGGTGACCGGGATGCCCACGACGGCGGGCACCGCCAGTGCGCTGGTCACCCCCGGCACCACTTCCACCGGGATACCTTCGGCCAGACATGCCAGCAGTTCCTCGCCACCCCGCCCGAACAGGAACGAATCCCCGCCCTTCAACCGGACCACGTACCGGCCGGCCAGGGCCCGTTCCACCAGCAACCGGTTGATCTCCTGCTGGGCGACCGCCCTGCCGTACGGGAGTTTCGCGGCGTCGATCAGTTCCACGTGGCCGGGTAGCTCGTCGAGCAACAGCTGTGGTGCCAACCGGTCGGCGATCACCACGTCGGCGCGGCTGAGCAACCGGCGACCCCGTACCGTGATCAACTCTGGGTCACCGGGACCGGCGCCGACCAGCGCGACCCCGGGGACCGGACGCGCGGCGGCCGGGCGTAGCCGTCCGGGCCGGTCCGGTCGCGGGTCGCGGTGGTGCGCCGCGTCCAGGGAACCGTCGGCGAACCGTTCGGCTATCGCGTCCCGCAGCCCGGCGGAGCGGCGCGGGTCGCCGCCCGCGAACACCGCCACGGTGAGGCGTTCGTGCCGGGTGACGGCTGGGGTCCAGGCGGTGGCGGCGCTCGCGTCGTCGGCTCGTACACAGAAGATCCGTCGCGTCTCAGCCTCGGCGGAGACCGCTTCGTTGACCGTCCGGTCCGAGGTGGCGGCCAGGACCAGCCAGGAACCATCCACATCGGAGGGCCGGAAACCGCGTCGCTCCCAGCGGATCCGGCCGGCCTCGGCCAGTCCTTCCAGTCCGGGGCCAGCCTCCGGGGAGACCAGGTGCACGTCAGCGCCGGCGGCGAGCAGCGCGGGAACCCGCCGACCGGCGACCCCGCCGCCCCCAACCACCAGGACCTTGCGGCCTTCCAGGCGTAACCCGAGTGGATACAGGTTCATCACGTCAGGTCGCCTTCTCCGAGACACCCGCCGAATCGAACGTGGCGACGTCGCGCAGGATCCGTACCGCGCTCTGCACCAGTGGCAGGGCCAGTAGCGCGCCGCTGCCCTCCCCCAGCCGCAGCCCCAGGTCGACCAGTGGTGGAAGCCCCAGGGCCCGCAGCGCCACGGCGTGGCCGGGCTCCGCGGAACGATGCCCGGCGACCCAGCCGGCCACGGCGTCCGGTGCCAGCGCTCTGGCGACCAGTGCCGCCGCCCCCGCGATCACCCCGTCCAGAATCACGGGGGTACGCCGGGCGGCCCCACCCAGTAGGAAACCGGCCAGCGCCGCGTGTTCCAACCCACCGAACGCGGCGAGTACGCCTGGCGGGTCGGCCGGGTCGGGTCGGTGCAGCGCCAGGGCTGCCCGTACCACGTCGATCTTGTGGGTCAGCATCCGCTCGTCGATGCCGGTGCCTCGGCCGGTGACCCGCTGCGGGTCCTCCCCGGTGAAGGCCGCGATCAGGGCCGCGCTCGCGGTGGTGTTGGCGATCCCCATGTCCCCGGTGAGCAGCACCCGGGCTCCGTCGTCGACCAGCGAGGTCGCCACCGAGATCCCGACCTCCACGGCGGTGAGGGTCTCGTCGCGGGTGAGTGCCGGACCCATGGTCATGTCCCGGGTGCCGGGCCGTACCTTACGGACCAGCAGACCGTCCCCCGCCACCAGCGGTGCCGCGACTCCGACGTCGACCACCACCACCCGGGCGCCGACCTGAGCGGCGACAGCGTTGACCACCGCCCCACCGGAGCGGAAGTTCGCCACCATCTGGGCGGTCACCTGCTGCGGCCAGGGGGTGACGCCTTGGGCGTGTACGCCGTGGTCCCCGGCGAACACCGCCACGGCGGCGGGTGCGGGAAGTGGTGGAGGACAGGTTCCGGCCAGGCCGGCGAGGCGTTCCGACAGGTCCTCCAGTGGGCCCAGGGAGCCGGATGGTTTGGTGAGCCGCGCCTGGCGTCGAGCCGCGTCCGCCATCGCGGCCTGGTCAGGTGGCCGGATCGCGGCGATGGTCTCGTCCAGCAGGCTCATCGACTTCCTCTCCGGTACCCGGCCGCGTCAGCCGGGGGCACGGGTTGATCCTGCCCCACCAGAGCCGCCGGTGGACCGCGTGCTGTGTCACACCGCCGGGTGGCAGGTGGTGGTGCTGCCACATCGAGGTACGGACCAGTTAGGCTACCCGCGAGTAACCGAAGGAGCGCCCGATGAGCTCGACCTTCGCCCTGTGGCGGCGGCTGTCACCCGTACCTGGTGGCCGTCACGTGTTCTCGGTCGTCCTGTCGCTGCGGGTGCCGTACTTTCGTACGGTGCTGCCCACCGTCCGCGAGATGCGTCCCGGCCGGGCCGAGGTGACCGCACCCAAGTGGTGGGGGGTGCACAACCACATCCGTACCTTCCACGCCATCGCCGCCTGCAACCTCGCCGAACTGGCGATGGGGATGCTCGCCGAGGCGACCCTGCCGGCGACCCACCGCTGGTTGCCGAAGGCCATGACCGTGCGTTACCTGGCCAAGGCCGAGACCGGCCTGCGAGCGGTGGCGGAACTGCCCGCGATCCCCGATTTCGGGGACACCGGGTTCGAACTGCCGGTGCCCGTCACGGTGTACGACAGGAGCGGCCGGCCGGTCCTCGACGCCGCCATCACGATCTGGGTGACCCGCCGCGGGTGACTACCGGTGCGGGTTGCGCAGATCCGGCGCGATCAGCGACCACACCTCCAGGTCCACCCGCCCGCCGTGCACGTGTCCGGCGTTGCGCAGCAGCCCTTCGTACGTGAAACCGGCCTTCTCGGCGACCCGGCGGGAGTCGGTGTTGCCCGGTGCGATCCGCAGCTCCACGCGCTCGAAGCCGTGCTCGTTGATCAGATCCACGGCCAGCGCGGTGGTGCCTTCATTCGCGAAACCCAGGCCGCGAGCCTCCGGTGCGATTGTGTACGAGATCTCCGTCACTTTGGTTTCCCAGTCGGTGCGTTTCACCCACAGGCAGCCGACCACGGCCCAGTCCTCGTTGCGTACCACGACGTAGTGGTCTCCGGTGCCGGCGGCCCGCCGCTGTTCGGCCATCCAGGTGCACCAGGACACCGCCAACTCCTCCACCGGAGGGTCGAATGGCAGCCACCGCTGGCACTGACGGTCCGAGAAGATCTCGGACACCCGCTTCGCGTCGCCCGTCTCCACACTCCGGATCAGCAGCCGGGGGGTCGAGACGGTCAGGTCGGGAAACCGGTTCGATGACAGCCTCACGCCGTACATACTGCCGGATACCAACCCGGAGTCGGGCGCTTTGGGATCCGGTCTGGTGGTTATGGCGTGCGGGTCACGGCCGTCCGGCCGCCGCGATGAACCGCTTGGCGATCCCGGGATAGCCGGCCCAGTGCAGGTTCAGGTAGGAGGCGTGCACCTGACGCCATACGAAACCCTCCGGTGGCGCGCCGCACCACTGCCACGCCGCGTTGTCCCCGGAACGCGGGGTCACCACCGTGCGGTGCGACTTGTGGCCGGTCACGGTGGCCCCGAGCGGCACCAGCGGGCTGGATGCCCGCGCGACCGACTCCCGGTACCCGAGCACCAGCGACCCGGTGGTGGACGCGGAAGCGTTCAACGCCCCGCACATCGGGCGGCCGTCGCACTCCTTGACCAACCACACCAGGCCGGTGGATTCGGCGACCACCGGGGCACCGGCGATCGCCAGGTCACTCACCGCTCGGCAGAGCTGCTCGTTGGCGGACAGTTCGTCGGCGTACAACTCGGGGAACGCGCCACCAAAGACCAACCCCCGGGTGCCGTCGGGCAGCACCTCCTCACGCAGCGGGTCGAACGGCACCACCTCGGCACCGGCCGCCGCGAGCAGTTCCACGGTCTCCGGGTACGAGTAGCTGAACGTCGGCCCGCCCGCCACCGCGATCACCGGTTTCGGCTGGTCAGCCCGGTCCCGCCGGGGTGTCGCCGGGGTACCCGCCGGCTCCGGAGCGCCGGTCACGCCCCCGTCCGCCGCTGTGGGCACCGACAACACCCGGGTGGCGTCCGCACCGCGTTTCGCGGCGGTCGCCACCGCGTCAGTCGCTGACCAGGCCGGAACCGTCAGTTCCGGCGCGGACCGCGCCAACGCCACGATCCGGTCCAGATCCACGGAGCCGGCGATTACCGAGCCGAGCCGACGTACCGCGCGTACCGCCTCGGTAGCCCGGTCGACCACCGGGG
Organism: Micromonosporaceae bacterium; assembly: GCA_036375165.1. Lineage (GTDB taxonomy): Bacteria > Actinomycetota > Actinomycetes > Mycobacteriales > Micromonosporaceae > WHSM01. The sequence continues at coordinate 43,520 of DASUSI010000103.1, read as the reverse complement.
CGACGCCGAGTGACCGGTTCGGCAGGGCGGTCAGGTTGCTGCGACGTACCGCTCCCAGCACCGGAACCCCGATGTCGTCCAGCGCTTCCCGGAGCACCTGTTCGTGCCGCTCGGACACGACCCGGGTGAGGATCACACCACCGAGCCACAGCAGTTCGTCAAAGGACCGGAAGCCGTGTACCAGCGCCGCCACCGACTGGCCCATCGCACCCACGTCGGCCACCAACAGCACCGGAGCCTTGATCAACCCGGCGACCTGCGCGGTGCTCTCCATGCCGGCCATGCCGGAAAGCCCGTCGTACAGGCCCATGGCGCCTTCCACCACCGCGATGTCGCTGCCAGCCGCGCCGTGCGCGAACAGCGGTGCCACCCGGTCCACGCCCTGCAACCGCGGGTCGAGGTTGCGGCCCGGACGACCACCGGCCAGGCCCAGGTAGCCGGCGTCCACGTAGTCCGAACCGATCTTGAACCCGCTCGGCGTCAGCCCTCGTCCGGCGAGAGCCGCGAGCAGACCGACCGCGACCGTGGTCTTGCCGTGTCCGGAAGCGGGTGCCGCGACGACAATCCGGGGGATGGCAGCCATCGGTAGCTCCTTGAGAGACGGTCCCGAGGGGGACGGCGCCAGGTGGGGGCGACCCTCAATATGCACCCCCCGCGCCATAGCCCGCCGGGCCGCCACGGTGCGACAGTCAGTTACCGTGCACTGGTGTCCGCCACCACGTCGACCCGCCCAGGGCGGTACGGCTTTTTGACCACGCCGCGCTGGTTGGCCCTGGTCGGCGTCGCGCTGCTGCTGATAGCGACCATGGTCGGGCTGGGCTTCTGGCAACTGTCCCGCTACCACGAGCGCACCGCGATCAACGAGCGGATCGACGCTGCCGGCCGCGCCTCACCCCGGCCGGTCACCGAGGTCCTGGACCCGTCCCGGCCGGCACCGGAGGAGGTGGCCTGGACCCGGGTCACCGCGACCGGCGAGTACGACACGGAGCACCAGATCCTGATCCGGGGCCGTACCGTCTCCGGTTCGGTCGGGTTCGAGGTGGTCACCCCACTGGTACTGGACGACGGGACGGCCGTGCTGGTGGACCGTGGCTGGGTGCCTCCGGGACGGGGTGGTGCCGCGGCACTTCCCGAGGTGCCGGTCGCGCCCGCCGGGGAGGTGACCGTGGTCGGCCGGGTTCACCTGCCGGAGAGCGGCGGTGACCAGCCGGTGGCGGTCAGTGGGCAGTCGCAGGCACGCCGGATCGACCCGGCCCGGTTGGCCGCTGCCCTGCCGTACCCGGTGTTGGGCGGGTACGTCCTGGCGCAGCAGCAGGATCCGCCGGCCGACGGGTTCGTGGTGATCCCGGTCCGGTACGAGGAGTCGGGACAGAACCTGTCCTACCTGGTGCAGTGGTGGCTGTTCGCGGTGATCACCCTGGTGGGCACCGGTTTTCTGGTACGCCGTGAGGCCCGGCACCGCGCGGACTGAGCCCGGCCAACGCGGCGCCGCTTCCGGCTGCGGGCCGATCGGGTGGGGGCGAGAATCGAGGTAAGGCCGGCGACACTCCGAAGGAGACCCGCCATGACCACGACTACCGACACCACCCAGTGGATGATCACCCTGACTTTTGAAGAGGACACGGACCACACCACCGCCACGGCCGTCGTGAACACGCCCAGTGGGCAGCAGCTTCGCGGCATGGGCCAGGCCCGACGCAACCCGCACGACCGGCCGGTGGCCCGGATCGGTGAGGAGGTGGCCGGCGCACGGGCACTGTCCAACCTGGCGCACGAATTACTGGAGTACGCCGCCCGCGAGATCGAGTCCAACGTCCGCCGCGACGATCCACGCGTCCGCTGACACGTCAACCCCAGCTCCAAGATCACAGGGTGTGATCCCCGAAGTCACGCTGTTTCCGCACCCGATATGACGATCACCATCAAGAGTCGAATTCGCTGAGTGTCGGCCTCAGCTTCGTACCGGAGCGGCGACGGTTGTCGGCCGGTCAGCTGATGGCGGTGCCGGGGACGGCCCAGCGACCCCCGACAGTGCGGGCCAGCATCGCCCCGAGGCGTACCCCGATGAACAGGGTGAGGCCGGCCCAGATCCCACCGAGGCCCAGATCCAGCAGATACGCCAGCCAGATCGCCGGAAGGAACACCCCGAAAGTGGCGGCAAGGGTGAGATTGCGCAGGAAGCGGACGTCGCCGGCTCCGATCAGTACCCCGTCGAGCGCGAACACCACACCGGCCAGCGGCATCATCCCGGCGAACCAGGGCCAGGCCAGCATTCCCTGGCGCAGCACCTCGGTGTCGTCGGTGAACAGCCGGGGCAGCACGAAGGCGCTCGCGCCAATCGCCGCGCCGAGTGCCAGCCCGGCCACGCCGCCGAGCCGCGCCACCCGGCGGGCGGTGGCCCGGGCCGTCCCCACCCGTCCGGCGCCGAGGTCCGCACCGACCAGCGACTGCGCCGCGATCGCGAGCGCGTCGAGCAGCAGCGCACAGAAGAACCACAACTGGAGTGCGATCTGGTGCGCCCCCAGCACCGCCGGGCCGAACCGGGCCGCGACGGCCGCCGCCGAGATGAAGCATGCCTGGAATCCGACGGTACGCAGCACCAGGTCCCTGCCCACTCGCAGTTGGGCACCGAGCACCACAGGGCGAGGCCGCAGCGGTGTCCGCTCCAGCACCAGGGCGCGTACGAACAACACCGCCGACACGGTCTGGGCCAGCACGTTGGCGATCGCTGATCCGGCCAGTCCCAGGCCCGCCGGGTAGACCAGCAGCGGACAGAGGACGGCCGAGAGCAGGTTGGCCACGAGCACGTACCGCATCGGCCGCGCCGCGTCGTGCACGCCGCGCAACCAACCGTTACCGGCGAGGGTGAGGAGGATTCCCGGCGCGCCGAGCGAGGCGATCCGCAGCCAGGTCTCGGCGCCGGTGACCACCTCGGTCGATTCCGGTCCGGTGCCGGCGAGGAGCCGCGCCACCGGGCCGGCGGCGACCTGCGCCAGAAGCCCGAAGCCGAGCCCCAGGCCGAGTGCCAGCCAGGATGCCTGCACCCCCTCGTCAACCGCCGATGCCCGATCCCCGGCGCCGTAGTGTCGCGCCGATCGGCCCGTGGTGCCGTACGCCAGGAAATTGCCGAGCACCGCGGCGAGCGAGAGCACAGTTCCGCCGAGCGCCACCGCGGCCAGCGGCACCCGGCCGAGGTGACCCACCACAGCAGTGTCCACCAGCACGTACAGTGGCTCGGCGGCGAGCACGACCAACGCGGGCGCGGCGAACGAGCCGATCTTTCGAAGTGACGGCTGACTCGACCGCGGATCAATCAGGGCGTCGACCACCGCCTCATCCTGGCACGCACGGCGGTGGGATCCTCGCCGGTTCGCTGCTCAGCGCACCGTTGGGCATCGCACTTGTGCTCCTGCGGCGCCGCGGCCCGGAAAGCCCGCTTCCCGATCAGCTTCTGTGGGCTGACCGGGAAGCGGCTCGCGATCCGGGTCCTGTTGACCGTGTCGCTTACTATCCACGCTGGTCCAGCGAGCGCTGCACGGCACGCATCGCCTCGCGGATCTGTTCCTCGCGTGCTGGCTCGCGCCGCTGCTCGTGGTCCTTCTTGGTCTCCATGGTCAAGCTCCTGTACTCGGTCGGACTTTTCAAGTCGGCGGTGACGCGCCGTTGCGAAGGAGCCTCTGGGATCGCCCCACAGGCGGAGTCGACGAGCACAGGACCGATACGGGTTGTCGATCCCGAGTATCGGACGGGCCGGATCGCGGTCCGCCCTACGTACCGGAACTTCGTCTCCCTCACCGCCACGGCCAGCGCCATACTCCGCGACGGGGTGCCGGCCTCGGTCAGGCCCCGCCGCGGCAGCGAAGGATGAGTACGGTACGCATCGCGGCCAACAGTAGTCGCGCTACCACGATACGGCGCAACCTTCCCGTATCGCGGGATGTCATCACGGGCGGCTCAGCGGGAACGTAGTTGTCCGCCCAGCCCCGCCCGGATCGCTGCGACCACCTCGGAAAGCTCTCCCTGCCCGGTGAACCCGGCGGCGTACGGATGCCCGCCACCGCCGAGCGCCATCGCGATACCGGCCACGTCCACAGCTCCCCGGCTGCGCAACGAGACCGCCCAGGTCCGATCGGCGACCTGCTTGGCGACGCACGCCACATCGGCCTCCGCCGCGGTACGCACCACGTCGATCAGGCTCTCCAGCACGTACGGCTGCTGGCTGTGCCGGGAGAGGTCGTCCAGGGTGGTGTAGGTCCACACAAAGCCGGCGCCGTCCACGGCGTCAGGCTCCAGGCGTACCCGCCCCAACGCCTCACCGAAGATCTTCAGCGCGCCGAACGGGCGGGTGTCGAACAGCCTCCGGCTGGTCTCGTACTGGTCCACACCGACAGCCAGCAACCGGGCCGCGAACGCGTGCACCTGCGGGGTGGTCGCCTGGTACTTGAACGAACCGGTGTCAGTGGACAGCGCGACATACAGGCACTGCCCGATATCACGATCCAGCGGTACGCCGAGCCGCCGCAGCAGTTCGTCCACCAGCATGGCGGTCGCCGCGGCCGTGGGGTCCACCAGGTTGATCGTGCCGAATCCAGGGTTGGACGCGTGGTGGTCAAGCACGATCGCGTGGTCGACGTCGGCCATCCGGTCGGCGAACTCGCCCACCCGCTCAGCACTGGCCGCGTCGAAGGTGACCAGGACATCCGGGTCCGGATCGACCCGCTCCGGTGGCACCAGTAGCTCCATGCCGCGCAGCGTCCCGGTGAACACCTCGGGAAGCTCCTGCGGGCCGGGGAACGTCGCCTGTACCCGCAGACCGAGGGACCGCAGTCCCAGCGCACATCCGAGCATGCTGCCGAGGGCATCGCCATCGGGGTTGACGTGGCAGACCAGAAGCAGCCGTCCGGCCCCACGGATCGCGGCGACGGCCGCCCGCCAGGCATCCTCGGGCACCACCGATCCAGCATCGGATACCCGTGGAGCTGCGACGTCGGTGGAAGTGAACCGCAGGCCGGCCTCGGTGGCGGTCACCGGCCGTCTCCGACCTCGTCGCCTTCCGGCAACCGGTAGGGCTGCGGGTCGCCCGCCGGACGTGCCCCCGCGGCGATCCGATGTACCTCGGCATCGGCGTGGCGTGCCCTGGCGAGCAGATCGTCGATGTGCTGCGCCTGCTCGGGGATCCGGTCCGCCACGAACGTGATTGACGGTGAGTTACGCAACCCGAGGCGCTTACCCACCACGCTGCGCAGCAATCCTTTGGCACTCTCCAGTGCCGACGTGGACGCCTCGTGCGCCGCCGCGTCACCGAACACGGTGTAGAACACCGTCGCCTCCCGCAGATCCGCGGTCAGTCTGACGTCGGTGATGGTCACCATACCCAGGCGGGGATCCTTGACCTGCTTACGCAGCGCCGAAGCCACCAGCTCCCGGATCCGCTCCGCATGACGTCGTACCCGTGCGGCATCAGTCATGGTCGTCTCCTCGTATCGGGCCGCCGTGTTGACAGTACCCACTTCGTCCATCCCCATCCGCGACCCCGAACAGTCACGGAGGGTCACCGTGACGGTTGGGCCAAGCGGGCTGACGGCTCAGTCGTCGTCGCCGTACAGCCGGCGTCTGACGCTCAGTAGTTCCAGTTCCGGACGGGCGGCCACCATCCGCTCGCACGAGTCCAGCACCCGACGCACCTGTTCCGCCTCGGCGGCTACCGCCGCGACCCCGAGTTCGGTGCGCCGGTACAGGTCCAGAGACCCGACCTCGGCCACCGAGATCTCCAACTTACGTAATGCGGCGAGGACGGAGCGTATGTACGAGCGCTTGATCTTCAAAGTCCGGGAGTCGGACGGCAGCAGCACGTCGAACACCGCCGTTCCGGTGAACACTCACAACCTCCGGAGTCCGTTCGTCATGGCCTGTGCGGGAATGCGGGGTGACCCGCACAGGCCATCGACGAGGGGAACGGCTAGGCGCGGGGCTTCTCCCGCATCTCGAATGCCTCGATCACGTCCCCGGTCTTGATGTCGTTGAAGCTGCCCAACGTGAGACCGCATTCGAAGCCCTCGCGGACCTCTGTGGCGTCCTCCGTGAACCGCCGCAGCGACGCGACAGTTAGATTCTCGGCCGCCACGGCACCGTCGCGCACCAAGCGAGCCTTGGCGTTGCGGCGCACTACACCGGAAGTCACCATGCAGCCGGCGATATTGCCGAACCGGCTGGAACGGAACACCTCGCGGATCTCCGCCGAACCCAGTGTGACCTCTTCGTACTCCGGCTTGAGCATGCCCTTCAGGGCCGACTCGATGTCCTCGATCGCCTGGTAGATCACGCTGTAGTAACGGATCTCCACCTGTTCACGCTCGGCCAGCTCCCTGGCCTGCGCGGTCGGCCGGACGTTGAAGCCGATGATGATCGAGTCGTCCGTGGTAGCGAGGTTGACGTCGCTCTCGGAGATCGCACCGACGCCGCGGTGGATGATCTTGAGTTGGACCTCGTCGGACACCTCGATCTTCATCAGGGCGTCCTCGAGAGCCTCCACGGAGCCGGACACGTCACCCTTGATGACCAGGGACAGCGTGCTCTTCTCGCCCTCCTTGATCCGCTCCAGAATGGACTCCAGGGTCGCCCGGCTGCGGTTGGCCACCTGCGCCGCACGCTCCCGAGCCTGGCGCTGCTCGGCGATCTGCCGCGCTACCCGGTCCTCCCGGACCGCGATCACGGTATCGCCCGCACCGGGCACCTGGGTCAGGCCCAGTACCAGGACCGGACGGGACGGACCCGCCTCCTTCACCGGCTTGCCGAACTCGTCGAGCATCGCCCGGACCCGGCCGTACGCGTCTCCGACCACGATGGACTCACCGACCCGCAGGGTGCCCTTCTCCACGAGCACGGTGGCCACCGGGCCGCGGCCCTTGTCCAAATGCGCCTCGATCGCCTTGCCCTGGGCAGGACCATCGATGGGGGCGGTCAGCTCCAGTGTGGCGTCCGCGGTCAGCAGAACCGCTTCCAGCAGGTCGTCGATGTACAACCGCTGCTTGGCCGAGATGTCGACGAACATGGTCTCGCCGCCATAGTCCTCAGCGACCAGCCCGTACTCGGTGAGCTGCTGTCGGACCTTGCCGGGGTTGGCACCGTCCACATCGATCTTGTTGACCGCGACCACGATCGGTACCCCGGCCGCCTTGGCGTGGTTGAGCGCCTCGACGGTCTGCGGCATCACGCCGTCGTTGGCCGCGACCACCAGGATCACGATGTCGGTCACCTGGGCACCACGGGCTCGCATCGCGGTGAACGCCTCGTGGCCCGGGGTGTCGATGAAGGTGATCGCCCGGTCCCGGCTCTCGTGCTCGACGTGGACCTGGTACGCGCCGATGTGCTGGGTGATGCCACCGGCCTCACCCGCGACCACGTTGGTACGCCGGATCGCGTCCAGCAGTTTGGTCTTGCCGTGGTCGACGTGACCCATCACGGTCACCACCGGGGGCCGGCTGACCAGTCGCTCCTCGGCGACATCAGCCTCGAGGTCGATGTTGAACTGCGCCAGAAGCTCGCGGTCCTCGTCCTCCGGGCTGACGATCTGGACGTCGTACCCGAGGTGTTCACCGAGCAGCAACAGCGTGTCGTCACTGCAGGACTGCGTCGCGGTCACCATCTCGCCCAGGTTGAACATCTCCTGGACCAGGGATCCCGGGTTGGCGTTGATCCGGTCCGCGAAGTCGGACAGCGAAGCACCGCGAGGCAGACGTACCACCTGGCCGTTGCCCCTCGGCGCACCCGACCCCATGGTTGGTGCGGAGAGGTTGTCGAATTCTTGTCTGCGCTGCTTCTTGGACTTGCGACCACGGGTGGGCCGGCCACCAGGACGGCCGAACGCACCGCCGGTGCTGCCACGACCACGACCGCCGGCACCTGGACGGCCACCGCCACCACCCACTCGGGGGCCGGTTCCTGGGGCGCCACCGCCACCACCGCCAGGGCCACCGCGGAAACCGCCACCGCCACCGCCACCGGGGCCGCCGCGGAAACCGCCGCCACCACCGCCGGGGCCGCCGCGGAAACCGCCACCGCCACCGCCCGGACCTCCGGGCCGCGCGCCGGTACGGCCGCCGCCACCACCGCCACCGCCACCGGGACGACCGGGACCAGCCGGCCTGCCGGGCCGCTGGCTGGGCATCTGAGCCGGATTCGGCCTCGAGGGCATCGACGCCGGGCTGGGCCTCGGGGGCATCCCCGCAGGGCTGGGACGTGGTCCCGCAGCGGGCGGCGGGCTGCCGCGTCCGGTTGCACCGGTGATTCCGAAGGGGTTGTTACCGGGTCGCGGCCCAGGTCGGGGCGCGGGGCGCGGACCGGGGCGCGGCGGCACCATCGACGGGACAGGGGCCGGTTGCACCGGGGCCGGAGCACCGCCGTCGGGCGACTCTCCGCCGCCCCGCTGGCGCTGCTTGGCCGCCTTCACAGCGGCCTCCTGCTCCTGCTTGAGCCGGGCCGCGCGGGCTTCCGCAGCCGCGACCTCGATGTCGTGCGCACTGGCCGGCGTGACCGCCGCGACCTGCGCCGGGCTGGGAACCGGGGGAGCCTTCCGCGGCACCGGTTTCTTGGCTGCGGGCCGGGCCTTGGCGGGCGGCTGCGGGGAAGGAATACCCCTCTTGGACTGGTCAGCCTGTTGGCCGGATGCGAACACCTCACGCAGCCGGCGCGCCACCGGTGCCTCTACGGTGCTTGACGCGGACTTGACGAATTCTCCCAGCTCGTTGAGCTTGGTGAGCACCACCTTGCTCGATACCCCAAGCTCCTTGGCGAGCTCATGTACGCGGGCCTTGCCTGCCACTGCACTCCTCATCTCGAGGTCGGCGGGCAGCCCGCACGACCTCACTCGTCCACTTGAAGCCTGCTCATCGCAGTGACTTCATCGTGCGCTCATGTCGGTCGACCTACCTTGCTGTCTCCGGCGATGCCGGGGTTGGCACCGCCTGACGTCGTATGCCCCGTCGTTGCCGCGTGCTGTCCGATGTGTGCCCGCACCGGTCCGTCATCGACAGCCCCGGAGAGCCGGAGGGCCCGCCCGAAAGCGCGACGCCGCTCGGCCTTCGCGAGGCAAGCCGGGTCGGGATGCAGGTGTGCTCCCCGGCCCGGCCGTAGTCGGGTGGGATCGGCCACGAGCCGGTAACCGGCATAGTGTTCGACCGCCACAACACGCAGCAACTCAGCAGCTGGTGCGCGAGTCCGGCAACCCACACAAGTACGCACCGGATGCGCGCGGTGTGTCACTGGGGAAGTCTACCCCTATGTCCCGGCACTTGCGGCGTCAGCCTGGCCCGGGACCGCGGCCCCAGGACCCCCGGTGGGCACCTGGGTGTCCGGCCGGATGTCGATACGCCATCCGGTCAACCGTGCGGCGAGCCGGGCATTCTGCCCCTCCCGGCCAATCGCCAGCGACAACTGGAAGTCCGGCACGGTCACCCGGGCGGTCTTGGCCACCTCATCGATCACGTCCACTCGCAGCGCCTTGGCGGGTGAGAGCGCGTTGCCCACGAACGTCGCCGGGTTGTCGGACCAGTCGATGATGTCGATCTTCTCACCGTGTAATTCGCTCATCACCGCTCGCACCCGGGTCCCCATCGGACCGATGCACGCCCCCTTCGGGTTCACGCCCGGCAGGTTGGACCGTACCGCGATCTTGGAACGGTGACCGGCCTCACGCGCGATCGCCGCGATCTCCACGGTGCCATCGGCGATCTCCGGCACCTCCAGCGAGAACAGCCGCTTCACCAGGTTCGGATGGGAACGAGACAACGTGATCTGGGGACCGCGGAACCCCTTGGCCACATGCACCACCACGCATTTGATGCGCTGGCCGTGTTCGTACAGTTCCCCGGGCACCTGCTCGGTGGGCGGCAGCAATGCTTCCACCTTGCCCAGGTCGACCACCACGATGCCCTTCTCGGCCCGTGCCTCGTGGGCCTGGATCACGCCGGTGACGATGTCGCCTTCCTTGCCGACGTACTCGCCGTAGTTGACCTCGTCGGTGGCCTCCCGCAGGCGCTGAAGAATAACCTGTTTCGCGGTCATTGCTGCAATACGCCCGAAATCGTGGGGAGTGTCATCCCATTCCCGGATCACGCCGCCTTCGGAGTCCAGTTCCTGGGCGTACACCGCCGCGATCCCGGTCTTGCGGTCAATCTCCACCCGCGCATGCGGGAGGGCCCCCCCGGTGTGCCGGTACGCGGTCAGCAGGGCGGTCTCGATCGCACCGAGGATCGTCTCGAAGGGGATGTCGCGCTCCCGCTCCAGCGCCCGCAAGGCAGCGAGATCGATGTTCATGGCTCCTCCTCCCCCGACTCGGGAACTTCCTCCCGACCGTCCTTGCCGAACTCCAGCGCCCCGGGTCTGCCGAACTCGATCTGCACCTTTCCGGGGCCCAGCTCGGCGTACCGCAGGTCATGGACCTCGCCCGCCACGTCGAGCCGGACACCGTCGTCGTCAGCCGCCAGCACCCGGCCGGTCCTGGTGGCCTGGCCCACCCGCACGGTGACCAGCCGGCCGCGGTTTCGCCTCCAGTGTCGCGGCTGGGTCAGCGGGCGGTCGATTCCCGGCGAACTCACCTCCAGGGTGTAACCGCCGGGGGTCAACGGCCCGTCAGCCGCTTCCGCCTCGTCCAGTGCTGCCGAGATGTCCCGGGACACGTCGGCGATCACGTCCGAGTCGACGCCCTGGTCGCTGTCCACCACGACCCGGACCACACTCCGGTTACCCGTCCGGGAGACCACCAGGTCCTCCAGGTCGTAGTGCACGGCGGCGAGCACCGGCTCGACTGCGGCCCGCAGGCGTTCCTTATGACGACCGGTACTGGGAGCCGTACCGGTCCGGCCGGACCGCGCCATCACCGACACCTCCCGTCGCGATCACCACAGGCTGGCACCGCCCGTCGTGTGGCGGCTGCGGTGAGCTTATCCCGAGCAGGTGGCGGCGGTCCGGCGGCACGCGGCATGTGGCGAGGTGAAAGACTGGCGGGTCGTGAGGTCGCCACGGGGCCCCGTGGCGCGGAACGGTTCGAGGGGGCACGAAAGGCATCGGAGTGGACAGACGGACCGTACTCACCGGGACACTCGCGGGGGCCGCCGGTGTGGTGCTGAGCGGCTGCGGCCTGCTCCCGGGGGATCCACCGCCGCCGCACCCGCTGCTGGGAACCCTTCGGGAGATTCGGACCCTGCTGGCCCGTTACGAGGCAATGATCTCGGCACACCCGAACCTGGCCGGGCGTCTCGGACCGATACGCGACAACCACCGGGCACACCTGGCCACGGTCGCGAAGCTGATCGGCCCCACCGCCTCGCAGTCTCCGTCCCCAGCGGCCTCGGTGGCCGTACCACCAGAGGCGGATGCGGCGGTACGGGAGTTGCGGGACGCCGAGCGGGATGGGAAGCAGGCCGCGATCCGGGCATGCCTGGCCGCAAAGCGGGAGTACGCCGAACTGCTCGGGTCGATTGCCGCCGGTCGTGCCACCCACCAGGAGGTGCTCCGGTGACCGGGCTGCACGAAGCGCTGCGGGCCGAGTACGCCGCTGTCTTCGGGTACGGCGTGGTCGGTGCCCACCTGCCCGGCCGGCTACTCGTCGTGATCAGCAAGGCCGAAGAGGCGCACCGGCGGCGGCGGGACGCCGTGCTCGATCGACTGTCCTCCGGCGAGGGCAGCCCGCCGCCCCCCGCCGAACCGGCGTACGCACTGCCGTTCCCGGTCACCGACCGTGACGGCGCGTTGAAGCTGGCGATCCACCTCGAGGAGCGCACCGCAGCGGTGTGGCGGGCGGTGCTGGGCGGTACCCGGGGCCCGGACCGCCAACTTGCTCTGGACGCGCTGGTCGACTCCGCGGTCCTGGCCACCCGCTGGCGTACCGTCGCGGGGCTGCCCCCCACCGTGCCGCTGCCCGGCGCCCCCGACTGATCCCTCAGCCGGCCTGTCCTGGCCTCCGCCGATCGGATCTTGGAGAGTCACCGCGCGGGGTGGACCGATGTGGTTCCGGGGTCCCAGCGTCAGGCGACCCGGGTGCGCCAGTCGTCGACCAGGGGGACCAACTCGGAAAGCCGGGTGATCACGGCGTCCGGGTCGCCGTCGGTGTGGCCGCGCTGCTGTTCCGGGATGGTGCTGTGCGGGACCAGGATGGCGCGCATCCCGACCTGCTTCGCACCGTAGATGTCGTCGAATGGCCGGTCGCCCACGAACACGCACCGGCCGGGATCCTCCGCCGCCACCGCCGCCATGGCGGCCCGGAACGCCTCCGGGTGTGGCTTGGTCCAGGGGATCTCGCAGGTGTAGACAGCGCCGTCGATCAGGTTGAGCACCCCGTCCCGCGCGAAGATGTGCTCGTGCACGGTACGGGGCCAGGTGGTGTTGGACAGCACTCCCACCCGGATGCCGCGCTCTCTCAGGCCGGCGAGCATGTCCCGGGCGTCCGGGTCCAGGAACGTGGCGTGCTCCCATTCGGCGAAAACAGCGGCGTGCGCCTCCGGCGTCGCGGCGACCCCGGCAGTGGCGAACAACTCGTCCAACGAGCCGCTGCGGTGCTCGTCCCGGGCACGTCGCCACATCAGGTCCTCGGCAACGGCCAAGGCCTCGGCGACCCGTGGAGCGCCGCCGGCAGCGACCTGTCCAGCACGGACCAGGCGGTCGGCGACCGCCTGCCAGGCGGCGACGAAGTCGATCGTCTTCCATGGCGTCAGCGTGCCGCCCCAATCGAAGATCACCGCGTCAACAGACACCTGAGCTGCCTCCCGGCTTGGAGTTTGCGATTCAGGATAAACCGCACGAGGCACCGCTGGTCCTGGCTGGAGCCCGAATCGGGCGACCCGCCAAGCGCGGATCTGGTCCCGCTTGTCAGGGATCGCGAAGGCGTACCGGGTGTCGGAGAATGTGGCCGTGGCCAGCACCTCGCTCCCCAGCACCCCACCGTGGCGGGTGGCCGAGGAGGTCGCCGACGCGGTACAGCGACGATGGTCGGCGGACGTGGTCGCGATCGGGGTCCACGGCGCCCTGGCACACGGTGTCGACACCGGGACCGTGGACATCGTCGTGGTGACCTACCGGGAAACGACCGGACCTGGGCCAGCAACCAGGCAGATCGACGGCGTGATCGTCAACCTGATGGTGATCGACGCGGACCGGTACCTGCGACACGCGCGTACCCTCTCCACCTCCTGGCCACTTGCCGCCGACCAGTACCTGACCACCAAAGCCTTGTACGACCCGGAAGGCTGGCACGACCGACTGCGGGACACCCACCTCGCCAGGCTCGCCGAGGCGACCGGCCGCGAGTTCGCCGCGCTGGCACGGGAGGCGTGGTGCCACGCCTGCTCGCTGCACGCCAGGGCCCGCAGGCTCGCGGAGTGGTACGACACCGACGGCGCGGTCCTGGTGCTCGGTGAGGCACGCACCGCCACGGCCGTGGTGGAGGGCCTGCTCACCCGTACCTATTTCAAAGACAGCGCGGACGCTGTACACCGAGTCGGTCTCGGTCACGCCCAAGTGGACGAACTCGGGGACAAGCTCGCCGCGCAGGCCATTGAGTTGGAACGCCGGGGCCGCCCCGCCCAGGGCGCGGTTACGGACCTACTGGGCTGAACTCTGAGCCTCACGCTCTGAACCTCACGCGATGGTGCTGCCGATCAGGGCCCCGATCGCGTACGTGACGCCGGTGGCCGCGCCGCCGAGCAGAAGCTGCCGCAGCCCCGAGAACCACCAACTGTGGTACGTCCACACCGACACCACGGCACCCACCGTGAACAGGCCCACACCGCCGACCGTCAGCGCCGGCCACAACTGTTCGATTCCGAGGAAGTACGTGATCAGCGGAACCAGTGCGCCGACCGCGAAGGTGAGAAACGACAGGATCGCCGCGGTCCACGGGCTCGGCTGCTCGTCCGGGTCGACTCCGAGTTCTGCCTGCACATGCGCCCGCAGCGCCTGTTCAGGGTCCTTGTGCAGGTGCCGTGCCACCTCAGCGGCCAGCTCACCGGGAATCCCACGGGCCCGCCAGGCCGCCGCCAGTTCGGCCTCCTCCGCCTCGGGGTGACGTTCCAACTCGACCCGCTCCCGCTCCAACTCGTGGCGGACCTGTTCGGTCTGGGTGCGGACCGAGATGTACTCGCCGAGTGCCATCGAGATCGCTCCGGCCACGGTGCCCGCCACTCCGGTCAGCACGATCGTCTGCGCGGAGGCACCGCCACCACCGACACCAGCGATCAACGCGATGTTGGTGACCAGTCCGTCCATGGCGCCGAACACCGCCGGGCGCAACCGGCCGCCGGAGACGTCGGCGTGATGGTCGTGTATCTCGGCGGACGGGCGCTCGGTAGCTGCCGTGGAATTCTCAGTCATGGCAACGTGAGAATTTCGTATCCGTTTTCGGTTACCAGCACGGTGTGCTCGAACTGGGCGGTCCACTTGTGGTCCCTGGTCACCACGGTCCACCCGTCGTCCCAGATCTCGTACCGGAACGTACCCAGCGCGATCATGGGTTCGATGGTGAAGGTCATGCCCGATTCCATCATGGTGGCGAGGCCGGGGCTGTCATAGTGCGGGATGTGCAGCCCGGAGTGAAACGCCTCACCGATGCCGTGTCCGGTGAAGTCACGCACCACGCCGTACTTGAACCGCTTCGCGTACGCCGAGATCACCCGGCCGATCACGTTGACCGGGCGGCCCGGGGCGACCGTCTTGATGCCGCGCATGGTGGCTTCCCGGGTCCGCTCCACGAGCAGCCGAGCCTCCTCGCTGACCTCACCGGCCAGGAAGGTGGCGTTGGTGTCCCCGTGCACCCCGTGGATGTAGGCGGTGACGTCCACGTTCACGATGTCGCCGTCCTGGATCACCGTGGAGTCCGGGATGCCGTGGCAGATCACCTCGTTGAGCGAAGTGCAGCAGGACTTGGGGAATCCCTTGTAGCCCAGCGTCGACGGGTAGGCATCGTGGTCGCAGAGGAACTCGTGCACCACACGGTCGATGTCGTCGGTGGTGATACCGGGTTTCACCGCCTTGCCGGCCGCTTCGAGCGCTTGGGCGGCGAGCCGGCCAGCAAGCCGCATCCGCTCGATGATCTCGGGGCTTTTCACCTCGGAACCGGTGAACGGTTTCGGCAGCGCCCGGCCAACGTACTCGGGGCGGGGAATCCGCGCCGGCACCTCCCGACGCGGGGACAGTTCACCTGGTACGAGGGGATCGCGGACGGCGGCAGTCATGCGTCGAGCCTAACGACCGGCCCCGAACCAGCCGCAATACGGACCTCCAGGGATTGGGCGTGAAGCGTCCCGGGTACGGAGGTTTGTGCACCGTATGCCGGTCGAGGACGACCAGGAGGGCACATGGGTATCGGAGCGAGCGTCTTTCTCATCGCCGTGGGGGCGATCCTCGCCTTCGCGGTCCGCGACGCCACGATCGGGGGTTGGCTGGACATCGACACCGCCGGCTGGGTCCTGATGGCCGCCGGTGTGATCGGGCTGGTCGTCACCCTCATCGTGTGGGGTAACCGGCGGCGCGAGGTCGTGGTGGACCGCACCCGCGACCCCTACGAGCGGCGGGTCATCGACGAGGACCGGATATAGCCGGGGACCGGTTGTGAGCGGCTCAGCCAGGGGGCCGGAGTGTCCGGTCCCCTGGACCCTGAATCCGGACCGCTCGGTCGCTCGGGATCCAGACAGGCACCATTGGCTGTTGTGGCGGCCGACACCAGCGGGGACGCTCACGGTGGCGGGTGATCTCTGGCGAGTGCGGCGAGGTAGAGCGAGATGGCAGATCGGGATCCGTCCAGCGATACCGGGCATCACGTCCGGCTCGACCCGGCCGAGCAGGGCGGCGCGTCGGTGTGTTGGCTGCCGCGGGTGTGCCCGGAGTGCGGCCGGCTCGCCGACACGGAGCCGCCAACCCGGTGTCCCCGCTGCGGAGCCGAGATCGACGTGAACCTGGACGGGTCGCGGTGACCGGCCCCGCCGGGGAGCCGGACCGCCCCGCCCTGGCTGATCTGTTCCGCGCGGCCGCCGCCGAGGCCGCCCGGTACCGGGACTCACTCCCCGACCGCCCGGTGCCAGCTCCGGCTGACCTCGACGCGGTACGGACGGCGTTCGGTGGCCCGCTGCAGGCGGCACCCAAACCGCCAGGCGAGGTGCTCGCCGAGGTGGTGGCGGCTGCCGGCAAGGGCCTGGTCGCCAGCGCCGGGCCACGGTTCTTCGGTTTCGTCACCGGCGGGGCGCTGCCGGCGGCCACCGCGGCGGAGATCCTGGCCGCGGGGTGGGACCAGGTCCCGTTCAACGCGGTGCTCTCCCCCGCCGGCACCGCCGCCGAGGAAGCCGCCGGCACCTGGCTGAAGGACCTGCTCGGGATTCCAGCCACGGCGTCGGTCGGGTTCGTCACCGGGGCGCAGGCGGCCAACACGGTGGGGCTGGCGGCGGCCCGGCACCACGTACTCGCGGAAGCCGACTGGGACGTGGAGCGCAACGGCCTGGCGGGGGCTCCCCCGGTACGGGTGGTGGCCAGCGTGGAACGGCACGCCACGATCGACCGGTCGCTACGGCTTCTCGGGTTCGGAACCGACCTACTGGAGGAGGTCCCGACCGACGCCAACGGGGCGATCGACGTGAACCGGCTGGAACAGGTGCTGCGGGCGGGACCGGCCGGCCCGACGATCGTGTGCCTGCAGGCCGGGAACGTGAACACCGGGGCGTGCGACGACCTGCGCGCCGCCTGCACGGTGGTGCACGACCATGGCGGCTGGGTTCATGTGGATGGGGCTTTCGGATTGTGGGCAGCGGCGTATCCGGGGACCCGGCACCTGGTCGACGGGGTCGAACTGGCCGACTCCTGGGGCTGCGACGGACACAAGTGGCTGAACGTGCCGTACGACTCGGGTTTCGCGTTCTGTTCCATGCCGGACGTGCACGTGGCGGCGATGGCGTACACCGCCTCCTACCTGGTGGGTTCGGGGATGGAACCGGGTCGTGCGGACTACACCGCGGAATCCTCACGGCGGGCCCGCGGGTTCGCGGTGTGGGCGGCGTTGCGGGAGTTGGGACGCGACGGCGTGGCGGATCTGGTGGAGCGGTGCTGCCGGCTGGCCCGCCGGTTCGCCGACCGCCTCTCGGCATCCGGCGTCGAGGTGGCCAACGACGTGGTGCTCAACCAGGTAATGGTGGGTTTCGGGGACGACGCGCGTACCGACCGGGTGATCGAAGACATTCAGCGGGACGGCACCTGCTGGATGGGCGGAACCACCTGGCACGGTCGACGCCTGATGCGGATCTCGGTGTCCAACTACGCCACAACCGAATCCGACGTGGACCGCTCGGTCGACGCGATCCTCCGGCTGGCTGGCCGATTCAGACCCGCAGGTGACGTTCCAGGAACGGGTTATGGAACGTCCCAGTGGGATCGTAGCGGCGTATGAGGTCCCGGAAGTCGTGCAACCTGGGGTAGAGCCGCTCGATCTCCTCCGGTGGCGTCGTGAAGATCTTCGCCCAGTGCGGACGGGCGTCGAACCCGGTCAACCGCTCCTCCACAAGGGACACCACCGGAAGAGCCGCCGCTGTGTCGGCGATCCAGGTGAAGTGGACGGCCACCGTGTCCCGCCCGTAACAGGGACTCATCCACAACTGGTCGGCAGCCACGGTACGGACTTCACAGACCTGCAGCACCGGGTGGATCCGGTCGCGGATCTCGTCCAGCGCCCGCAGCGCCGCAGCGCCGTCCTGCGTGGGAATCAGGTACTCGGACTGCAACTCCTCACCCGCGCTCGGGGTGAAGTCGGGCCGAAAATGCGGCAGCCGTTCATGCCAGGGGCCCAAAACTCCCATCTGCTCGGTGCAGTTCGCCGGTGAGATCCCAGGGACCGGGTGTCGCGGTCCGGTCGCCGGTGTGGCGGTGAACCACGACGACCGCGACACCGCGGGCTCCGGTTCGTCGGTACGCCGCTTCACCCACACCTGCGTGAGGCGGGAATCCCGCCAGTCGGTGAACAGGGAGACACTGTGGGCACCGGAAAAGAGCTCGCTGAGATGGTCGGCGGCGGTCTGGAGGTCGAGTCCTTCGTACACGTCCTGGCGCATTTCGAAGGCAGGGACCAGATCCACGGTGAGACTGGTGATGACGCCGAGTGCCCCGAGGCCGACCACCGCGCCGTCGAAGTCGATATCGCCCCGGCGAACCGTGACCAGATCGCCGGTCGCGGTCACCAGATCCAGTTCGGACACGGCTGTGGCGAGAATGCCGTGACTCAGCCCGGACCCGTGCGTGCCGGTCACGCAGGCGCCCGCCACGGAGATGTGCGGCAGGGACGCCAGCGCCGGCAGGGCGAAGCCCTGCCCGTCGAGGCGTCGCGCCAACTCGGCGTAGCGGATTCCGGCGCTGACCCGGGCGGCCTCGGCGGCTGAGTCCACGTCCACGACCTTCGGGAGATCCACCAGCGAGACCAGGACACCGGGCGAGTCGGGCAGGTCGTTGAAGGAGTGCCCGGTGCCGAGGGCGCGGATCCGGTCGGTGTGGGCTACCAGCGCCCGAAGCTCCTCCACCGCCGCCGGGTAGCGGATCTCCCGTGCCCGGTACGTGATGTTGCCCGCCCAGTTGGTCGGTCGACCGCTCATCATGCCGCCCTTCGCGGAGCGCCTCGGACCATGATCGCACCGCCGGTGCGCGGGGAGTCGGGTGCGAGGGACCGCCGACTGTCCGGTCGGCGGCCAAGACACTGGCCTACCCTCACGCCATGCCGAACCACGTCGTGCCATGGCAGGAAATCGAGCCGTTGCGTCCGGTCAACGGAGACACCGACAACCTGCTCGCCACGGTGGACACGGTCCGCGACGCCTGGGAGGAGTACCTGAACCGGGTCTCACCCGAGGAGTTCCGGGAAGCCCGGCTACGGACTCTCCGGCGGCACGCCATCGAGACCGGCATCATCGAGCGCCTGTACGAGGTGAGTTGGGGAGTCGCCGAAGCCCTGGTGGCGGAGGGACTCACCGTGGAAGCGGCGGCGAAAGGCGGCGGCATCTCCCCGGGCGCACTACTGGCACGGCCAGATCGTGTTCACCGCTCAACGGGTCGATTTCTTCGCCGAGCTGCGCGACGGTTGTTGGTGGGCGTACCTGCGGGTGAGCGCTCTCGGCCAGAGCCTTCGCTACCTGGTGTTCGTGCAGAAGGTAGGACGCGGAGACACGGGCATTCTCGCGGTGACACCGTTCGCGGAGATCCTGGACGACACGCCGGACAACGACAGGGCTGATGCCACCTCGGGGTACCGACGAGCTTTCGTTCCGACTCCGAGAGACAGCGTCACGCTGGTCCATTCGAACACCGCTGAGGAGCGCTGGCCCGAGGTGGCTGAACTCATCGATCGAACCCTCGCGGCCGGGCTGCGCTATTTCGTCGACCAGCTCAGCTGAGGGTCAGCGACGGAGCAAGCCCACCTGGACCGTTCCTAGGCGACGGTCCCACGCGGCAGGATCCAGTGGTGCGGCTGTCCGGTGACGGCTGCGATGTGCTCGAAATCGGCATCGTGGTGCAGCACGACAGCTCCGTGATGCTCGGCCACCGCTGCCGTCAGCAGGTCAACCACTCCAGCGGCACGATGGTGCCCCCGCATGGCCATCCGGACCTGAAGGTCCCGGGCCCGCTCGGCAATGGCCTCGCTGATGGGCAGCACAACGTAATGGCTGCGTCGCCTGGCTGCGATGGTTCGGACATCCTCATAGGTTCGCCCTGAACAGCCTGCTTCCAGGTCGACCGTCACGCAGGTAGCGGCGGCACGGTCAGCCAGCAGTCCGGCGATGATGTCCCGTACCTGAGGGTGGTTGGTCCGGGCGTGCGCCGAGGTGTCGATCAGGTACAGCCGAGCTGGCCGCACCGCCTCAGTCACCTCCGGGCCTGCCGCATGATCTCAGGGTCGCTGATGTCGGGACCAACACCGAGTGCGTACGGATCATCGAGGAGCTGCTCGATGCGACGGCGGCGGTTCGCCACGAACTCAAGCGCGGCGTTGACCGTGTCCTTCTTCGTGGTTGTACCAAGCTCTTTCGCGGCCAGTGCGAGGGCTTCGTCGTTCAAGTCGATCATCGTTTTCATGTATTCAAAACTACAGTTATTGGTATACCAGTAGCAACATCGCCTGAACGACACTTCCACCGCATGTCATCCGGAAATACCTGGGCCAACAGCGGCCCGGTGCCTGCGGCGTCGCGGTTCTGTCGGGCGCCGGCACTACGCTCCCGCGCGTGATCGATCGGTGGAGTACGGATCAGGTTCTGGCGCTCGCCCCGGATGCCGCGTCGCAGAAAGCGGCACGCAAGCTCGCCAGCCCGGCACATTGGAAAGACCGCGGGGTCGCCTCAGGTGACCCGCCGGTCCTGTGGGGACTGTGCGCGGGAAGCGGCTCCTCGCCGTACCAGACCTGTGTGGACCTTGCCGGGCCGGCGTACCGGTGCTCCTGCCCCAGTCGGAAGTTTCCCTGCAAACACTCCCTCGCGCTGCTGCTGTCCTGGTCGGACGGTGTCGTACCGGACACGAGCCCGACGCCGGACTGGGCCGAACAGTGGCAGCGGTCCCGCGCCGAACGCGCTGCCACCCCGCGGGCGCGCAGAGAAGGGACCGAACCCCCCGATCCCAAGGACGCCCAGAAACGGGCGGCACGGCGGGCGAGCCGGGTGGCCGCGGGTCTGGCGGAGTTGGATCGCTGGCTCGCCGACCAGGTCCGGCACGGCATCGCCGGTCACCAACACACCGGGTACGGGTTCGCCGACACGATGGCGGCCCGGCTGGTGGACGCGCAGGCCCCGACGGTCGCCGGAGCGGTGCGCCGGCTCGCCGGCATCGTTGGGGACGGCGAGTTATGGGCGGCGCGGATGCTGGAGGAACTGGCGCTGCTGCGGCTGCTGACCGCCGCGTACCCGCGGATCGACCAGTTGTCGTCGGACCTCGCCGCGACGGTACGCGCCCGGATCGGCTTCCCGGTTCCGGTTGACGAGGTGCTCGCCAGACAGCGGGTGCGGGACCGGTGGCAGGTGCTGAGCCTGCGCGACGAGAGCCACGACCAGTTGACGGTCCGCCGAGTCTGGTTGCACGGGGCGGAATCGGACCGCCCGGCGCTGGTCCTGTCATTCGCCGCCCCCGGCCAGGCGCTGGCGGTCGACCTCGTGCCCGGGACCGCGATGGACGCGGACCTGGCGTACTACCCGGGAGCGCTGCAGCTGCGGGCGGTGGTGGCCGCCTCGCACGGGCCGCCGCAGCCGGGTGGCCCGGTCCCCGGCGCCACCAACGTCGCGACCGCACTGTGTCGGTACGCCACCGCGCTGGCCGCCGAGCCGTGGCTGGACCGGTGGCCGATGCTGCTCGCCGACGTCACCCTCACCCGACACGACAACCGTTGGTACGTGCTCGACGCGGCAGGTGACGGGCTGCCGCTGCGGGCGTCCGGCGACCCGCCATGGCGGACAGCGGCGGTGGCCGGTGGGCACCCGGCGACGCTACTGGGCGAATGGGGACCGTCGGGCCTTCGGCCACTGTCCATCTGGAACGGCACCCGGCTGGTGGCGGCATGAACCTGAACGCCGCCTGGCAGGACCTGGTGTCCGCCGCGCTGGTCGGCACGGACCGCCGTACCCCCTCGCTCCCTGGCCTGTCCGGACCGCTGGCGAGCCCGCTGTCCAGCATGGACGTCGACCGGTCACCGGCCGAGGGCCTGTTGGACGCGGCGGCACTGCTCACCGGATACCGGCGGGCGGGCGTCCTCCCAGTGACCGGGCTGGCACGTCCGGAGCCCGCGCCAGCCGAAGACCGACCCGAGGTGCCCCCGGCGGCGGCGAGGCGGCTCGCCGGACTGTTCGACGGCGGCCGGTACTCGCCGTGGATCGGCGAGAGTCCGTACCGGTCCAGGATCGACCTGCTTCCGGAGTGGCTGTCGATCGCCGCGGACCGGGGCCTGCGGGCACCCGCCGAACTGCTCCCGGCACTGCTCGACCTGGCCCGTGCCGAGTCGGCCCTGCGACCGGCGGTGCTCAGGGTCGGCGGACGCCGTGCGACATGGCTGGCCGGGCAGCGCCGCGAGTGGCGGCACCTGCTCGACGTGGCGGCCAACGACGCCGGCACCGCCGCGCTCGACGACCAGCTGCTGTGGCAGACCGGAAGCCCGGCACAACGGGCCGGCTACCTTGCGGCGCTGCGCGGCACCGACCCTGACGCCGCCCGTGACCTGCTCGCGGACACCTGGACCAGGGAGCCTGCCGAAGCCCGGGCCCGGTTCCTGAGGGTGTTGCGGGACGGGCTCACCGAAGCGGACGAGCCGTTCTGCGAGCGGGCACTCGACGACCGCAGCCAGCAGGTCCGCGAGGTGGCGTCCCGGCTGCTCACCCGGCTTCCCGGGTCCGCGTTTCGGCAACGGATGACCGAACGCGCGTTGCGCCTGGTACAGGTGCGGCGGACCGGCCGGCGCGTCCACCTGGTCGTGACCTCTCCTGAGTCCTGCGACGACGCGATGCGTCGGGACGGGGTCGCCGTCAAGCCGCCGTCCGGCACCGGGGAACGCGCCTGGTGGCTGGAACAGGTGATCGCCCATACCGTGCTGGACACCTGGGTCGCCGCACTGGACCGTGACCCGGCAACAGTCGTGGCACTGCCGGTGGCCGGGGATTTCGGCGCGGTGTGGCGGCGGGGCCTGGTCCAAGCGGCGGCGGACCAACGGGAGCCGCGGTGGGCCGCCGCGCTGCTCGACGACGAGACGGTCCGTGCTGAACTCGGCGACCCACCCGACCGGCCCCCGATCGCCGACCTGTACCCGGCGCTGCCCGCCGAGGACCGGGTACGGCACGCGATCCGGATGCTGCGCGGAGCCACGCCATTCTCGCAACGGCTACTGGAGTCCTGCCCGGTGCCGTGGTCGGACGAACTGGCCGGCGCGGCACTCGACGTGTTGCGCCGTACCGCCCAGGAACCCCCGCAACAGCGACTGCTGGCCGACATCGCCGGGCTGGCCGCCGCCCGGCTTCCGCTGCACGCGGTCCCGGCCGAGCACCCCACTGACCTGTTCACCGACCTCGCCCACGTGCTGCGGCTGCGCGCCGACCTGACCAAGGAGTTCAGTTGACCAAAACCATGCCCGCACCCGCGCCCGAGGTGTCGCCCTCGGACGGACCGGCGCTGCGCCCGCACGCCGAGCAGCAGTACGCCGCCGAACTCGTCGCTCTCGACAGCCACGACGACCGGCCGCGTCCCCCCAGTTGGCGACTGTCCCCGCAGGCGGTGGTGACATACCTGCTTGGCGGCACGTTGCCGGACGACACCGTGATCAGCCCGAAGTACGTCGGACCTCGCAGACTCCTGGAGGTCGCGGTCGCGACGCTGGCCACCGACCGGGCCCTGCTGCTGCTCGGGGTCCCCGGCACCGCCAAGACATGGGTGTCCGAGCATCTCGCCGCCGCGATCTCCGGTGACTCCACGCTGCTGGTGCAGGGCACCGCAGGCACTCCTGAGGAGGCGATCCGGTACGGCTGGAACTACGCCCGGCTGCTCGCCGACGGCCCGTCCCCCGCCGCGCTGGTGCCGAGCCCGGTGATGCGTGCCATGTCGGAAGGACGGATCGCCCGGGTGGAGGAACTCACCCGGATCCCCTCAGACGTGCAGGACACCCTGATCACGATCCTGTCGGAAAAGACCCTGCCGGTGCCCGAACTCGGCACCGAGGTCCAGGCCCGCAGGGGTTTCAACGTCATCGCCACCGCCAACGACCGGGACCGGGGCGTCAACGAACTGTCCAGCGCGCTGCGGCGGCGGTTCAACACCGTGGTGCTCCCGGTGCCCGCCAGCGCCGAGGAGGAGATCGACATCGTGACCCGACGGGTGCGACAACTCGGCCGGTCGCTGGAACTGCCCGAGGTCCCGGCGGCGCAGGACGAGATCCGGCGGGTCGTCAGCGTCTTCCGGGAACTTCGGAACGGAGTGACCGAGGACGGCCGGGTCAAGCTGAAATCCCCGTCCGGGACCCTGTCCACCGCCGAGGCGATCTCCGTGGTCAACGCCGGGATCGCACTGTCCACCCACTTCGGTGACGGGGTGCTCCGGTCCGGCGACGTGGCCGCCGGAATCGTCGGCGCTGTGGTCAAGGACCCGGTGTCCGACCAGGTGGTGTGGCGGGAGTACCTGGAGACGGTGGTCCGGGAACGCGACGGCTGGAAAGACTTCTACCGGGCCTGCCGGGGCGCGTCGCGATGACCGAGGTGCACCTGCTCGGCATCCGCCACCACGGGCCCGGGTCGGCCCGCGCGGTACGCCGTACCCTCGACAAACTGCGACCCGACCTGGTGCTCGTGGAAGGCCCACCGGAGGCGGACGGGCTGTTGCCGCTGGTCGGTGACCCCGGAATGCGCCCGCCCGTGGCGCTGCTCGGATACGTCGCCGACGATCCCGGCCGGTGTGCGTTCTGGCCGTTCGCGACGTTCTCCCCGGAGTGGCAGGCGATCCGGTACGGGCTGGCCAACCAGGTGCCGGTGCGGTTCTGCGACCTTCCCGCGGCTCACACCCTCGCCGAGCCGGCCGAACCGGGGGACGACCCGATGCGCCGGGACCCGCTGTCGGCACTGGCCGACGCCGCCGGGTACGACGACCCGGAACGCTGGTGGGATGACGTGATCGAGCACCGGCTCGACGACGCGGCGCCGTTCACGGTGATCGGCGAGGCGATGACAGCGGTGCGCTCCGCGACCACGCCGCTCGCGGCCGACGACGATGACGCCCGCCGCGAGGCGTACATGCGGGGCATCCTGCGCGCCGCACGGCGCGCCGGGCACCAGAAGGTCGCGGTGGTGTGCGGGGCGTGGCACGTGCCGGCGCTGGCCGATCCGTTGCCACCGGCCAGCCACGACGCGAGACTGCTGCGCGGCCTGCCCAAGGTGAAGGTGGCGATGACCTGGGTGCCCTGGACCCACGGTCGGCTCGCGGCGGCCACCGGCTACCGGGCCGGGATCTGCTCACCAGGCTGGTACCACCACCTGTTCACCGCCGAGCACCGGGTGCTGGAATCCTGGTTCGTCACCGTGGCGCAACTGCTGCGGCAGGAAGGCCAGCCGGTGTCCAGCGCCCACCTGATCGAGGCGGTACGGCTCGCCGAAACCCTGGCTACCCTGCGTGGCCGGCCGCTGGCCGGCTTGTCGGAGGTCACCGAGGCCACCCACGCGGTGATCTGCGACGGCGACGACGTGCGGCTCGCCCTGGTGCACCGGAAGGTCGTGATCGGGGAACGCCTCGGCTCGGTGCCGGCGGACACCCCCGCCGTACCACTGCAACGCGACCTGGATTCGCTGCGACGGAGACTTCGCCTCAGACCTGACGCGACGGACCGGACCCTCGACCTGGACCTGCGGCGGGACACCGACGCCGAGCGCAGCCGGCTGCTGCACCGGTTGCGGGTCCTCGGCGTCGCCTGGGGGCAGCCGGCCAGCGGCGAAGCACGTAACAAGGGCACGTTCCGGGAGTCATGGCGGCTGTGCTGGAAACCCGAGTACGCGGTGTCGCTGATCGAAGCCAGTCGGTACGGCACCACGGTGGCCGCCGCCGCGACGGCACGGGCGCGGGAAGCAGCGGGCACCGCGACGACCCTGGCGGAGGTGACCGGGCTCGTAGCGCACTGCCTGCTCGCTGACCTGCCCGACGCGTTGCCGCTGGTGCTGGCGGCCCTCGACACCCGGGCCGCACTCGACACCGACGTCAACCACCTCGCCGACGCGCTGCCACCGCTGGCGAGGACCCTGCGCTACGGGGACGTGCGCGGCACCGACACCGGCGCGCTCCGTACCGTCACGGCCGACCTGGTGGTACGGATCTGCGTCGGCCTGTCCCCCGCCGTGTCCGGGGTCGCCGACGCCGCGGCGCGGGTCCTGTGCCAGCGGATCGACGCGGTACACGACGCGATCGGGCTGCTCGACGACGGCGAGTTGCGGGACCGCTGGTTGACCGCGCTCGGCGGGGTTGCGCTCCGCGACGACCTGGTGGGTCCGCTGGCCGGCCGGATCACCCGGCTGCTGTACGACGCGGCGTGGCTGCCCGGGGAGGAGACCGCGCGCCGGCTCGGTCTGGTACTCACTGTCGGGGTGGCACCGGGCCACGCGGCCGGCTGGGTCGAAGGCTTCTTCTCCGGCGGCGGCCTGCTGCTGCTTCACGACGAGGCGCTGTTGCGGGTGGTGGACCAGTGGCTGTCCGGGATACCGGCGGATCACTTTGTCGAGGTACTGCCGCTGCTGCGGCGAACCTTCGGGACGTTCGCCGCGCCGGAGCGGCGGTCCATCGGGGAACGAGTCGCCCGGGGCCTGACCGCCTCGGACGGCGCGGTGGGCCAGACCGACGAGCTTGATCACGAACGCGCCGGGCAGGTCGTAGCGACCCTGACCCGGCTGCTCGGCCTGGAGGCGGCGACATCATGACCGACGTGAACACCGATCTGGAGGCCGAGCGGCTGCGGCGCTGGCGACTCGCGTTGGGAGCTGGCACGGGGGGCACCGCCGATGGCACCGGCTCGGTGCTGTCCGGCGGCGACACCCGGATCGATGCCGCTCTCGCGGCGCTCTACGACACCGCACCGGACCCCGGCCACCGGCAAGGCGCGCGACGCGGTGGCCTCGGCGCGTCCGCACCCCGGATCGCCCGCTGGCTGGGTGACATCCGGGAGTACTTCCCAGCCTCGGTGGTGCAGGTGATGCAGTCCGACGCGATCGAACGGCTCAACCTGAGCCAGCTCCTGCTGGAACCGGAGATGCTGGACGCCGTGGAACCCGACGTGCATCTGGTCGGGACGCTGCTGTCACTCAACCGGGTGATGCCGGAAGGCACCAGGCAAGCGGCCCGCGCCGTGGTCGCCCGGGTCGTCGCCGACCTGGAACGCCGGATCGCCCAGAAAACCAGGGCCGCGGTGACCGGGGCGCTGAACCGGGCGAGCCGGATCAACCGGCCCCGGCACCGGGACATCGACTGGGACCGCACCATCCGCGCCAACCTCAAGCACTACCAGAGCGAGCACCGCACAGTGATCCCGGAGCGGCTGGTCGGATACGGACGGCGTACCACCGCCGTGCAGCGGGAGGTGGTGCTGTGCGTTGACCAGTCCGGGTCGATGGCGGCCTCTGTGGTGTACTCCAGCGTGTTCGCCGCCGTGCTGGCGTCGCTGCGCGCGCTGCGGACCTCACTGGTGGTGTTCGACACGGCGGTGGTCGACCTGACCGAACAGCTCGCTGACCCGGTCGACGTGCTGTTCGGCACCCAACTCGGCGGCGGCACGGACATCAACCGGGCCCTCGGATACTGCCAGGGGCTGATCACCCGGCCACGGGACACCATCCTGGTTCTGATCAGCGACCTGTACGAAGGCGGAATTCGGGACGAGATGCTGCCTCGGGTCGGTGCCATGGTCTCCGCCGGGGTCCAGGTGATCACCCTGCTGGCGCTGTCCGACGAAGGCGCCCCGGCGTACGACCATGAGAACGCGGCGGCGCTGGCGGGGCTCGGCGTGCCGGCCTTCGCCTGCACCCCGGACCTGTTCCCGGACCTGATGGCCACCGCGATCCAACGCGGCGACCTGCGCGGTTTCGTCGAGCGGGCCACAGCGTGAGCGAGACACCGGGCGCACCCGAAAACTGGTGGACGAATCTTTCGGAAACCTGTAACGCGAATCCGGTCCGTAACGACGTCTGAACCAGAGCCCCGTGCCGTTCCCCCGTGCGGTCCGGGGCTCTCTCATGTCACCGGGCCAGCCTGCGGCGGACCTCCCGGGCCTTCAGATAGGCGGCCACGCACGTTGCGCAACGCCGACCCGTGCTCAGCACGTGGTGTGGAACAGCCCGGCCACCGGCTCACTGTCTGCCAGATCGTTGTAGATCCGCACCGCCGCGGTGGTCTCGGCAACATGCACCGTGACGCCCCGGTCCTCTAGGAACCGGACGGTACGTGGATCGACATGAAGTCGCCGCAACATGCCACGGGACAAAACGACCACCGTGGCACCACCGGCCACGAACTCTTCGACGTCAGCCGGCTGTGTGCCCGGACGATGGTGGGTCCCGGTCTCCGACCAGTCCCACGACCTGCCGCCGCCCGGGTAGAGCTTGAAGTCCTTTCCGGGATCGAGACCTTCGACGTGCATGTTGCCCCAGGAGACCGAGATGATCCTTGGCGAACGCTTCGAGTGATCCGGCACCGCACCCCCTCACCTGACGTGACGTCATCCCACCATTCTCAGTGTCGCCCGTCAGCCAGACAGCGGCTCGCACTGACAGGTCAGCCCCACCTGATCGATCAAGTGCTCTCCAGGCGCGCAAGTCATGCAGGCGGAAGCCGGCCTGCATGCAGCGTGCTGACCGTGTCCACAGTGTCCGCTTCGGCGGCTGGCTTGTCCTCCCGGTAACGCAACACCCGGGCGAAGCGCAGTGCCATCCCGCCCGGGTAACGGGTGCTGGTCTGCACCCCGTCGAAGGCGATCTCCACCACCAGCTCGGGACGCACGTACACGGTCCACTCGTCCCGGTCGCGTTCCAGGGCAAGCAGGCGTTCGGTCTGCCACCGGAGCAACTCGTCGGTGAGGCCCTTGAACGTCTTGCCGAGCATCACCCAGCCGCCACCCGGGCCCCGCGCCCCGAGGTGCAGGTTGGACAGAAACCCGCGACGGCGCCCGTGGCCCCACTCCGCGGCCAGCACCACCAGGTCCAGCGTGTGCCGGGGCTTCACCTTGAGCCAGCCGCTACCCCGCCTGCCAGCCTCGTACGGCGCGTCGATGGACTTCACCACCACGCCCTCATGACCGGCGTCCAGCGCTCCGGCGAACCACTCCCCGGCCTGGTCCACCGTGGACACAACAGTCCGCGGGATCAGCAACTCGCTCGGTACGGTCTCGGCCAAGGCGGTCCAGCGCCGGTGCGCGGGCGCGTCCAACAGATCCTCGCCGTCCAGATGCAACAGATCGAAGTAGTACGACGACAGCGGCGTCTCGACCCGCAGCGTCGCCGGGTCGCCGCGCCGTCCCACCCGGCTCGCCGTCACCTGAAACCGCAACGGCCGCTGGTCAGGCCCGAGTGCCAGCGTCTCACCGTCGAGCACCACCGTGCGCACCGGCAGTTCCCGTACCGCCTCGACCACTTCGGGGACCCGACCGGTGATGTCGTCCAGACTGCGGGTGTAGACCGCCACATCGTCACCGTCGCGGTGCACCTGAATCCGCACCCCGTCCAACTTGAAGTCGACCGCGGCCGGACACACCCGGCCGATCGCGTCGTCCACCGTGGCCGCGGTCTGCGCCAGCATCGGGGACAGCGGCCGACCCACCTCCAGACGGAACCCTCGCAACGCCTCCGAGCCCTCGGTGAGCGCCCCGGCCGCCACCGCCCGCAGATCACCGGAGAGCAGCAGCGCCCGGCGTACCTCAGCCACCGGCACGTCCGCCGCGACGGCGACCGCATCGGTCATGAGACCAGCCAGCGCTCCCTGGCGTACCTCCCCGGTGAGCAGGCCACGCAGGTAACGCTGCTCGTCGGCGGTCGCGGCGGCGAACAGTTCACCGAGCAGCCGACGCCGCTCTGCCTGGGATCCCGCGCCACGCTGCCCACCGATCCGGTCCAGCGTCGCGTCCAGCCGAGCCACGGTGAGCGTGGCGGTTTCGGCCGGTGGCGGCAGGTCCCGCAGACTGGCCCAGCCAACCCCGATCTGCCGCTGCCGCAACTCCCCGGACAGGTACGCCACGGTAGGCACCAACTCGTCAGGACCGGCCTGACGCAGGCAGGCTGCGAGCAGCTCGGTCTTGGTACGCCGGGATCGGGTGGCGGTCACCGCCGCCGAGGTACCCACCAGGTCGGCCAGCAGCATCTCCCACCCCTCACCGGTCGCCTCGGCCCTTCCGGACCCGCAGGGACCCTTCCGGACCGCCCGGCCCGGTTCTCCCGCTACCGGGACATCCGCGCCACCTTGGCGAGCAGCAGCGCCTCCGCCAGGCACACCCGGGCGAACTCGCCCAAGTGCAGGCTCTCGTTGACTCCGTGGGCCCGGCCGTCCGGATCCTCCACACCGGTCACCAGGATCGACGCTTGCGGGAACACCTCGCCGTACGCGGCGACGAACGGGATCGATCCGCCGATTCCGATGTCCACCGGCGGCGTGCCGTCCCACGCCTCACGGAACGCCTCACGGGCCGCGTCGTACGCCGGACCGGTGGCGTCGGTCGCGTACGGCGCCCCAAGCTCACCCCTGGTCACGTCGACCCGGACCCCCCACGGGGCGTTCTTGGTGAGGTGCTCGACCAGCGCGGACATCGCCGCCTCCGGGTTCTGGCCCGGTGCCAGCCGCATGCTGATCTTGGCCCGTGCGGACGGGATCAGCGTGTTGGAAGCGTGGCCCACGCTCGGGGCGTCGATACCGGTGACGGACACCGCCGGCTTGGACCAGATCCGCTCGGTGGTCGAGCCGGTACCGATCAGCGACACCCCGTCCAGCAGGCTGGCGTCACGGCGGAACACGTCCTCGGGCATCTCCATCTCAGGCGACCGCGCCGTGGCCAGGCCGGGCACCGCAACGTCGCCCGCGTCGTCGTGCAGCGTGGCGAGCACCCGACACAGCGCGGTCAGCGCGTCCGGGGCCGCTCCCCCGAACATTCCGCTGTGGACGCCGTGCTCCAGGGCCCGCACTTCGACCAGGCAGTCGACCAGGCCGCGCAGCGACGTGGTGAGCGCTGGCTGGCCGATCGCCCAGTTGCTGGAGTCGGCGATCACGGCGACGTCGGCGGCGAGCAGGTCCGCGTAGCGCTCCAGGAACAACTCCAGGGTCGGCGAGCCAGCCTCCTCCTCGCCTTCCACGAACACGGTGACCCCGACCGGCAAGGCATCACCGTGGGCACGGATCGCGGCCAGGTGCGCCGCGATGCCCGCCTTGTCGTCGGCCGCGCCGCGACCGTACAGCCGTCCGCTCCGCTCGGTCGGCTCGAACGGCGGGCTGAGCCACTGGGTTTCCACGCCCGGGGGCTGCACGTCGTGGTGCGCGTACAGCAGCACGGTCGGCGCTCCGGGCGGGGCGGGTCGCCGTGCCACCACGGCCGGCTGACCGGCGGGCACCGAGACGATCTCCACGTCGGGCATGCCGGCGGCAGCCAACAGGTCAGCGGTCGCTTTCGCCGAACGTCGCACGTGCCTGTGGTCGAAGCCCGGGAACGAGACGCTGGGAATCCGAACCAGCGACTCCAGGTCAGCTCGGATCTCCGGAAGCAGCCGCTGCACCTCGGCAACCAGTTCGTCGTCGGTACGGGGCGGCACGGCGGTGTGTGGTACTCGGGTCATGAGCGGATCGTATGCGGTCGTTTCGACACCCGTCGCGGTCCAGGGTGGTAGGCCAGCTCTCCAACGCCCACCGGCAGCGTCAGGGTATTGCCCGGCGGCGGCAGCGGGCAGGACCACGCCGGGTGGTACGCACAGGACGGGTTGTATGCGAAGTTGAGGTCGACCACCAGCCGGCCGGCGTCTCCACCCAGATCCGCGCCCTTGACCGTGTCGATCACGTAGCGACCGCCCGGGTACGTGTCCGGGCTGGTGTCCCGGAACGGAACGAACACCCCTCCGCCGTACGAATCCAGCCACCACACGTCGAGCTGGCCGAGCCGGGGGAGCCGCAGCCGGCCGATCCGTTCGAACGGAACCAGCCCGTCGGTAGCGGTCGGAACCTCGATCCTGGCCGGCTCGACCGGCTCCACGGGCAGATCGAACCGCAGTGCCGGGTCGTACGGCAGGTACCGCAGGCCGTTGAAGTCCGCCCGGTCGGCTTCCGGGATCGGGGAGTCGGGGTGCTCCGCGAACAGCCGGTCCCGGCCTTCCCGCCAGCGCTGCCACGCCCGTGCGGGATCCGGATCGGCGCGAACCTCGGCGTACAGCGCCGCCACGGTGCGACGCCATCCCACCAGCGTCATGCTCATGTCAGGCTCCAGGGTTCTTCGGTGCCCGCCCCGGGTGGCAGGAACGGCAGGTCCGGAGGCGAACCGCCCTCGATCAGCCGGGACAGCGCCTTCGTGTCCAGGTGTTCTGCCACCAGATCACCCAGCAGGTCCAGCATGCCCTCCCGCAGCGCGGCGAAGTCGGTGCCTGGTGCCACGGTGAACCCGGTGCGTCCGGCAAGGCGGGCGGCCTCGCTGAGAAACGCCCGACGGAAGCTGTCGTGTTCGAAGGCACCGTGCCAGTGGGTGCCGAACACGGCATTGACCCGCGCTCCTTCCCCGCCGCCACCCGGCAACCGGAACAAGGGCTCGGTGCCTTCCGTTACGGCGGCCTGACCGTGGTGGATTTCGTACCCGCCGACCGGGATGTCACCGAACGCGGTCCCGATCGGACGACTGAGCGTCTTGGCAGCCCCGAACGACACCCGCACCGGAAGCAGGCCAAGACCGTCCACGACGCCCCGACGGCTCTCCACGTCGTCGTGGATCCGTTCACCGAGCATCTGGTAGCCGCCGCAGATGCCCAGCACCGGCTTGCCCTGCGCGGCGTGGTTCGCGACCGCCTCGGCCAGCCCCGTGCGGCGTAGCCAATCGAGGTCGTCCACTGTGGCCTTGGTGCCCGGGAGCACCACCAGGTCGGCGTCTGCCAGCTCCACCGGTGAGGCGGCCAGACGCACCATGACGCCCGGTTCGGTGGCGAGCGCGTCCACGTCCGTCGGGTTGGAGATCCGGGGCAGCCGTACCACCGCCACTCGCAGCCAGTCCTCGCCCACCGGTGGCTGCCGCCGGCCCAGCACCACGCCCGGCCCCGGCAGCGAGTCCTCGCTGTCCAGCCAAAGGTCCAGGCTGAACGGCACCACCCCGTACGTCGGCCGGCCGGTCACCCGCCGCAGGGTCTCCAGACCGGGATCGAGCAGCCTGGGGTCGCCACGGAACTTGTTCACCACAAACCCGGCGATCAGCGCCTGATCCTCCTTGTCCAGGAGCGCCACTGTGCCGTAGCAGGCGGCGAACATCCCGCCCCGGTCGATGTCGGCGACCACGATGGTCGGCAGGTTCGCCGCCCGTGCCAGCCCCATGTTGACGATGTCGGTGGCGCGCAGGTTGATCTCGGTCGGGCTGCCGGCGCCCTCGCAGATCACCACGTCGTACGCCGAGCGGAGATCGGCGAGGGTGTCCTGGACGAGTTCTGCCAGGCGTGGCCGGGGTCTCAGGTAGTCCCGGGCGTCCAGGTCGCCGGCCGGCTGGCCGAGCACCACCAGTTGGCTGGTCCGGTCGGACCCGGGCTTGAGCAGCACCGGGTTGAACCGGACATCCGGTGCCAGCCCACAGGCGGCTGCCTGCAACGCCTGAGCCCGCCCGATCTCGCCGCCGTCCGAGGTGACGACCGAGTTGTTGGACATGTTCTGCGCCTTGAACGGCGCCACCCGTACCCCCTGGCGCGACAACCAGCGGCAGATCCCGGCGGTGATCACGGACTTTCCGGCATCGGAGGTGGTGCCGGCGACCAGCAATGCGCCTCTCATCGTGCACTTCTCCTCCCCGCCACGACGGCAGCCTACGTGTCTCGTCCCAGGTCAAGCGGGGTGGCCGGGTCAGCGCCGGCCACCCCGGCCGGGCGTCAGTCAGCCACCAGACCGGCCGGCTCCAGCAGCCGGTCCGTCCGGTAGTCCTCCTCGGTCTCGTGAGCTGTGTCCGGTGCGTCAGCCGCCTCACCGGTCCGATGGGTGGGTACCTCGTTTGCCGGCCCAGCCTCCTCGGTCGCCTCGGTGGCCGGTGCCGGCCGGATCCGGCGAAACGTCGACGTGCCCCGGGCCAGGTTGTGTCCGATCGCGGTTGCCTCCAGTTCGTACGAGACGCGCCGGCTACCGTCCTCGGCCTGGTACTCCCGGCCGTACAGCCGCCCCGTGACCATCACCGGATCTCCCTTGAACAAGGACCGGGAGACGTTGTCGGCCAGGCCACGCCAGCAGCTCACATTGACAAACAGGCTGTTCCCGTCAATCCAGCCCCCGGAATCCTTGTCATACCGCCGGGCGGTCGAGCCGACCCGGAAGTGAACCACCGTCGTGCCGTTGCCCTCCAGACGCCGCAACTCCGGCTGTGTCACCAGATTCCCTACCACGGTCACGTGCGTGTCGTTCATCCTTCATCTCCTGACCCTCGCGGCCCGTAAGCCGCTCTCGTCGGCTCCACGATCCCCAGGTGCTCGCGGACCGTGCGACCACCCTGCCGGCGGGACCGAGCGCGGCACAGCAAAAATCTGTCCGCTGTGGACAAGTGACGGGCTTGTGGACAAACGTTCGAACGAAGTCAAGATGTGCTATGAGCCGTGCGAGACCAACACGTCGACGCCGTCGCGCCCAGAGTCAACACTCCCCGCCGCAGGTCACAGGGTTTTGTCGGTGGCCTGTGATTGGGTCCCCGTGCTGCTGATCTGTCGTGAGGAGCTACTTCGGTGTGGGCGCATAGTGCTAACAGGATGGGCGTTCGGCACCGCCTTGAGGATCGCAATCCTCAAGAACCGTGAGGCGTACCTGCGCCACTGTCGGGATGATCATGTGTAGCGGTCGACCAAGCGGTCCAGCTCCCCGGCGTACGCGTCGACCAGATCGTCGGCCACGGTGCCGATCAGCTCGGCAAGCTCCAGTCGGGCCAGCCACTCGGTGGGCAGCGCGGCGGTGCCGAGCATGGCCCCGAGGATGTTGCCGGCGATCGCGCCGGTGGAGTCGGAGTCACCGCTGTGCGCCACCGCGAGCCGCAGTGCCGCCGCCACTCCGCTGGGGTGGGACAGCGCGGCGTACACCGCGATGGCGAGAGCCTCCTCGGCGACCCAGCCCTCACCCAGGGCAGCGAGCGTCGCGGTGTCCCCGGGTGCCCGGCGAGCGGCGTCCACGGCAGCGGCGAGCGCGTCGCGTACCTCTGCTCCGTCCGACTCGGCCGCCACCCGGTGCTCCACTTCGAGCAGTGCCACGGTGAGCGGTTGGTCCCCCACCGCCAGCAGGTGTACGAGCAACGCGAGCGCCCCGCCCGAAAGCCAGCCGGTGGGATGCCCGTGGGTGAGCGCGGACAGCTCACAACCGACCCGGTAGGCCGTGTCCGGATCGGGCAGGAATCCCGCCGGGGCGGCACGCATCACGCCACCGCAGCCTTTGCTGTGGTTGACCGGCGTATCGGCACGTCCTGGCCGGCCGTCCCGCAGCGCCGAGACACAACTCGCCCCAGGTGCTCTGGTCGCCCACAGCCGGCGGTGGCCGACCAGCCAGTCGTCAGTCTCCGGGAACGGATCCACCGGCCCCTGGGTCAGCAGCCAACGTTGGTACGCCGCCCAGAGCCGCTCGGACCGGTCGCCGCCGAACACCGACCGGATCAGTCCGTCGGCGGTGAACAGCGTCATCTGGGTGTCGTCGGTGATCAGGCCGGGGTCGTCCATGTCGACGCCGTCGGGGAAGCGCCGCCGGATCTGTTCGAGGGGAAGGAACTCCACCGGGCCGCCCAGGGCGTCACCCAGCGCACCGCCCAACAGGCAGCCGCGCGCCCGGTCACGAATCCTGTCCCGGTGGTCCACGTCGGCTCCTCCAAGGTCGGCCTACAGTAGACCACGCGGGCATCGCCAAGATCAGCGGTACGGTACGCACTCGTGGCCAGCCCAGCCGTTAGCGGAGAGTGAGCGCAACCACGTCGAAGGGTCCTGATAGGGGCCCGGACGTGCTGTTTCGCAGCGCGCTCCGCTTGTAGCCTTAGTGGCCGAGCGCCCGTAGCTCAGCGGATAGAGCACCGGACTTCTAATCCGATGGTCGCAGGTTCGAATCCTGCCGGGCGCGCCAAGGTCAGACACCAGCTCCGATCACCGCGAGCCAGCCCAAGATCGCGTTGACCTCAGGTGTGACCCTACGCGCGTATTCACGCAACAGGAAGCCCACCCCGATCCACCGCGTCTGTCGGATCTTGCGGGTGGTGGCCTCGGTGGACACGCTGCGCCGAGCACGTCCGGTTTGACATTGCGACCGATCCTCTCCGATGAGCCCGTCCACCAACTCCCGGGTGAGGTCGGCATGGCCTACGTGCCATGCCTACTTCTCGATCAGAGCGCTGACCATGCCGCAACCCCGGCGTCGGCCATCTGCGATATCTCACACAGACTGAGACTTTCGGTAGAGTTTTGAATCCCGGTGGTCGTGTGTCCGGTTTGGCGAGTCGGTGGCTGGCTGTCAGAGGCACGCCGGAGACACAACTGGCTGTGGAGGGTGACGCCAAGGTCGGCGCGAGGACACAGCGGCTGCTCTTCGTCGGAGCAGGCTCGGGGGGCGGTCGTCGCCAGGTCGTTGGAGGTCACGGGGTATGGGTCAGCCGGAGCTCGTTGACTACTACGCATTGCTCGGCGTGGAGCGCGACGCCGACAAGAACGCGATCGAGGCGAAGATCCGGCAGTTGCAGCGAACCTGGATCAAGCGCACCGGTCTCCCCGACCTGGAAAAGCGGCAGGAGGCCGAGCGGAAGGTCAGGCAACTCGGCGAGGCGCGTGGCGTACTGCTCGACAACGCCGCACGCCAGGCATATGACCAACAGCTCGCGACCGCGCCGCGACCGAACCCGGCCGACGTCGCCCCAGCGGCACCTTCAGCCACCGGGGACTGGCTGGTTCAGGCACACACCGCGCTGTCGGTCAACGACTACTTCACCGCTGCCTACGCCGCCCGGGAAGCCCGGCGGACGGTGGGGAACACGGTCGAGGTGTGGAGCCTGCTTGCCCAGGCCAACGCAGGCCTGGGGCGGTACGAGGACGCCATGGTCGAGGCGCAGCATGCGGCCCGGTTGGAGCCGGGCGACCCGGATCATCACCTGACCCTGGCTGGAATCCTGGAGAGTCTCGGCAACTGGGAGGCGGCCCGGCAGTCCTATGAGGCCGCCGTACGCCTGGATCCGCACTCGGACGCGCCGAAGCTCGGCGTGGCGTCCACATTGATGGGGATGGGCCGTACCGACGAGGCGATCGCTCTTTTGGAGGAGTTGTACGCGGTCCGCCAGGACACCGGGCTGGCCGGGGACTACCTGGCGATGGCGCTGCTGGAGGCGGTGGAGCGGGTCCCCCGGGTGCAGGGCGGTGACAGCTATGTGATCACCTCGTCGCAGGAGATCGACCGGATGCGGACGATGTTGGCGCGTGCCCGGCAGGTGGCGCAGAGTCCGGACCTGACGAACGGGATCGTCAGTGCCGAGGACTACGTCAACCGGTGTGCGGGGCGCACCTTTCTCCCGTACCGGCTCACCGGATTTCTGGGCAGGACTCTGGGCGTGGCCCTGCTGATCCTGTTGTGTATCGGGTCGTTCTCGAATGACCTGGCGATGTTCAGCGTGGTACTGGTCCTCGGTGGCGCGGGACTGGCGTGGCACGCGACGGTGCCCCGCTGGAAGATCAACAAGTGGGCGCACCAGGAGGAGCTGGCGCGCTCCGGCGTGGCTTGGCGCTGACGGGCGAACGCGACACGGGACGGCGTCATGCGAGCACCCGGGCGATCACACGCGAGCGAGCACACACGAGGGGAGCCTGAACTCCGGTGGCACAAGCGATAGGCATCGACCTGGGCACGACGTACTCGTCGGCGGCGGTGGTACGCAACGGCCGGCCGGAGTTGTTGACGAACCGGGACGGTGACGCCCTGACACCGTCGGTGGTGCTGTTCGGGGATGATCAGGTGCTGGTCGGCGCGATGGCGAAGCGGTCCGCCACCGCGATGCCGGACGACTGCGTGCAGTTCGTCAAGCGGCACATGGGCGATCCGCACTGGCGGTTCATCGACTCCCGGGACAAGGAGTACAGCCCGGAGGAGCTGTCCGGACTGATTCTGCGGCGGCTCGCCGAGGACGCGTCGATGGCGCTCGGCGAGGAAGTGCGCGACGTGGTGGTCACGGTGCCCGCGTACTTCGACGACGCCCGTCGGACCGCCACCCGGCAGGCCGGCGAGATCGCCCAGTTGAACGTGCTGCGGCTGATCAACGAACCGACCGCGGCCGCGGTGGCGTACGGGCTGGACCAGGGTGAGGCCGGCACCGTCTTCGTGTACGACCTGGGCGGCGGCACCTTCGACGTCACGATCCTGCGGGCCAGCGGTACGGAGTTCGAGGTGGTGGCCACCGACGGCGACCGCAACCTCGGTGGCTTCGACTTCGACAACGAGCTGATGCGGCACGTCGCCGGGGCGGTCCAGGAGCAAGGTGGGCCGGACCTGATGGACGACCCGGTGGCCCAGGCGGACCTGCGGGATCGGTGCGAGATCGCCAAACGCACCCTCACCACGATGCCGTCGGCCACGGTGGTAACCAGTGCGGGCGGTCGCAGTTACACCGTGAAGGTGTCACGGGACGAGTTCGAGGCGGCAAGCCGGCACCTGCTGGAACGCACCGAGGTTATCGCCGAAGGCGTGCTGGATGACGCCGGGCTGAGCTGGCGGCACGTCGATCAGGTACTGCTGGTCGGGGGTTCCACCCGGATGCCGATGGTGCGGGAGTTGGTGCGTCGGCTGTCCGGCGCGACGCCCGAGGCGCGAATCAACCCCGACGAGGCGGTCTCCCTCGGTGCCGCGCTGCTCGCCGACCAGGTCAGCGCCGAGCGGGCCGGCGTCGCGCCCGACATGAAAGTCCGGCTTTCCATCCGGGACGTCACCTCACAGTCGCTCGGCACCACGGCACTGGACGACCGCAACGTGCGGCGGAACGTGGTGATGATCCCCCGGAACACGAAGATCCCCTGCAAACGGGAGGACGTCTTCTTCACCATGGTGCCGGACCAGCGGTTCGTGCTGGTCGACATCACCGAGGGCGAGGGCGAGGACCCGGAGTACGTGGCCAAGCTGATCGAACGTGAGATCCCACTGCCGGCCGGGCTGCCCGACGCGGCACCGATCAAGCACATCATGTCGTACGACATCGACGGGTTGGTCCACCTCGAGCTGTTCGACGAGACCAACGGCCGGCATCTCGGCGAGGTCGAGTTGGACCGACCGCTGAACCTGGACCGGTCCGATGTGGAGCGGATGCGGCAGGCGATGCGGAGGCTGGACATCCAGTGACCGCACCGATGCCGGAGGAGCAGAGCGACGTCGTCCGGGAGTTGGCCGAGCTGAAGGACCTGTTCGTACGGCGGCTCTACGACGACCGGGACAAGCGGCGCCTGATCGACGAGTTGGCCGAGCAGCTCAAGCACGCGGAGACCGGCCCGTTCCGGCAGTACCTGCAGCCGGTCGTGTACGCGGTGGCGCTGCTGATCGACCGGGTCGACCGCTACCAGGGACCCGACCCGGAATTCGCGGACTCGGTGCGCGAGGAGTTACTCGAGCTGCTGCGGCAGCAGGGGGTACGCGAGGTGGCGGTCGGCGAAGGGTTCGACCCGGCCTACCACGAGGTGGTGGAGGCCCGGCCGGACCCGTCGCGGCCACGGGGCGAGGTGCTGTCCGTACGCCGTCGCGGCTTCGCGCACGGGGGCTGGGTATTCCGACCCGCCCAGGTCGTGGTCAGCCAGGGCATCCCCCCGCCCAAGCCGTCGCCGGGTCGGCCACCGGAGCCTGAGCCGGAAGCCATCGGATGAGCGGCGACTGGAGCCCTCGTCCCGTCACGGTGTTCGGATTGGGCGGGACGATCGCCATGACCCGCACCGGCCCGGACGGCGTCATCCCCACGTTGTCGGCCGCCGATCTCATCGCCGCGGTGCCCGGACTTGCCGAGACAGGAATCAGCGTCGAGGTCGTCGACTTTCGCCGCAAACCGAGCGCGTCACTGGACTTCGCCGACATGGCGGCGCTCGGCGAGGCGATCGACCGGGCCGTGGCCTCAGGGGCTGGCGGGGTCGTCGTGGTCCAAGGCACAGACACCCTCGAAGAGACCGCCTACCTGGCGGACCTGCACTACACCGGTGCGCACCCGGTGGTCTTCACCGGCGCGATGCGCAATCCCACCATGGCCGGGGCTGACGGACCGGCGAACCTGCTCGCGTCGGTGCGGGTCGCCGGAAGCGACCGGGCACGTGGCATGGGGGTGCTCCTTGTCTTCGCTGATGAGGTCCACGCGGCGCGGCGCGTGCGCAAGACCCACACCACCAGCGGCGCCACCTTCCAGTCCCCCAACGGCGGACCGCTGGGCTATCTGGTGGAAGGCCGGTTACGGCTGCTGAATCGACTGACCGATCGCTTCGCCGTGCCACGAGTCCCCTCCGCGTCGCCACGGGTCGCTCTGGTCACGATCACCCTGGGCGACCACGGCGAACTCCTCGACGGCCTCGCGGACCGGGTCGAGGGGCTGGTCCTGGCGGCCATGGGGGTCGGCCATGTGTCCGACCGCCTCGTCGCCACACTTGAGCACCTCACCACCCAGATCCCGGTGGTGCTCGCTTCACGCACCGGAGCCGGTTCCGTGGCGACATCGACCTACGGCTTCCCCGGATCAGAAAGCGACCTGATCCGGAGAGGGTTGATACCGGCTGGCTTCCTCGACCCGCTGAAAGCGCGCCTGCTGCTACGTGCCGCTCTCGCAACCGGCGCGGACGATCCGCGCATTGCCGACGCCTTCGCCTTGGCGGGCGGCTACGAGACGACCGCCGCGTGGCCCTGGCCGGACCTCGTCACCAACAACGGAGACCAGTGACGCGCTGCCGCGACCCGCGATGTCAGCTCCCGTCCTGGCGCTGACGCGGCCTGGCGGACGCGCCTGGGACCGGTCTGTCAACGCTGGTTCACCAGGTACCCGATCAGGCTTACCGGGGAGCGGTGTGACGGTGCCGGTGATGAAATTCGAGAGGTAGACAACGCGATACCGCTGCCAGTGGGTGGGCCGCAACGCACGCGGTGCGTTGACATTGAGGTGATCTCAGTGAGTTAGCTGGCCGGGCTCGAAGTGGGTGAGTACGAGTGTGGCTTTCGTGATGTCTCCGATTTTTGTGGGGCAGGCGGTGATGTGTTGCAGGACGCGCCAGTGTTGGGCCAGTAAGGCGAAGCCGCGTTCTCCGGGGCAGCGCAGCAACATGACCAGGAAATCGACGAACTGGCCCAAGCCGTGCGTACGTTAGGTTCACGATCCTCCATGTGCAGGGACTTCTTGGAGGAAGCGAAGCAGTACCGAGCCACCGTTACCCATTGACCACAATCTGAAAAGCTTCGGCAAGGCGACCGTCTGTCCACCCGGTAGAGGCAGCAACAGCCTCGGCCCGATCTCGCAAATGTCGCTCCAAGTCCTGGTAATGGGCCGACTGGCTGGCGTGTGCTCGCACTGCGGCCAACTTGTGTTGGAAGATCGCTGTAATGTCCACCCAATGATTCGGATGTGGACTGTTCAGAAGCCAGATCTCACCCACGGTCCACGGTTCCAAACCCTCATCCCGAAGCGCGGGCAATGCGAAA
Organism: Micromonosporaceae bacterium; assembly: GCA_036375165.1. Classification (GTDB taxonomy): domain Bacteria; phylum Actinomycetota; class Actinomycetes; order Mycobacteriales; family Micromonosporaceae; genus WHSM01. Next base: position 2,171 of record DASUSI010000103.1, on the reverse strand, counting down.
CGGTTCCCCGCATCCGGATAAATCGCGTGAAGAACCAAGGTGCCCGTCGCCAAGTGGTCAGGATGGCAACTACGGAAACGCACCCAATTCCACTCAGGACTCCACGTCACGATTCGCCCGGGACGCACTCGGCGAATCGCACGAACAATCTCCATGTGGACAGCACGGCGCTGCTCCAGTAGAGAACCCTCTGGGAAACCAAGAAAACTAACATCGTGAACCCCCAAGCCGGCCGCCGCCCGCCGCTGCTCGGCACGTCGGATACCGGGAATCTCCGACCGTTCGATCCGCTCTTCAAAGCCCCCAGCATCACCGTCTGTCAGAACCAGATACGAGACCTCGACACCCGTTTCGGTCCAACCACTGATGGTTCCACCGGCCCAAAACTCCGCATCGTCCGGATGAGCGACGATCACAAGTACCCGCTTGACCACAACCGCGTCTGGCATTCAGCACGTCCTGCTATAGGGGACCACACCGATTGCGACCTTAGCCGCCTCGGCGGTGTGGCGCAGGGTCGCGACTGAGCGACCCATGCCATGCTGCCGCCATCGGTGACAAGGCGCTGGACTCGGCCAGAACACTGCGCTCCAATCGAGCCTCGGCAGATGTCCGAGAGTTGCACCGGTTCGCCGGTCGTCACGCTGCCATCACGGAGGTGCGTGAGCTGCGTGACCGGATCACTGAGACAGTAGGGATCATGTAGTGGCCGCAGAAACGTTCGCGGTGCTGGAGAAGGCGTGTCGCGCGGCGGGATTCGATGCGGCGAGCGCCGAGCTGATTCGGGCTGGTGAGAATCACCTCTACCGCCTGCCTGGCGGTGTGGTCGCCCGGGTTACTCGTCCGGGACAGTTCGACGCCGCGGCCAAGGAAGTCCGCGTGTCGCAGTGGCTTACCAGCCTCGGCTTCCCGGTGGTCCAGGCCTTGGCCGTCACACAACCGGTCGACGTGGAAGGTCGCGCGGTGACGTTCTGGCAAGAGCTGGCGCAGCACCGCCCTGGCACCATGGCCGAGCTCGCAGACCTGTTACGGCAACTGCACGCGCTTCCAGCACCGAATGTCGAGTTACCACCTCTCGCCCCCTTCGTACGCATCCGGGAACGGATCGAGACAGCGGCCATGTCGGACACCGACCGGGAATGGCTCCAGAACCGGCTCGCCGAACTCCAAGAGCTATACGCCGAGCTGCCGGACGGCCTTCCCTGGTGTGCCATACACGGCGATCCCTGGGACGGCAATATCGCGGTGACCGCGGACGGCCCGGTCTTGCTTGACCTTGAGCGATTCGGCTACGGCCCACCCGGGTGGGATCTGGCAGCCATGGCGGTCGACCACATCACCTTCGGCCTCCTCCCCATGGACGACTGGGCCGCCTTCTGCGACCGTTACAGCCGCGACGTGACCAGATGGCACGGCTTCGAAGTTCTGCGCGACATCAGGGAGCTGCGCAAAGTGACGTTCGCCTTCCAAATGGCCGAGCAGAGAGCAGACATCGCCGATCAGGCCGCGTACCGGCTGGCCTGCCTGCGCGGACAGCATGGCCCACGTCCCTGGGGCTGGACCGCCGTGCCATGATCACGCGGCCCACCTGGTTTGGCAACCGCACCGAACCCGCGTGATCACCGCGATCCTGCCACGCAGGCTCAGGTGTCGGTGCTCACCGGGCCAGCGGCACGGTGCGGGCGTACGCGGGCCCGCCGAGCGCCAGTCCGCCCAGTCCGGCGACCAGTCCGATGATCCCGATGATTCCGAGCCACATCGGTGTGCCGCAGTCGTCGTCCTCCTCGGCTGCGGCCGGCAACTGCGAAGGTTCACACTGCTCAGCCGTCAAGCACCCCCAAGCGACGAGCTTTCCTGACGGCGCCGCCGCCCCGGCCGCTCTGCCGGCCGGACCAGCCGATCCAGACGCCACGGAGCCCCTGCCTAAATCCGACAGAACAGACGGTCACGAACCCATTACACGACACTCACAACAGGGGTAGCGTGCAGATATCCAGGGATCTTCGAACAAGTGAAACGCGACGTTCAGCCGTGGGAGTCGCGCATGACATATGGCGCACCTTTTGGCATTGCGCTCCGTTTGAGCAACCAGCCGCCTCGATCACGCAGTCCGCCGTTCGGTCACCTTCGGACACATTAGCTGCGCGCCCGCAATATACGCAACGGGCCCG
>DASUSI010000102.1:0-18028 GCA_036375165.1 Micromonosporaceae bacterium | reverse complement strand
CCTGGACGGTGGTTCCAGCGTAGGTCGTCATCCCTCAACCTAGTGAGTACCCAGGGGTACGCGGCAGCGTGTACCCCTGCACCCGTGGGCCGTACGTGCAAATGTCTACCGGGGTGAACCACCCGTCCGTAACGCCCCAGGTGTTGCCAGTTATGCGGCTGCCCTGGTGTTGGTTGTTGCGCGCCGACTCGGGGGCTCCGGTGCGGCGCTGGCGCGGCAGCAGTCGCCATCGGATCGACCTGGCGGCATCCGCGATCGAGGACGACCACAGCTCACCGGAATGGCTGGACTTCTACAACGCCGGGCGGCTGCACTCCTTCGCCGGGTACGCGGCACTCACGGCCGGCGACCAGGCCGAAGCAGCCGATTACCTGACCCGGGCCCTGGCCGGCACGACCGGAACTGGGGCCAAGCAGCGCAGTGTCGTGCTGGCGGACCTCGCCACGGCCCACCGCGCCGACGGCGACCGCGCGGCCGACTATCTCAACCAGGCGATAGAAACGCTGCATACCAACTGGTACAGCACCGGTCTGGACCGGGTCAGGGAGGTACGCCACGTGCTCGGTGACAGCGGGCACGGGACACAGCTCGACGAACGAATCTCCGCGCTGGCTGCGAGTAGGACCGCGTTGCCCGTAGGCTAGGCGGCCGACTCGTTGTGCTTGCGCACCAGGTCAGGTAGCTCGTCCAGAGAGTCGATCTGGAACAGACACCGGTCCCGCACCGCAGGATCTTCGAGGATGTAACCCCAAGGGCCGCGTCGTATGAGAGCGGTCGCGATCCCGGCTTCCTGTGCTGGGCGGATGTCGTTGTCCAAGCGGTCCCCGACGTACAACACGTGCTCGGCAGGACAGCCTGCCTCCGTGATGACCCGGTCGAAGAACTCGACGGATGGCTTCTCCACACCCCAGCCGTCCGAGGTGCCAATAACATCGACCGGCAGATCCAACACCCGCAGGATGGTCTCCGCGCGTGCGGTCTGGTTGCCTGCCAGGCCGACCTGTAGGCCCATCGCCTGGAGTGCGGCCAGACACGGCCGGGCATCCAGATACAGGTTCTCTTCTGAGAAACTCTCTGGTTTTCCAGCAGCGGCCCGTCGCTCCCGCTCTTCGGCCAAGTTAAACCCCGGCTGGAACACCTGAAATGTCTCCCGGTAGTCCAACCCCCGAGCGATCACCGCACCGAACACCGTCGAGAACGTGTGTCGTGGCACCCCCAGCCAGTCCGCCCAAGTCCCGTACTCCCTGGACTCATCAACGATCGTCTCACCGACATCGAAAAATACACTCCTAATCACCCCGCGAATTCTGCCCGGTCAACGCGTAGGGCGGCGGCGCGGGCGATGATCGATGCGCGGGGGTGTTCGCGGCGATCGTGTTCGTGCTGCGCACGGGGTGTGCGTGGCGGCATCTGCCACCTGAGTTCGGGGTGTCGAAGGCGACCGCGCACCGGCGTTCGTGGCGTGGACGAAGGCCGGGTTGTGGCGCAGGGTGCATGCGGCGTGGTCACTGCTTGGCCGTAGTTCAGCGCCGACCGGCTTGGCCTTGAAGCAGAGCGTGTTACGTGCCTATGGGTGGCGCTCTCGGCTCAGTCCTCGGGTCCGGACGTGCCTCCCCGCTGGTACCGCACGTCAGAAGGGCGCGTCCGGTACGGCCGGTGGTCGGGAGTGCCGCGCCGTGGCTGGGATAGTGGTCGGTTCCCGGCGGGGTGCCGGGGATGCCAGGGTCATGTGCGGTAGCGGGCAGAGCCAGCCGGACAGGTTGCCGTGCCGGTCGACGTGGGTCCACCCGGACAGGGTGTTCACGACCGGTCCGCCGCAGTGGACGCACGGCACCGGGGTCACAACGCCCACCACCACAGGGCACCGATGGCGAGCAGTCCGGCCGCGATCACCGCCCACACCCACGGTGGGGCCGCGCTTGGTACGTCTGGCTTGGCACGGTGTCGCCGTCGCATGTCGCCCCGTCTGTCCGCAGGAACGTGGAAGGCCAGCGCGCACGGGCCATTGCCTTGCCTTACGGGGAAGGACGGCAGCCGTACGCGCCAGCCGGTAGGTAGCATTCCGACTACTTCCGGCCGGGTGCCACACTCCACTGTCTACAACCTGCTACAGCTCCGGAGACCTGATGCGTCCCCCACAGACGTTCGGCGCGGCCGTCCGCGCTCTCCGGGGCTCCGTGAGCCTCGCCTCTCTGGCCTCCCGGGCCTGCCTTTCCCGCGCCTACCTTGGACACCTGGAAACGGGGCGACGACCACCCACCCGCGACGCTGCCATAGCACTCGACGCTGCACTTGGTACGGCTGGTTTGCTGGTGGTGCTGGCCGAGTCGGAGCGGCAGGGAGATGACGTGCGTAGACGTGAGGCTCTCGCCGGCATCGTGGCGCTGCTGGCAGGCGCACCGACCACTCTGGAAACGGTGCTCCGTGCCGGGATCGAGTCCGCGATGTCCGACGACCGCTACCCGGACGACTGGCAGAGCCGCGCCGAGCGGCTCGGTGCGGACTACATGACCACGCCCGGCGCTGACCTCCAGGACCGGCTTGCCCGGGACCTGGCCGTGTTGCAGCACCGGCTGACCACTCCGGACATGTGGGCCGTGGCCGCCCGACTGCTCGCCGTCTACGGGAAGACGCAGCGGGATCCGGTGACCGCTACGCGGTGGTATCGGCTGGCTGCCGACGCCGCCGACCGGTCTGGACGTGACGACATCCGGGTGTGGGTCCGGGGACGTACCGCCTTGGCGCTCGGGTACGAAGGTGCACTTCCCCCGGTCGCGCTGGAAATGGCAGATCAGGCGCTCGCACTGGCAGGTGACCGGCCGTCGCTGGGCAGCCTCCAGGCGCACATGGCCCGCGCGCACGTGCTCGGTATCCGGGGGGACCGGGCCGGCGCGATGGAAGCCCTGGGCTCGGCTGAACAGGCGTTCGATGCCGCCGGGAGTGACGATCAGATCTCCGATTTCGCGGTACCTGAGTGGCGGATGCGCACCTTCACGTCCATGCTGCTGTCGCGGCTCGGTGACCCGCGAGCGATGCGGGAACAGGACCGGGCTGACCGGTACCGTCCCGTGACCCTGCCCCGGTTCGCCACGCACATCGAGATGCACCGGGGTCTGATGCTGGTCCGCTCCGGTGACATCCGGGGTGGCCGGGAATACGCGCGCGCAGCGCTTGACCGGCTACCGCCGGAGCGGCGCTCCCTGACGCTGCGACTGCTGATGGCCGAGATCGAGGGGCAGCCCACCAGCGGGTTCCCCAGGGAGTAGTTACGGCTTCCCCACATAGTGGGTCGGTAGTTCCGACTCCAGGGGAGTCAGCGTGCCTGACGTTCTCACCGTTGGCGTGGCTAAAGAGTGCCGACGCACGGTCACCAGGTTTCACGTCCCGGGGGTGCCGGTGGCCACGGGTACGGTTCGGACCCGGGTGCGACTGGCCTTTGGCCTGATCCCAGTCGAGTCAGCATGGTAGGTCGAGTGGAATGGGTGGCCAGGACTGCCTTGGCAGGTGCCCTGCACGCGACCCGTGCTTGGGCTTGGGGTACTCCCACTTCGCAGCCAACCGGCCCGTGCTGTCGGGACTTAAGTCTATTGTCGACAGGAATACGATTCCTGGAGAGTGTTCTGGAAGCTTCCCATATACGTAGGTTGTCCTTCCATCCAGCCGAAATTTGAAGGAGAGGGCTGTCATGTCCGCACTTCAGCAAGACGTGGTCACGCAATTCGAGAATCTTGAACCGGATGTGCAGGCAGCCGAGCTGGCCGCATTGCTTGAAAGAACCAAGCCGCATGCTGCACAGCAAGTGGGTCAGAGGGCGTCTGGTCAAGCCCGTGAAGCTCTCTTCGCGATCCTCGCTGGTGTTCCGGACCGGCCACGGAATGCGGTATCTATCGTTGCCATCTCAATCCTGGGTGGGTTGACTGCCGTCGGTATGGGACTCGGAGCGGCCACCGTCCTCAGCGGATCTGAGAGCATGCCATTCTTCGGATTCGCAGGTGCCGCTCTTGGTATCCTGGGGGGCATTCTCGTGCCAATGCCGGTCTCTCTGACGAGGCTACGTAGGAGAGTCTGAGGCGGCTGATGAACCTCCGGCATGCTCCCATTCTTCACCTGGCTGGCGGAGCGGGCGGCGTCAACTGTGGACGGCGGAGGCCGGAACGGCGCCGGGTCCTGCCGAGGCTGCGGACCGCGATTGCCGCAGCGGTGAGGGCAAGGGCACCTTTGGCCCACAATTGCGGGTTCTTTATGGCCGACTGTTTCCGGAGCGACAGCGGAATCAGGTCGAGGTGCATCGACGTGGCGGCTTCGCCGGTTTCACGGCTGAACACCACACGTCCCGTACCGATTCCGAACTGGGAAAGGTCGATCCGGAAGACGTATGGGTCGTTGGCGTCGTCGGGGTGTAACGGCAGGCCCTGGTACAGCGCGGGTACCGGGCTCAGGGCTCGCAGCATGAGCTGGCCACGCCGAACGATGACCTCGGCCCCGGCGCCGAACATGGTTCGTGCCTGCATATCGGTTCGTTGCGCCTGAGGCCGGTACCAGCCGCAGATCTCGCGCCACATCTCGGGGCGGTGTGGAACATCGGTGCGGATCACCTCGTCCGGAACCCCGATCAGGTCACCGAGCAGCCGTCCGGCTTCCGCCGGCAGCCACATCAGAGGTTGCCGGGCCCCGTTGGTGAACGCCATGACACCGACTCCGTCGTCGGGAGCCAGGAATATCTGCGAATGGAAACCGGGAAGCACTCCTTGATGCTCGACCGCGAGATGTCCGCCGAGGTTGACCCGGAAGAACCCGAGCCCGAATCCCGCGACCCGAGGATCGGGCTGGTAGTGGGGCTGGAACATGTCCGCGAGCGTCGCCGGTTTGAGCACTGACCCGTGCTCGTTCGCGCCACCGCCGAGCAGCGCCGCGAGGTAGCGGGCCATGTCCCGTGGTGTGGAGTAGACGGAGGAAGCCGCCGCAGCCACCCAGTCCCGGTCGATGACAGCCTTCGCACCGCCGGAGCGCAGGGTGTATCCGGTCGCCAGGTGCGACCGGACCAGTTCGGATCGGAGGAGGTCGGTGTGCGTCATGCCGAGCGGCTCGAAGATGTGCTCGAGTAGGTAACGGTCCAGTGACTGCCCGGTCACGTCCTCGACGATCTGGCCGAGCGTGGCGAACCCGTGGTCGGTGTACGTGAAGATGGTCCCCGGCTCGGCCACCAGGCGCAGACCGCCGCGGTAGTACTCCGCAAGCGGGGGTACGGGCGTTCCGAGCTTGACACTCTCCCCGAACCACCCGCTCCTGAGCATTCGAGAGGGGTGGACCGTCTGAGGGACTCCAGCGGTATGGGTCAGCAGATGTCGTACCGTGGCGAACCGGAAGCTGGCCCTGGCGGGTACCAGCCGGTATGCGCGCAGGTAGTGGTTGGCGGGTGCGTCGAGGTCGATGAGCCCTTGTTCCCACAGCTGCATCACGGCGATCGCGGTGAACGTCTTGCTGATGGAGGCGATCCGGAAGCTGGTGTCCTCGGTGATCGGCGTGTTGGACTCGATGTTGGCGACGCCGTGGCCATGGAAGAATTCGAGGTGTCCGTTGCGGACCACTCCCACCGCCAGCCCAACGGCGGGCCAACGGTTCAGGATCTCGGTGATCCTGGCCTTCACATCCAGCTGATTGACCATCCTCATGGCTTCCCCTCCTCGTACCGGGCCCACGGATGCGTCTACCCTGATGGCCAGAGTCCTGAAATTGACGCTGCTCCCGATGCCCATGGGACGAAAGAGGGCGATCGGCCCGTACCAGTGGGTCGGATGTCCCTGGCCCTGCCGCGGTTCGGGCACGCCCGCCGAACCTCGCCATGCCTCCCCGGACGCCAGCCGGGTCGCCTCCCGGGCGACCAGTCCGAACCGCCACTTCTGCGTTGCCATCTTATGGTGGTGCGGGTCGACCCTGGAGACACTCCGGCCGTGAGGCCGGAGGCGTCCGTGTCCGTATGCTTGTCCTTCCAGCTCGTTGAGATTGCGATGAGAGGGCTTGTCCATGTCCGAACCTCGGCAGGACGTCATGGGGCAATTTGAGAATCTTGAGCCGGACGAGCAGGCAGCTGAGTTGGCGACGATGCTGGAGAAGATGACGCCCGAAGCCGCATCGCAGGTCGGCCTCAAGGCGTCCGGCCAAGCTCGTAGAATACTTTTCACCATCCTCGCTGGTGTTCCGGAACGTCCCCGGAACGCGGCGTCCATCGTCGCCATCGCCATCCTGGGTGGATTGAGTGCTGCCGCTTTGGGGCTCGGTGCGGCCACGGTTTTCGCCGGATTCGAGAGTTCGCCTTTCTTTGGATTTGCCGGCGCCGCTCTCGGTGTCCTGGGTGGTCTGTTGGCCCCGGGACCGTTCTTCCGCAACAGGCGTAAGTAGCGACGGCCCGACGCATCGTATTCACATTGATTGTGACGGGGCGCCGTGTGCCTCAGGTCGGCGGTGGCGTCCGTTGAGCCATGGCTTCTGCCTCGCTGAGGGCAAGGTGCCAAGGAAACGAGTCCAGTTGGCCACCTCCAGAACCTGGCGGGTGGGGTTGAAACTCGCCTGGTCCGAAGAGGACTCGTACGCCCTCGTCCCGTAACGCATGGACGCTTCGCAGGAATGGTCGACGGGACGCCAACGCCGAGTTGACGAAGGGCAGCACCACGACGGGCACTTCGAGCCCTATCAGCTCAGTCAGTACGCCGAGTGCGTAGTTGTCGCTCACCCCCGCCGCCAGCTTGTTGACCGTGTTGTACGTCGCCGGGGCGACGATCGCGGCCTGCGCGCTCGGCAGGGACCGTGACGCGCCAGATATGCGGTACTCCGTTCGTACCGGGTGGCCCGACAGCTTTTCCAGTCTCGGCATGTCGAGAAAATCGACGGCGGCGGGGGTGGCGATGACCTGAACGATCCAGCCTTGGTCTTGTGCCGCGCTGACGAGGCGGTGAACCTCCGAGGCGGGGCCAGCCCCGCACACGACGACATACAGCACGCGTTCTGGCCTCACGAGGCCTCCCGGGAGCGGAAAAGTGCGGTGTGTGCGATGGTACGCAGCCACGTGCCAGCCCCTGCTACTCGCGTACCACGCGCAGCAACTGGCTTGTCAGACTGGTGGCTCTACGGGTGCCGTACGCGTGCGGTCTGACATTGGGACTGTCCACCTCGGACGCCCTCATTCCCAGCCGCATTTCCGCTCAGTTGAGCCAGGGCGGGAGCACGCAGGTACAGGCGCGGGAGCACGTACGTGTCAGATGGCGTCAGCCGAGACGAAGTGCCAGGTAGAGGTCCACCTGGTCACCGAACGAGGACAGATCCCGGCCGGTGAGCTGCTCGATCCGGGCGATCCGGTACCGCAGTGTGTTGACGTGCAGGTGCAGCCGGGCGGCGGACCGGTTCCAGGAGCCGGAGTGTTCCAGGAACACGGTGAGGGTACGGACCAGATCCGAATGGTGCTGGGCGTCGTACTCCAGAAGCGGCCCGATCAGGCGGGTGCGGAACGAACGGCGCAGTTCCTCAGGCACGGCGGCGAGGAGCACCGTGTGGGACGCGAGTTCGTCGCTGGAGACCACCCGGCCGGTGCCGGCGCGGTGTTCGGCGAGCCGCCGGGCGTGCCGCGCCTCCTCGATCGCGCCGCGCAGCACCGGACCGGAGGTGGTGCCCGCGCTGACGCCGATCGCGAGCCGTACCCCGGAAAGACCCGGCTCCAGGGCGGTCGCGGCCTCCTGCAGCATCCGGACCGCGCCGACGATCCGGTCCAGGTCCGTGGCGGCGAGCGCTACCGCCTCACCGCCGAGCGACGCGATCGCTGCCCGTTCGGAGAGCGGATCGAGCAGTTCGGTGAGTACGCCGTGCAGCAGTTCCGGAGCACCGCCGGCCGCGGTCGCTGACAGCACAACCAGCGGCTCGTCCACGCCGAACCCGACCATTTCCAGTCGGGAGTGCAGTTCGGTGGGGTTCGGGTCGTCGGTGAGCGCGAGCCGCACCATACGTTCGGCGAATTCGGCGTGCTGGCGTCCCGCGTCCGCCCGGCGGGCCTGTTGCAGCCCGACCAGCGACGCCGCCTCGACGGCCAGTTCCCGCACCTCGTCCCGCCAGTTCGCGGTGTCGCTCGCGACCGCGAGGAACCACCCCACCGCCCGGCACGGTGAGTGCCGGGCCGTCGGCAGCACCGCGTACCTCCGGCCCCCGGGAAGCCTGAGAGTGTCGATCGCCTGCTCGGTGACCATGGCGCGGCGCGCCAGGCGGCCCCGTTCATCCGGTGACGGCGCCTCACCGCTCCCCGCGATCACCCGGCCGGTCGGGGAGAGCACCCAGCATCCGGTGTCCAGCTTCCCGGCGACCACGTCGCAGATGGCCACCACTCCGGTGGCGTCACCGGGCACGGCGTGCAGCGTACGGTGCAGCCTGAGCAGCGCATTCGCTTCCGGAGCGGTGGGTGTCGCGGCGGCGGTCAGCACCCGCTCGGTGATCGTCGCGAACGACACGTCCACCGGCACTTCGATCAACGGGAGCCGGTGCCGGCGGCATGCCGCGACCAGATCGTCCGGTACGGCGGCCGACTCGATGCCCGCGTACCCGGCGCCAAGGGCCGTGACCCCGGCCTCGGCCAGCGCGGACACGAACGCCTCGGAGTCCTCCGGGCCGTGCCACCAGGCGAGGCCGGTGAGCACCAGTTCACCGCCGGCCAGGTAGCGCCGGGGGTCGCGCAGGTCGGTGGTGTAGACCCAGCGGACGGTACGGGCAGGGTCCTGCGTCCCGACGAGCAACCGCAGTTGCAGGTCGGGCATGTCCAGCAGCGTGCGCAACCGCAATACGCACCCCTCGCGGAAACGGATTCGCAATCACCATAGCCAGCCACGCTTTGGAGAAAGCTACGAAGAAACCGATCCCATGATGTCGCGGTTTCGTAGTTTCAGCCGCTGGTTTCGCCCGGCCATGGCCAGGTCCACTACCTAGGATCCCCCGGACCGTGTTGCGGGTACATCACTCCCGCGAGGGGAGATCGCCGATGACGGGACTGGACCGGTTCAACGCCCTGCCCGGCCGCGAGGCCCAGCGGGAGTTGTCCGCGTGCTGCGCGGCGCGGCACTTCACCGAGTCGGCCGCGGCGGGCCGGCCGTACCCGGACGGGGCGGCGTTGCGGGCGGCTGCGGACGCCGCGCTCGCCGGGTTGGACTGGGGCGGTGTGCTGGAAGCCCTCGCGGCGCATCCCCGGATCGGGGAACGGGCCGGCGGAGCTGGTCGGGAGGCCGCGTGGTCAGCCACCGAGCAGTCGGCAGCCGCGTCCGGGGCCGCCGAGGTGCGTCACCGGATCACTGAGGGCAACATCGCGTATGAGGAGCGTTTCGGTCACGTGTTCCTGATCTGCGCCACCGGCCGCCCCGCCGAGGAGATCCTGACCGCCCTGACCGCCCGGCTCGGCAACGACCCCGGCACTGAGCGGGGGGTCGTCCGCGAAGAGCTCCGCAAGATCGTCCACCTCCGGCTGGAGAAGGTGATCGGCTGATGAGCCTGTCCACCCATGTACTCGACGCCACCGCGGGTCGCCCCGCCGCAGGGGTGGCGGTCCGTCTGGACCGCCGCGACGGCGACGGCTGGGTCCCGGTGGCCGATGGCCACACCGACGCGGACGGGCGGATCAAGGGTTGGCATCCGGACAGTGCGGGAGAGTACCGGCTGGTGTTCGCCACCGGGGAGCACTACGCCCGGCACGGGATCGAAGCGTTTCACCCTGAGGTCACGGTCAGTTTCCGGATCACCGACCCGGCTGAGCGTCACCACGTGCCGTTGCTGCTCGGCCCGTACTCGTACACGACCTATCGAGGGAGCTGACCGATGAGCGACATAGTCCTGGGAGCCAACCGATACGGCAAGGCCGAGGTCCGCCTCGTCCGGGTCGTGCGGCACGGCGAGCGGCACGGTGAGCGGCACGAGGTGACGGACCTGGAGGTGAACGTCGCGCTGGCCGGTGACCTGAGCGACACCCACACCACCGGCGACAACAGCAAAGTGCTGCCCACCGACTCCCAGAAGAACACGGTGTACGGGTTCGCCCGGGACGGGATCGGGGAGATCGAGGCGTTCGGGCTCCGATTGGCCAGGCATTTCGTGGACTCCCAACCCAGCATCCAGCGGTCCCGGGTCGAGATCCGGGAGTACGGCTGGGAGCGCTTGGACGTCGACGGTGAGCCTGCTCCGCACTCGTTCGCCCGCAGCGGCCGGGAGACCCGAACCGCGACCGTGAGCTACGACGGCGAGCGGGCGTGGGTGGTGTCCGGGCTGCGGGACCTGGTGCTGATGAACACCACCGACTCGGAGTTCTGGGGTTATCTCAAGGACCGGTACACCACGTTGCCGGAGACCAGGGACCGGATCCTCGCCACCGCGGTCGACGCCCGCTGGCGGCACCTCGGCCTGGACACCGCATGGGGCAAGTCGTACGCCGAGTGCCGCCGGCACCTGGTCGAGGCGTTCGTCGGAACGCACAGCCGGTCCCTGCAACAGACTCTGTACGCGATGGGCTCCCGGGTGCTCAGCAACCGCCCGGAGATCGCCGAGGTGCGCCTGTCCCTGCCGAACAAGCACCATTTCCTGGTTGACCTTGCCCCGTTCGGGCTGGACAACCCGGGTGAGGTGTTCCACGCATCCGACCGCCCGTACGGGCTGATCGAAGGCACTGTGGCCCGTGACGGCGTGCCACCGGCCCGGCTGGCGTGGGACCTGTCGGAAGGGGGGCTGTGATGGACTTTTTGCGCCCGTCGACCTGGGAGGAGGCGCTCGCCGTGAAGGCGACGCATCCCGACGCGGTGCCGATCGCCGGGGGCACCGATCTCATGGTCGAGCTGAACTTCGACCGGCGGCGGCCACCCGTCCTGCTGGACCTGACCGCGATCCCGGACCTGGCCGGGTGGGGCACCGACGGGGCAGTCCTGCGGGTCGGCGCGGGCGTTTCGTACACCCGGATCATCGCGGAACTGGGTGACCGCCTGCCAGGGCTCGCGATGGCCTCGCGCACCGTCGGCTCGCCGCAGATCCGCAACCGGGGCACGGTCGGTGGCAACCTCGGTTCGGCGTCGCCGGCCGGGGACGCCCACCCGCCGCTGCTCGCCAGCGACGCCGTGGTCGAGGTGGCCTCGGTACGCGGCACCCGGATGATCCCGATCACCGAGTTCTTCACCGGCGTGAAACGCCACGTGCTCGCCCCGGACGAGCTGATCGCCGCCTTCCGGGTCGCACCCGCCGACGGGCCGCAACAGTTCGCGAAGGTCGGCACCCGAAACGCGATGGTGATCGCGGTGTGCTCGTTCGCGATCGCGCTGCACCCGGCTACCGGCACGGTCGGCACCGGGATCGGGTCGGCCGCTCCCACGCCGCGCCGCGCCACCGCGGCGGAGCGGTTCCTGGCCGCCGAACTGCCCTGGGAGTCCCGGCTGCCGTTGCCTGACTCGTTTGTGGACCGGTTCGGGCACCTGGTGGCGTCCGCCGCAGACCCGATCGACGACGTACGCGGTACCGCCGACTACCGCCGGCACGCACTCGCCGTGATGGCCCGGCGGACCCTGCGCTGGGCCTGGCACGAGTACCGCGAGGGAGGTACGGCACGATGCGCCTGAAATTCACTGTCAACGGACAGCCTCGGGTCGCCGACGACGTCTGGGAAGGCGAGAGCCTGCTGTACGTGCTCCGCGAGCGGCTCGGCCTGCCCGGCACGAAGAACGCCTGTGAGCAGGGAGAATGCGGCTCCTGCACGGTGTACCTGGATGGTGACCCGGTGTGTGCCTGCCTGGTCGCCGCGGGTCAGGCAGTTGGCCGGGAGGTCCGTACCGTCGAGGGCCTCGGCGACCGGGAGGCGCTGGACCCGGTGCAACTCGCCTTCCTGGAAACCGGCGCGGTGCAGTGCGGGTTCTGCACCCCGGGCCTGATCGTCGCCGCGCACGACCTGCTGCGCCGGGTGCCGCACCCCTCCGACGAAGAGATCCGCGAGGCGCTCGCCGGCAACCTGTGCCGTTGTACCGGCTACCAGAAGATCATCGACGCGGTACACCGTGCCGCCCGATCTGCCGCCGAGGCGGTGCCCCGATGAGGATTGTCATCGAGAACGCCGCCGTCGCCACTGTGAACCCCGCCGGAACCGAATTCGCCACCGGTCACGTGGTTGTCGACAGTGGACGGATCGCGGCGGTGGGCGCGGGCCCGGCACCCGAGGGGCCGCGGCCGGACCGCCGGGTGGACGGCACCGGCTGCCTGGTCACCCCCGGACTGGTGAACACCCACCACCACCTCTACCAGTGGGCCACCCGGGGGCTGGCGCAGCAGTCCACCCTGTTCGAGTGGCTGATCGAGCTGTACCCGGTGTGGGCGCGACTTGATGCCGGGATCACCCACGCCGCCGCCACCGCCGGGCTGGCGTGGCTGGCCCGCACCGGCTGCACCACCAGCACCGACCACCACTACGTGTTCCCCGGCTCCGCCGGGGACCTCTTTGCCGCGACCGTTGCGGCGGCCGGCAGGGTCGGGCTGCGGTTCCACCCGTGTCGCGGGTCGATGGACCGGGGCAGGTCGGCAGGCGGGCTGCCACCGGACGAGGTGGTCGAGGACATCGATGCCGCGCTCGCCGCCACCGAACAGGCGATCAACCGGTTCCACGACCGGTCACCGGAGGCGATGGTCCGGGTCGCGGTCGCGCCCTGCTCGCCGTTCTCGGTGAGCCGGGACCTGATGACCGGCGCCGCCGCGCTGGCGCGCCGTCACGGGGTACGACTCCACACCCACCTCGCCGAGACCCTGGACGAGGAGGATCACTGCGTCGCGCAGTTCGGCCGTACCCCTGTCGAGTACCTGGACGACCTGGGTTGGCTGGGTGACGATGTGTGGTTGGCGCATTGCGTCCATGTGTCCGACGCGGCGATCAAGCGGCTCGCCGTGACCGGTACCGGGGTGGCGCACTGCCCCAGCTCCAATGCCCGGCTCGGGGTCGGGATCAGCCCGGTGCCCGCGCTGCTCGACTCCGGGGTCCCGGTCGGCCTGGGCGTGGACGGGGCCGCCTCCAACGAGGCCGACGGCCTCGGTGACGAGGTGCGGCAGGCGCTGCTGGTGGCCCGGCTGCGCGGCGGACCGGACGCGCTCACCGCCCGCCAGGCGCTGGCGCTCGGCACCATCGGCGGTGCCCGGTGCCTGGGACGCGACGCCGAGATCGGTTCGCTTCAGCCCGGCAAGCTCGCCGACCTGGTGGTGTGGCGGCTCGACGGGCTCGCGCACGCCGGAATCGGCGACCCGGTCGCCGCGCTGGTGCTCGGTTCGCTGCCTGAGATCGAGCTGTCCCTGGTCGGGGGCCGCCCGGTGGTGGACGGTGGCGAACTGGTCGGGGTTGACCCGCACACCGTGGCGGGGGAGTTGCGGGCCGCTGTGGCGCGGCTCAGCCTCAAGGAGGCCACACGATGACAGCCACACCGATCAGAACCGCACCGCTCACCGGGACCATCACCGGAGGGGTCGGCTCCAGCCCAGCGCGGCCGGACGGCACCCTCAAGGTGACCGGCGAGTTCGCGTTCTCCTCGGATCTGTGGCACGAGGACATGCTGTGGGGGGCCACGCTACGAAGCCCGCACCCTCGGGCCCGGGTCCGTGGCATCGACATCACCGGGGCGGTGGCGCTGCCCGGGGTGTACGCCGTACTCACCCACGAGGACGTGCCGGGGCGCAAGTTCTACGGGCTGGACATCGCCGACCAGCCGGTGCTGGCCATCGATCAGGTGCGCTACCAGGGCGAGTCGGTCGCGATCGTGGCCGCGGACCACCCCGAGACCGCCCGCCGGGCACTCGACCGGATCGCCGTCGACTACCAGGTGCTGGAACCGGTCGCCGACGCCTGGCGCGCCATCTTCGACCCTTCCTGTCCGTTGGTGCATGAGGCTGGCAATCTGGTACGCCACCAGCCGGTCCGCCGTGGTGACCCGGACAACGTCTCTGCCGACGTGGTGGTGACCGGCGAGTACCAGGTCGGAATGCAGGACCAGGCGTTTCTCGGCCCCGAGTCGGGTCTCGCGGTCCCCGCCGAGGACGGTGGGGTCGACCTGTACGTGGCGACCCAGTGGTTGCACGTCGACCAGAAACAGCTCGCCCCGTGCCTGGGCCTGCCGGCGGAGAAGGTACGGCTCACCCTCGCCGGAGTCGGCGGTGCGTTCGGGGCCCGCGAGGACCTGTCGATGCACGTGCACGCCTGCCTGCTGGCGCTGCGTACCGGGCGGCCGGTGAAGATGGTCTACAGCCGGGAGGAGTCGTTCTTCGGCCACGTGCACCGCCACCCAGCCTGGCTGCGCTACGAGCACGGCGCGACCCGCGACGGCGCCCTGGTGTACGTGAAGGCTGAGATCGTGGTCGACGGCGGCGCGTACGCGTCCAGTACCCCGGCCGTCGTCGGGGTCGCCTCGTCGCTCGGGCTCGGCCCGTACCGGATCCCGCACCTGGCGGTCGACGCGTACGGCGCGTACACCAACAACCCGCCGTGCGGGGCGATGCGCGGTTTCGGCGCGGTGCAGGCCTGTTTCGCGTACGAGTCGCAAATGGACAAGCTCGCCGCCGCGCTCGGCATGCACCCGGTCGAGGTACGGATCCGCAACGCGGTCAGCCAGGGTGACGTGATCGCCACCGGCCAGCCCATCGACATGCCGATGCCGATGGCGGACATGCTGCGCCGGGTCCGGGCGATGCCGATGCCTGCGGAGCGGGTTTCCGGAGCGGATCTGCGGTCGTTGCCGGGCGGTGTCGCCAACACCACGCACGGCGAGGGGGTGAGGCGCGGCGTCGGCTATGGCGTCGGCATCAAGAACCTGTGCTTCTCCGAGGGCATGGACGACTACTCCACCGCCCGGGTACGCCTGGAAGTTGTCGGTGGTGAGCCGGCCGTGATGGTGCACACCGCAGCCGCCGAGGTCGGCCAGGGTCTGGTGACCCTGAAAGCGCAGATCGCCCGCACCGAACTGGGAGTCACCCGGGTCACCATCCAGCCCGCCGACACGTCGGTCGGGTCGGCTGGATCGTCGTCGGCGTCGCGCCAGTCGTACATGACCGGCGGCGCGGTGAAGGCCGCCTGCGAAGCGGCACGCGCCGACGTGTTCCAGCTCGTGGAGCGGAAGCTCGGCCGCCGGTACGAGGACCTTTCCCTGGTCGGTGGGAAGGTGGTCTCCACCGCGAACGGCGTACTGGCGTCCTTGGTGGACATTCTCGGTGACGAAGTGGTCGAGGCGACCCGGGAGTTCCACCACCGTCCCACGTACCCGCTCGACCCCACCCGTGGGCAGGGCAACTCGCACGTTCAGTTCGGGATGTGCGTCCACCGCGCTGTGGTGGACGTGGACGTGGAACTCGGTCTCGTCAAAGTGGTGGAACTCACCGCCGTACAGGACGTCGGCAAGATCATGAATCCACAGGCGTTGGAAGGCCAGATCCACGGCGGCAGCGCCCAGGGACTCGGGCTCGCCATCATGGAGGAGATCCAGGTCGCGAACGGGAAGATCCGAAACGCGTCATTCACCGACTACCTGATCCCCACCATCCTCGACATGCCGCCGATGCGGGTCGACGTGCTCGAACACGCCGACCCGAACGCGCCGTACGGGCTGCGCGGTGCTGGAGAGCCACCCACGCTGTCGTCCACCCCGGCGATCGTCGCCGCGATCCGCGACGCCACCGGAATGCCGCTGACCCGGGTGCCGGTACGTCCCGAGCACATCACCTGCACCTGATCGATCCAGGGAGGGACCATGGCCCTGCTGTTTCTCAACGGTGGCGGGATGCGCGACGGCCCGCTGCACCACCAGTTGCGCGGCGCGCCCCTGGTCGGGGTGGCCCGGACCGCGCCGAAGTACCGGTACTACTCGGTGGACGACCGGTTCCCCGCGTTGGACGCCACGGACGGCGACGGCGTGAGCGTCATCGGGGAGCTGTACGACGTACCCCTGGATGTGCTGCGGGAGTCGTTGCTTCCGGCCGAGCCGCCAGAGCTGGAGCTTGCCGTGGTCGAACTGGCGGACGGCGCGTCAGCGCTGGCCACGGTGCTGCGCCGGGACCTGCCCGGGAGCACCGAGCTGACCGACATCAGCCACGTCGCCGACTGGCGCGCGTACCTCGCGACCCGGGAGCCGGCCAGATGACGTACGACCTGGTGTTGCGTTCCACGCGCGTGGTCACCCCGGACGGCGAGCGCTCTGCGGCGGTGTGTGTCCGGGACGGGCAGATCGCCGCCGTCGAGCCTCACGGAGCCCGCCTTGATTCCCGCGCCGAGAATGACCTCGGTGACCTGGCGTTGCTGCCCGGACTGGTGGACAGCCACGTCCACGTCAACGAACCGGGACGTACCGAATGGGAAGGCTTCACCACGGCGACCCGGGCGGGGGCAGCGGGCGGCGTCACCACGCTGATCGACATGCCGTTGAACAGTGTTCCGCCCACTGTGGACGTCTCGGCGCTGGACGTGAAGCGCAAGGCCGCGGACGGGCAGTGCTTTGTCGACGTCGGATTCTGGGGCGGTGCGATACCGGGCAACGCCGGACAGTTGCGGGCGTTGCACGACGCCGGGGTCTTCGGCTTCAAATGCTTCACGTCGCCGTCCGGAGTGGCTGAGTTTCCTCCGCTGTCGTGGCCGGAGATCGACGCTGCACTGTGCGAGCTGCGGGGTTTCGAAGGCCTGCTGATCGTGCACGCTGAGGAGCCGTCCGCGCTGGCTGAACCCGTCGACGGGACGTTTCCCCGGTTTGTCGCCTCTCGGCCCCCGGCCGCCGAGCGTGATGCGATACGCCGGCTGGGCGTGCTCGCCGCCACCACTGGCACCCGGGTCCACGTCCTGCACGTCTCAGCGGCGGACGCGGCCTGGGAGGTCGAGCGTGCCCGCCGGGCCGGTGCCCGGATCACCGCGGAGACCTGCCCCCACTACCTGGTGCTCGCCGCCGAGGACGTGCCGGACGGGGCGACTGAGTACAAGTGCTGCCCACCGATCCGGGACCGGGCCAACGCGGACGCGCTGTGGGACGCGCTCGCCGCCGGGGGGATCGGGTGCGTGGTGTCCGACCACTCGCCGTGCGTACCCGAGCTGAAGGCGGGGGACTTCGCGACCGCATGGGGCGGGATCTCGTCACTGCAACTCGGGCTGCCGCTGGTGTGGACGGCCGCGCGGTCCCGGGGTCACGGGCTCGGGGACGTGGTGCGGTGGATGGCTCACGCGCCCGCTGACCTGGTCGGGTTACGCCACAAGGGACGGATCGCACCCGGCTGCGACGCCGACCTGGTGGCGTTCGCGGCCGACGAGGGATTCGTGGTGGACTCGGCGGCGCTGCACCACCGACACCCGGTCACGCCGTACGCGGGGAGGCGACTGTCCGGTGTGGTGCATCGGACCTGGCTGCGTGGCACACCGGTGGCCGACCGGCCATCCGGTCGGCTGTTGCGGAGGGAGCCGTGACGCGCGAATGTGAGCGGCTTCCCGACCTCGCCACCCGGCCGCTGGGTGGCTCGGTGGTGGCGGCCAGCGACGAGTTCTTCGCCGAGAAGGAAAACCTGATCCAGCCGGAAGCCCCCACGTTCACCCCGCAGACCTTCGGTCACCGGGGCCAGGTGTACGACGGGTGGGAGACCCGTCGACGCCGCGACGGCGGCACCGCCGACTGGGCGATCGTCCGGCTGGGTGTGCCCGGCATCGTGTGCGGCGTCGTGGTGGACACCGCGTTCTTCGTACGCAACTACCCGCCGGCCTGCTCGGTGGAGGCGACCGCCGTGACCGGCCACCCGTCGTCGGCCGAACTCGCAGCTGGTCAGTGGACGCCGTTGGTGCCGCGCAGCCCGCTACGGGGCGACTCCAAGGCCGTATTTGAGGTATCGGTGGAACAGCGCTTCACGCACGTGCGGCTGTCGATCTACCCGGACGGTGGGGTGGCCCGGTTCCGGGTGTACGGGGAGCCGGTGCCCGACCCCCGTGACCTGGCCGGGATGCCGTGTGACCTGGCCGCGCTGGAGAACGGCGGCGCGGTGG
>DASUSI010000101.1:0-17669 GCA_036375165.1 Micromonosporaceae bacterium | reverse complement strand
GATGCCATCCGCCAGGCGTTCAGTAGAGCGCGCGACAGCGCGGGCATCCCGGGGTTCCGGTTTCACGATCTCCGCCACACCGGGCAGACCCTCGCGGCGTCGACCGGGGCGACTCTCAAGGATCTGATGAGGCGGCTTGGTCATTCCTCGGCTGCCGCTGCTCACCGGTACATGCACGCCGTTGAGGGCCGCGACGCCGAGATCGCGCGGGCGCTGTCGGATCTGGCTGCCAAAGGAGACGCAACGAAGCTCCCCCGTGTCATCGTGGTCAAGAACTGAGCATGGGTCACGCGGGGGGCACGATGGTCGGTTACAGCCGCTCCGACCAGCACTAATGTCCATCCCTGAAAAGCGGAAGGTCGGCGGTTCGACCCCGCCCCTGCCCACCGCAATAGTCCGGCAAACCGCAGGTCACGCAGCTGGCGGTCTGCTTGCTGTGGTTGCCATCGCGTGCTCCCGGTAGCCGTGGTTATCCGGCGCTTGAGGCACGCAGGGGGCACGAGGATGGCAGCTCGCAGGAAGCAACCCGATCGAGCCGCGCCTGAACCGCATCTCACGATCCCGCTCCACAGGGCCAAGACCGAGCTTCAAGAGCGCATCGACCTAGGCAACCAACTCCTCATCAACGCGGGAGCCATGACGGTATTTGTCTCAACGGCGCTGGAAGACGTTCGCAACAGGTACTACACCTGGACCGAGTACAACGAGGCCTGGCTTCGGCGGAACATCGGCCTAAGGATTGCTGAGGAGTACCACGGCACCAGCATTGGCTTCGGCGGTCGCTCGTTGCTACCTCAAGAGATCCGTGAGCACAACGAAGACGTGTCCGGGAAGATCCGTCGGCTCACGTCGATAATCGAGCGCTTGCCGCTGTGGACGGACGAGCCCGCTCCCGCCGCCGAGGGCGTCGAGATGCCACCCGACGCACCGATCTTCGTTGTTCACGGCCACGACCACGGTCGAGCCCAGGAGGTTGCCCGAGTGCTCGAAAGGGTTACGGGGCGTGATGCGGTCATCCTCCATGAGCAGGCCAACCAGGGCCGCACCCTGCTTGAGAAGTTCGAGGCACATGCCGCCAGCGCGGCCTTCGCGGTCGTCCTTCTGACCGGAGATGACGAAGGCCGAAAGGCCGGCACTACCGAACTGCAGCCGCGTGGTCGGCAGAACGTCATCTTCGAGCTGGGGTTCTTCTTCGGTCAGCTCGGCCGCAGCCGGGTCATGGTGCTGGTCGACAGGGGCGTTGAGCATCCCTCGGATATCGTCGGCTTGGTGTACGAAGTGCTCGATGCTGGCGGGGCATGGAAACGCGCACTGGCGCGGGAGCTTGAAGCCGCCAAGATCAGCGTCAACCACTCCAAGATGCCATAGGCCAGGAGCGCTAGGCGGCCATCCACGAGAACACCAATCGAGGCCACCTACCTGCCATCGGAGCCTGGTGCCCCGATCTCTCCGGCTGCGTCGCGCTGGGCGACACGTACGACGAGTGCATGGCCGAGATGCGCGAGGCGATCAACCTTCACCTGGAGGGCCTTCGAACGCTCGGTCAGCCGATCCCGGAGCCGGCCGCCATCGGTGCGGACACCATCACTGCGGCCTGACTCCGGTAGCACGCGGGTCGCGTGCGTTATCGACTCCAGATGCGCGATCGGTCAGACAACCATGAAGTTGGACATCATGCCCAGGTCCTCGTGCTCCAGCTTGTGGCAGTGCATCAGGTACATCCCTCGGTACGCGTCGAACCGGATCAGAATCTCGACCGTCTCCCGGTCCTCCAACAACACCGTGTCCTTCCAGCCGCTCTCCCAGGGGAAGAGCCGGTTACGCCCGCCACTTCGCGACATCACCTGGAATGACGCGCCGTGTATGTGTACCGGGTGGGGGGCGTTGCCGTTGGTGGTGAAGCGCCACCGCTCCACGTCACCGAAGGGCACCTGGAAGTCGACCCGGTGCATGTCGTACTCCTGGCCGTTGATCCTTCCCATCCCGTCGAAGCTGAAGGTCCGGGTACGGACCGGACTGCTCAGCGAAGTGATCGTGGACAGCGACGTCGGGATCGTCCCGGGCACGGTCACCGAGCGGGTGACCCGGAACTCCAGCAGGTCCCAGCCCGACCGCGCGTCGCGCAGGATCATGGTCGTCCCGACCGGCAGGTTTCGGAAGTCGACCAGCAGGTCGTACCGCTCTCCGGGTGACACGTCGACCCGGGACAGTTGGACCGCCGAGGTCAACAGCCCGCCGTCGTTTCCGATCAGGGTGAACGGCACGCCGTTGCTCAGCGTGAGCCCGAAGATCCGTGCGTTCGAGCCACCCAGCACCCGGAATCGGTACAGCGCGGTGTCGACGTTGAGGTACGGGTCGCGGGTGCCGTTCACCACCACGGTGTCACCCACGAAACCGCCACTGCGCGGCTTGTACTGCAGGTTGCCGGTGGCATCCAGGCTCGCGTCACGGATCACCAACGGCACCTCGTAGGCGCCACTCGGCAGGCCAAGAGCGTCCTCCTCGGCGTCGTTGATGATGAAGGCACCGGCCAAGCCGAGTGCCACCTGCTGCCCGGTCAGCAGGTGCGGGTGCGGGTGATACCAGTTCATCGCGGCCCGCTGCCGGATCGGGAAGGAGTAGGCGTACGTCCCACCGGGCGGAATCGCGTAGACCGGCTGCCCGTCGTTGGCGTGGTCGATGATCATTCCGTGCCAGTGCGTGATGGTTTCCTGTGACAGCCCGTTGACCACTGTGATCTGTGCCGTGTCACCAGTACGGCCACGGAACGATGGGCCAGGCATCGAGCCGTTGTAGAGCCACGCATTGGCAAGATTGCCGCCGCCGAGGTCGATCCGGCCGGGCCTGGCGTTCAGGGTGTACGCGCTGGCAAGACCCACGGTCGGCGGTACGTAGAGCGGGTATCGGGTGGTGGTCACAGCCGCCGACACCGAAGGGCTACCGGCACCCACGGCGAGCAGCGCACCCGAGGCAACGGATCCTGCCAGGAATGTTCGGCGAGTTATGGACAGGTCCAGCGCCTTCGCCGGTCGCATTTGTCTCACCTTCTCGTCCTAGATAGACATGATCGTCTGGAGCATGCATCGGATCGAGACGGGAGGCACAGAGCAGATCGTCCCTATGGGACAGGCCGTCCGGTCCCGCGATGTTGTCGTGGGTTCACCGGGTTGTCGTGGGTCCACCAGGCTCGGACGCAGGCTGTGGACCCAGCAGCAGCCAGGCGGGCGTGGCACCCATTCCCTTCACCTGGATGGTGCCTCGGGATTCGAACTCGTACCGATCGCGGAGCCGTTCATAGACCGGTGCCGTGACCTGGATCGATCCTGGGACCCCGTGGCTTTCCATCCGGCTCGCGGCGTTGACGGTGTCACCCCACAGGTCGTAGATGAACTTGCGCCGCCCGATCACCCCGGCGACCACCGGCCCGGTGGCGATTCCGATCCGAAGCCGTAGCTTCCGTGACCCGACGGACCTTCCCTCACACTCGTGGAGCATCTCCAGGGCCATCGCCGCGACGGCCTCGCAGTGGTCCTGCCGTGGCACCGGGATGCCTCCGGCCACCATGTACGAGTCGCCGATGGTTTTGATCTTCTCCAGTCCGTGTTTGTCGGCCAGCCGGTCGAAGGCGGTGAAAACGCTGTCGAGCAGGTCCACCAGTCGCTCGGGCGGCAGCGAAGCCGAGAGCGGCGTGAAGTCCACGATGTCCGCGAACAGCACCGTGGCCTCGGAGAACCGGTCGGCGATGATCTCCTCGCTGCGCTTCAGCCGGGTCGCCACCGGAGCCGGCAGGACATTGAGGAGCAGTCGCTCGGAGCGCAGATGTTCCCGCTCCCGCTCCCGCACGAAGTACTGGAGTAGCAGGTACGCCACGACCGACGGACCGGCCAGGTTGCCGGCGAAGAACGCGACCCGTACCGGGTCGGGGATTCGGACCGGCTCCAGCACCGGCTCCAGAGCAACCGAGACCGCGAGCAGGACCAGGTAACCGACGAACCAGGGCACCGCCGCGCGGGTGCCCGAGAACATCAGCGCACCGAGCGCGGAGCAGAGCGCCCACAGCGACACGACGCTGGATGCGACGAACCCGCCGAGCGACCACTGGAGAACGAACGGCAGCACGAGCATCAGCGACAGTTGAACGGTCCGGAACGGCGGGTAGCGTCTCGTCCGCGCGTACCAGAAGAGCAGGGCCACCGACACGACGAAGTAGCACAGCGGGATCGATGCCGGTACGGGCAGGCCAAGCGCGAAGTACGTGACGATCCACAACGGTGTGGCGGCGGACACCAGGACCGTCGACAGGACCAGTGTGGAACGGCGGAGCCGCTCGTCCTCTGTGTCCGTTTCGATGGCGCCGAGCGCTGACATGCGGCCGACCATCGACGGTCGCACAGGGCTGCTCTCCCGGTGTGGATGTGCCCCCACCAGCGCCATCATGACCGACCGGGGGTCCAGGCGCATCGCCGTCGGGAGGTTCCCGGTGGTCGACCGGGGCTCCGCCAATTGCCAGAACCGAAATACCTGGTCAGCTCATGACAAAGGTCCCTGCGATGAGGCCGTGATTCCCTGGCTGCCGGTGCCCTTTCTCCGCGACTCTTTGAAGGGAAATTCGCTGGCGTCTGACCGATCAGCGAAAAACACGGAGGAGTTACACAATGAAACGCAGAACGCTGGACATCCTGGTCAGCACCGGCGGAATCCTACTCGCGGGTCTGCTGCTGGTCGCGGGTTTCGTCCTGACCAGCAACGCGAATTTCGCGAACGACTACGTCAAAGGCCAGCTGAGCGAACAGAACATCACGTTCAAGCCTGCCGCGGCCCTGACTCCCGAGGAAAAGGAGCAGGCTTGCGTGGTCCAGTACGCAGGCCAGAAGCTGACCACCGGCAAGCAGGCCGAGTGCTACGCCAACAACTTCATCGGACTGCACCTCAAGTCGATCGCCGATGGCCAGACCTACGCCGATCTCGGCGAACCGCAGTCAGCGCTGCGTGAGCAGGTCGCGGAAGCCGAGAAGACCAACGACCCCAAGCTGGCAGACCTGCAGGCGCAGCTCGCCGAGGTCACCGCCAAGCGGGACACCCTGTTCAAGGGCGAGACCCTGCGGGGCCTGTTGCTGACCTCCTACGGCTTCAGCGAATTTGGCAAAAAGGCAGACCAGTCCGCGCTGGTCGCATATCTCGCCGCTGCCCTGCTCGCACTGCTGTCAATCGCCGGCTTCGTCCACGCGTACCGCACTCCGAGGAACCAGGCATTCGCACCGCCGGAGCGTAGCAAGGCCGACAACAAGGAATTCGCGAACGTCTGACAAGTAACGACAACTGGGGAATACCTGGGACCTCGGGTCCCAGGTATTCCGCTGTTTCCACGGGCAGTACGGAACCGCTGGTCAAACGAGATGCGGAACCGAACACCGGGCTGGAGGATGGCCGGATGCTGGTACGACGTGAACAACGGGGTGACGTCGCCACTGTCCGACGTGTTGTCGCGGCGGCATTCTCCCGTCCCGACGTCTCCACCGAACCGTCCTCCCGGGTTCCGGCCGAGGTGACGCTGCTCGACCAACTCCGGGTGGACACTGCGTGGCTACCGGTCCTGTCCCTGGTCGCCGTGGCACCGGACGGAACCCTCGTCGGACATGTGGTGTGTACCCGCGGCGCGGTCGGCCGTACCCCGGCTCTCGGGCTTGGTCCGCTCGCCGTGCGACCCGACCGGCAGCGCCGGGGTGTCGGCAAGGCGCTGATGCATGCGGTCCTCGGTGCCGCCGAGGCACTGGACGAGTCCTTGGTCGCGTTGCTCGGCGACCCGCGCTACTACCGGCGGTACGGGTTCCGCCCCGCCGTCGGGTACGGGATCACGCCGCCGAACCCCGAGTGGGGTGACTTCTTCCAGGTGCGGACGCTGTCCGCGTATCAGTCGGTGTTCGGTACCTTCAGATACGCCGAGCCGTTCAACCGGCTCTGATCGAACCGCCACTGTTCGCGGATCAGCGGCTGGCGCGGGCCGCCCCGCTGGTGGGTGCGGCGGCACCGGTCAACTGACCGGCAGGACGCCCCAGTGGCGGCAGTCGCCGGAGACCACCGGGCGCGGTGACTCACCTCCGTACCAGCCGTACCAGGCGGACGAGCCGTTCAGGGGTACGGCCTTGACAGTGAACTCGTGTTTCCGCGCGGCGAGGTGCCAGTTGCGACCGTGGTCCACGCTGAACAGCAGTTGCAGGTTCCTCAAGAGGTGTCCGCCCTCCCACGATGCCGAGAGCAGCAGGCCGTCCGGGCAGACAACCGGGAACTCCATGTTCTCGGGTTCGGTTCCCGTGGTCCGCCAGGTCGGGGTCCAACCACGGTCGGTGTACCGGAAGATCGTGAAGCGTGGATTCGGCAGGGCTCCGACCACCACCGCGTACACATCTGACCCGACGTAGCTGATCGATACGGACAGCGAGTGGCCCGCCACGCCGGGCAGTTCAGCGGTGCTCCAACTGCGTCCCGCGTCAGAGGACATCGCGACGGCTGGCCCACCGGAAACTGGATCGAGGACGGCGACCCAGAGCCGTCCCGCGGGGTCGGGGAACGGCGTCGCCTCGCACGCCTGTAACGCGGGTTGCTGGCGCAGCGGTGCCAGCCGACCGGTGTCGCTCCGAATGACGGACACCACCCCTGGTCCGCAGTGCCTCCGGCTCAGCGACCCGGCCCGGTCGACGACCACCCGGCCGGCACTGGCGTCCGGGACGGGTGGGCTGCGACGGGTCGGCACGCTTCGCCAGCTACGTCCGCCGTCGCCCGAGTGCCAACGGCGCATGGTGTCCCTGGCGTTGCTCTCGATGAGAAGCGCGCCGTGGCCGAGCACCATCGGCATCGGTGTCCTGAGTTTGAACGCGCCATCCGGAAGGGATCGTCTCTCCCAGCGCCACAGATCGTCGCTGACAGCGAGACTGCCGACGCACGGACCGGCGGCCGTGCAGTCGAAGGCGGTCACCGCCGTGTACCCGGTGGGTCCCATGTCGAGGAATCTGACCTCACCAGGCAGGTCAAGTACCACCGGCGGGAAGTGGATCGACACCGGTGAGGGCTGGCCGCGGGGAATCGTGGGCAGCGGGCCCGGCGACGTGGCAGGGCGCGATGTCGGGGGGCGCGGTTCAGGCGCACCGACCGCGATCACCGTGAGCGCGGCGAGGACCGCCACGGTGGCCAGGTATCCGGGAAACTCCCAGCGTCGGTCAGGCCCGGACTCGATGACATCCGGTGACGACTCGGCATCGACACCTACGAGCTGAATGGGTTCGAACTCGGGCATTACAGCCCCCTCTTGGCCTGCTCCCACGGTAGAGCCACAACGCGTTCCGATCGGCGGTTTCCGCCAGCCCGCGGTCCGGGAACGCCGGTTTGGATCATGAGCCGCCGGGTACGCGTACCAACGTGGCTGGTAACCGGACGCCCGAGGGTTCGCCTGACGCCGAGCCCTCCGAAGACAGCGCCCCCAACGCGGCTGCGGACACGGATGCTTCCGAGACCGGCCCGATCGAGGGCATGGAAGGTGCGGCCGTGACCGTGGGTCCCGGTGGGGAGATCGCACTCGACCGGTCAGCTCCTGGTGGCCCGCCGCCGTCCGACCGGCCGGACCGCTCGCAGCCGCCCGAACCGGACCAGAAACCGCTACCGGAGAACAACGTCCCCACCGCCGTCAACGAGGAACCGTCGGGCTGACCTTGGCGGTAGCGTGGGCATCGAAGGGGACGGTGATGACCGGAGAGATCGACGACCGCGCCGTGGCATTGCCCAATGGCACCCGGATGCCGCTGATCGGGCTTGGAACCTGGCAGTTGAACGGGCATCGAGGGTACGAGGCGATCCGTACCGCGCTGGAACTCGGCTACCGGCACATCGACACGGCGACCATGTACCGCAATGAGGCCGAGGTCGGGCGGGCGATCCAGGACAGCGGCGTGCCGCGCGAGCAGATCTTCATCACCACCAAGCTTCCGCCGCACCACACCGGCCAGGAGCAGGA
The DNA here is from genome assembly GCA_036375165.1 of Micromonosporaceae bacterium. Classification (GTDB taxonomy): domain Bacteria; phylum Actinomycetota; class Actinomycetes; order Mycobacteriales; family Micromonosporaceae; genus WHSM01. The sequence goes on along the minus strand of DASUSI010000101.1, from coordinate 9,664 downwards.
CACGATCCTGGCGAGCCTGCGGGCGCTCGGCACCGAATACGTGGATCTGTGGCTCGTACACTGGCCGCCGCACGGGGCGAGCCCCCGTACCTGGCGGGAGTTCATCACGGCCCGGGATGCCGGACTGGCCCGTTCGATCGGGGTCAGCAACTACACCCTTCAGCAGATCGACGAGTTGCGCGAGGTCACCGGGGAGACCCCGGCGGTGAACCAGATCCGGTGGAGTCCGTCGCTGCACGACCCGCAGGTGCTGGCCGGGCACCGGAAGCGCGGTGTGGTGCTGGAGGGGTACAGCCCGTTCAAGAACACCGATCTTGCCGATCCGCTGCTCGCCAAGATCGCCTCAGCGCACCACGTTGCCCCCGCCCAGGTGGTCGTACGGTGGCATGTCCATCACGGCATCGTGGTGATCCCGAAGTCGGCGCGGCCAGAGCGGCTCAGCGCCAACATCGACGTGTACGGCTTCTCGCTGAGTCGCCAGGAGATCACGGACATCGACGCGCTCGCCCGCACCTGATCCCCCGCCGGCTCCCGGATCTTGGTCGATTTCGCTTACTCCAGCAGTCGAAATCGACCAAGATCCGGTCAACGCTCAGGGTTGGCGGCGACGACCAGGGCGTGCAGGCTGCGTACCAGCATGTGGATCAGTTCGGCTCTGTCCACAGGTTTATCCACAGTCCAGGCCAGGGCTGTGTCTTCCACGAAGCAGAACCAGCCGCGTGCCGCCAGAGCGACCATCGGCACCGGATCGGACAGCCCGAGCGCGGCCAGCGCCCGAGCGGTGAACACCTCGCGGGTCTGTTCATAGATCTCGCGTACGTAGTCCGCACCCCCGGCGGTACCCCGGAACAGCGCCACGTACGGATCGCGGCGGCGTTCCAGGAAGCCCACGTACCCGGACAGCATCTCGCCGAGTTGCTCCTCGGGGGATGCGTCGGGTGACGGTTCGCAGGCGCGGAGCAGCCGGCGGGCGGCGGCACGTACCACCGCGATGTAGAAGTCCCGCTTGGTGGGGAAATAGTGGAACAGGAGCCCCCGGGAGATCCCGGCGGCGCTGGCGACCTTGTCGACGGACAGTTCGTGGATCGGGGTCTCGGTCAACATCCGCAGCCCGACGCCGACGAGTTGGCGACGGCGGTCGTCGGCGGGCAGCCGGCTGCCGCTGCGGAGCGGCCGGGCCGGCTGGAGAGGCAGCAGAGGCCGGAGCTGTCGTGGCTGGCCAACAGGATCGGGGGTCACATGTCACATCCTATTGAGCATTGCTCAACACAAGAGTTAGCCTACCGCCGAGCACAGCTCGACGAGGGAGCGGCACCCATGGACTTCAGCCCGTCACCCAAAGCCCGTGAGTACGCCGAGCGCGTCGCCCGGTTCATCACCGAGGAGATCGAGCCACGCGAGCCCGCGTACCACGAAGCGGCCCAGGCCGGCGACGCCGCCGCCCTGGAACTGATGGAGGAACTCAAGGCCAAAGCCAGGGCGCAGGGCCTGTGGAATCTGTTCCTGCCCGACGAGCGGTACGGCGCGGGCCTGTCCAACGTGGACTACGCCCAGATCGCCGAACTGACCGGACGGTCGTTCATCGCCCCCGAGGTGTTCAACTGCAACGCCCCGGACACCGGAAACATGGAGGTGCTCCTCCAGTACGGCAGCGAAGAACAACAGAAACGCTGGCTGACGCCGCTGCTGGAAGGCGAGATCCGCTCGGCGTTCTGCATGACCGAGCCGGGGGTGGCCTCGTCCGACGCCACCAACATGGCCGCCACCGCGATCGTCGAGGGCGACGAGGTGGTGCTGAACGGCCGCAAGTGGTTCAGCTCCGGGATCGGGCACCCCCGCTGCGAAGTGTTGATCTACATGGCGCTCACTGATCCGGAGGCCCACCGGTACGCACAGCATTCGATGGTGCTGGTCCCGAAGGACACCCCGGGCGTCACCGTGGAGCGGATGCTTCCGGTGATGGGTCGGTACGACATGCCGTTCGGCCACGGTGAGGTCAGCTTCGACAACGTACGGCTGCCCAGGGACGCGTTCATCGCCGGACCGGGACGCGGCTTCGAGATCGCGCAGGGACGACTCGGTCCGGGCCGGATCCACCACTGCATGCGACTGATCGGGCTCGCCGAGAAGGCCCTCGAACTGGCCTGCGAACGGGCGGTCAGCCGGCACGCGTTCCGCAAGCCGCTGGCGAACCTCGGCGGCAACCGGGAACGGATCGCCGACGCCCGGATCGCGATCAACCAAGCGCGGCTGCTGGTGCTGCACACCGCCTGGCTGCTCGACACCACGGGGATTGCCGGGGCACTGTCGGACGTGTCGCAGATCAAGGTCGCGGTGCCGAACATGGCCGAACGGGTGGTCGACATGGCGATGCAGTTGCACGGCGGCGCCGGGCTGACCGACGACTTCCCGCTGGCCGCCGCGTGGACCTCGGCCCGGTCGCTGCGCCTGGCGGACGGCCCGGACGAGGTTCACCGCGGCGTGATCGCCCGGATCGAACTGAAGAAATACGGGATGGAACGGTGACCCGGACCGACGAGGCCCGGACCGTCCGCGACGAGGACGCGTTCGACGTCGCCGCCGTCGACGCCTGGCTGAAGCAGCGGGTCGACGGGCTGTCCGGTACCCCGGCGGTGCGCCAGTTCCCCGGTGGCGCGTCCAACCTCACGTACCTGCTGAGTTATCCGGGTCGGGAGCTGGTGTTGCGCCAGCCGCCCCGGGGCACCAAGGCGAAGTCCGCGCACGACATGCGACGGGAGTACCTGATCCAGTCCCGGCTCAAGCCGGTCTTCCGGTACGTGCCGGAAATGCTGGCGCTGTGCACCGAAGAGTCCGTGATCGGCAGCGACTTCTACGTGATGGAACGCATCACCGGGCTCATCCTGCGAAAGGATCTGCCGTCCGGGGTGACCCTGCCGCCGTCCGAGGCCCGCAAGCTGTGCCACAACCTGCTGGACCGGCTGGTCGAGTTGCACTCCATCGACCCGGCCGCCGCCGGCCTGGCCGACATCGGGAAGGGCCGGGGGTACGTGCGACGGCAGGTCACCGGGTGGAGCGACCGTTACCGCCGCGCCCACACCTGGAACGTGCCGTCGTACGAGAAAGTCATGGGCTGGCTGGACCACAACCAGCCGGAGGACGTACGCACCTGCGTGATCCACAACGATTTCCGGTTCGACAACGTGGTGCTCGACCCCTCCGACCTACAGCGGGTGCGCGGGATCCTGGACTGGGAGATGGCCACGCTCGGGGATCCGCTGATGGACCTCGGCGGCGCGCTGGCGTACTGGATCCAGGCCGACGACGGCTGGCTCAGCGGCACGCTGCGTCGCCAGCCCACCCACCTGCCGGGCATGCTGACCCGCCGCGAGGTGGTCGCGTACTACTGCGAACGCGCCGGCCTGCCGTCCGAGAACTGGACGTTCTACGAGGTGTTCGGTCTGTTCCGGCTGGCGGTGATCGCGCAGCAGATCTACTACCGGTACTTTCACAAGCAGACCAGCAACCCGGCGTTCCGCACTCTGTGGATCGCTGTGCACTATCTGCACCGCCGGGCGTCACGACTGATCAGGGCGTCGTGATGGCGGCTATCTATCTGGTACGGCACGGCCAGGCATCGTTCCGGTCCCGGGACTACGACAAGCTGTCCCCGACCGGGGTGCAACAGGCCCGGGTGCTGGGCGAGGCGCTGCGACGGCGGGTGCCGAAGCCGGATCGGGTGATCCGCGGGTCGATGGCGCGGCACCGGGACACCGCCGCGGAGTGCCTGGCCACGCTCGGGGTCGATATGGAGCCCGAGGTGGACGACCGGTGGGACGAGTTCGACCACAACGAGGTGATCGTGCGGCACCGGCCGGTGTACCGGAGTCACACCTTGATGGGCGTGGACCTGGCCCGTACCGGCAACCCGGCCAAGGCGTTCCAGAGGGTTTTCGAGGCGGCGCTGCGGCGCTGGATCGGGGCGGATTCCGGCTATGTGGAGACCTGGGGCGAGTTCTCAGTGCGGGCCTGCGCGGCGCTGGACGATCTGGCGTCCAGTGTGGAGTCTTCGCAGACCGTGCTGGTGTTCACGTCGGGCGGCCCGATCAGCGCGGTGGCCGCGAAGCTGCTCGGTACCGGGTCGGACGTGTGGCTGACTTTGAACCGGGTCACCGTGAACACCGGGGTCACCACTGTGGTGCATGGCCGGCGGGGCACCAGCCTGGTCTCGTTCAACGAGCACTGGCATCTGGACAGCGAACTGCTCACATACAGGTAGGACCTAATGCGGAAGAACATCCTGATCACCGGAGCCAGCTCCGGTCTTGGCGAAGGCATGGCCCGGCTGTACGCGGGGATGGGGCGGAACCTGGCGCTGTGCGCACGGCGTACCGAGCGGTTGGAGAAGCTTCGGGACGAGCTGATGGCGGCTCATCCGGGGATCCGGATCTCGGTGCGGCAACTGGACGTGAACGACCACGACCAGGTGTTCTCGGTGTTCCAGGAGTTCGCTTCAGAATTCGGGACGATCGATCGGGTGATCGTGAACGCCGGGCTGGGCAAGGGGCAGCCGCTCGGCACCGGCTACTTCTACGCGAACAAGCAGACCGCCGAGACGAACTTCGTGGCCGCGCTGGCGCAGTGCGAGGCCGCGATGGAGATCTTCCGCGAGCAGAACGCCGGGCACCTGGTTGTGGTCTCTTCAGTGTCCGCCGTCCGGGGTATGCGCCGGAACCTGACGACGTACGCCGCGACCAAGGCGGGGATCGCGTCGCTGGCCGAGGGTCTCCGGTCGGAGATGCTGGGCAAGCCGATCAGGGTCACCACGCTGTTCCCGGGCTACATCCGTTCCGAGATGAACGAACGGGTGAAGCGGGCACCGTTCATGGTGGACACCGAGACCGGGTGCCGTGCGATGGTCGCGGCGATCGAGAAGGAACGGACCAAGGCGTTCGTACCGTTCTGGCCCTGGGCACCGCTCAGCTTCGCCGTCAGACGGATGCCCCTGTCCTGGGTTCGCCGCATCTTCTGACCCCCGCTGCCCGCCCACCGCCGGCCCGCCGCCGCAGTCCTTTTCGGATCTTGGAAACCTACCGCGATTATTTAGCGGTAGGTTTCCAAGATCTCGGACGGGTCGGCGAAGCAGCCAACAGGTCGACCGAGTAGAAGTTCAGTTCTTTTCGGTAGGAAATACCTGATGGCGTGGGTCCCACCACAGTAAGTGGAACACGTCCTCAACTCGAAAGCCCCACAACCGCTTCTCACCCGATATCCGAAAACGGAACAACTCCTCGAAAATCTCGTCAAGACGAAGTTCGGCGATCCGATTTTGCGCGGCGACGCAGACGCTGTCCAGTGGGTGGGCGTGATTTCGCTTTCTACGCCTGTGGGGCGGGCCAGTCATCTGCGACATGACCTCGCCCCATGTCAGCTTGCTGGCCTCGCACAGAAATTGGAGGATTTCCCACGCATCCTGGTTTCCTGATTTAGGCCATGTCCAAAGGACCATCGTATGCGCGGTCCACGTATTGAAATGAAAAGGTCAGCTTCCGGTCGTTCCCTTCCGGCCGAGGTATAGCCTTCGGATGACGTTCGCCGCTTCCTTTTGGAAACGCGACCCTGACCTTTGGGCGCTTAGGGGACATCTATGGACTACCGCTGAGAGATGTCGTCGCCGGCCCAGTCATCCCACTCAAGCTCATCGACTAGGACAGCGTCCTCGGCGGTGTCAATCGTCGAGTAGTAGGTCTGCATGGCCTCTTTAGTGATCTCCGCGCTGGAGCGAGCGATCGGCGGCAGACCCTGACGGGCGTCCGCCCACGGGCTCTCTCCGTGGGTCAGGTGACTTAGTTTGCGCCCATCCAGGTGGCCATAGGCATCGAGCACGATATCCACCGTTTCACGCTCTGACGGTGTCAGGTTGGCAGCGTCGCCCTCAGGCCACTCATCCACCGAGAACTTGCCCCGGTGCAGGTCGTACAGCTCATACACGACTGGACCGTTCGCCCATGCCTCGATGCGCTCCGGGAACAGAGGTTCGTCATCCCAGACGAGATGCCACGCCTGGGAGTAGTAGACAAGTTTCTGAAGCTTCATGGCCGACATCTGTCCAAGCCGGGACAGGATGTAGGCAGCCACATCATGCACGTTCGCCATGCCGATCACTCCTGGCGGGTGGAAGGGGCTCCCGCTGTGGGTGGCACCAGGGTAGCGGCTGGGTGAGACAGCTCCCCCAACCAGGCTACCCCCGGAACAAGGAACCCAGGCTGTCCCGCCTACCAGCCGCAATGTCTGCTCTCAGGCAGCGTCCATCCGCACCGGCATCACCTCCCACAGCCCCAGGAAGTAGCGCGTCTTGACGCCCCCGACCTGACAAGGCTGCGCTTGACCGACCAAAACATGATCGAAGAACTACGCGACCGCGCAAACAACGGCGACCCACACGCCGCCAGCCTCTTGGTCGAGTCGCTGAAACAGCAAGGCAAGTTTGATCAACTACTCGAAGAGATCCACGCCGGAACATCCGGCGCTCCAGAAGCCCTCATTGGACTGTTTGAGCAGCAGGGCGACCGCGTCCTCACCGAAAGGCTGCGCCGTTTTGGGCTTGATGCGGACGGAAACATCCGGACGGAGCCGCCTCCCGGTGGGGTTCCGGGAGGCGGCACAGGCGGTGAGATGGCGGGCTAGCGACTGATTGCTGCGAGAACTCTGCGACGTTGGGTGATCGCCGTGGCGACCTCACGGATGGCAGCGTCGGGCAGCGCGTACACGAATTCGTTCAGCCTCTGACGTAGGTCCGCCGGGGAGATCTCAAACGAGTTGAAGTGCCGGGTGAGGCCGAGCGCGGCGACCAGGCCGGCGAGCGCGGGGACTCGGTAGCCGGGCTCTTCGTAGCGGGTGACCTGCCGGGGTCGGGTGATCAGGTTACAGACCCTGGTACGGGCGCGTACCCGGTGCTCCGAATGAACCGACGTGTACACCTCCCTGCTACCCCTGAAAAAGCGCCGCTTGATACTGACCTGAAGCAGTCCGGTGGCGGTCATGTCGCCGCGCACCCGTTCGTACAGGCCGCCGCCTTCGGTATACGCCCGGATGAAGTCCTGGATCCGGGGCGCACCCATGCTTTGCAGCAGCCGGATGGCGGAATCGATGAGCGGGTCGCCGGTCTCGGTGTCGTGCAGCATGGTGATCCGGCCCGGTTCCGGTTGCCACGGGCCGTTGCGGGCGTCGTACCGATATCCGATCACGATGTATTCGAACAGCCAGAGTTCGAGCAGGATGGCCGCCGCAAGGCCGGTTTCGAGTCGTTTCTTATCGATGAGCAGCCGACCTGTCATGTCGTCGTGGGCGATCAGGAACAGTTCGGCCCGGACTGACGGCTGGGCGTTTCGGTCGTGAGCAATGTTCGGCAAGAAGAGTGCTCGCAATCGAGAAGCGGCAATACGGCCGACGGGGTGGATGGCGTGGACAGACATGTGGACAGCTCCTGTCAAGGGCAGGGGGGAGCACTGACGGGATGCGGTCCAGAGTGAAATTTCCGGGGGCCTCAGGGGCCGGGTCCAGGACTGGGACCGATGCGTCCAGGACCCTGCTCACGGGACACTGACGGTGGAGTGTCCCTTCACAAAAGGGGGGCGGCTCGTACTCACTACGCCTGATACAAATCCAAAGCAGCCGCGTCGTGGTGTTGCAGTGTTACTGGTTCGGTCCGGTTGACACCGGGGACAGTGGTCAGTCGAGCAGGCTGACGGTCGCGGCGGCGATCAGGACCATCCCGGCCACCACGGGTATCGCGAGTAGCGCCACACCGCGCGGCGGCTTGCGTGGTTTACCGAGGAGGGCTTCGGCGGAACGGCGTTCCAGGCACGGGTAGTAGTCCCGGCAACCTCGACACACCCGGCTCCAGCCGTCACGGACATGCACTTTCAGGTACGAGCGGGCAACCTCCTCCGCACCACCACAGGGGAAGAACCGCAAGGTACGGACCGGCGTCCGCGCAGCATCCATCAACCCACCTCTCATGTAGGGAGAACGGCGTTCCGGAGCGCGCCGTTCGCAGTAGCCCGTCCGAAGAACGGCACGGGATGACACCTGGGACCACAGTGGACTGTGGCCACGACGGAAAGCTTCTCACGGGTCTAGTCAGGTTGCAATACCCCAAGGTGGATGCTTTGGCTGGCTCTCTACCTTGGTCGTCCTTCAGACTGTGGGCATGAGTCGAACCAGCCCGACGCTTCGGCGGCGACGCTTGGCGCGCGAACTGCGCCAGAGACGCCTCAAGGCTGGCATCTCGGTGGACAAGGCTGCCCGCGCGGCGGGTGTTGCCAAGAGCACCCTGCAACGTTGGGAAGCGACTGAGTCCTCCGTGCAGTTGAGTGCCGTGGCGCTCCTGCTGCGGTTCTACGGTGCGGACGAGGCTGAGATAGACACCCTCTCCGAGGTCGCTCGGGACGCTCGCCGCCGTGGATGGTGGCTGCCTTGGAACGACGTCATTCCGTCGTGGGCCGTCACGTACATCGGGCTGGAGTCCGAGGCTGCCGAGGTGATGGAGTTCCAACCGCTGCTCGTGCCGGGTCTACTCCAGACCGAGGGGTACGCCGAAGCGATCTTCCGTGCCGCACACCCGGACGAGTCCGATGAACACATCAAGCGTCGGGTTGAGTTGCGCATGTTACGGCAGCAACGCGAGGACGACGTCAAGCTGTCGGTCGTGATCGGGGAGGGAGCGCTTCGCATCCCGGTGGGCGGCTCGGACGTGATGCGCCTGCAGCATCAACGGCTGATTGAGGTCGCCAACGAAGGCCGTTACAACCTCCACGTTCTGCCTGCCACCGCGCGGGAGCACGCCTCGATGATGTGCGGTTTCATCATGTTGCGGTTCCGTGAGCCGGTCGATGTTCCCTTGGTCTACCTTGAGGCCCAAGCGGTCAGCCTGTACTTGGAGGAAGAGGCTGACATCGAGCACTACGCTTCGCTGTACGAACACCTGTCCGCGGTGGCGCTCAGTGTGCGAGACTCCGTACGCATGATCTCCGAGATCGCGGAGACGATCTAGCGAGAGGGAACGACGGGATGACCGAGGAGCCAACCTGGCTCTGGCGTAAGTCCAGTCACAGCGCCTCGGGTGCCTGTGTCGAGTTCGCCGTGGTCCAGGACAGCGAGGTCCGCGTACGCGACAGCAAGAACCCGGACGGCCCCAAGCTCGTCCTCACTCGTGTCACTTGGATGGCAGTTCTGACCGCAGCTAAGAAGGGCCACCTCGACCTTTGACTGCTGCCCGGAAGGTGCGCGATCACGTCTGCTGCTCGCCGCCGCGCCGGAACGCCCCGGTCGGCGCGCAAGGGATAGGGGTAACAGGGCTGCCACACAATCAGGGCAGCTCTCGGATGGCTCGTGGTCAGCAGGCGGATACGCGATGTACACGACCGCCGTTCAATCAACTAGGTGGGGCGCGCCGTGGCGGGTCGGCGGCACGGAGTGTGCGGGGCCGGTAATCACCGGGCAGGCCCGGGCCTGCCCGAACAGGGGCACGCCACCAACCCGCCACGGCTTTTATCACGCGCCTACTGCCCGGCCGGTGGTTCGGCGGCAGGCCGAATGACGACTACCAAGCAGGGCCGCGACGGGGAACCACGTTCACGTGCTCACACCAGGGGCATCTATAGGTTCGTGCCGTGTCATCGGT
>DASUSI010000100.1:0-15109 GCA_036375165.1 Micromonosporaceae bacterium | reverse complement strand
TAGATACGCATGAATACTGCGATAGCCAGGCCCCCCACTCCGACTATTCCTGTCAGCGCGAACAGTAGTAGAACCATACAACCGCCACCGTTGCCGGGCGGGCCAGAACCAGCCGAATCACGCTTGTCCTGATTCTCTCGACGCCCTGCCGCACTCATCCGATTCTGATTGGACGGATTAGATTGACCGAACTTCGGCTTCCTGTAGCCGCCCTGCGATTGACCTGACGGAAATTCTCTCTCCTCCATCACGGACTCCCCACTCAACTCACGCCTGAAACAATTCCAGTTGCTGACCATCGATAGTTCTTGCGTTGCGGAATGAACCTATGGAGAGCACTTAACCCGCGCCAGTCACGCCGCCAGGGTGACTGTCTCGCCCAGACCTCCCCGACAACACGAAAGACAGCCTCTTTCCGAGTGCGGTAGCAGCCTGGTGGCAATGGAATGACGACATTGTCATTAATCGTTTCCCCAGGTTCAATGTGATCATGGTCCTCAAATATTGGAGTAAGTATCAACTCCTCCCCCCAGCTATGATTTCTTGCCTCATTCCACGATACGGTTGCAGAGTAATACGACCGAACGAATTTCAGTTTTGGATCAAGACGTACAACGGCCAGTCCGGTGTTCTTCAAAGTCAATGTAGTTGCCAGGAACGCGGCGCCCTCCGAACCGACGAACTTGGGTTCGAGTGTCAACTCCAGACGAAAGGAAAAGGTGCGTCCGCGCAAGAATTTGAAGTACGCCCAAATCCCCGTCATGATGATCGCGAGGGCCTGAACTATCTGTTGAACAAGCTTTGAGACATCCATCCAGTAGCGCACATTTGTCCCGTTTCTTGGCTCCGCAGGGTCCAGAGAGTCAACGTAGCGCGCAGGATGCGTCAGATCAATGGTTCAAGCAGCGGGAGCCTCCTGCCCCCTAGACGAGTAATTCCAAAGGGCGGGTGGGGACACAAAGGGCGAGGGCACCGCGAGTGGATCGCGGCCGGACTCACCGCCGAGACTGACGACCAGCAGATATCCCTCGCGCAACTGCGAGGGGCGATCGCCAACCTTGTCCAGTCAGGCCACGCCGCCTGACCTCCCGGTGCCAAGGACGGCCATCCGGGAGGCAAGAACTCCTCAGACCACGCGATTGCCGTCTTCCACGTAGACAGGTCACTCCGCTCGTCGCCGCCTCCAACGCGGCAGCGGCCCGACGAATGAGCAGAGGCAAAAGCCATCGCTCGGCCCCTGCCGGGTGTGTCACGACCAAGTCGGCACGATCCGCTGCGACGAACTGGTCGGGCTGTCCCTCTTCAGGGTTCCGACGAGCCGGTCAGACGAGGACGTTGCGAAGAGTTTCAGCGAAGCCGCCAGCAGTGCCTTGGTCGCGGACGGCGACGCGTAGCCAATCCGGGCCGAGCCCGGGGAAGGTATCGCCTCGGCGTACCGCGAAACCTTTGGCCCGTAGCGTGGCGCGGACCGCCAAGCCGTCCCTGATCCGGATCAACAGGAATGACGCGGACGCCTCCGGCACGACCTCAACCCCGGGTACCGCTTCGAGCAGCGTCCGCAGGTGAGCACGATCCTCGGCCAGCGAGCGAGCCCAGGCTTCGGCTTCCCGCAACGCCCGTGGGCTGACACAAGCCTCCGCAGCGGCAAGGGCAGGGGTTGACACCGGCCACCACGGCTGAACGGCACGCAGCCGCGCCACTGTGGACGGGTCGGCCAACAGGTAGCCGATCCGTAGGCCGGCGAGCCCCCAGGTCTTGGTCAGGCTCCGGATCACGACCAGGCCGGGCAGATCCCGCCGGGAGGCGAGCGACTCGGGCTCGCCTGGCACACAGTCGGCGAATGCCTCGTCCACCACGAGGGTCCGACCGGGCCGGGCGAGTGCGGCCAGCGTCGTAGCGGGGTGCAGGACCGAGGTCGGGTTTGTGGGGTTTCCGAGTACCACCAGATCGGCATCGTCCGGGATGGTCTCTGGTTCGAGTACGAACGGCGGAGCCAGTACCACGCGTTCGACGGGATGCCCGGCTGCCCGCAAGGCGGCTTCCGGCTCGGTGAACTGTGGATGGACCACCACCGGCCGGCGGGGTGTCAGGGCCCGAGCCAGCAGTACGAAAGCCTCTGCGGCCCCGGCGGTGAGCAACACGTCCTCGGCGGGACGCCCGTGTCGGGCGGCCACCACCTGCCGGGCAGGCGTCGCGTCCGGATAAGACGCCACTGTGTCCAGTGACCGGACCAGCACCTCACGCAACCATTCCGGCGGACCGCCCAGCCGCACGTTGACAGCGAGATCCACCAAGCCGGGCGTCGTCTCGGTGTCGCCGTGGTGGTGAAGATTGATCCTCATCCGCGCCTACCCGCCGACCAGGACCGAAACCAGCTCATGCCGGCCGCGAGCGCCACCGAGGCTATGCCGACCGCACGGGAGAGCCGGACCGCGCGAGCGATGTCCGCCGGCTCTGGCCGGCGGCCATCACCGAGCGGGCCACGCTGCTGCGCTGCGTCGCCGTACACATTTGTGCCACCGAGGCGTACGCCGAGCGCGCCCGCGAACGCCGCCTCGCACTGGCCGGCGTTCGGGCTCGGGTGGTTGCCGCCGTCGCGGCGCATCGCGCGCAGTGCAGCGACGGGGCTACCTCCCACGAGCGGTGCCAGTCCGGCCGCCAGGATGCCGGTGAGCCGGGCGGGAATCAGGTTGGCCAGGTCGTCCAGCTTCGCGGCTGCCCAGCCGAACCGTTCGTAGCGCGGGTTGTGGTGGCCGACCATCGCGTCCAGCGTGTTGACCGCGCGGTACGCCAGCAGGCCGGGCGTACCCGCGACCGCGCCCCAGAACAACGGCGCGACCACGGCGTCAGAGGTGTTCTCAGCTACGGACTCGACCGTCCCCCGGGCAAGCTCGGCGGTGTCCAACATGGAGGCATCTCGACCGCACAAATGGGCGAGGTGTTCCCGGGCGGCCGGTAGGTCGCTGTTGTCCAGGAGCCGGCTCATGGTGAGGGCTTCCCTGGCGAGCGTCGTACCTCCGAGGACCGCCCAGGTGCTGAGTGCGACGACCGCCACCCGCAACGGGGTCCACCGGCTGGCCCTCTCCACGAGAAGGCCAGCGGTGGCGGCGCTGCCGACACAGCCGAGGGCGAAGACGACGCCACGACCGCGGGCATCTGCCCAGATCCGCGACTCGACCGCTGTGGCAGCACGACCGAACACGGCAACCGGATGCGCGCGGCGCGGATCTGCGATCAGAACATCCAGACCCGCGCCGAGCAGCAACCCGAGCCAACGCATCCGTGATCCGACCTTTCTCGGGGTGTCTACGCCCCGGATACGGCGCAGAGGACACCACAGCCGTCAGCGACGCGTCAACCTCCGGACACTATGTCCACTACCTGGATCTGCGCGGATCAATCAGGTCGTTCCCAGGCGTACGCGCGCAGCAGGTCATGCAGCGCGTACCGGCCGCCGCCCAGGGGCTGGATCAGGTGGGCGTGTGCGAGGGTGCGCAGCAGACTGACGGCCCGCTCCGGAGTGGTACCCGCGAGCACCGCCGCGTCGGTCGGGTGGATGTCGCGGCTGGGATGTGGGCCGAGTAACCGGAACAGTCGCGCGGCCCCGACCGGCAGAGCCCGGTACGACCAGGACAGCACCGCCCGAGCTGCGGTCTGCGGATCTCCACCGGCGTCCAGGGCGTCCAGCATCCGCCGCCGATCGGCCAACTCCGACGTCAGATCCCCGAGCCGGCTCCCCGGTTCACCCACCGCCCGTTCCGCGGCGATCCGCAACATCAACGGCAGCCGGGCACACTGCTCGGCCAGCCGCACCGCGGCGTCCGGCTCCTCGTCCACCCGCTCTCCGACCAGCGCACGCAGCAGGTTGAGCGCGGCCGAGGGTGACAAGGGTTCGAGCACCATCCGGCGGGCACCGTCCCGGGCGACCAGGCCCGCCAGGTCGTCCCGGCTGGTGACCAGTGTCGTGCAGGTTCCGCCGGGCAGCAGGGGCCGCACCTGGTCTGAGGTCGCCGCGTTGTCCAGGACGACCAGCGTCCGTCGTCCCGCCAGCAGGGTCCGGTATGTGGCAGCCAGGTCCGCCACGTCTTCCGGCAGTCGCGACGCGTGGGCACCGAGGGTCCGGAGGAAACCCCGCAGCACCCGCTCCGGCGAAACCCGGGGCTCTGGACCGTACCCCCGCAGATCGGCGTAGAGGCAGCCGCCGGGGAACCGCTCTGAGGTCCGGTGCCCCCAGTGGACCACCAGACCTGTCTTGCCGACCCCGGCGGTGCCGGTGACCACCCAGGCTCCCGGACCCGAGGCGTCGAGCAGGGCGAGTTGCGGTACGCGGTCGACGAAGTCGGTGACGTCGGGTGGCAGTTGCCGGGGAACGGCCTGGGATGCCGCGACGGTCAGCGGCCCGGCGGCCGGCGCGTCCAGCGCCGGGTCACGGTCCAGGATCTGCCGGTGCAGGCGGCGGGTCTGCGTGTCGGGAACGGTATCGAGTTCGGACCGCACCAGGTGCACCACCTCCTGGTACGCCGACAGTGCCTCTGCCCGTCGGCCACACCGGTACAGCGCGAGCATCCGCTGTCGCCAGAGTCGTTCCCGCATTCCGTGGACGGCGGTCAATCCGGCCAGCTCGGCCACCAGTTCGGCGTGCCGACCCAGTGCGAGTTGTGCGTCGATCCGGTCTTCCAGCACCTCAAGATGGCGTTCCTCCAGCCGCCTCGCGGCGTCGGCGACGGCATCCGGAACGGTCATGCCGTCCAGCAGCGGCCCACGCCACAGTCCGCAGGCACGGGTCAACCAGTCGAGCGCGGCCGGAAGGTCGCCCGTGCTGAGCCGTCGGCGACCCTCCCTGGCGTGCTCCTCGAATCGCAGTGCGTCGAGCGACTCGGCGCTGATCCGCAGGGCGTACCTACCTCGGCCACTGACGATCCGGGGACCGTCCCCGTCGGCGTGCGCCAGCAGACGTCGTAACTCGGTCAGATAGCTGCGGAGGTTCGCGGCTGCGGACCGGGGCACCATCCCCTGCCACAGGCTGTCGACCAGCCAGCCCGCCGGGACCGTGATGTTGGGACGTAGCGCGAGGACTCCGAGCAGCACTCTGGTGAGGCGACGCCGCGGAATCAGGAGCTCTCCGGCACGTCGCAGTTCGATCGGACCAAGTATCCGTACGTCCATGTAAGACCCCCGACCCGGATAACTAGCTGTGCACACATCGTCACATATCAGTCTCGGAACCGGTCAGCCCGCGAGATGCCGCCCGAAGCGCATACACGGATGTGTACGCAAAGCGTGCGGACTTCCCGCAAGATGCCACACAACTAGTCAAAGCACCGTGACGAAAGGAGCGCCGATGTCCCCAGTGGAACTCCAGAGCGCCGAACAGGTCGTCGCCAGATGGCGTAGCGGCGCCGACGCCGACAGCCCCGCCGGCCCGCTGTTCCTGAGCGGCGAGTACGCCGAGGCCGACATCACCCAGTCCTGGCGGACCTGGACCATCTCCGGCCGCTGCGGCACCGCCTGCACCGGATCCAGCGTCTATCAGTGCTGCTGAACGGATGTGCCAGTGACTGAGGATCCGGTCTCCGGATTCAATCCCGTGCTGGGCGGCCTGCTGGAGCCGGCGCTGACCGGTCTGGCCTCCCAGCTCGGCTTGATCCCGGGACTTTCCGACCCGGAACGCGCGGCGGTACGGGACGGCACCGCCGCGGCGCTGTGGGAGACGGTACGGCGCAAAGCCAACCGGGTGCTGCTGCTGGAGTTGAACGCCGCGCGGGTCACCGGTCAGCTCACCGCCGAGGACCCGGCGGGCCGCTTTAGGCAGTGGCTGGCAGTCGCCAGCGAACCCGGCTACTGGGAGTGGCTGACCGGCCACTACCCCAGCCTGGTGCCTCGGCTCCGGATGGTGATCGGGAACCGCTGTGACGCCGCGCTCAGCCTGGCCCGACGGTTCAGCGCCGACCGGTATGCGCTTACCGGACTCATCGACCACACCGTCGGCAATCTGCTCGACGTGGAGTTCGGGGCCGGAGACAGCCACCGGGGCGGGCGTACCGTCGCGATCCTGCGCTGTGCCGGCGGCCGGGTGGTGTACAAGCCGAGGTCTTTGGCCGTGGACGCGGCACTTGCCCGTTTCCTGGCGACGCTGTTGCCGGACCGGCCGGACCGCACCCGAATCCGGGTGCCCCGCGTGGTTCAGCGGGACGGCTACGGGTGGGCCGAGTACGTCAGCCACCGCTACTGCGCAGACGACCGGGAACTGCGCGAGTTCTACCGGGGCATCGGCCACTGGCTGGCTGTGATGCGGCTGCTCGGCGGCAGCGACCTGCACCAAGAGAACCTGATCGCCGCCGGGCCGGTGCCGGTGGTCGTCGACTGCGAGACCCTGTTCACCCCGCATCCTCCGCTCAAACCGTCCGGGTACGGCCACGCCATCGACCTCGCCGCCGACCTGGTCGCCGGGTCCGTGCTGCGGACCGGCCTGCTACCGGGCCGGGGACTCGCGCTCGGCTGGCGCGGCGTGGACCCGTCCGCCGTGGGCTCGCTACCGGGGCAGCAGCCGGTGGCCGACGTGCCGGTGATCGTGAACGGGGGCACCGACCGGGCACGAGTCGCCACCGAGCCGGTGCCGATGGCACCCGCCAGGAACCACCCCAGCCCGGACCCCGTACTCGGCCGGTACTGGGACCAGGTGGTCACCGGATTCACCGAGGTCACCGAGCGGCTGCACGACTGGCGCCGGGCCGGAAAGTTGGAGTCGGTGCTCGCCGGGTTCGCCGACTGCCCGGTGCGGGTGGTCCCGCGTGCCACCGAGGTGTACGCCGAACTGAGCCGGATGCTGTGGCATCCCGCCTCACTGCACGACCAGCCCGCAGCGGTACGCCGTGCCACCCAACTGCTGACCGAGCAGTCCCGGAACACCACGACCGCGCCCGCCGATCCTGACGTGATCGACGCTGAGGTCGCCGAACTGCTTGACGGCGACGTGCCCTTCTTCAGCGCGGTCGCGGGCAGCGGAACCCTGCACGGACCGCGCGGCACCGTCTGGGAAGTCACCGACAGCCTGATCGACCACACGGTACGGCGCTGGCACGAGGCGGACTTCGCACTGGACCGCCGGGTGATCCAGGCCGCGCTGGTCAGCGCGTACCTCAACGAGGGCTGGCTGCCGGACGCGAAGCGGCACACCCCCTCCCGTACCCGGGTGGCTGAGCTGGACCGACGGCGTCGGGCGCTCGCTGCCGGGATCCTGCGGCAGACCGTTGACGCGGCGATTCACGGCGACGACGGCACCGTGAGCTGGATCGCGCCCGTGCTCAACCCGACCGGCTGGATCGTCCAGCCACTCTCGCCGGACTGCTATGGTGGCCTGGCCGGGGTGGCGCTGGTGCTCGCCGGTTACCTGTCGGAGGTCCGGCACGGTCGCGCCGACGAGGTTCCCGGGGTGGACGATCTGTTCGCCTGGGTGCTGCACAGCCTCCGGGTCGGCGAGGACCGCTGGGAGAACGACCGGAGCGAGGTGGTGCTGGAACGTCCTGACGCCCCTGGCGGCTACATCGGCATCGGGTCCCGGATCTTCGGCTGGCTGCTGCTGGAACGTCTCGCCCCACTGTCCGGGGAGGGGGTACGCCGGGCCCGCGCGCTCGCGCTCCAGTTGCCGGAGACGATCGCGGCCGACGACTCGTACGACATCCAGACCGGGATGGCCGGTGCCGTGGTGCCTTTGTTGCGGCTGGCCCACGTCACGGGCGAGGCCCGCTGGGCCGATCTGGCCCGCGACATCGGGGCCCGGCTGGCCGATGCCACCCGTCACGACGAGCGCGGGGCGCGCTGGTCGACGCGGATGTTCCCGGAAGGAATCGGCGGGTTCTCCCACGGGGCCACGGGGATCGGCTGGGCACTCGCCCGGCTCGCCCACGCGACCGGAGTGGGCAGCTTCGGCGAGCTGGCCGAGGCTGCCTTCCGATTCGAGGGGTCCCTGTACGACGAGGCTCTCGGCGGCTGGCGCGACCTGCGGGAGCCGGGTCGTACGGCGGCGGCGTGGTGTCACGGAGCCGCAGGAATTGGCATCGCCGCAGCCGACCTGTGCCGCTACGGGGATCGGGCACATTGGCGTGACGTGGTACGCCGGGCGGCGGTTTCCTGCTGGTCGGACGGGCTCGGTTGGAACCACACCCTGTGCCACGGCGATCTCGGCGCGTGGGAGTTGCTGGACAACGCGCTCACGGCTGGCGTCGAGCCAGCCGGCATGGGCCGGACCGCCCTGGTCGGCCACATCGTGTCCAGCATCGAGGAGTACGGCCCGATCAGCGGCATGGCCCGGGACGTGTTCGCACCGGGCCTGCTGCCCGGCCTGGGCGGCGTGGCGTACCAGTTGCTCCGGCTGCACCCCGAGTGCCCATTGCCGTCTGTGCTGCTGCCCGATCCGGGGGAGGTTCCCGCGCGATGAACGGTCCGGACCGGACCGCAGCCGGTGCCGACGAGGCGGACCCTCCCGGTGAGGAGCCGGCACTTGCGGAGCTGAACACGGCGTACTGGCAACTCGACCCCGCCGAAGGCGAGGCCGTGGGCACCTGGCGGGTGCTGACACGGGTCCCGGCGATCAGCGGCACCGTGCTGCGGCTGCTGTGGCGGGCAGCCCCCCGGTCCGTGGCGACCATCCTGGTGTTGCAGGTCGCGGCGGGGGTCGCCGCCACCTGGGGTCTGCTGGCGACCACCGGAGTCCTGGAAGGGGTGCTGACCGCCGGACCGACGCCGCAACGGCTGTCCGCCGCGCTTCCGGCGCTGCTGCTCGTGGCAGCCGCGTACACGGCGCGTGGGGCGCTGGACACCGGAGTGGCGCTCACCCAGGCCCGGCTCGCGCCGACCGTGCGCCGGATCGCCGAGGAACACCTGCTGGAAGCGGGATTGCGGGTGGAACTGTCCGCACTCGACGATCCCGGCTTCTACGACCGGATGCACCGGGCCCGGGACCGGGGACTGTTCTATCTGGAACGCGCGATCGGCAGCCTGATCGAGGTGGTCAGCGCGGCGCTCGCGGCAGCGGCAGCGGGGGCCGCGCTGTTGGTGTTGCACCCGCTGCTGCTACCGGTGCTCGTGGTCTGTCTGCTTCCGGAGGCGTGGGCTTCACTGCGTTCCGCGAGGCTGGGGTACGCCAGCATGACCCGGACCGTGACCCTGTTCCGCCGGGCCAGGATGATGACCGACCTGGCCACCGACCGGGAGCCGGCGCCCGAGATCCGGGCCTGCCAGGCGGAGCCGTTCGTGCTGGCGGGATTCCGGCAGGTGGCCGACCCGCTGCGGGATGAGGAGATCCGGCTGCAGACCGCGCAGACGCACACCAACGCGTTCGGTCGGGCGCTGGGCGGGGTGTCGCTCGGCGTGGCGTTCGTGGCACTCGGACTGCTGTTGCAGGCCGGGTGGATTCCGCTGGCCGTCGCCGGCACCGCCGTGATCGCGATCCGCTCGGCTGCCGGGGCGCTCGGCCGACTGGTACGGACCAGCAATCTGCTGTTCGAACAGGGCATGTACGTCGCCGACTACCAGGCGTTTCTGGCCGATGCACAGACCCGGCGGCGGGTCCGGAACGGGCGGCCGGCACCGCGCTCGCCAGGTCGGATTTCGCTGCACGGCGTGACGTTCAGCTATCCGGGCAGCCCGGACGGCGTCGCGGCGCTGCGGGATGTCGACCTGACCCTCCGGGCCGGCGAGACCATAGCGCTGGTGGGCGAGAACGGGTCCGGCAAGACCACGCTGGCGAAGCTTCTCGCAGGTCTCTACCGGCCTACCGGCGGCCGGGTCACCTGGGACGGGACCGACCTGGCCGAACTGGACCCGGACAGCGTCGCGGGCCGGGTGATGATGGTGCTCCAGAATCCGGTCCGCTGGCCGAACGACGCACGGCTCAACGTACGGGTGGGTCGGCATGACCGGGTCGACCCGGACGATGCGGCGCTGCACCAGGCCGCCGGGCAGTCGGGTGCGGACCAGGTGGTGGCAGGCCTGCCGTACGGCTGGAAGACCCTGCTGTCGAAGTACTTCCGGGACGGCCAGGACCTGTCCGGGGGTCAGTGGCAGCGGCTCGCGGTGGCGCGTGGCCTGTTCCGCGCCGGGCCGCTGCTGATCTGGGACGAGCCCACCGCGCCGTTGGACGCCCGCGCGGAGCATGCGGTATACGAGTCGCTGCGGCGGCTGGCGCGGGACCGTACCGTCGTCCTGATCACCCACCGGCTGGCGAGCGTGCGCAACGCGGACCGGATCTACCTGCTGCACGAGGGTCGGGTGGCGGAGCAGGGCAGCCATCGGGAACTGCTCGCGACCGGCGGCCGGTACGCGCAGATGTATGAGTTGCAGGCCCGGATGTACGCCGCCGACCACTCCGACGAGCCTGGTGTCGATGCCGACCTCGACCCTCTTGACCCTGACCAGTCAGAACTTCGGGAGCAGCCGTGGCGACAGCCGCAACCACAGTGAACCGGCTGGCGGGACGACTGCGTGGCGAGTTGCTGGTCCCTGGCGACCCCGGGTATTCGGCGGTACGGAAACCCGTCATCGGTACGTCGCGCGAAGTGTTGCCGCAGGCGGTGGTGCGGTGCGCCGGGGTTGAGGACGTGGTGGCGGCGATCGGGTTCGTCCGGTCTTGTGGGTTGCGGTTCGCGTTGCGCAGCGGCGGGCACAGCTTCGCGGAACACTCCTCAACGGACGGCCTGCTGATCGACCTCGGCGGTATGTGTTCCGTCACGGTTGACGGTGATCTGGTCACTGTGGAGCCCGGAGTACGGGTCGGCCAGCTCACCGAT
Source organism: Micromonosporaceae bacterium (assembly GCA_036375165.1). Taxonomy (GTDB): domain Bacteria; phylum Actinomycetota; class Actinomycetes; order Mycobacteriales; family Micromonosporaceae; genus WHSM01. Next base: position 4,322 of record DASUSI010000100.1, on the reverse strand, counting down.
CGGCTCGCGGCCGAGGACCGCATGGTGCCGTGCGGCTGGTCCCGCTCAGTCGGGGTGACCGGGGCCGCGCTGGGCGGCGGGTTCGGGGTCTTCAGTCGGTTGTACGGGCTGGGCTGTGACCACCTGGTGGCGGCGCAGGTCGTACTGGCTGACGGGCGCGTGGTCTGGGCGGACGCGGACCAGGAACCGGACCTGTACTGGGCGCTGCGCGGTGCCGGTGGCGGCACCTTCGGTGCGGTGACCTCGCTGGTGTTCCGTACCCGTCCGGTGGTGCCGGCGATGCGGTTCGAGCTGCACTTCGGACACCGGGACGCGGCAGCCGTGGTGGACGCCTGGCAGTACTGGGCTCCGGACCTGGACCGCGAGCTGAACGCGGAACTCGCCGTGGTGGCCGGCGACGATCCGGCGGCACCGCCCATGCTGGTGGTGTTCGGGGTGGCGGTGGCGGATCGTGGCAGCACCGAGGCGTTGTTGCAGCAATTCGTGACGCGGGTCGGCGCGGCGCCGCTGGCGGTGAACCTCGCCGCGATGTCCGGTCGGGATGCCGCGAGGCATCACGTCGACCCGGACTGGGAGCCTTCGCCAATGGCGCCGGATGCGCGGCCGGGGTTGCGGGTGGTCCGTTCCCAGTTCCTCGACCGGCCGCTGCCGGCGCGGGCCGTGGCTGATCTGGTGACGTGGTTCGGGTCGCGCCGGGTTGCCGGGCAGATCCGGGAACTGGAGTTCGTGCCGTGGGGCGGCGCGTTTGCCCGGATCTCACCGCAGGCGACGGCGTTTCCACACCGTGGGGCGCGGTTCCTGCTGCGGCACACGGTGCAGGTCGGCGCCCGTGCCAGCGACCAGGCCCGATGGACGGCCCGGCAGTGGGTCACCGGATCGTGGAGTACGGTCCGCCCGTACGGCTCCGGCGGCGCGTACGTCAACTATCCGGACCTCGACCTACCAGCCTGGGCGCGGGCGTACCACGGCGACAACCTGGAACGACTCATCGAGGTCAAAGCGAAGTACGACCCCACCGCCCTGTTCCGCTCCCCCCAAGCGGTCCCACTGACCGGTGTTGGGTCAGCCGGCACAGGGGCTTAGCACCGAGCGTGCCCTGGCCGCCAGGGGTGGCAACCACCCTCGCAGGTGTCTGGTCGGTGACTCCTGTGTGGACTGCTGGCGTGTGATGCGCACTGTTGTTTGCGGAATCCGCATGGATGACGGTATGCAGTCGGCTCGTTGCGCTCTTTGGGTGATACGGGTTGTGCGGCCGACGCCGGCTGCCGTGGCAAGTGCTGCCGTTCCTCGCCGACGCTCACCGGCGCGGCGTCCTGCGGCAGACAGGGGATCACGCATGAGCAGCCTGGAAGACCTGGAGCGACGCATCGTCTTCCGCTTCTCGCGGTTGGCCGAGATCAGCAAGAGTCGGGTCGGTGCCACCCAATCCTCCGGCGGATTGCGGGTCAGCGACGGCGGTCGCCGGCAGGAACAGCCGAAGGCCCGACGTGGCTGTCGAGCCAGCCACGCATCGGCCGGGACGCGCGCAGAAACTCGACCACCCGGTCCTTCGCTGACGGCGTGCTGAGCCAGGCACCCGGAGCCCACTGCCGCCACGTGACGAGACCCTTGTGGCGCAGCAAGGCGATGCGAGGATGGTCCGTCGAGTAGCCACGGGGTGCCGTCTTGAGTGATTCGTGAGCGGCCACCTCGATGCCCTGAGCACGGAGCGTCGCGACCAGCCGAGCCAGCTCGGCGCCCGTTGTGTCGTCGGCGACGGCAGCGCGGTAGCGGTCGAGCTGATCGGGCGCCATCTGGTAGATCCCGCACGCGGCGGCGAGCCCCTGAGTGGAGAACTGCACGTATCCACCGTCGATCAGGGTCGCTCCGATCGCCGTCTTGTACGGTGACTTGTCACGACTGAACCGCATGTCCCGGTACGGCCGGAAGATCCTGCCCTCGCCGAACTCGCCCGCCAACTCGTCCAGCAACTCCAGCATCGGGTGCCGCACGGCCTCCTCATACACCGCCTTGTGCAGCTCCCAGTAGGTCTTCGAGTTGTCGGCCTCAAGCCCCAGATAGAACTCGTACGCCTCCGGGGGCCAGCCTCGAAACGCCATACGCGCAGCGTACAGCCATCGAACGTTTGTACGAACCGGGGTGTCGTAGCCCCACCGTCCATCGCGGTCCCAGAGGACTGTGCCCGCGAACGCTGTCCGCGATCAATGGCCGAAGCGCTCGTACCATGGCCGTCGTGACCAGCGGATGGCCCGAGCACCGGACGCAGGACGCCAGGCCGCGTTGTTGCCGTGAGGACGTAGGAAAGCGTGTCTGCATTCGACTCAAGCCGCATAGGTCCTGACCTTCAGGGCCGAGCCCATCAGCGTCGGCGCGGCGACTTCAGACATGGCAACCCTATCGGCGGAGTGGTCCATACACTGGACTCGCACGATGCCGGTACGGCCGGCTGGAACGACCCCCGCAAGGGGGTCGTTTTTGTGTAACCGCAGAGCTACGACGTCACTGCCTCCACACAGGAGTCAGTTTCTATTGGAGCCGCCAAGACCCGCATCGTGATCTTCGCCAGACCGGGCGGGCTGTGAGGTGACGTAGCCATGACCCAAGGCTGGCTGACCGATCGATGTAGGCAAAGAGAAACCCGGCCCTCGACGGAGCCGGGTGGTATCTGCCCAAATCATAGGACACCGACCCACAGCCATCGCATGCCGGGAGACCTGGTGGACTGAACCTTGATGCCCACAGTACGAGGAAGCCAACGCCGGTCTGGACAGATCCCAGCGCGGGACGCAGTGACTCTATGTATACGGTGGTGATCATTCCGAGAGGACGTTGTGCGACAGCGCCATCGGATCCAACCGCCTTGGGCCCCGCGATCACGAGGCTGTACTCGTCCCGGTCTCGGGTGTGGTCGTGGATGCGCTCCAGCAGGTGTTCAAGCGTGACCACGTACGGCGGTCGTGGGTTCGCGTACCGGCTGACCTGCCGCCTGATGTCAACTCCTCGAATGATGATCGCCACGTTGTGTCGCGCCAGAGCCTCGAACGCGGCGTTGAAGACCCCGATCCGGGCACGGGTCATATGGCCATCGGAGCCCAGTCTCCTGACCCCCGGAACAGCTCCTGCCCATGCAACTCCGCCGAGGGCTCGACTCGGTAGGCGCACGCTGCCTTCTCCACCCACCTCCTCGAGCGCCCTGGCTAGTGGCAGGGCTTCACTGTCAGGGGTAAGCAGGGCGGCCATGTAGTAGTGGTCCGCTGTGTAGCTTTCATCGACGTGGCTCAGCAGCACGACGACAGGCTAGAGGCCAATCCAGCGCAGACCACAGCCGACATCGGTTCCGTACGGGCACGCCCCGGTGAGTTCGGCTCTGGCTAGGTCGACGACCTCGGTACTTAGGTTTCCACAGTCCGGGGCGACGCTGTCGCTGTGAGCCGGCGAGATACGACGGTCGGCCCAAGTGGTGCCACTCGCCTGTTGTCCCGTGGCTGAGCAGGGCCACCACTCCACCGAAACCGGACCGCAGGGCCGATCTGACGTCGCAGCCGAGCGTCGCCTGACTTAGGACCAGGCATCGCCTTCCCGTCGCCAGCGAGTGGCGGGATGTCGTGTCGGTGACTCCTATCTGGACTGCTCGTGGGCGATGCGGCATGGTCGCTTCACGAGCGTTGACCGAATCCGCAAGGATGACGGTATGCAGTCGACTCGTTGCGCTTCTGAGGTGATGCCGGTTGTCTGCGCCTGAGGGGTCTGGTGCACGTTTCAGTGGCCAAGATCGAGTGGAGTCACATGACGAGATCGCCGAGGTGGAGGCCCGGATCACCGGTGAGTTGACTCGGCTGATCGAGCCGGGGCGTATGGCAGGCCGGCCAACGCTTCCCCCCGCATATGTGCGGCGGCATCTGGTAGAGCATGCCGCCGCCGGTGGGGTGCTCGACGAGCGGATCCTGACAGCCGACTTCTTGCCATTCGTCGATGCGGGCCGGTTGCGGGCGTTGACCGCCGGGGACGCTTCGGCGGGTGACGCTGGATCTCTACTCCGGGTATGGCGGAGGGCGGCGCATACCTGGAGCTGGGAATCGCCGGCCGGTAATGCCAGTGCGCTGTCGGTGTGGGCATACGCAGAGCAAACACCCGTTGCTGCCGCACGTATCCCAGGAGTGTGGGAGCCCCGATGGGGTTGGTGGCAGACCGGCACCGGCGAGATCCTGGGCCGCCACACCGGCACCGTGCGGGCCGTTGCGGCACTGGTCCTCCCCAACGACCAACCCATCGCCGTCACCGGCTCCTCAGACCACACCGTGCGGGTATGGAACCTCAACACC
>DASUSI010000099.1:0-71205 GCA_036375165.1 Micromonosporaceae bacterium | reverse complement strand
CATTACCTGATACGGGACCCATACACCACGGACTGGCGAATTGATTCCACTGATACCGTCGACCTAGAAGCTCATCTTGACCGCTTCGCACGCGCCGTGCTGCTCCCAGAAGCTGACGTTCGTGAACGGTGGGTAAAGTGGACCGCGATACCGGATGAGACGTTGCGTGACGCCTCGGTACGAGCAGGCAGTCACTATCAGGTCGATATGGCAACGCTCGCGCGACGGTTGAGCGAACTAGGGCTCGTTGACACGGCACAGGCCAACCACATCCGGCGGGTCCGAACCAAGAGGGCTGACATCGTCGAGAAGAACCTCGTCGTTGCCCAAGAGCTGGAGCCGGTGTCTCTTCCGCGAACCTACGAGCAAGCTGTTCTTGGGTTGTATCGGCAAGAAGTCATCACAACCGACCGCGCTCTTGGATTGCTGCTGGGCACTTTCACTGAAGACGGGCTGCCCGACCGCGCTCCAGCGCCCGAGGCCGAAATCTGGGTGGTCACGTCGTGAGTGCGGACCCTCAGACGTACGTGCTTGACACCGGTCCGTTGAGCCATTTCGCACGTAGTCAATGGCTCGGTGTCCTCAAGGCCGTGCTCCAGGGGGCGCGAGTGCTGATTCCGGATGTCGTTGGAGCGGAGTTACGAAGCGGCGCCGGCCGGTACAGCTATCTACAGGCCGCTCTCGACGCCGAATGGATCGAGGAGGTCTCCCTCAACAGTCCTGAGCAATTGACGGCGTTCGTCCATTACGAGCAACGTCTCGTCGGCCCAGACGGACGCAACGTGGGAGAGTGCGGAGTGCTCGTGCTCGCCGAGACCATGGCAAATGCCATTGCTGTCGTTGACGACCGCGTGGCCGGACTCGCCGCCAAGGAACGTAATGTCGAGGTTCGCCGAACTCTCGGACTATTATGCGAGGCGATCAGGAAGGACCTCCTCACCGTACCCCTGGTTTCCGCGCTCGCAGACGACCTGCTGGAGAATTCATACCGTCTCCCTTTCGGGCCAGGAGGGTTTGCCCGTTGGGCTGCTGACCAGGGACTCACCTGATAACCGGCAACTACACATATCGTGACACCGACGGGCATGTCACAGCGACCCGGATCTTGTCGGTTGGCCACCGTCTCCTCTTCGTCGGCAATGCCCGAACGTCGTCGCGCAACGCGAGCGCTGGGTGAAGCTCGCCCAACGTAAACGTTCATGGATAGCGCACTAGCCCCAGGTACACGAGTTTTCGATCTCTATGCGCTCGCGCCGACCCGTCTGCTGGTGTCGACGAGTTACGAGCGATGGTGGACAGCTGTAGCGGGCCGGTCCATCCAGGTGGTGAGCCTGATCCATGCATCGTCGCCTTCTACGACTACGGACGGACTATCCGATCCCTATGCTCGGGAATATGACGATTCAGCGGATGGACCACGTCGGCGTCGTTGTCGACGATCTTGAGACTGCTATTGCGTTCTTTGTCGAACTTGGTATGGAGCTGGAGGGCGAGGCGTCAGTCGAGGGACGTTGGGTGGACCGTGTCTCCGGGCTCGACAACGTCCGGGTCGACATCGCAATGATGCGGACCCCGGACCGCCGTCGGCGTGTGGAACTTCGTCAACTCAAGCCGGCCGTGGCCGTCGTACTGGTCCAGCTCGCCAACCAGTTCGGCGCCGTGGGTGTGCAGGCGCGGGCAAGGACGTCCTCAATGTCTTCGACGGCGAACATGATGTTTAGGACAGCTATCGGCTCTGTTACGTCCGCGGCCCAGAGGGCATCATCGTATGCCCAGCGTGTTCGCCGGTGCGTTTTCCGGCTCAGCGCTGACATCGTCGCACTGGCCGAGCAGCTCAGCTGAAGGCTACCGAATGGGCCCGTTCACGCAAAGGATCATCTCGATCGCCATGGGTGACCACATAGCGCGTCGGCAGTGACCCGCCTCACTATGAGTACGGCTCGAATTGTGTGACCGTGGCGCGTCGAGGCCAGAAAGGAGCAGGGAGGCAGCCGCGGAGATCGTAGGCGGTGCTGCCCCGGACATCCCCAGATGCCACTGTGACTTCGAGGAGGTGGCGGCCGCTGCCCTCGATGAGCCTCACTCGCCCTGCGATCGCCGCGGCTGACACCTGTTCGAGCCATTCCAGGTCACCAGGCTCACCCCCGTCCTCGTCCGCGATTGTGATCCACAGGTCCGCGTCCGGGTCCAGGGGCGAGTACCCCACCGCCACCTTCGCCGCGCGTGGGTTCCTCGGCAACAACTCGATCCACTCGTCACCGTCGAGCGACTCGACCCGCAGCGAGGCTCGGTCGCCCAGTTGCTCGGCCACCTGGTTCAGGAAATCACGCACAGTGGACACGACACCAGAATGCCTGGCGCGCCAAACTCCTGTCTCATGGAAAGCCATCGATGTAAGCCGACGTAGCCGTTCGCTGCCGAATTCCCGACCGGCACAGTCCGGCTCATCACGGCCGTGGAAGGCCGATGGGCGGTGGTGGCTCGGTGCGGATGAGGTGATCGTCGCCTTGAGCGTACGGGGCCTGATCACCAGCACTCGGACCGTCACATTCGCCGTCGGGTCCTCTGTACGGCGGTGAGGGGTCTTCGTCCCTTGCGTGACAGGAATCGCCAGAGCGACGCTCAGCGGTATGAAGAAGATCCTGCTCATCGTCAACAGCCCCGCGTACGGCGCTGACAAGACGTTCAACGCCATCCGTCTCGCCGTCGCGTTGACCAGGCGCGATGACACCGAGGTCTCGGTCTTCCTGATGGGCGACGCGGTCACCTGCGCCGTAAAGGGCCAGAAGACGCCTGATGGGTACTACACGCTGGACCGGATGCTCAAGACCTTCGCGCGCCACGGTGGCCACATCGCCTGCTGCGGCACCTGCCTGGACGCCCGCGGGTTGACCAAGGAGCACCTCATCGACGACGCACCACGTTCCACCATCGACGAACTGGCCGCCTGGACCGTCGAAGCCGACCAGGTGCTTACCTTCTGAATCCCGCCACCTGATCTCCGACAAGGTGATGGGCCATTGCCGGGCAATCAACCGTGCTCGCCCGGGTGTTGGTGGATCATCGCCGCCTGGGAGGAGCCGTGGCCCATGCGCGCCTGCTCGCGACTCCGGCCGCAGCGCTTCAATCGCTGGTCATCCAGGTGGCCACACAGGCCTCGTTGCCCTCGGTGTCGGCCAGCACCCACCACGACGGCGCGTGCTGATCGGTCACCAGGTGTCCGCCCGCGGCGATCGCCACCCCGACACGCGCTTCCGCCTGGTCGTGCGGCACCCAGACGTCGATGTGGATGCGGTTGCGCTGCGGGCGTGGCGCGTCCATCTGCTGGAAGAAGACAGTCGGCCAGCGGCAGTGCGGGTCGTTCAGCTCGCCGGAGCTGTCGGGGCGGTTGGCGTAGCCGAGTACGGCACGCCAGAACGTCGGGGTGGTGATTGCCGAGACCGTCCAGTTCACTGATCGCCTGCACGAGCCGGCTCCCGACCGTGAACGACCCGGTGCGAAATTGCGCACACGCTCCGTCGCCAACGACACGCCAATCCTCGAAGCCGACGGCCTTGTGGAACTGCCGTGGTGTGACCCGCTCGGTCATGTCCTTGGCTCCCTTGGCCGGAGAGGTGGACGGTGTCGCCGCGACCGCCCTCAAGCGGGTAGGGCGAGATTGCGGCGGCGTAGTGATACCAGTCCGGCGATGGTGAAGGCGGCGACGACTGCGATCAGCCCAAGGATCGGGGCGACGTTGACCGGAACCGCCGGGACCTTGGGGATGTGGGTGAACGGCGAGAGGTCCTGCACCCACCAGGGCATCTTGAGGGCGGGTCCGAACAGCGGGCCGATCAGGATGGACGCTATCAGCAGTGCCCAGGACACCGGGCCAGCGAAGCGGGGTAGTAGGCCGACCACCGCGATCACGACAGCGCCGATCACCAGGATTCCGGGTAGCTGTACCAGGCTGGGCCCGATCAGGTTGCGCACCTGTTCAGCCGGGTCGCCCAGCACCGCGCCAGCGGCCAGTCCTGTGCCAATGGCGTACAGCAGCAACAGCGCGGTGGCACCCAGCAACGCGGCGACCGCGTAGCTGGCCACCCAGCCGAGCCGGCTGACCGCCGTCGCGAGGACCGGTTCCAGCGGCCCGTCGGTCTCCTCGGTACGCATCCGCAGTAGCACTTGGACGACGTAGATGGCCGCTGCCATACCGGCCATCTGGATGATCGAGGCGCGGTAGGCGTCGAGAATCCGCTCGCTGCCGCCCACCTGGGCGTACCACTCGCGGGCGGTGTCTGTTTCCGTGACCTGTCCGATGAGGCCGCCCATCACGAGGCCGAAACCCAGCATGCCGACGGCCCAGCCGAGCAGCGCCCCCCGTTGCAGCCGCCAGGCCAGTCCGAACGGGCTGCGGAGCGTACGGCTGGCCCGCTCATGGCCGGGGCGCTGTGGCAGCATGCCGCGCCCGAAGTCACGCCGGGCGGTGAGCAGGGCGGCCACGCCGACGCATGCGAGGAAGAGGGCCACCACGAGGCCCAGCGGCCACCAGTTGTCGCCGCCGAACGGCCGCATCTGCTGGCCCCAGCCGATGGGGGACAGCCAGGCCGGCCAGGCGCTGACGACCCGCAGCCCGCTGGGGTCGACTGTGCCGGCCACGTTCCCGATCCCACTGCTCAGGAAGGCCAGCCCAAGGACGGCTGCGGCCATGCCGCTGGCACCTCGGGTGCTGGAGGCCAGTTGGGTGGTGATCGCGGCCACGCCAGCGAACGTGACCCCCACAGCGGCGACCGCCGCGCCGGCGGCGAACGAGCCGGCAGCCGGCTGTCCGGTCACCATCAATGCCAGGCCGAGCAGTACCGCGAGGACGACGTTTGCCGCGACCGTCACGATCAGCGCGGCGGCGAGGCCGGCGTGGCGGCCCACCACCGCGGCACCGATCAGCTCTGCCCGGACGGTTTCCTCGCCCTGCCGGGTGTGCCGCACCACGGCGAAGATGCTCATCAGCGCGGCGAGCACCGCGAGCAGGAGGTAGTCCCGGACCATGGCGTACCCACCGACGGTGGGACCCGAGGCCAGGCCGAGCATGCGGACTCCCGGGCTGGTGGCGGCAACCTGCACCTCCTGGGCCACGTAGGCCGCGCTGCGGAGCTGGTCGACCCAGAGGGCGGTGGTCCCGGCGGTGAAGGCGGCCAGCCCCAGCATCCAGGCGGGGAGAGTGATCCGGTCGCGACGCACGGCGAGCCGCATCAGCGCTGCCGTGCCCGTCAAGGCGTTCATCGCACACCCGCCAGGTCCGCGTTCCCGCGCCCGGCGGCGATGTCGTCGCCGTAGTGGCGCAGGAACAGTTCCTCCAGCGTGGGTGGGGAGCTGACCAGGGTACGTACGTCCAGCGCGACCAGGCGTTCCAGCACCCGGTTGAGCTGGCCCTGGTCAACGCTGAACCGCGTCCGGGGACCGTCAAGGCTCACGTCGTGTACCCCAGGCAACTGGCTCAGTCCGTCGATCGGTCGCGACGTCTCCACGACCACGCTGGTACGGGTGAGATGGCGCAACTCGTCGAAGCTGCCCGACTCGGCGGCCCGACCGTCACGCACGATGGTGACCCGGTCGCACAGCGCCTCAACCTCGGAGAGGATGTGGCTGGACAGCAGCACAGTGCTGCCCGCCTCGCGTAGCTCCCGTACCACGTCCTGGAACACCGTTTCCATCAGCGGGTCCAGACCAGAGGTCGGCTCGTCGAGTAGGTACAGCTCAACGTCGGACGCGAATGCCGCGACAAGCGCCACCTTCTGCCGGTTGCCCTTGGAGTAGGCGCGGCACCGTTTTCTCGGATCCAACGCGAACCGGTCCAGGAGGTCCGCTCGCCGGGAGTGGTCCAGCCCGCCGCGCAGCGAACCGAGCAGGTCGATCACTTCGCCACCGGTGAGGTTGGGCCACAGGTTCACCTCCCCCGGCACGTACGCCAGGCGGCGGTGCAGCCGGACCGCGTCCCGCCAGGGGTCCCCGCCGAGCAGGTTGACCTGCCCGCCGTCGCGGCGCAGCAGCCCCAGCAGTACCCGGATTGTGGTGGTCTTGCCCGCGCCGTTGGGGCCCAGGAAGCCGTGTACCTCGCCGGCTGACACGGTCAGGTCCAGATGGTCCAGGGCCCGGGTGGTTCCGAAGTTCTTCACCAACCCGGACACCGAAATCACTGCCGTCATGATCCCTCACCTCGTTGGCAGCCGTGTCGGATCGACTCTGACGGACGCGGCCATGGAACCGACGTTGCCCCGATCCGGGTGAGGCTGAAGGGGGCGGCTGGCCCGTACCCGTGGGTCGAACGTCCCCGGCCTTGATGGCGTTGAGGCTGGTCAGAAGCGGGTGATCCAGGTGTCGTCCCGGTCTCGGATGACGGGTGCCGGTCGCTTCGGGCGTTCGTGGTGTACGCGCCGGTTGCTTACCCGCCAGACGTGGAGCAGGCCGCTCAAGCCGAGGACCAGCCCGACGGCGACTGCGGTGCTCGCCCACACGTTCCCCGGGAACGCCACCTGCCCCAGGAAGGCCAGTGCCACCCCGTACCCGGTCCACACGGCGGCGCCGATACCTGCGAAGACGACGAATCGCCGGAACGGGTAGGCGAATACTCCGGCGGAGATCCCGACCGCGGTGGCTCCGCCAGGGACGAAGCGTCCGGCCACGATCAGTCCGGGTCCCCAGCCGTCGCCACGTTCTGCCATCCACCGCAGGGCCGCTTGTCCTCGTTCTGAACGCTCAGCGCGGCTCCGAGCCCGCTGCCGCACGACGCGGCCGAGTCCGTAGGCCAGGACATCGCCGAAGGTCGATCCGAGTGCGCAGGCCAGGCAGACCAGGATCAGGCTGAGTTCCCCGGCAGTCGCGAGACTCATGGCCGTGACCATGGCGCTTTCGCTCGGTATGGGGGGCAGCACGGCCGACCCCGCGATGGTGGCCGTCAGGAGCGGATAACTCCACCATCCTTGCGTGATCCACTCCATCGGCATCCCAACCTCACCCATGTGCCGGACCGGTCAGCTTACTGACCGTTGTGCCCAGAAAAGAGGGCGTCCACCAGTCCCCTCCGGCACGAACCGCAGCGAAGTGATCGTCAGGTCGGCCTGCTGAAACAGGCTCTGTACCTGCCAGCGTCATCACGGCGGTAGCGGTACGAGAGCGCGTTTGTAGCCTTGCCGGACCAACCCGGACGCCGCGGGGCGGCCTACAGCGTCGCCAGCCGCAGCACCAGGGCGATGATTCCCAACACCAGGAACACGGCCGGCATCGGAACGTTTTTTGTATCGTTTGCCCGTATGTGGAACCCGATGGCGGCGACGAAGTACAGGATCACGCCGACCGCGGCGGCGACGCCGATGGGTGCCACCGTGAGGCCGAGGAGCAGTCCGGCCGCACCGGCAATGAGTACGAATGCGAGGTAGTTGAGCTTGTCTTCCGGCACGCCAAGCCGGATGTAGCCCGCCACAAACGATTCCTGGTGCCTCAGCTTCATGGCGGCCGACATCACGAGGAGCGCGGCGAGGAGAGCGGACACCATGACAGTGGCGACGAACACGACGAACTCCAGCATGGTCGGTGGGCGGCGTTCGGCCCAATCTAACGTCGTTCCTGCGAGTTCAGGGTCACAGGTAGACGGCAGCATGGGCAGTACCCCATACCGGCCTGATGCTGACGGCGATGTCGCCGCGGTTGTTGATGCCGACGAGGTCAGCCTCGGCGTCGACTCCCCGCGTGGTCAGATCGGTCAACACGCCACGCTGCCACAGGACCGGACGTTCGTGGCCACTGGCGAGCTGGGAGGTCCCGAGAATCTGGCCTTGATCGTTGACCGAGATCAGGTGGGTACGGCCGCCACCGAGCGTACCGACATCAGTGACGGTCCCGTGACGCCAGAGCACCCCGCGCTCGTCCTGCTGCTCGGAAAACATCCACCCGATGACCCATCCGCGTTCGTTGATGCCGTAGGTGTTGCTCCGGTCGAACGGGCCCGCGCCGAGGTCCGTCACTTTCCCGTGCCACCAGACGCTGGCGTGGAACCCGCCGGAGCTGATCAACCTTCCGCCGGTGATCTGCCCGCGATTGTTGATGTCGGAGACATCGTCAAGGTTCAGTTTCCGCATCCGACCCTGTGACCACAGGAAGGGGGCCGAAGTGCCGTTCGCGGTCGTTCCTATACCCACGATCTGTCCGCGACCGTTGATGGCGGTCGGCCAGTCGAATTCGCTGCCGAGCGTACCCAGGTCGGTGATTTTGTCCCGGGACCACAGGACCGCCTGAAGACCCTGATCCGTGTCGATGGTTCCGACGATCTGGCCCTTGTTGTTGATATCAGTGGGCCTCACCGTACCGAGGTCCGTCATTCTCCCGTTCCGCCAGAGGAAGCCGTGGTACGAACCGTCGGCGGTTTGACTGCTCCCGACCACGTCACCGCGATCGTTGATCGCCGTGGCGTAACTACTCTGGCCGCCGAGCGTTCCCAGATCGATCAGGCGATACTCGGTGGACACAGCGCCCCCGGCACCGGAACCCGTCGCGAGAACGACCGCCAACGCGGCCGTCGTGACGGCTGAGGTCTTCATCAACGGTCGCAGTCTCATTTCAGTCCCCAATGTCGTGCGCGCCCTGCCTCAGAGCGGCGCAGCCCTACGCGCGGTCGCCTTGCCACTCCTGACACGCTCAGGCGACAGCCACGGATGCATCGACTTCTTGCTACTCGTACCCGGCTCCGGCGGGCAGTGTCTTAAGGCCCCGGCTTGTGGTGTCCAACCGCTACGGAGCGGCTCCGGGCAGGGGCGGTAGCAGCCACGGCCACCACGACGGCTCCACGTCAGGACAGAACTCGTTCTGTAGCGGCAGCCCGGCGAGTGCGAAGTAGGTCCAGGTAACGGTCATGACCAGAAGTACGGAGATCACCACCACAAGGCTGTGGGGCCACCCCGCCGGACCGGCAAACAGGTAGGCGACAAGGAGCACCGTGATGTAGGCGAGTACCAGGGTCGGGAAATGCAGATAGAAGACAGTGAGTCGGGTCTTGAGGGGCACCTCACAGGCGCTCCATGCCTGACTTACGACAATGGTGGCGCTGAAGGGGGCCAACAAGGCGAGGGGTAGCAGAGCGGTATAGCGGTACGGGAGCTGCGTGCGACGCCGTGCTGTCTGGCTGACGAAAGGGTCGCTCGTTGTGTCCCCCACAACACAATGATGTCAGTGAATAACGGAGCCCGTCTGAATCTCTTCTGACGGACTCCTGACACTGTTTACTTGTCGGCGCTGCCCGGTAGGGAACTGGCAGTATGAACATTGCTGCCGCCTCCCGACGGTCTGCCGGGAGGCGGCGACGCACTTATCGATTCCTTTTCGCGGTACGGCGTGGCCGGATGGCGGCGGTAACCTCTCCGATCGCGGTGTGCGACCGGTCCTTGGTGATCTCGTTCAGCCGTTGTTGGAGCTGCGCTGGAGACATGTCCGGCGGGTAGAGGTACGCGCCAAGCCTCAGCATGGTGACCAGCGCGGCAAGCGCCAGTCCATGGTGGTCAATCTGCTCGTGATCGGTGTGGCGTTGGGTGGCGAGGTTGCGGATCCTGGCTCGAATCCGGATGGGATACGCGGTGTGTGTTGGCAGGTAGGCGTCGGTGTGGAAGAACCGGAACCGCCGTCGGGGGGTTTGGCACAGCGTGCCGGCGGCGATCATGTGGCCGCGTACCCGTTCGTAGAGGTTTGTGGTGGTGAACGCGCGTACGAAGTCGTTGATGCGCGGCGTGCCACCGAGATTCCACAGCAGGGTGAGCGCGGTGTCGGTGATGGGGTCGCCGGTTGGCGTGGCATCGAGAACGGTGATGTGCCCGGGATGCTGCTGCCAGATCCCGTTTCGGGCGTCCGGCCGCCATCCGATGCGGATTCGGTCGGCGAACCAGAGTTCGAGGAGTACAGCGGCGGCGAGCCCAAGCGTGAGAGACCGTTTTTCGACGTGCGGGTGCCCGGTGGTTTCATTGTGGGCGATCAGGAACAGTTCGCTTCTCAGCGAAAGCACGTCGGACTGGCCGTCGTGGTTTGTGGGGAAGCGTCGAGTCATGGCGCTGCGCTCAATCGGTTGTGCGGTCACGGGGTTGCTCCTTACTGCCTCAGATGCGGGGGATGAATCTGATGTCATCGGGTGTCACCGAGGGTGATCCGGGCGAACAAGTGAACTGCCAACGTGGCGAGGTAGTCGCCAGTTACCGCTGAGGTGGTTCCGAACGCTCGCCGCTGTGTCTCGGCGTACACACGGCGTTCGATCTGGCCGGCGTCGACTGGTCGCAGCCGGCAACCGCAGCGACTCCGGTGCCTTGTGGCTCACCGCACTCCTCCCAGGTCGACGGTCGGGGACGGCGTCCGCAAGAGACGCCGTCCCCGGTGGTGCTTCAGCGAGACGGCCAGCGTCGTCCGGGCCCACCCGTGGGGGATGAACCAACTCCACGAGCAGGCGGCTCGTCCTCTGCCGCTCACCAGTCCTTCGGGCTGTCGGACACGTCCGAAGGCATATGATGGTACATCATATGCTGGAACACAAGTTCTATGACTGTACGTATACGAGTTCGGATCGAACGTCCAGCATCGTGCTCACGCTTTGCTATGGAAAGGTGGTCTGGTGAGGCAGGATCAGGGGATGCCACGGTTCACCCCGGCGACTCCGCGGTCCCGCCGCCTTGGCCGCGAGTTGCGCAAGCTGCGCGATGCGCGTTCCTTAACCGTGGACCAGGTCGCCAAGGAGCTTCACTGCTCGCAGTCTCGTGTGAGTCGTATCGAGTCTGGGGAGATCAAGGCCAGGCCAGGCGACGTCATGGAGTTGTTGATTGCCTACGGCGTACCGATCGACAGCGAGACCGGCCAATCGTTGACCGCACTTGCCCGCGACCTGCGCGACTCAGGTTGGTGGCAACGACTCGACGCCATCTCGGGCAAGTACGCGACCTACATCGCCTACGAGTCCGAGGCTGCGGAGTTGCGCCAGTTCGAGCCCATGCTCATTCCCGGGCTGCTCCAGACCGCGGCGTACGCGCGGGAGGTTGTCACCGTCGGACGAGAGACAGACGAACACGCAATCAACCAACTGGTACAGGCCCGGCTCACCCGACAGGAAGTGCTGAGCCGTCAACCGGTGCCGCTGAGGACCCACGCGATCGTGTCGGAGGCCACCATCCGAATGGAGGTCGGCAGCCCCGAAATCGTGCGGGAGCAACTCCAGCACATTGTGAATCTGTCAGTGCTGCCCAATGTAACCATCCAGATACTACGGTTCGCGGCAGGAGCACACCTGGCAACCCGTGGTGGCTTCGCAGTACTTGCCTTTGATAACGAGGATCCGCCGTTGGGCTACATCGAGACGTTGGCGGGTGAGTTGTTTTTAGAATCGGCCAAGGAGATCGGACGACTTTCCTCGGTCTATGACCATCTGCGGACGTTGGCCATGTCACCCGCTGAGTCGATCAAGTTCATTAAGGAGCAGGCAGATGCGGCGTAACGTCTGGCGTAAGTCCAGCCGGTCGGGTAACGATGGTGCGTGCGTCGAAGTGCGCCACCGGGGTCACGCGGTTGACGTGCGTGACAGCAAGAACCCGAGCGGGCCCGTCCTCACGTTCACGCGGGCCGAGTGGGAAGCATTCCTCGGTGGCGCTGGGGATGGTGCGGGTGCCAAGGGGGGACAGTTCGACCTCATCTGACTGCGGGAAGGGCTCGGCGTCCATCCCCGATCTGTCAGGCCACCCGGCGTACATGTGGGCCCACTTGCGACGCCCACGCGATGCACAGCCCGTATTGCTGGCCGCGAACGACCAGTCGAACTGATCGCCGTCGTGCGTACGACCGGGGCGTTGGCGGTGTCCTCGGTGACGTGGTCGATGTGATCCGGGCAGGCCGTCGAACCGTCCGGGTGGCGACGAACACCTCTTCACCCCTGTCGAAGTCTCCGGCGACCACTGTGGAACTACGCGGTCATTTCCATCGAAAGTGGACGAATACCCGACCAAAGTTCTTGGAGTCCTTCTCCAGCCGGTGGTAGAGCTGCTTGATCTCCTTCTGGTCCAGGAACCGCAGCACCCGCTTCTTGAGCTGTCCGGAGCCCTTTCCGGGAATGATCTCCACCACACTGGCCCGCTTCGCGACTGCCTGATCGATGATGTCGCGCAGCGCCCGGTCGATCTCGTGACCGCGGTTGTAGACCTCGTGGAGGTCCAGTTTCAGCTTCACATCCCGATCGTCGCACGGCGTCCGGCACGCCGGTGAGGAGTGCTGGACCAGCACGTTCTGGCGGGTGGACCGACTACAAGGGACCGGTGTCGGACACGCCCGGACGTTTCCGGACGAGAGGCCGGAGGGGACCCGGCCGCGGAGCCGTGACCAGCCAGTCGACGGACCGCTGGTCGGTGGCGTGCCACGACTGCCCGGTCGGGGGACGGCATTGACACGATCAACAGCGCACACTGACGGTACGAACGTTCCCGTTCTGTCCCACGAGCGTGCATGCTGTGATCAACGACCCGACCCTCTTTCGAAGCAGGCACATGCCCCCCAGCTTGGCAACCCGCACCACCGACCCGGAGACCCGCGCAGGGCTCGGCGCGGCCTTTGTGCTGCTCGTCATCATCGCCGCGATAGAACTCGCGGACGGACCGCAGCCTCACTTCGTCGGACTCCTGGCAGCGCCGCCCCTGCTGGCGGCTGCCTTCGCGGGTTGGCGCTCTGTGCTCGGGGTCGGCGTGTTCTGCGTGGTGCTGGCTGCCGCGTTCGTGCTGCTGACCTCGTCGATCCCCCGGATCGAGCACGTCACCCAGGTCGGCGCGGTGGTGCTGATCACCGGTATCGCGCTGGCGGCCGGCGTGGTACGCCAGCAGCAGGGCGACCGGTTCGCGGAACTGTCCCGGCTGGCCTCTGTCGCGCAGCGGGCGGTGCTCCGCCCGATTGGACCCCAGGTCGGGACCCTCGCCATCGCCGCGAGGTACGTTTCCGCGAGCGCTGACGCCGGCATCGGCGGTGACCTGTACGAGGCCCTGGACACCCCGTACGGAGCCCGTCTGATCATCGGCGATGTCCGGGGCAAGGGTCTGGACGCGGTACGACTGGCCACTGTGGTGCTGGGTTCGTACCGGCACGTCGCGTACGAGCGGGCCGACCTGCGGGCGATCGTCGCGGACCTGGACCGGGCTGTGGCCCGGTCCGTCGGGTACGAGGATTTCGTGACCGCCGCGCTGGTGGAGGAGCGGGGCGGCACCCTGACCGTGGTGAACTGCGGTCATCCGCCGCCGCTGCTGCTGCGGCGTGGTGAGGTGATCGTGCTGGAACCACCCGCCACGGCACCGCCGCTCGGGTTCCTTCCAGTGGTTCGCCCCCGGGTGGAGCGACTGGAACCGGGTGACCGGCTGCTGCTTTACACCGACGGGCTCGCGGAGGCGCGGCGAGCCGGCGAGTTCTTCCCGATCCAGCAGCGGGCCTGGGGTCTGTTGGGCCACGGCACCGTTGGCGACGGCCTGCGCTCTCTGGAAAGCGCACTGGTCGAATGGGTGAACGGGATACTCGACGACGACATCGCACTGGTACTCATCGAGTACGCGGCGGCACCGAGTCCTGAGGCCGCCACACCGAGTTGGGAAGTCGGTGACCCCTCCCGGTAAGTTCGCAGCTCAGCCGTCCCTCAATTCACCAGGGGCGGTCCCCAGGGATCGGTGATCTTCCCGTACGATCAGGGCTCGCATCCTGACTGGAGAGTCAAAATCACCTGAACGGGGAGGGTCCTTATGCGCGCAACGGTTCGCGTTGCAGGCATCACCAAGCGGAAGACACGTACGGGGGTTGCGGTCACGCGGCTCGGCGCTTTGGCGCTCGGTCTGGGGCTGACCATGCTCGCGGGTGCCTTCTTCACCGGACCAGCGCTGGCCCAGCAAGGTACGCAGGTGCCGCGCGGTGTCGTGATGGATCACGAGGACGGCCACGACGGTGAGGTTCCGCCGCCGTGTGGCGAGCCGCCGTTGCCGTCCTGCAACACCGAAACGCCTCCGCCACCGGATCCGACCGACACCGGGGAGCCGCCGGTCGATCCGCCGGTCGATCCACCGACCAACGAGCCGACCGCCAAGCCCAGCAACGTGAAGACCAAGCCGCCGTCCGACGGTGGTGGCGGTGGCGGTGGCGGCAACAACGGCGGCAACCAGGGTGGCGGCAACAACGGCGGAAGCGGCGGAAGCGTCGACACTGACGGCCCGCAGTTGCCGGCCACTGGTGCCGAGGCGGGCCTGCTCGCCGGTCTGGGTGCCGCTCTGGTCGGCGGTGGTGCCGCGCTGGTGGTGCTGGCGCGTCGTCGCCGGGCCGCTTTTGCCACGCCGTCCGAGTCCAGCGACGAGCAGAGCTGAGCGCCGGTTCGGCCTGAGGTACCCAACGTCAGATGCCCGTCCCCGGGTGATCCCCGGGGCGGGCATTTCCGGGTTTTCGTGGGGTCCGGCCCACTGCGTGTCCAGGCCTCGGGGGGCCGAGTGAGATGTTTCACCGACCCTTGCCGTGCCGGGGCTACTGAGCGGTAATAGATGTTGTTACTCGCCAGTAGTATCCGTGGAGCCGCCACGGCGGCTCATGCCATGCCGGGGGTACCGCGCAGCATGACGCACTACAAGAGCAACCTGCGAGACCTCGAGTTCAACCTGTTCGAGGTGTTCGCCGGGGACAAGATTCTCGGCCAGGGACCGTACGCGGACATCGACCAGGACACCGCCCGCAGCATCCTCGGTGAAGTGGACCGCCTGGCACGTGAGGACCTCGCCCGGTCGTTTGTCGACGCGGACCGCAACCCGCCGGTGTTCGACCCGGAAACCAACTCGGTCACCATCCCGGAGTCGTTCAAGCGGTCGTACCAGGCGCTGATGGACTCGGAATTCTGGCGGCTGGACCTGCCTGCCGACCTCGGCGGCACCGACGCGCCCCGAAGCCTGTGGTGGGCGCTCGCCGACCTGATCCTCGGTGCCAACCCCGCCGTCTGGATGTACGCCTCCGGCCCCAGCTTCGCGCAGACCCTGCACCGTGAGGGCACTCCCGAGCAGAAGGAGTGGGCGAAGCTGTTCGTCGAGAAGCGCTGGGGCGCCACCATGGTGCTCACCGAACCGGACGCCGGGTCCGATGTCGGCGCTGGCCGTACCAAGGCGATCCCGCAGCCGGACGGCTCCTGGCACATCGAGGGCGTGAAGCGGTTCATCACCTCCGGCGAGCACGACATGAGCGACAACATCATCCACTATGTGCTGGCCCGACCGGTCGGTGTGGCAGGCGCGGGTGGCCCCGGCACCAAGGGCCTGTCGCTGTTCGTCGTGCCGAAGTACCACTTCGACCCGGCCACCGGGGAACTCGGCGAGCGCAACGGCGTCTACGTCACCAACGTCGAGCACAAGATGGGCCTCAAGGTCTCCACCACGTGTGAGGTCACCTTCGGCGAGAAGCACCCGGCCCAGGGCTGGCTGCTGGGTGACGTCCACGACGGCATCCGGCAGATGTTCATGATCATCGAGTACGCCAGGATGATGGTCGGCACGAAGGCGATCGCCACCCTCTCGACCGGGTACCTCAACGCACTGGAGTACGCCAAGAGCCGGGTTCAGGGCGCCGACCTCGCCCGGGCCGGGGACAGGACCGCGCCGCGCGTGACGATCACCCACCACCCGGACGTCCGCCGCTCGTTGATGCTCCAGAAGTCGTACGCCGAGGGTCTGCGCGCCCTGGTCTGCTACACCGCCACGTGGCAGGACAGGTCCCGGCTGGCCACCACCGCCGGTGACGAAGAGACGCACCAGCTCGCCGAACGGGTCAACGACCTGCTGCTGCCGCTGGTCAAGGGCTGCGGCTCGGAACGGGCGTACGAGCTGCTCGGCGCGGAGTCGTTGCAGACCTTGGGTGGCTCCGGCTTCCTGCAGGACTACCCCCTGGAGCAGTACATCCGGGATTCCAAGATCGACACCCTGTACGAGGGCACCACCGCGATCCAGAGCCTGGACCTGATCTTCCGCAAGATCGTAAAGGACCAGGGCACGGCGCTGATGACGGTGGCCGGCGAGATCAAGGGATTCCTGGACGCCGAGGCGGGCAACGGCCGGCTCAAGGAAGAACGCCAGGCACTCACCGAGGCACTCGACAACGTACAGGCCATGGTCGGTGCGCTGGGCGGCTACCTGGGCGAGATGGCGAGTGACCCCCGCGCCGTCTACAAGGTCGGGCTGCACTCCCGGCGGCTACTGCTCGCGATGGGAGACCTGATCATCGGGTGGCTGCTGCAACGACAGGCGCACGTGGCCCTGCAGCGGCTCGGTGACGAGTTGCCAGCGTCTGAGCAGGCGTTCTACCAGGGCAAGGTGGCGGCGGCCCGGTTCTTCGCGGCCGAGGTGCTGCCCCGGCTCGGCTCCGACCGCCGGATCGTCGAACGCGCCAGCCTGGACCTGATGGAACTCCCCGAAGCCACGTTCTGACCCACCCCGTTGGTCGATTCGTGACCTCCCGCGACGGCCCCCCGCGGGAGGTCACGAATCAACGGGCCAGGTGGCTCACGGCAAGCGGCGCGCAGCCGGCATCCAGCCCGGTCCACTCCCGGTCCACCACGTGAACCGCGATCCCGGCGGTACGCAGGCCGCCGCCCGGCCCGCCACCGGGATCGAGCCCGGCTGACAACATCTCCAACGTCGGGTTGTGGCCCACCAAGACCAGCACCCCGGTCGACACCGGGGCAGCCCGGATCACGTCGAGCAGGGCATCCGGATGCCCCGCCTCGTACACCTCCCGGCGGTAATGCACCTCCGGGACCGCGCCGAGGCCAGCCACCACATGCTTCCAGGTCTGTCTCGCGCGGCGCGCGGCGGAGCAGATCACCAGGTCTGGCAGGTACCCCTGGGTACGCAGCCACAACCCGGCGGCGCGGGAGTCCCGCTCACCACGGGAGGTCAGCGGCCGGTCGAAGTCCGCGACTCCGAGCGCGTTGTCGGCCTTGGCGTGACGGAGCAGTACGAGCAGTCGGCTCACCAGGCACAGACTAGGCCGACAGGTCGGCGGCGCGGCGTACGTCCCGCAACATGACCTCCATGTCGTGGCGGGTGGTGCGGTAGTTCAGTACGCAGCCCCGCAACGCGAACCGGCCCCGTACCGTCGCGTTGGACAGGTACGAACCACCGCCGCGCTGTACCCCGAGCATGATCTGCTGGTTCAGCCGATCCAGTTCCCGCTCCTCGGCGTCCGTCAACTCCCGGCCGGACCGCAGCGACGGCGGCAGGTAGCGGAAGCACAGGATGGACAGCTCGATCGGAGCCAGCAGTTCGAACTCCGCGCTGTCGGCGATCAGTCCGGCGGCGTACCGTGCGCAGTCGAGATTGGACTCGATCGCCTCGCCCACCGCGTTCGCTCCGACATGCGCCAGCGTCATCCACACCTTGAGAGCGCGGAACCGTCGGGAAAGCTCCGGACCGTACTCCCAGAACGCGAACGCCTCGTCAGGGTCGGCGTGCATCACCCGGGCGTAGTCGGCGTCCAGGGCGAACGCCCCGCTGATCGCGGCCGGGTCCCGATAGATCAGGCAACCGCAGTCCGCGGGCAGGTACAGCCACTTGTGGGGGTCCAACGCCACCGAGTCCGCCTGCTCCAGGCCGTCGAAAAGGCCCCGGACGGACGGAGCGAGCCGAGCGAACCCGCCGTAGCACGCGTCGACGTGCAGCCACAGCCCGTACTCCCGCGCCACTTCGGCGATCTCGGCCAGTGGGTCCACCGCGCCGGTCACCACGGTCCCCGCTGTCGCCACCACGCAGTACGGATCCGCGCCGGCCGCCCGGTCCTGCTCGATGGCGCGTACCAACTGGTCGACGTCCATCCGGAACCGCTCGTCGACCCCCACCTCGCGCACGTTGCGACGCCCGATCCCAAGCAACGCCGCGGCCTTGTGGATCGAGTGGTGCGACTGGGTCGAGGTGTAGATCCGGAGCGGTCCGGGATGCGCGGCCATGCCGTCGGCCGCCACCGCATCACCGCAGTGCCGGTGCCGGGCGGCCGCCAGCGCCGTGAAGGTGGCCATCGAACCACCGCTCAGGAACAGCCCATCGGCACCGGGCGGAAGCCCGATCGCCTCCCGTACCCAGTCCACGGCGACCCGTTCCAGCTCAACCGGTGCCGGCGCGGAACGCCAGGCGGTGAGGTTCGAGTTCAAGGCCGAGGCCAGCAGGTCTGCCACCGCCGCCACGGCGGTGCCGGGCGCCTGCACGTACCCGAACTGCCGTGGATGCCCGTTGTGGCGGCTACCGGGCACCACCACGTCCCGGAAGACGTCGAGGAGTTGCCCGACGTCACGGCCCTCCGCAGGTAGCGGCTCTGTCAGCCTGGCCCGAAGTTCGGCGGCCGACGTGGCGGGTGCGACCGGAAACTCCCGGACCGACCCGAAATAGTCGACCATCCAGTCCATGGCCGCCCCGGCCATGTCGCGGATCTCCGGCCCCGCCGGGTCGAGGGCCGGATGCAGGACTGTTCGGTCACCAGAGCGACGGCTCATCGCCCGAGCTTAGGACCCTGGCGGGGCACCGCCACGTGTCAGGTGACCGACAACCGGGTATCCCGGCACGTATGGGTATCGGATTCAGTATTTTCCTGATCGCGTTTGGGGCGATCATCGCATTTGGCGTTGATTTCCAGCTCAGCTGGCTGAATCTCACCGTGGTGGGTTGGGTGATGATCCTTGCCGGCTTCTCCGGGCTGATCCTGACCCTCTACTTCTGGAGCCGGCGTCGGCGGACCACGAACGTGGTGGACGAGCGGCACTACTACGACGGGCGGGCCGCACCGGACAGTCAGCGGGTACATCCCACCGAGCCGCTGCCCGACAGGCAGGCTGACGCCCAGCCGACCAGGCGTGAGTACCAGGAGCGCCCCGCACCGCCGCCCGGCTGACCGTTTCGCGCGGAAGGTCTGACCGTCTGGTGCGTATGGCGGGAATCGGCCACGCTGGGCCGGCTGCGTACGGCGTACCCGGCCGGGGGGTTCGGAGTTACGATCATCAGGTCGGGAGGAGTCCCCCATGGGCATCGGCGGCAGTATCTTCTTAATCGCCATCGGAGCGATCATCGCCTTCGGTGTGAAGCGGGACCTCAGCTGGCTTGATCTCGACGTGGTGGGGTGGGTCCTGATGCTTTGCGGACTCACCGGCATGGTCCTCACCATCAGCTTCTGGATGACCCGGCGTCGCCGCACCGAGGTGATCGAACACCACCACCACAAGCAGCAGCAGCCACGCGCTTGACCGCTGGACCCGTCGGCAGCGCTGTGCGACGGTGTGCGGATCCCCCAGCCGGTGAATCGGCGCTGCTGCCCTGCCCCGCCTAGCACCAGTTATCGATTACTCGTTGCCACCGACACCGGTTTTCCAACGAGTAATCGATAAACCGTTGGTGGGAGGTGGGAGGTGGGAGGAGGCGGGATCAACCACGGACGGCGGTCAGGATGGTGATATGACGGTTGAGCCGGTGACCCCGGTGGCGCCACGACCGGTACGGCGTGCCGTGATGGCCCAGTGGTGGCGGGGGGTCAGTCTCCTGCACTGGCCGTTGCAACCCGCTGTGGCGGCCAGCCTGATGCCGGCCACCCTGCGTCCGGACCTGCTCGACGGGGTGACCTACCTCGGCGTGGTGGCGTTGCGGATGGAACGCACCCGGCTGTTCGGATCGCCTCCGGTGCCGTACCTCGGCTCGTTCCCGCAGATCAACGTCCGGCTGTACTCGGTCGACGCGAGCGGCCGCAGGGGCGTGGTCTTCCTGTCCCTTGACTCACCACGGCTCCTGCCGTCGATGTTCGCCCGTACGACGCTCGGCCTGCCGTACCGCTGGTCCCGCATGTCCACCACCTCCGACGGTGACCAGCGCAGGTACGCCTGTCGTCCCGGCGGTACGGACCGGCTGAGCCGGATGACCGTCGAAGTGGGGGACCCGATCCCGGAACCCGGCCGGCTGGAGCATTTCCTCACCGCGCGGTGGGGCCTGCACCTGCGGGGTCTGTACCTGCCCAACGAGCACCGCCCGTGGCCGCTGCGCCAGGCCAGGCTCCTCGCCTGGGACGACGTCCTGGTCAGCGCCGCCGGCCTGCCCGGCGTCGCGGACGAGCCGCCGGTCAGCGTGCTCTACTCACCGGGCGTGTACACCCGGCTCGGGGCACCCGTCAGCGCGGCGGTCCGTACAGGGTGAGTTCCAGCCGGCGGGGACCGGTCGGGGTGATCTGCACCGGTACCCCCCAGTCCTGGCGGATCAGATGACACGCACCGTGGTCGGTGTCCTCATCGCAGGTGGCGACCTGTGCCACCACCTCCAGTACGCCGTCCGGGATTCCGTCCGCGATCACCAGCCGCCGGGTCAGTTCGTCGCCCGTCCCGGCACCGTCCAGGATCAGTCCGGCAGGACTCCCGGACACCTCCAACCGGACCGGTGATCCGAACGTGCGGTCCAGCTTCTGACCGGGCGGTGGGGCGAACACCACCTCCAGGGTCATCTCACCGTGGGTGACCTCGCTCGGTTGTCGTTCCACCCGGTGACGTTCCCCGCCGAGGCGCTGCCCCGTGCCCGAGACCACCTGACGCACCAGCCGGTGTGCGGCTGACTCGACCACCACTGGCTCACGATTGACCAGCACCACATCACTGGGCTCGGCCAGTTCGCGTGCCAGCGTGGTCATCTCGCTGGTGGCCGGATCGTACCGGCGTAGCGCCCCGTTGTACGTGTCCGCGACCGCCACCGAACCGTCGGGCAGCACGGCGAGACCGAGCGGGTGCTGCATCAGTGCCTGATCACCCGGACCGTCGCGGTGTCCGAAGTCGAACAGTCCGGTGCCGACGGCCGTGTAGACGATGTCTCCCTCGACGTATCGCAGGGCAGAGGTCTCGGAGTCCACGAACCACAGGCGATCGCCGTCCGGGGCCACCGCCAGGCCGGACGGCTGCGCCAGGAAGGTTTCCCGCAACGGCCCGTCGCGCAGTCCTTCCACTGTGGTGCCGGCGTACACCCCGGTGGTACGGGCCAGCGGGTCGAACCACCAGAGCTGGTGGATTCCGGCCATCGCCACGATCACCCGTCCGGCGTCGGGGTGGTCGTCCGGGGGGTCCAACTCCACGGCTTCGCCGGTATGTGACTGCCCGGCCGGGGCGTACCACGCGACATCCCAGGGGGACGAGAGGTCGGCTGCCCGGGCGTCATGCGGTACGAAGTCCACGGTGGAGCGCCACTGCCGGCCGGTGCCGGAGATCGTGGTCACCTCGCCCGTGGCGAGGTGCAGGCCGCGCAGCAGGTGATTGGTGGTGTCGGCCACCACCACGTGGTAGCCGACATGGTCGGCGACGTGCGGTGGCAGGAGGCACATCCCCTGCGGTTCGCTGAACTGGGCCGACTCTGGGTTGCCGTCGGACCGCCCCCGCGATCCGGTACCGATCCGACGCAGCACCGTCTCACCGTCTCCGGCCAGTTCCACCAGCCTGTGCCGTGCGGTGTCCGCCACCAGCAAGGTGCCACCCGGAAGTGGGAGGGCCTTGCCCGGGAACCGCAGCGGCGTGTCCTCCGGCTCGGGCGGCACGTACGGGCTGTCGCCACGGCGCAGGGTGCCCTTTGCCTCGTGCTCGTCGGTCAGCCGCTCGATCAGTCGGGTGAGCCCCTCGGCATGACCCTCCCCCGCCATGGTGGCGACCAGGTAGCCCTCGGGATCGACCACGGCGAGGGTTGGCCAGGCGCGGGCCGCGTACTGGTCCCAGGTCGT
The DNA here is from genome assembly GCA_036375165.1 of Micromonosporaceae bacterium. Taxonomy (GTDB): domain Bacteria; phylum Actinomycetota; class Actinomycetes; order Mycobacteriales; family Micromonosporaceae; genus WHSM01. The sequence goes on along the minus strand of DASUSI010000099.1, from coordinate 49,446 downwards.
GAGGTCCGGGTCGTCCAGGACCGGACGGCGCACGCCGTACCGCTCCACGGCAGCCGCCAGAGCCTGCGGGTCGCGTTCGTGTTCGAACTTCGGGGAGTGCACCCCGATCACGGCCAGCACGTCGGCGTACTTCTCCTCGATCGGCCGCAGCTCGTCGATGAGATGTAGACAGTTGATGCAGCAGAAGGTCCAGAAGTCGAGGAGGACGATCTTCCCTCGCAACGAGGCCAAGGTAAGGTCCTCGCCGCCGGTGTTGAGCCATCCTCGGCCGGTCAGCGCCGCCGCGCGGACCCGCGGACCGGACAGCGAATATGTATCCGTCACAGCCACCATGTCCTCAGAACGTGGTCTTCCAGGTCTGGCCTGTTACTACCCCTTGGCGGCCTTTTCGAGGCAGACGACCTCTTTCTTGCCTCTCGACTCCAGCGTGATCGTGGGCTCGTCCGGTTTCCCGCACTGGTCCTCCCGGTCCACCTTCTTGACGATCCGGTACGCGCCCTTCTCGTCGCAGTCGGCCTCGAGCACGCTGTCGTTGGATCCCTTCTTGACACAGGCACCGATCTCGTACCCACTGTCGCGACCCATGGCGTACAGCGCGGCACCTACCGCGAGCACGAGGAGCAATGCCACGCCGACGATGATCAGGATCAGGCCGGTTCTGTTTCCCCAGTTCGCGGGGAACATCCCGGCGGGTGCCGGCGCACCGGGCGGCCGGAACGTGGGCCCCGCCGGGGCGGCACCGGACAGCGGCTGCTGGTAGCCGTACCCCTGGAACGGCTGCTGCCCGAACACTGGCTGGCCGGGCGGCACCTGACCCAGTGCGTGCTGTGCCGGTGGCTGGCCGGGCGGGGCTTGGCCTGGTGCCGGCTGCTGGCCGGCGGTGACACCCCAGCCAGCCTGGGTGAGGGTCCAACCGGCCGGCTCCACGCCGGGAGCCGTGCCGAAGGCCAGCCGCCGCGTCGGGTCCTCGGAGCCCTGCTTGTCGCCCTCCGTCGGGATGGGCGCAGTCGTCTCGGCGGCACCCACACCACCACTGGTCGGCGTGGAAGCGGGTGTACCGCTGGTCGGTGTGCCGGCCGCCGTGCTTGCGGGGCTGCCAGGAGCGGCTGGACTGCCGGGACCGGCGCTGCCCGGTGAGGCCGCGGGCTGCGGAGCTCCTGGCTGTTGGTTTGCCTGTGGCGGTTGTGGCTGCCCCCAGATCAGCGAGGTCGTCTCGTCTCCGGGGGGAGCGGACTGAGGTGGCTGCCCGTAGCCGGGCTGGCCAGGGGGCGGCGAAAAAGACCGCTGGTACGGGGCCTGGGGCTGTGGCGGATATCCCGGTTGCTGGCTGTGCGGGGCTGGGGGTGGAAACGCCGGGGGCGGGCTGCCCCACGGTTGGCCCGGTTGCTGGGGCTGGGATCCGGCGGGGTAGCCGGGAGCGGGAGCCGGTGGTGCTGGTCGTGCTGGTGGGAACTGCGGTGGAGCACCCGGTGCGGGCGTGCCTGGTGCGCCAGGACTGCTCGGTGTGCCGGGACTGCTCGGTGTGGCCGGGCTACCGGACCCTGCCGGGGCAGCTGTGCCGCTGGCGGGCTGTGCCGCCCACGGAGGCATCGGTGAGTGGGCCGGTGGTGAGCCGAGCGGCGGCGTGGCAGGTGGCGGGATCGGCCCCGCTGGCGGGAATGGGCCCCGCCGTTCCTCAGTCTCCGAGCCCGTACCCGGGGTTTCCGATGCCGGCGCGGGTGTCTTCGGGGGAGGGTCGGACGGGGGTCCGGACGAGCTGGCCGAGGGCAGGGACGGTTCGGTGGCCGACGAATCGGCCGGTGTGGGCTCCGGGGTGACCGACTCGGTCGGGATCTTTTCCGTAGCGTCCGAAGAGAGCCGCTCGCCGTCGTCTGTCGAGAGGCGAACGGTTTCTGGCTCCCGCCATTCCGGCTCGGAGGAAGGCTGTGACCCCGCGGCAACCGTGACGGTCGGTTCTGAGTCGGGCTCGGCATCCGCGCCCGCACCGGTGTCGTGGTTGAGCTGCTGCGTCTGGTCGTCAGCCGACGATGCTTCGGCCTGCGGGGAGCCCGGCTGCCGTCCCCTAGGGAAGCTCTCGTCAGACGTCATTGCGCCTCCTAGCCTGGTACCGGCCGTCGAACCACGATGATGGCCAGAGCAGCGACCACATTCGAGCGGCAGGTGACCACCGTACCGGCCGCTGTCCCGTTCATCGTTTCCCAGGGGACCCATACCCGGGCGTTTCACGGCGCAACACCTGGTCGCAGTCTGTGAGCGCTCAGATCGTCACGAACCGGTGTCAGGAGGCAGTGTGCAGGCCGAATGTTCCGACGCGCCAGCGTTCACCACGCAGCGTGTCACCGCCGCCGATGTGCGGGTCGCTCCAGCCAGCCGAAAGCCGGAAACAGGACGACCCGGTCTGTAGACCGGGTCGTCGGGTGAGGAGCTCGCGTATCAGATGCGCGCGGCCCGTTGGGCGGCGATCAGGAGCTCGTCCCGGACGCTGGGGGAGGGCGAGTTGTCGATCGCGCGCTGCAGCTCACGTGCCTGACGCGCGGCGGTGCGGTGCTTGCGGTACTTCGTCAGCAGGTTGCTCATCCGTGTTCGCCTCGACTTTCACGTTTTCTTCCGGCAGGTCCATTGAATCTCGGAGTCGTCGCCATCGGCAAACGATTCTTAGGTGAGATGGCACACCAGCCTTCGATACTTCGGCTGATCGCCGGTTTTTGCGAAGTGACGTAGGACACGCGGATTCAACCACTGAATTCCGGAGGTCCTGGGTCGTGCGCGATGTCCGCTCCCGGCGAACCCGACGACGGCCCCGGCGCATCCGCGCCGGGGCCGTCGTCGTATGTGCCCTTGGTTGCCTGTCAGCCCCACGCCAGGAGCGCGGCCTCCGGGTCCTCCAGGAACCTGCCGATGTCCGCCAGGAACAACGACCCCAGTTCGCCATCCACGATCCGATGATCGAACGAGAGCCCGAGGGTGGTCACCTGGCGCGGTTTCACCTTGCCTCGATGCACCCAGGGCTGCTCCCGGATTGTCCCGAATGCGAGGATCGCGGCCTCGCCGGGCGGCAGGATCGGGGTGCCGGTGTCGATGCCGAACACGCCCACGTTGGTGATCGTGAACGTGCCGCCCTGCATGTCAGCCGGACTGGTCCTGCCCTCCTTCGCGGTGCGCACCAGGCCGTTCAGGGCCTCGGCAAGCTCCCGCAGCGACAACCGGCCGGCATCCTTGACGTTCGGCACGATCAGGCCACGTGGGGTGGCCGCCGCGATCCCGAGGTTGACGTACTCCTTGACGACGATCTCGCCTTGGCCCTCGTCCCAAGTGGAGTTGATCATCGGGTGTCGCTGGATCGCGAGCAGTACCGCCTTGGCCGCGAGCAGCAGCGGCGAGATCTTCAGTTCCTCCCACCCGGGCATCGACTTCAGCCGCTTCAGCGCCCGCATACCACGGGTGGCGTCGATGGTCAGGAACTCGGTGACGTGCGGTGCGGTGAACGCGCTGCGCGCGGTGTTCTCGGCGGTGAGCTTGCGCACCCCCTTGATCGGGATCCGCTGCTCCCGCTCCGGACCGAACACCGGCCCGGCGGCGACTGCCGGTACCGGTTCCGCGGCCCGCTGTGCCTGGCTGGACGCCGCCAGGACGTCGTCCCGGCTTATCGAACCATTCGGCCCGGTCGGCGTGACCGCCCGGAGGTCCACGCCCAACTCCTTGGCCAGCTTGCGGACCGGCGGTTTGGCGAGCACCACCACGTCGGGAGGCGGCAGCGGCGGAGCCGGGCTGGCCGCCGGCACCTCTGGTGGGGCTGCGCCGCTGGGGGCTGTGACACCCACCGGTCCGGCCGGCCTGGCGAGTGCGTCGGTCTTGCGGGCACGCCGCTTGGCGGCCACCTGGCGCGGCCCGTACCCGACGAGGACCGCGGTACGGCCCCCGGGTGCGGGACCGCCGATCATCCCGGGTTCGATCGCGCCCTCGGCGGGCGGGATCTCCACCTCGGCGGTGGGCGCGCTTCCGGCGGCGGCTGGAGCGCCACCGCCGGACGGTGCCGGACCGGCCCCGGGCTCGGTGTCGTACGCGATGATCGGCGTACCCACCTCGACCATGTCACCCTCGCCGTGGAACAGCTCGGTGACCACCCCCGAATACGGCGAGGGGATCTCCACCGCGGCCTTGGCGGTTTCCACTTCCACGATCGGTTGGTTCAGCTTCACCTCGTCCCCGGGCTTCACCAGCCACTGTAGGATCTCCCCTTCGGTGAGACCCTCGCCGAGGTCGGGCAGCTTGAACTGCTTGATGCGCGACATGCGGCTCCTAGAAGGTGAAGGTGCGGTCGACGGCGTCGAGCACCCGGTCGAGATCCGGCAGGTACTCCTCCTCGATACGGGCCGGCGGATACGGCACGTCGTATCCGCTCACCCGCATCACCGGGGCTTCCAGCGAGTAGAAGCACTCCTCGGCCACCCGGGCGGTGATCTCGGCACTGATACTGCCGGTCAGCGGGGCCTCGTGCACCACCACGAGCCGGCCGGTACGGCGTACCGACTGGTAGACCGGGGCCAGATCGAGCGGTGAGACGCTCCGCAGGTCGATCACCTCGAGCTGGCGGCCATTGTCCTCGTCCGCCGCCGCGGCGGCGTCCAGCGCCACCCGCACCATCGGGCCGTACGCGACCACAGTGCAGTCCGTGCCCTCCCGCAGCACCCGTGAGGCGTGCAGCGGGAAGACCTGGTCCAGGCTGGCGCTGGTCTCCACCTCGCCCTTCTCCCAGTAGCGCCGCTTCGGCTCCTGGAAGATGATCGGGTCGTCGCTGCGGATCGCCTGCTGGATCATCCAGTACGCGTCGTGGGGACTGGCGCAGGACACCACCTTCAGGCCCGGGGTGTGTGCGAAGTACGCCTCCGGAGACTCGGAGTGGTGCTCCACCGCACCGATCCCGCCACCGAACGGAATCCGGATCACGATCGGCAGCGCCACCCGGCCGCCGGAGCGGGTGTACATCTTGGCAAGCTGGGTGACGATCTGGTCGAACGCGGGAAACACGAACCCGTCGAACTGGATTTCGCACACCGGGCGGTAGCCCCGCAGCGCGAGCCCGATCGCGGTGCCGACGATGCCGGATTCGGCGAGCGGAGTGTCGATCACCCGGTCCTCGCCGAAGTCCTTCTGCAGCCGGTCGGTGATCCGGAAGACGCCGCCCAGCTTGCCGATGTCCTCACCCATCAGCACGACCTTGGGGTCGTCCTCCATGGCCCGGCGCAGTCCCGAGTTGAGCGCCTTGCCGATGGTCATGGTCTCGGCCATCAGTGACCACTCCCCTTCGACTCGAAGCCGGCGTGATACGCGACGAACTGCTCCCGCTGCGCCAGGAGCACGGGCGAGCCGTTCGGGTAGACGTTGTCGAACATGGTGGCCGGGTCGGGGTCGGGCAACGCGAGCACCCGGGCCCGCAGGTCGGCGGCGTGGCTGTCGGCTTCGGCGTCGATCTCATCGAAGTACGAGGCGTCAGCGATCTGCTGCTTCTCAAGGAGGCGGCGGATCCGCAGGATCGGGTCCTTCTGCTGCCAGGCCTCCACCTCGCTGGCGATCCGGTACCGGGTCGGGTCGTCGGAGGTGGTGTGGGCACCCATCCGGTACGTGTATGCCTCGATCATGCTGGGGCCCTCGCCGTGCCGCGCCGCGTCCAAGGCGGCCTCGGTGACGGCGTACGTGGCGAGCACGTCGTTGCCGTCGACCTGGATGCCGGGGAAGCCGTACCCGTGGGCCCGCTGGTAGATCGGGGCCCGCGCCTGGCGTTCCACCGGCTCGGAGATGGCGTACTGGTTGTTCTGGCAGAAGAACACGATCGGCACGTTGAATACCGACGCCCACACAAAGGACTCGTTGACGTCACCCTCGCTGGTTGCCCCGTCCCCGAAGTAGGCGATCACGGCTTCGTTGGCGCTGTCGTCGTCACCGCCGCACTTACCGTCCTTGGCGACGCCCATCGCGTACCCGGTGGCGTGCAGCGTCTGCGCCCCGATCACCACGGTGTACATCTGCATCTTGGTGGCACGGGAGTCCCAGCCGCCGAAGTCGACGCCGCGGAACAGGCCGAGCGGCATGATCGGGTCGATCCCGCGACACCACAGCACGCCGTGCTCGCGGTAGGTGGGGAACGCCATGTCCTGCGGTCGCAGTGCCCGTCCGGAGCCGATCTGCGCGGCCTCCTGACCGAGCAGGCTGGCCCAGATTCCGAGTTCGCCCTGCCGCTGCAGGGCGGTCGCCTCGGTGTCCAACCGGCGCACGATCAGCATGTCCCGGTACAGCCCGCGGTACTCCTCGTCAGTGAAGTCGACCGAGTACTCAGCGTGCTCAACGCGCTCGCCGTCCGGGGTCAACAGCTGGACGAATTCCGGTTCCCGCGACCCGTTGCCAGGGGACTTGCCAGGGGACTTGCCGGCCGCGCGGGTGCCTGTACGTGCGGAGGCTGCGGGCTTGGTGCCCGCGGTGCTCCTGCTACGGGCTGCGTTGCCCTTCGCCATCCTCTCTCCTTCACTCTCCGAGTCGACGTGGGGTCACCACGCCGCACCGCGGTTCTCGCCGTCGTACCTGCTGGTGGAGGTGTACGACGGTACGGGGAAGCCAGGCCGCCTGGGGGCCGAAGTGGTGGTCGCCCATCGCCTTGATTCCTCGCATGGCCCCGAAGACCGGCTGTGTGCAGCGTCAACCGCGCCAGCGACCCCGAAGTACCGATCCTTTCAGCATGGCAGACGACGTGAGGGCAGCCACAGTCACAGCTCTATGAAGTTGCCCGGCGGGTATTACAGACCCTGCCCACTGGGAGCCGACGTCAACCCGGGCCGGCTGGAGGCAGCGCCATCCGGCTTCACATTCCCGGGCGTACCGCACATTGCCCGTGACTTGCGGTCGCAGCATCGGCTGCGGAGCGTCATCCTTGAGAGTAACCAGACATAGGGGTGCGATGAACTGGACCGGCGTCGATACAGCGGTCCACTCGGCCGTGGTGGCGGAGCCCGGACCGCCGTCAGTCATGCGGCCGGAACAGGGGCTGCCACCGGTGCCGGTGACGACGGCGCGACGGCGTTCGCCCCTGCTCTCTGCCGCGCCGAAGACCCCCGCGACACCGCTATCTCCGGTGACTCCCGCTTCGCCGACACCCCGTCAGGTGCTGGTGGTTGCGGCGCTGGTCAGCCTCACCTCGCTGGCCACCGCCGTTGTGATGGCGCAAGGCGTTCGCCACCTTGACGTCGGTCCGACCCCGGGCACCACGCCCTACCTCGCCGATGCCCCGCATGGGCCGATACGCGCGCCGTTGGTGGGTACCACCGCCGGCAGCCACCGGTCCTCGGTCACCGGACAGGCACCCGACCGGCCCGGGTCGGCAGTGCCGGACCGGGATGCCGGACCGGGTCCCGATGCCCTGGACCGCTTGCTGACCGGCGGCAACCCAGCCGGTACGGTTGCCGGTCGCTTGCTCCGGGACGACGGAACCAGCGGCGGCGACGTGAGTACGGTGAGCGGTGGCGCTACGGGTACGACGGTCAACCGGACCGGCGGTCAGCGCAAAGCCGCCGTACGGACCTCGACCCTGTCCGCTCCGACGACCACTTCCGTGGATGACAGGTCCGCTCCGGTGACCACTTCCGTGGCTGCCGGGGGCCCGGCCACAGTGGACGAGACCGAGCCGACGCCTGAACTACGGCGTACCCGGGAGGCGCGTCACGGCAGCCGGGGCTCCTGAGCCCACGGGCCGGTGCGTGGTCAGTCCCGTTGCCGCCGGGCGCGGTCGGCGAGCACCCATTCCAGGACCTCGTCCTCGTTCAACGGGTCAACACCGTCCGCCACCATCCGCGCCAGGATGTCGCTGACCGGTTCGCCCAACGCGTCGCCGGTCATCAGGTCGGTGTAGCGCACCGCGGCCTCGGTGATCGCGGACTGGGTGACGTCGAGCCGCTCCGGGGACTGGCTCCGGATCCGCCCGGCGTACCCGACGAACCCGGCGAGGACCTCGGGTAGCCAGGGCGCGGCATCGTGGCTCGCCGACAACTGCCGGGGTGCCCAGTCCAGCAACATGAACTCGACCGCGGTCGGACTCCACCGCAGCGGGTCACCGGCGTTGTCGTCGACCGCGAAATCCACCGCCGCCCGCGCGCACCAGGCGACCACGTTGGCTGCCGGGCGGCTGTCCGGACCGCCGACGCCGGCAGCCTCGGGGGAGGCCAGGAAGCCGGCCACCACCTCGTCCCGTTCCAGGTCGCTGAGCCGGTGGACCGGCGCGGGTTCACCGATTGGGAGCAGCGCCAGCCGGGACACCGCGAAGGCCCGTTCCTCCACGTAGGCGTCCTCGGGCGGGTCCTCCAGTTGGTCGGTGCGGGACAGGTAGCAGGTCACCTCGGCCCGTAGCAGCCCGGCGTCCACCGGAGCGATGGTGATGTCGGGATCCCCGACCGCCTCGGCCCGCCAGGCGTTGATCACCCGTTCGGCGGGCACCCCGATCCAGATGCTCTTCACGATCCCGAGGTTGTGGTCGAGCAGGTAGGACACCGCGTGCTCCGGTCCACCAAGCTTCGGGTCCCGGTACGCGAAGGTCGCCACATACGACGTCTGGTCGCCGTACCCGTCGCGGGCCGCCCAGGTCCCGGTGCAGGTCACGTCTCCGGTCTCACCGGCCCACGGCACGTCCTCCCCGCCGGCTCGGGCCAGTGTCGGATCCGGCAGCACGGCCGCCAGCGCGGCCTGCACGGCACCAGCCTGCCGGTTGTTGCGGGTCGTCAGGTACCGGCCGAAATCAGTGCCGAACCGGTCCACCGCGGCGGGTCGGTCGGTGTCGTTCACGGCGTACGCGCCACCGAGCAGTGCGGAGATCGCCAGTTCAGCGTCCAAGGCGGCCGGCATGTCGGCGATCGGTGCCGCTTCCTTCAGGATCGCGGCGAAGATCAGCTCGCCGGGGTCGTTGGGCGTCCGCTGCGCGTCGGGTGGGGCTGGGGACATTCCGCAACCCTACGCCCGGCCGCCCGGCGACGCGGGCCAGCGGGTTCCGTGCGCACGTTCATCCGGGCCGGCTCGGCCGACCTGCCCGGTCATGGAGTTCAACGACAACACCGTCGCCCGGTACCCACCGTTGACCTGCCGGTGCAGCAGGGCCTGAGGTTCGCAGACCGGTCGGCTCGCCGACCCTTCAGACGTCGTCGTCGGTCCGCGAAGCGACCTCGCGGAGCAGGTCCGCCAGGGCGCGTGCGGTTCTCTCTGGTACCCGCTGGAGCAGTCGGCGGTGACCTTCCGCAACCGCCTTCACGGCGCGTTCGGCGGCGGCGACCCCTTCCGGGGTCAGGGTCACCGGGTTGCTGCGGGCGTCGGTCCGGTCGGTGCGGCGCGACACCAGCCGAGCCTCGGACAGCCGCCGGAGCACGTTGCTGGTGCCTCCGGTCGAAAGCTTCAGCTCGCCGGAAAGCTCGCCGGGTTTCATCACGTAGGGGTGGCCGATCCGTCTCAGCGCGCTGAGTACCTCGTACTCCGCGTAGGTGTGGCCGAGCCGTGACAGTTCCTGATGAGCGGCGTCGGCGAGTAGCCGGTGCAGTCCGGCGATTCGCCTGGTCAGCTCGAGGTGTACGTCCGCGACGTCCGGCAGCTCCCGCCGCCATTCCGCCACCAGATGGTCAATGTGGTCAGGCGGTGCGTTCACCGGCACACGGCTCCAGCATCGTGGGTCGCGTCGAAACGTTCCCGACTTCCACCCGTCGAGGATAGGTTCGGGCGCGCGCCGCACCAAAGCGCTTCCCTCAAAGGTTTACAGGGAGTAGCGGAACGCCGCCAGGTGGCCGTCACCTACCGCGGGCGGCTGCCAGTGCGTCCCGGGCCTCCGCGTACGCGTGCAGTTCCCCCCGGATGGGAGCCACCACGCGTTCCCGGGCCAGACCCGCGATGGCTGCCCACAGCGTCCGTTCGGCCCGTACCGCGAAGCGGCGCGCCGAGTGACGTACCAGGGGACGCACCAGGACGGCGGTGAGCAGGCCGGCGAGCAGACCAGCCAGCAGCAGGACGGTCGGGATCGGCAGGTTACCCACGGTTGGCGTGTACAGCTCCGGCAGCGCGAAGAACATCATCACCACCCTGGCCAGCAGCCACGTCGCACCCACCAGCGCCGCCGCCAGGAACAGCCACTGCATCCCCTGCGGCACGCGCCACCAGAACGGAGTGCGATGCGTGCCCAGGTCGGTCTCCCTGATCACCCGGTCCAACTCGTGGGGCAGCGAGTCGGCCTCGGCCCTGGCCACCGCCGCGATGGACTCTGGCCAGGGCTCGGGAAGGCCCTGGCTCACCTCGTCCGCCAGGCCACGTACCGCCAGATCCACCTGCGACCGTTGGGCCGCACCGGGCTCGGACATGGCGTGGCCGTGCCGGGTGTGATGTCCTCCGGCCGGTAGCGGCACTCCGGTCGTGGCGGCAAGACGCCGGATCGGGTCCGGCCGCAGCCCACTCAACCAGCGGGCCACCGGCCAGCGGGTGGCCTGCTCGCCACGTCGTCGGTACGCCGCGGCGGCCACCGATGCGACCGCCGAGGCCCCGGCGCTGTCGCCGAGCCGGGTCGCCAGCGCGTTCACCATGGAACGGTCCACCGCGTCCTCGGCGACTTCTGGACCGACCAGGTGCTCCACAGAGGCCACGGCGGTGGCGACGTCACCGGCCAACCGTTGCAGTGACGCCTGGCGGGCCGCGACGGTGTCCGCCAGCAGTTGCCGCAACTCGGCGATGCCGTGCCCGGTGGCCGCCGAGGTGCCGATCAGCCGTACCCCCCGCAGGCCGTCCTCGTCGAGCAGCCGGCGGGTGTCGGCCAGGCAGCGCTCCGCGTCCTCGGGGGCGAGCCGGTCGAGCTGGTTCAGCACCACCACGGTCACCGACCGGTACCGGGGCAGACCCTTCAGGTAGCGCTGATGTACCACCGCATCCGCGTACTTCTGAGGGTCGAGCACCCAGACCAGCAGGTCGGCGAGCCCGGTGAGGCGGTCCACCTCGAGCTGGTGGCTGATCTCCACCGAGTCGAAGTCCGGCAGGTCCAGCAGCACCAGCCCGCGCAGCGCGGCCTCGGACTCCCCGTCGAGTACGGTCTCCCGGGCGATCTGGTGCCGTTTCGGAATGCCCAGCCAGTCGAGCAACTCGGCAGCGCCCGAGGGGTTCCAGACACACGCGTGGGCGGCGCTGGTGGTGGGCCGCCGGAAACCGACCCGGGACAGTTCCAGGCCGCTCAACGCGTTGAACAGGCTTGACTTGCCGCCTCCGGTGGCACCGGCGAGTGCCACCACGGTGTGGTCCCGGGACAGCCGCAGCCGCTCGCCCGCCCGATCGACCACCGCCAGGCCGGTCGTGAGCCGGTCGACCGGAACCCGGCCGGAGACCACTGTGAGTAGCCGGCGCAGCCCTTCCACCCGCCCGAGCAGCTGATCCGAGTCCGCCGGGGCGTCCACACCCGTGGCGTCCGTCCCAAGCGGACCCTTCGGGTCCACAGTGCTCTTCATCTGCACAGCGCCGTCCGCGTCCGCAGCGCGGGCAGCCTGCTGCCGTCCCGCCAGCACGCTCACCGTTTCCGCCTCGTGGTCTTCGTGGGCTTCTGTACCGTGCTCTCCTTCGTACCGCGTGCCGTCCCGGTGCGTCGCGCCGTCCCGGAGGATCCCCGGGCCGCCTTCGGTGCCGGATCGGCCTTCCGTTCCGGAGCCGCCTCTGGCGACGCAGGTGGTTCGCCGGCCGCCGGGAAACCTGGCAGCACGTCACCGGTGGCGACGAAGCCGGCGCCGACCCGGGCCCGCTCCACCTCACCGACGGCTTCCCGGAGCCGCTCGGGCGTCGCCGGGTCCACACCCGCCTGGTCCAGCAGGTCGGTGTAGCGCTGTCGTTCGGCTTCGAGCAGCGCCTGTACCCGGTCCAGGAGGTCCTGTCGGGCCTGGTCGGCGAGTTGCCGTACCGCCCGGTCCCCGAAGATCGCCTCGAGCAGTTTCTGCGACGCCACCGTGGTGCCGCCCGCCACGGCGATCTCCGCTCCGGTCGGTATGAAAGCGGTCGAGGCGAACACGCCGATCATCACCAGCAGGCCGGTCGCGTTGACGGCGTACGCCGTCAACCGGGCCACCGATCGCTTGTTGCCGACCTCGGCGCGTACCAGCTCCAGTACCCCTCGCTGCCAGTCGCCGAGCAGTCGCTCCACCCGCTGTTCCAGATCCGCCGAGGGGCGGCGGTACTTCGGACGTAGCTCCCCGGTGCTTTCCAGCAGCGCCCGGCCGGCGGGTTGGGCGGCCCACCGGGTCGCGGTCTGCTCCGCGGCATCCGAGGCGGCTGCGGTCACCAAGGCCGCCACACCGGAGGTCAGGGCGGCGGTGAACCTGTGGCCCGGCAGCGGCCGGCCGGTGATCGCGGCGCGGATCCGGTCCCGCAGCCTGCCGATCCGGGCCTCCAGGGCGCGGGTCAGGTCGCCGCTGCCGACCAGTTCATGCCACCGGGCCAGCACCTCCCCGCGCAGCAGTGCGCCGTCCCGCAGCGCGGCGTCCACTTTGTCCAGTGCGTCGGCGTACGCCTGCTGCACCGTGGACCGCAGCACCGCCACCGCGTCCCGCTGTGCGTCGGCCTGCACCGCGATGGCCGCCACCCGGGGGTGCGTCGAGGCGATGGCGCCACTCAGGGTCTGCCGGATCACCGCGTCCCGGATCCCGCTGTCCCGTGCCAGGCCCGCCAGCCATTGGCGGACCGGTGCGACGGCGGACCCGGGGAGCAGGCCCTGGTCATCCAGCCGCTGCTCGCCGATGAAGAACATCGGGGCGTCCCCGAACCCCTGGTCGACCAGCATCTGGCGCAGGTGCTCGATGACGATGTCACGGCCCTCGTCCGGAATCCGGTCGAGCACGAGGGCGACCGCGGCACCGCGCTCCTTGGCGTCGCGCAGCACGTCCCAGGGCACCGCGTCGGCGTATCGGGCGGCGGTGGTGAGAAACAGCCACAGGTCGGCGGCGCCGAGCAGTTGACCGGCAAGCTCACGGTTCGCGTCCACAACCGAATCGATGTCCGGAGCGTCGAGCAGTGCGATTCCGGACGGTACCTCAGGTGTGGCGAGTACCCGCAGCAGTGGCCCTTCAGCCACAGTGCCTTCCCGGGGCAGGTCGGGCAGCAGGTGTGCCTCGGTGAACCAGGCGGCGTCGTCCGGATTGCACACCAGGACCGGTGCGCGGGTGGTCGGCCGTAACACCCCCGCGGGACTGACCGCGGCACCGAGCAAACTATTCACCAAAGTGGACTTTCCGGAACCGGTGGAACCACCGACCACCGCCAGAATCGGTGCGTCGAGCCGAGCCAGCCGGGGCAGCAGGTAGTCGTCGAGCTGGTTGACCAGGACCACGCGGTGGTGCTCCGCCTGTTCGGCGAGGTGAAGCGGGAGCCCGAACCGGGTACGGGCAAGTTCCCGCCGCAACCACCGCAGCGCTCTGGCCAGCACTTCGACCGGCTCAGGCTGTTCGGTCGGGCCCCGCTGGGCTTCCGGCTCCGGTGCGGCGGCGTCCGGTTGGACGGCTGATGCTTGGACAGCCGCGGTCGCGGCCTCGGATTCGGCTCGCTCCGGCTTGTCAGGCTCCCGGGATGAGCGCTCAACGTCGGCCGATGGTGGAGCTGAAGCACGGCTCACCCCTGCCTGCCCCGTGGTGACAGGTGCGTCCGTTCCCTGAGTCCCACCCCCGGGTCGCGCGACGCCCGTGCCCCCCTGCGTCGTCACCGCTTCAGCCTGCCCGATCCGTGACTCCGCGACAACGTAGACACCCCCTGACGTGGTGAAACAGCCGGACGTCCAACGGCCATACGTCCCATTTTGGCCTCCAAGGGCTTCCGCCGCTTCCAAAGTCGCGAAGCTGTGTGGTCGACCCGCCGCACATTCGCTCTTTTGTGATCTTAGAGTCACGGAAAGTCGTGGCGACTCACAAGATCCGACCAAACGAGCACAGGAAGCGCCGCGCACCGGCTGACCGGCGTGCAGACTGACCTGACGTTTACCCGATCCTTACGGCAATGTCACCTGGTCGGGCAACGCTCGTCCCAGATCGGCCCGAGGAGTACCACGCTGAGCGGCACAACAGGCACCGGACTGGTGCTCGTCGTCGAGGACGAGCGCAGCATCGCCGACCTGATCCGGATGTACCTGGGTCGGGAGGGCTACGGGGTTCACGTGGAAGCCACCGGCGACGGCGGGCTGGCCGCGGCGCGCCGGCTGCGGCCGTCCGCGATCGTGCTCGACATCGGGCTACCGGGCGGCGGAATCGACGGGATCGAACTGTGTCGTCGGCTGCGCGCTGCCGACGACTGGACGCCGGTCCTGTTCCTGACCGCCCGGGACGACGAAGTTGACCGGGTGCTCGGCCTGGAGTTGGGGGCGGATGACTACGTCACCAAACCGTTCAGCCCCCGGGAACTCACCGCCAGGATCAAGGCGGTGGTACGCCGTGCCGCCGGCCCGTCCGAGCCCAGGTCGGTCCGCCGGGCCGGCGGCGTGGAGATCGACCCGGCACGGCGGACCGTGACCGCCCACGGGGTGCCGACGCAGCTCACCGCGACCGAGTTCGACCTGCTCGCACACCTGATGCGCCGGCCCGGTCGGGTGTTCACCCGCGACGAGTTGCTGTCCTCGGTCTGGGGATACCCCGGCTCCTCCGGGACCCGTACGGTCGATGTCCACATCGCACAGATTCGGGCGAAGCTCGGCGCGGCCAGCCCGATCCGTACCGTCAGAGGGGTCGGTTACACCGCCGATGGATGAGTCGACCCGGCCGCTGCCGGTGCAGTCACCACCGGCCCGGCCCGTCCCCGGCCTCACCGCACGCACCGTGCTGGTCACCTGCGTGGTGGCGCTGGTGTCCGTGGTCGTCACGGCGGTGATCGCGCTGCCGCTGGCCACCCACGCCACCCTGGAGCAGACGCGTCGCTCGCTCGCGGACCGTACCGACCTGGTGGCCAGCTACCTGGCCGCCCGGCAGAACCCCCGGGCCCGCCGGGCCGTGGTGGAGGAACTGCGCGACCGCGGCGTGCCGGTGGTGCTGATCGTCCGGGGAAGCGCGTACCCGGACCGACTGCCGGACCGGATCGTGACCGCCGTCGCGACAGACCAGCGACCGGTGTCCACGACGCTGCGCCGGGGCGGGCGGACCGTGCTGGTGGAGGGCCGGCCACTCGGTGCCCGCAACGGGGTGGTGCTCACCGAACAACTGGACACCACCGTGAACCGGCAGGCGGTACGGCGGCTGGTACTCGCGCTGCTGGTCGGCCTGCTCGCCGGGGTGGCCGCGGGCGTGGTGCTGGCCCGGCGGCTGTCCCTGCCACTGCGTCGTGCGGCGTACGCGGCGCGGCGGATGTCAGCCGGCGACCGGAACGTCGTACTGCCGGTGGAACCGCCCGCCGAGGTGGCGGACCTGGGCCGGGCGCTGAACGAGTTGAACGCGGCCCTGGCCGCCAGTGAGGACCGGCAGCGGCGCTTCCTGATGTCGGTGTCCCATGAGTTGCGCACCCCGCTGACCACGATCCGGGGGTACGCCGAGGCCTTGGCCGACGGCGTGCTGACGCCTGGCGTTCAGGCCGGACCGCACGCCGAGGCCGGGACCGGGGCGGCGGCCGGTCCGGAGGCGGGGCGGACCATGCTCGCCGAGGCGGCCCGGCTGGACCGGTTGGTCTCCGACCTGCTGGCCCTGGCGCGGTTGCAGGCGCAGGACTTCCCGGTCGAAATGGTGGGCGTCGACCTGGTGACGGTGGTGAGAGAGGCGGCCACCGCGTGGCGGCCCCGGTGCGCCGAGGTGGGCGTGGAACTGCGTCCCGAACTGTCAGTCACTCCGGTCCCGGCGTACACGGATCCGGGTCGGCTGCGGCAGGTGCTCGACGGGCTGGTGGAGAACGCGTTGCGACTGGTGCCGGCCGGTGGCCCGATCGTCCTGGCGGTCCGGGCCGAGCCGCACACGGCGGTCGCGGAAGTACGGGACGGCGGACCCGGTCTGACTGACCAGGACCTCGCCGTGGCGTTCGAGCAGGGTGCGCTGCACGAGCGGTACCGGAGGGTGCGGCAGGTCGGCAGCGGCCTCGGGCTGGCGCTGGCGCACGGTCTCGTGCACCGGCTCGGCGGGCGGATCGAGGCCGGCCACGCGTCCGAGGGCGGCGCACGGTTCACCGTACGACTGCCACCCGCACCGCGCTGAGGTCGGCTGCCGGCGGGGACTCCTTTACGTGATCCGAACACTCCGCTGAACCGCCCTTTTCCCCCGGCTGGAAGGCTTTGTGGCATGCGGAACATGACGACGTGGCTCAGGAACGGACTCGCGGTCGGCGTAGTGGCCACCGTCGGGTTGGCCGGCCTGGCCGGTTGCGGCGCACGCGACGGGGGCGCTCCGGCGGGACCGGCGATGGAACTCACGGCCGAGGAACAGGCCCTCACCGAGATGGGGTACGAGCCGCAGCAGGTGCTCCCCGGCACGTACTCGTCCGAGGACCCCGACAAGCGCTACCGCGGTCGGCATTTCGGCCACTGGAGGCACCCTGGCAGGCGGGTGATGCACGGTGAGCTGGTGGTGTCCACGAAGGAGGGACCCCAGACCATCGTCGTGCAGCGCGGAGAGGTGACCGAGGTCAGCGACACGTCGATGACCGTCAAGTCGACCGACGGGTTCACCCTGACCTGGACCTTCGGAGACAAGCTGCGGGTGGTGGAACGCCGCCGGTCCGTCGACGGCGACGCGCTGCGGGCTGGGGACGAGGTGGCCGCGGTGGGCGCCAAATCGGATGAGGGCGGGGTCGCCCGGCTGATCCTGATCGCGCCACCGGAGTAACCGGGCTTCGATCATGGCCTGTGCGGGCGGCGTGCCCCACAGGCCAGGTCCGGCCTGGTGCCCGGCGCGGTCCGGGCCGGCTGCTTGGGTACGCTCCGCAGCAGCATGTTAGACGAGGTGGACCGGCGGATCATCGCGATTCTCGGGGCGGACGCGCGTAAGTCGTACGCCGAGATCGGTGCGCGGGTGTCGCTGTCCGCACCGGCCGTGAAGCGCCGGGTGGACCGGCTCCGCGCCTCCGGAGTGATCCGCGGCTTCACCGCTGTGGTGGACCCGGCCGCGATGGGCTGGACCACCGAGGCGTTCGTGGAGCTGTACTGCACCGGACGTACCACTCCGACACAGATCGCCGAGGCGACGAGACGGCACCCCGAGGTGGTCGGGGCGTACACGGTCTCGGGTGGCGCCGACGCCTTGGTACACCTGTTGGCGGCCGACATCGCACACCTGGAACAGGCGCTGGAACGGCTGCGCGCCGAGCCGTTCGTCACCCAGACCCAGTCCATGATCGTGCTGTCCCGGTTGGTGGAACGCAGCCTGGCCCCGCAGGAGTAGTCAGACGGTACGGGGCGGCAGTGGAAAATAACGGCCGTCACGCCTCGTCGCGGAACACGATCACGAGTTTGCCGCTGGCGTGGCGCTGTTCCAGCGCTCCGACCGCCTCGGCGGCACGTTCCACCGGGTACGTCCCGCCCAGCGGGGGATCCAGCGCGCCGGACGCGATGTGCGGCAGCAGGTCCGCCCACTGTTCGCGGGCGTAACCCGGTCGGGGCAGCGCGAACGCGCCCCAGCCGACACCCACCACGTCCAGGTTGTTCAGCAGCAGCCGGTTCACCTTCACCGTGGGGATCTCGCCTCCGGTGAATCCGACCACCAGCAGCCGGCCCTCCGGTGCCAGGCTGCGCAACGAGTCGGTGAACCGGTCCCCACCGACCGGGTCGAGCACGACGTCCACCCCCCGACCACCGGTCAGGGAGCGGGCGGCGTCCTTGAAGCCGGCCACGTCGACCGCCTCGTCCGCGCCGACCTCGCGTGCCAGCTTCCGCTTCTCGTCCGACGACGCCACCGCGATCACCCGCGCCCCGAGGGCTTTGGCGAGCTGGATCGCCGCCGTGCCGATGCCCCCGGCGGCGCCGTGGACCAGCACCGTCTCACCGGAGCGCAGCCGCCCCCGGCGTACCAGACCGAAGTGGACGGTCAGGTAGTTCATGGGCAGGCCGGCCCCTGCGACGAAGGCGACCCGGTCCGGCAGCGGAAACACCAGGGACGGGTCGATCGCCACGACGTCCTGGAAACCGCCGATCCCGGGGAACCCGGCGACCCGGTCACCTGGCCGTACCCCCGCGCCGGCAGGGGCGGACCGCACCACCCCGGCGACCTCGGAGCCGGGGGAGAACGGTGGTTCCGGCCGGAGCTGGTAGCGGCCCCGGGTGAGCAGCGCGTCCGGGAAGCTCACCCCGGCCGCGTACACGTCGATCACCACCTGGTCGTCGCCGGCCGTGGGCTCCGGCTCCTCCCGTACTTCCAGGAACTCCGGACCCGCCAGCCGTACCACCCGTACCGCACGCATTCCTGGACCGTACCGGTCGGTAGGAATCCAGCGGAACGGCTCGGGCGGACAGCACGTCGAAGCCGGTATGAGGAACACCACACGGGGCCTGGCAGTGTCCCTGGCACTTGGGATCACGCTCACCGGCTGCACCAGCGGAAGCGACAGTACGGCACGGTTCGACGCCGCCCGTTTCGACACCGGCACCCTGCGACTGGCCGGGTTCGACTCGTGCGGGCAGGCGCTTCGGGAGTTCAAGGCATCCGCCGAGCCGTACGTCGGGCCGTACGGCTTCGAGTTCGGTGGCCGGGGGTCGGCCGGGACGGCGGAGGGCGACGCTGACGCCGGCCGGGCGGCGGCCCCGGATGCGCCGGAAGCCGGCAGGACCGCACCCGAACACTCCACCACCAACACCCACGAGGCCGGGGTTGACGAACCGGACGCGGTGAAGACCGACGGCAACCGGATCGTCACCGTGGTTGACGGGGTGCTGCGGGTGGTGGACGCGGCCAGCCGAACCCAGACCGGCACCCTGGCCCTTCTTGACCAGGTGCCCAATGACGTGTACCTGCCGGACACCGCGCAACTGCTGCTGCGCGGCGACCACGCCTTGGTATTGCTCGCGAGCCCGCCACACCTCGACGCGATGCCGGGAGCCCGGGGAGTGTCCCCGGCCGCCACCGGACCGGAACTTCTGCTCGTCGACCTTTCCGGGACACCCCGACTGGTCAGCCGGATGACCGTCGACGGAGAGTACGTCGACGCCCGGATGGTCGGTGACAACGTGCGCGTGGTGGTCCGCTCCGCACCCCGGCTCCCGTTCCGGCACCCGGACGGCACCGCACAACCGGCCGAGCTCCAGCGGGAGAACAAGACCACCCTGGCGGAGTCCCGGATCGACGACTGGCTGCCCCGGTACGAGATCGACAACGCCGGTCGGGTCACCCGGGGACGGGTCGGCTGCGAGGCGGTGAGCCGCCCGGTGGCCGAGAAAGCCAGCCCACGGTTCGCCGCGAGCGGCACCTCGATGCTCACCGTGCTGTCACTCGACCTGGCCGGATCGGCGTTGAACGCCCGGCACGCGGTCAGCATCGTCGCGGACGGTCGCGCCGTGTACGGCACCGGCGGAAACCTCTACATCGCGAACGACCAGCGCTTTGTCGCCCTCGCCGAGGGTCCCGGGATTCCGGAACGGCCGGCTGAGCCGCGTACCGCGATCTACAAGTTCGACGTCTCCGAGCCCGGCACGCCGCGTCACACCGCGACCGGTGCGGTGCCCGGTTGGATCATCAACCAGTACGCGATGTCGGAGTACGACGGTCACCTGCGGGTGGCTGCCACGACGAGCTCGGGAGCAGGTCCGGCGGACCGGGTGGATCCGGCACAGGGGACCGAAAGTGCGGTCCACGTGCTGGCGCACCAGGGTCAACGCCTGGTTCCGGTCGGCAAGGTGGCCGGACTCGGCAAGGACGAGCAGATCTACGCGGTGCGGTTCCTCGGCCCGGTCGGGTACGTGGTGACGTTCCGCCAGGTGGACCCGTTGTATGTGGTGGATCTGCGGGACCCGAGGCGTCCGAAAGTCACCGGAGAGCTGAAGATCACCGGTTACTCGGCGTACCTGCACCCCGCAGGGCCGGGCCGGCTGATCGGAGTGGGGCAGGAGGCCAACCGACAGGGGCAGCGGCTCGGCATCCAGGTGTCGCTGTTCGACGTGTCGGACCCGGCCGCGCCCGGTCGGCTGGCGCGTTACCACGTCCGGTACGGCGACTCAACGGCTGAGTACGACCCGCACGCGTTCCTCTACTGGCCGAAGACCGGCCTGCTGGTGGTGCCGGTGACGACCCATTCGGCCGCGCCGGTCGATGATCAGCGGGTGGCTCCGCAGGGTGGCGCGTTGGTGCTGAGACTGTCCGGGGACGACTTCACGGAGCTGGGCACGGTGTCACACCCCGGCGACTACCGGGGCATGGTGCAACGCTCGCTCTACATCGACGGGACCCTGTGGACGGTGTCCCAGGCCGGGCTGCGGGCCAACGACGCCTCGACGCTGCGCGAGCGGGCCTGGATCCCGTTCGGCTGATCACCCATTCGGTGGCTGGTGGTCACAGGTACATGCCGGTGCGTTCGCTGTCACCGCCGGGGGGCTTGTCGCCCTCCCCGAAGAACCGGCGGCCACCGAACTCGCCCTGCAGCCGGTCGTCCAGTTCGTCGGCGAGTGCGGTCATCACCTGTACCGCGAGCACCAGGTGAGTGGCTGCGAAGTCTCGGCCGAACACCGGCACCGAGGCCCAGACCGTGCCCTCCGTGTAGTACAGCCGGCCGATCGGCAGTCGCCGGGTGAGCTGGGACAGCCGCTCGTACAGCCGCTCGTTGGGTTTCACCTCGGTGAGCAACGGCGAATAGACGTCAACCAGCGGAGGATTGCGGTGTACCCGTACGAACACCATCGCGGAGCCCGCCCTGATCCCGATATCTCCGTCGTCGTCGGGATGCACGGTCCCCGGGGGCACCTTCTGGAGTACCGCGATCACATTCAGCACCCGGTCCAGTAACAGGTCGTAGTCGACCGGTCCGGGTGCCGGGAGCGTCTCGGGCAGCCCTGGAACGGTGGCGAGCGGTGCCGGCCGCGCGGTTCCCAGCGGCGGCAGTTGAAGGGTGCCCTCCGCGGCACCCTTCAGCAACGCGGCCGCCCCGGCGCGGGTGCCGGTGACGATGTACGTGATGAACGCCGGGTGCGGCGCGCCGTAGACGTCCCGGAGGGTACGCGCCACCATCGTCGCCACCTGCGGTGCGGCCTCGACCGGTGCCTTGTGCCCGAACCGGTCCTGTGACTGCTCCACCACCCCCGGCGGGGCCCAGCCAAGCGCGACCAGGTGCGCGATCGCCGACCGGTCCAGCCGATGCCCGTCCGGGAGCGACGCGTTGCTGACCGCGTCCGCGTACAGCTGCCGGTCCTCGCCCATCGACACCGCCACCTCGTAGATCGCGTCGCCGGTTCCGGAGGCGGTCGGGTCGAGGGTGAGGTCCAGTTGTACGCCGGGCGGCAGTTGCACCACGGCGTCGGCCACGGCACGGGCGAACTCCTGCCAGGCGGCGTCCACCTTCGCTCTCAGGTCGGCGGTCGCCGGGTCGTCGAGCAGTCTCACGGTGGCCATGGGTTCGTCCGGGGCGAGCCTCCCGGTGCCGACAGGAACCGACCGCCGGGCGGGTGCCATCCCGGGCTGCTCAGCGCTGTCGGCGGTCATCGCATCCCTCCCACTGTCCCCCAACTCGGGTCACCCTATGCCACCTGTCCGGCCGCCGTCAGGGCCAGCCGATCTGCCTTCCGGCACCACGTCAGCATCCGGCGGCGGTCTCCGCTGGGCTGGTCGTCTCCAGCCGGATCCGGACCCGAAGCCATCGGGGACGCCGGGTCAGTGTGGGTGGGCGCCGGCCGCCTGTGGATTCACTCCCCGGCCGGGATGTCGCGGTGCCGGTCGGGCCCGGACGCAGGCTCCTCCCAGCCACGGGCCAGCTCGATGATCTTTTCAGCGGTGGTACGAGGGTCCGCCCCCCGCGCGACCGCCACGCCGAACAGGAATGTCGTGATCGGTGCGGCCGGCCGGGCCACCCCGTGGGCGGCTTCCCGGGCCAGGTCCAGCACCAGCGCCTCGTCAAGGTCGGCGTCGAGGCCGAGCCTGCGCCGTACCGCGTCGGTCCAGTCTTCCAGCGTCCCCATGCGGTGAGTCTTCCTCCCCGGGATGCGTCAGGTGCCGGTGGGGGTCCGGCGGTCCCGCAACCACGCCTCGGCCTGGGCGATGTCGGCCCCGGTGTCGCAGTCGTACCACGGGGGTGGATCATCGGGTACGGCCACTTCGGTGACATCCGCGTCGGCGTACAACCGCCGCAGAGGCAGTCCGGCCAGCGGGCCCAGAGCTGCCAGCCGGCGTCGCAGCGGCTCCAGCCGCCACACCGCACACAGGAACTGCCGCCTGCCTTCCCGGTCGGTGAACACGGCGGCGTCGGTCGTGGCGGCGGCGCGCAGCCCGCGTACCGCCCCGGCGGTCAGGAACGGCAGGTCGGCGGCCAGCAGCGCCACCCGTGGCACGCCGTCCGGCACCAGTTCCAGCCCCGCGGCGACCGCGGCGGCCGGCCCGGCACCGGGCGGGTCCTCCCGGGTGGTGAGCACCCCGGCGGGCAATGGGCGGGGCGGTCCGACCACGATTCGGGGCGCCGCGTCGGCGACCGCCGAGAGCACCCGCTCCACCAGGGTGTGCCCGGCCACCCGCAGTGCGGGCTTGTCCAGCCCGCCCAGCCGGCGGCCAGCGCCCCCAGCCAGCAGCACCGCGGCGTACCCCTCCACGCCTGAGACGGTACGCGGCCGGTCAGGCGGGTCAGCGGGTCGGCCCGCTCGTGCTTCGGGCACCAGCAACCCCACCGCGCCGAGCAGCACCGTGGCGGCCAGCCACCATGCCGGTGCCACAGACCAGCCCGCCGCCAGCGCCCCGAGCCCGAGCGCGCCCACCGTGCCGCCAAACTGCAGCATCAGCGAGTCCACGGACACCACGGTGGCCCGTTCCTGGTGGCTGACTCCTTGGTGCAGCAGCTCCGACCGCACCGGACCCGCGATGCCGAGTCCGGTGAACATCCCGGCGTACGCCACTGCGGCGGTCGCGATCCCGGCCCCGCCGTCGAGGGGCGCCGATGCCGCCAAACCGGCCAGCGAAGCCGCTGCCAGCACCGCGCCGACGATCGCGGTACGGGCCGCGGTGCCCACCTCTGGCGCACCACCGAGTCGGCGCGCCAGGCGTGGGCCGATCGTGGAGCCCACCGACACCGCCCCGAATCCGATCGCCGCGACCACGGAGTATGCCGTGCTGCCGGTGGCCGGGTCTCCGGTGAGGTGGGCCAGCCGGCCGGGGGTGAGCATCTCGATGGAGTAGAGCGCAAATCCGATCAGCGCGGAGATCGCCAGCACCCGGCTGAGTGGTCGGTCGCGCACGCCGAGGCGGATTCCGCGCCGGATCGTGTCTGGTACGCCCCGCAGCACGTCCCCTACCCGGGTCCGGGCCGGACGGGGCGGTTCGGGCATTCCGAGCAGAGCGACCCAAAGTAGCACCGCTGCCGGCAGCGTGGCGAGCAGCATCGGGGCCGACAGCGGCACCAGCGGTCCGGACGTCGGCAGCAGCGGCGCCACCACCAGCGGCAGGGTGCCGCCGAGCAGGGTGCCCACCGCGAGGGCGGCGGCGCCGGCCGAGTTTCCGGCGGCCAGGCCGCGACGCAGTTCGTCGGGGTCGAGCGGCGCACTCGCGTGCAGGGTGTCCACGTACCAGGCTTCTGCGGGGCCGGTCGACAGCGCTCTGGCCAGCGCCTTGAGCACAGCGAGCGTGAGGAACTCCGGCAGCGCGGTGGCGAATGCCAGCCACAGCATCCCGATCAGGGTGATGACCGCCGAGGCGGCCAGGACCGCGCGTCGGCCGATCATGTCCGCCAGCCCTCCGGTGGGCAGTTCCAGGACGGCGACCGAGATGCTGAACACCGCGAGGACCAGGCCGAGTTCGGCGAGGTCGAGCCCACGCACCTGTGCCAGCAGCACCGTCGCGGCCATGGGCAGGGCCGTCGGGAGCCAGGTCAGCGCACTGAGCACGACGAACCGGCGGCGTGCGGCTTGGGGCGTCATGTCGGATAGCCCCGAACCGGATAGCCGGAGTAGTAGATCGCGACGAGTTCGGCGTCGGGGGCGTCGGCGTCTCGGGCTGCGTATTCCCGGATCAGCTCACCGATCCGGCCCTGGAGTTCACGCAGCGTGGCAGCGGTGAGTCGGGCGAAGTCGTCGCTCTGTCCCGAGGCATCCCGCCACTCTCGGCCCCAGTCGGCTTCCTCGAACCGTTCAGCGGCCCGGCTGTGCGCGTTTCGCTGGTGCAGCCGGAGCCAGTGAGTGGCTTCACGGCCCTCCGGTTCGGTTTCGAAGTCGGAGTCGAGCCAGTTCGTGTAGCGGTGCGCCGCACGCCAGCGGCGGTCCCTGGCGTTGGGCTGCTCCGGATCTTCCTCGATGAAGTCGTACCTGGCGAGTTGCCGCAGGTGGTAGCTCGTGGCACCGGAGCTCTCGCCCAGCCTGCGGGCGAGTTCGGTGGCGGTCGCCGGACCGTCGATGCGCAGTGCGGCCAGCAGTCGCGCCCGCAGCGGATGGGCGACCGCCTTGAGGCTGGCCAGGTCGGTTACGCGGCGGATGCGCGGTTCGGTCACCTGAGCAACGTAACATCGCAAAGTTATCTTTGCAAAAAATCCTTTGCTATATTCCTCTCTTGATCATCAGTCGCCCGGTACGTCCTGCCCGGTCACCCCGCCGGTGACGAGCCCATGGTGTGGCTCCCTCGCGGTCGCCAGGTCTTCGGTGCCCGGTGCCCCGACTTCGAGTGCGAAGTGGTTCGGTCGCCCGTCGTGGTACACCAGCCGGCCACCCAGCCGTTCGGCCTCGTGCCGGTGTACCAGCCGGTGGTGGCCGGCGTCCGTGGCGTCGACCAGGGCGACGCTGTGCCATGGTGTGATCCAGACGTCGGACGCCCCGTCGGCAAGCCGAATGCCGATCTTGTCGTCGTGTGGGTGTTGTGGGTGAATCGACAGTCGCAACGCCCCTGGAAACCGCTCGGCTATCAGCCGCCCCCAGGCATTCGACCGCTGGATCAGCTCGTAGGCGCGCTCCCGGCAGACCGAACGCAACCGGCTGCGCGACCAGTCGGGCCGGACTCCGGCCAGGTCTTCCACGAGGAATCGATGAATGCCGTTGTACATTCGTGTCGCAGCAGGTTCGCTCCGTATTTTTTTGCGTACAATCTGTAGCGTTTCGGCGTATTCAACGGACAGCCGCCGCCTCATCGACTCGTACGATGTGCCGCCAAACGCATCACTCAGATCGAACAGTGACAAACTATGTAGATCACATTCCTTGATGATATGGCGCAGTTCGCGGCCGTAAGCCGTGACGTCCGCGTCACGAACGCCCACCACGTCACTGAAGACCAGGCCATCGGAGCAAATGATCAGACGTACACCGGGAGGATACGTCTCCGCGAGGCGGTCGCAGACGCGCTGTAGATAACGCAGCGCCCGCTCCTCGGCCAGGTCCGGGAGGGTCCCCAGCACCTTTCGCGGGCTTGGGCTCTTGGCGGGAAATGCTGGAAGGATCAGTTCAACCGGATTTCCGTCGTTCACTCTGGGCAACAGTTTCGGAAGATGAACCCCGACACAGCACGAGAAACCAGTGTCCGTGCAAAGTGGTACGGAGGGATCGAGTCGGCGATACCTAAACAGCTCGGTCAGCAGTTCGGTGGCCGATTCTGGCACTGCTATCACCCACTTATCACACGTGGTGTTTCCGGTAGGTTCGATCGAAATGCTTATGAGAACACCGACCCCCGAAAGAACACGTGGGTCGGGGCCATCAACGGTGCGGACACCGACGTCGGCGCGACGGGCTGACCGCGCCGCACTGGATACCCGCATCCGCCGTTCCGCCACGGGTGGCCGTCGGGCTTCAACAGGGACCCCCTGCCTTGAGTCGACCTTCCCGCCTTCCGGGAGCATTGCCCGTAACAGCCCTGCGCTTACCCGTGCCCAGATTGACGGCTACTTCTCCACCAGAAGGACGGCTCAGCGCAAGGCCGGATTTCTGAGCGGCGGGTCGCCGAGGATGTGGATCCGGCGCAGATGGCGACCACACCGACTGGTGTACGGCTCCCTACCGTGGAGCAGCGTGTAGTTGTCGGTTATGACCACATCTCCGGTTTCCCAGGAGTGCGCGTAGCAGTTGCTCGGGTCGTACAGGCCGTCGCGCAATGTCTGCTTAAGTTCGGTGACCCGCTCCGCCGGCACTCCGTCGAATTCAAGGCCGGGCCGGTTGTGAAAGACGATTTCTTCGGGTACGGGTTCCGCATAACGGATCGTGGGGTATCCGCGGTCGGGATGTGGGACGACCACCGGGGAGACGGCCTGCCCGCCGTAGTGCGATTTGTTCTCGATCCGGTACGTGACGGTCACGGCCTCCCACAATGTCCGGGTCGCGGCGGAGGCGTTGGCGAGCATGCGGGTGGTGTCGCAGAAGACCGTGCGTCCGCCCTGACCTTCGCCGGGTGCCGTGACACAGTGGAACATCTGGAACTCCGGGATCTGCGCCACGAAGGCCCCGTCCCAGTGGAACGGCATCCAGCTGCTGTCGAAGACATGGTCAACCGGATTCTCGTGCTCAACCAGTTCGAGTACACCGCCGAACGGCCAGAGCATTATCTGGCCCCACGATTCGGCGTACTTGACGAATTTTTCCTGGTCAGAGAACGAGTCGAACCCGCGCAACACGATGATCCGATGCTCACGTACCAGATCGCGCACGGTCGAAACCGGGATCCGGGTGATGTCGACACCCCCGGTGGTGGGGCGGATTATCTTGCCGAACGGAGCGGTGCCCGCAATTTTGATAGTCGCCCTGGTGTCTGAGAGAACCACGTTCGCCCTTCTTTCCGAATCGAGTGCCAGACCTTCATCAGGTTGGATTTGATCGCAAGCTCAGTGAACATCCCCAGAGCGCTACGGCGGGTGAACGTGGGTCTTTCGCCACGTCGTTGAATGGCCGTTCTTCGATACCGGGACGGACCCATGCGGCACGGCCGGATACTCGACCCCCGGAGCGAGCGGGAAGTGACACCCCGAAACGGTGTCAATCCGACGGATCAGTAGTCGCGTAACCGCGATTGGGAGCTTCCGGGTACGCCCCGCAGCGGAACCCCTGACGCACCGCAAGCCAGGGTGGTTGGCATGACTGCCGCGGGTGGCCGAACGGTTGCCGCTGTTGCAGCCGGGATTCCCGCAGGTGGCACCGCAGTTGTGGCTGGCAGGGCCGCCGTGACCGGCGGCGTAACCGTAGGCCGGCTGATCGTCCAGGCTCCGCTGCTGGATGAGCACCGCGGGATCCGCTGGAGCACTCTCCGCTGCGTCGGAAGTCGACATCACCAAGAGTTCTCCTCCCAGACTGACCGGCGAGCCCCACAGGGCGCAGCACGAATATCAGGACACGCGAGGGTCACGCTGAGCGGTTCCCGCGTCGAGATAGCGTCATTGCTACGGTCCGTGGTGCGGTCCATCAGCCCGACTGCGGCGTACTGCATCCAGCCGTCCGGCTAAAAGGACGGCTCCCGCGATACGAGCGGCAACGGCCATGTATTCAGAGCACTCCTTATAGTCACTGCTGCTGGTGCGAAATGCAACGTCGGTGACTGTACCTGACGCAGCACCGCGCTCCGAAAATTCACGAGAATGAGGTATCCGCACATCCCGTGTGCGGCTGTGAAACGAGTGGTAGCCAGCCACCGGACGAGATCGGGAACCACGAATCAGCCACGAGCCGTACGATGCGGGCACGGCATATCGGCACCTCACCAACGACAGGGTGCGGTGCGACCGTGCCGCGCCGAAACGTGCGGCGGCTCAGGCTGTCTGGCTCTTGGCGAACTCGTCCCGGGCCGTCACAGCGGTGTCGGGGAAGTCGCTGAACACTCCGTCCAGTCCGAGGTGGAAGAACAGTAAGTATTCGGCGGCAGCGTCACCCCACGCGGCCGGATCGGTGCCGTTGCGGTAGTCCACCGGAAGAAAAGTGTTCTCGTTGCGGAACGTCCAGGAGTGGACCGCCAGCCCGGCGGCGTGCGCGTCCGCGACCACCGTGGTCGGTTCCGTCAGCCGGCCGGACGAGTCCCGCGGCACGATCAGGTTCTTGTTCACGCTCACCCCGTCGCCCCAGCCGGAGATCCACCGCAGCCCTTCCGGGGTTGCCAGGTCGGCGTAGGTCCGGGGGTCGCCGCTCACCACGAAGTCGTACGGTCTGCCACGGTCGGTCAGGTTCAGGAACAGCGGCGGGTCGACCAGCCCGTTCAGCTCCTGCAGGCTGCTTGGCTCGAACGACTGCAGCAGCACGGGGGAGTCCGGACCGTCCAGGCCGTTGGCACGCAGGATCCGGGCCAGCGCGGGCTCCAGCGCGAGGCCGATCGAGCGGAAGTACGTCGGGTGCTTGGTCTCCGGGTAGATGGCGATGGTGCGGGCGGTCCACTGACTCGCCTTGCGGGCCAGGTCGATCACTTCCTGCAGGGTCGGGATCTCGAACTCGCCGTCGAACCGGGTGTTTCGGGGACGCAATTGCGGGATCCGCTCCCGGGCCCGCAGGGTCTTGAGTTCGGCAAGGGTGAAGTCCTCTGTGAACCAGCCGGCCACCCGGACCCCGTCGATCACTTTGGTGGTCCTCCGATCCGCGAACTCCGGGTGGTCCGTGACATCGGTGGTCCCTGAGATCTCGTTCTCGTGCCGAGCCACCAGAACACCGTCACTCGTGGGGACCAGGTCGGGCTCGATCACGTCGGCGCCCTGCCGGATGGCCAGCCGATACGCGGCGAGGGTGTGTTCCGGTCGGTAGCCGCTGGCTCCACGGTGTCCGATCACGATCGGCGCGGGTGACTCCTCTGCTCGGCTGGTTGTCGGGTCGTTTGCGCTGGCCACGCTTCCGAAGGGTACGCCGACGGCGACTGCGGTAGCTACCGCGGCGATGCTGCTGAAAGTCCCGATTGACCTAAGTATCACCAGCCACTCCTTCCGGACGGGTTGACATGTGGACTGGGGTAGTTGTTGAGGGTATGCGTAGTGAAGGCCGACCGTGCAACGTTCGAGCGTTACGCGGGATCTTCGCGGCGTGTCGCAACTGGCCCGTCGGCGACTCGCCCGCCGGACCCGGCCGTGGCCGCGACCGCCGCCACGTAGGCTGCCGTGGTGCGCGTACTACTGATCGGATCCGGGGGCCGGGAACACGCCCTCTCGGTGGCCCTGGCCAGCGACCCCACCGTGGACCATCTGGTCGCCGCTCCCGGTAACCCGGGCATCGCCACCGCTGCCACCGAGGTACGGGATGTCGCCACCACCGATCCGGACGCGGTCGCCGGGCTCGCCGTGGCGGTGCGCGCGGATCTGGTTGTGGTGGGTCCGGAGGCGCCGCTGGTGGCCGGGGTGGCCGACGCGGTACGCCACGCCGGCATCGCGTGCTTCGGTCCCTCCCGGGCCGCCGCCCGGATCGAAGGCTCCAAGGCGTTCGCCAAGGACGTGATGGCAGCGGCGAAGGTCCCGACGGCCCGTTCGCGCACCTGTCATTCGCGGGCTGATGTGGAGCGGGCACTGGACGAGTTCGGTGGGCCGTACGTGGTGAAGCACGACGGGCTGGCGGCCGGCAAGGGTGTGGTGGTGACAGCGGACCGGGATGCCGCGTTGGCGCACGCGGCGGCGGCTTCCGACCTGGTGGTCGAGGAGTACCTGTCCGGTCCCGAGGTGTCGCTGTTCGTCATCACTGACGGGTCACACGCCGTGCCGCTGCTCCCGGCACAGGACTTCAAACGGATCGGCGACGGCGACACCGGGCCCAATACCGGGGGCATGGGCGCGTACACGCCGCTGCCGTGGGCGCCGCCCGGCCTGGTCGAGGACGTGATGTCCGATGTGGTCCGTCCCACGCTCGGGGAGATGGCGTCCCGGGGTGCGACGTTCACCGGCCTGCTGTACTGCGGCCTGGTGCTCACCGGGGACGGACCCAAGGTGATCGAGTTCAACTGTCGGTTCGGGGACCCCGAGGTGCAGTCGGTGCTTGCCCTGCTGGAGACCCCGCTGGGTGCTCTGTTGTACGCCGCGGCGACCGACGGGCTCGCCGAGCAGTCGCCGCTGGCGTGGCGGGCCGGGGCTGCGGTGACCGTCGTGGTGGCCTCCGAGGGCTACCCCGGCCAACCGCGTACCGGAGACGTGATCACAGGGGCGCTGACCTCGGACGGCGGCCCGGTGCCCGGGATCCTGCACGCCGGCACCCGGCAGGCGCAGGACGGGACGCTGGTCACCGCGGGCGGCCGGGTGCTTTCCTGTACGGCGGTCGGAGCGGACCTGGCGGCGGCCCGCAGCAATGCGTACGCCCTGGTGGATCGAGTGTCTTGGGCAGGTGCCCGGTATCGGACCGACATCGCGGAGGCCGCGGTGGCAGGCCGGATTCCTGGGCTGCCCTGAGGAGCTGAGACATCGCGGCTGATGCCCGGCGGTGCCGCCGGGCATCAGGGCGTCTACGGTGAACCGGTCGTCGTTACCGAGGAGTAGCTGATGAAGTCGCTGCGGGTGGACCGGACCGACCACGTCGCCGAAGTGACCCTGCTGGGACCGGGCAAGGGCAACGCCATGGGACCGGACCTCTGGGACGAACTTCCCACGGTGTTCACCGAGTTGGACGCCGACGAAGAGGTCCGCGCGGTAGTGCTCACCGGCAGCGGCGGCAACTTCTCGTACGGTTTGGACCTGCCGGCGATGATGCCCGCCTGGGCGGAGGTACTCGGTCCCGGCGCACAGGCGGGGCCACGTACCAGGTTCCTCGAGCAGATCCACCGGCTCCAGGCCGCGGTCAGCTCGATCGCGGCCTGCCGCAAGCCGGTGGTGGCAGCCGTGGCCGGCTGGTGTGTCGGCGCTGGCGTCGACCTGATCGCGGCGGCGGACATCCGGGTAGCCAGCACCGACGCGATGTTCAGCGTGCGTGAGGTGAAGGTGGCGATCGTCGCGGACCTGGGCAGCCTGCAACGGCTCGCCGGCATCATCGGTGAGGGTCACCTGCGGGAACTCGCGTTCACCGGCAAGGACATCGACGCCGCCCGAGCGGAGCGGATCGGGCTGGTGAACGACGTGTACCCCGACCAGCGGGCGGTGCTGTCAGCAGCCCGCAAGCTCGCCGCCGAGATCGCCGCGAATCCACCCCTGGTGGTACGCGGCACGAAGGAGATCCTGAACGAGGGACGGGAGCCGGCGGTGGCTGCGGGGCTGCGTCACGTCGCCGCGTGGAACGCGGCATTCCTGCCCAGTCAGGACCTCGCGGAGGCGGTACGGGCGTTCCTGGCGAAGCGGCCACCGACGTTCCGGGGCGCCTGATCTGTCGTACCGTTCCGCTACCTTGCCGTTGATGAGGCGGATCGACCAGGGCGAGCGGCGGGCCAGGCTGGTGCGGCGACACCTGCTCTGCCGGGAGAGCCAGGTGGACCATCCGGCACGGGCGGCGGCCGGTGTGGTGGCGCTGCACGCCACCGACCCGGTCTCGGTGTACCTGTCAGCCTTGGCCCGGGTGGCGGCGGGCGACGTGGGTGCCGTGCAGCAGGCGCTCTACCAGGAGCGTTCGCTGGTACGGATGCTCGGGATGCGCCGCACCATGTGGGTGGTGCCGGTGGACCTCGCCGGGGTGGTACACGCCGCGGCCACCCAGGAGATCGCGGTACGGGAACGGCGCAGGCTGATCCAGCGAATCTCTCCGGCGGTGACCGGGGACGTCGACGCCTGGCTCACCGACGTACAGGAATCCACGGTCCAGGTGTTGCTGGCACGAGGCGAGGCTACCGCGAGTGAGCTGTCGGCCGACGAGCCGAGGCTGCGGACCTCCGTGCTGATGGCCGAGGGCAAGAAGTACGAGGCATGGACCAACATCACGACGTGGGTGTTGAACCAGCTCTCCATGGAAGGCCGCATCGTACGGGGTCATCCGCGCGGATCCTGGGTCTCCAGTCAGTACCGGTGGGCGCCGCTGGACAGCTGGCTGCCCGGCGGGCTTCCGGACTGGTCCGAGGCGGACGCCCGGGTGGAGCTGATCCGTCGCTGGCTGGCGCGGTTCGGGCCGGGCACCGTGGCGGACATCAGGTGGTGGAGCGGTTTCACAGCGGCGGCGGTGAAGCGGGCGCTCACCAGGATCGATCCGGCTGAGGTGGATCTGGACGGCGCAGCCGGCCTGGTGCTCGCCGACGACTTGGAGGCCGTGGCCGCGCCCGAGGCCCCGGACGCGGTGTTGCTGCCGGCGCTTGACGCGACGCCGATGGGATGGCAGCGCCGGGACTGGTTCCTCGGCGGACACGGGCCGGTGCTGTTCGACCGGTCGGGCAACGTCGGTCCGACTGTGTGGTGGCAGGGCCGGGTGGTCGGCGGCTGGGCGCAGCGCAAGGACGGCGAGGTGGCGTACCGGCTGCTGGAGGACATCGGCTCGGATGGCGTCACGGCGGTGGAGAAGGCGGCGGCGCGGCTCGCGGAATGGGTGGGGCCGGTCCGGTTCGCGCCCAGGTTTCGTACCCCGCTGGAGCGGGAGCTGAGTTCCTGATGGCAGGCGCAGCTCGGGCCGCAAGGGTGTTGGAACCTGCCGTACCAGTGCTCTTTTCGGTGACGGGACGGTGCCTGACGATGCTGACATGTTCGATCCCAGGCATCTGCCTGTTGACCTGCCGGGTACGGCCGCCGAGGCCGTCCTGTTCCTGGACCGTACGTACCGGGAATGGTGCGACAACATCGGGTCTCTCACGGAGGCCGAGTTGACCGCGCCCCCTCGGGCGGAAAGGGGGCCCGTACGCCGACGAGCCGATCGCCGCGTTGATTCTCCATATCAGCCGCGAGGTGATGCACCACGGAGGCGAGATCTGCCCGCTCCGTGATCTCTACCGGGCGGTCGCGGTCACAGGCAAAGGGTCACTGTAGGTACTTGACCACCATTGAGGTGATCTCGTCGACGAGGTCGTCCATGTCGATCTGCGGACTACCGCCCATGAACCGGTGGGTCAGCGCCTCGATGGTGGCGACGACGAATCGCGCGCACCGATCGGGCTGTGCGATTCTCAGGCTGGCATCACCTCGCAGCAGTGCGGCGATCGCGGTCACCGCCTCGCTCTCGACCTCGCGAAACCGCGCCACGACTTCCGGTGGCCGTGGTGCCTCCTCGAAAAGCACCTGGTGCAGCCGCGGGTTCTCGACGTGCTGCCCGACCACGGCGGCGGTCAATTCCGGCAGCCATACCTTGGCTGGTCGCACTTCCGCCAAGGTCTCGCGGACGGCGTCGGCGGTCTGGTTGATGTGGGACGTCGCCAATACCAGCAGAATCGCGTCCTTGTTCGGGAAGTACTGGTACAGCGAGCCCACCGACAGGCCAGCCGCGCCAGCAATCCGATCGGTGGTGCCCGACGCGTACCCGTACTCGGCAAAGACTTGAGCGGCCCCAGCCAGAATCCGTTCCCGGGTACGCCACGCGCGCCGCTGCGTGGGCGTCCTCCTAGGCTGACAGTCCGATTTGGAGGCAGGCATCAAGGGAATCCGAAACGTGAGCACGAAGACACGAGGAATTCCTCATATCCTATCAGACTGGAGTGAGGATTTCCCCTGAGGTCACGGTGACGATTGGGCGAAGTCAGTCTCCCGACTCACACCGTGCCGTGATCCTAAGCCTATGTGGATCCAGTACGGTGATCCGGCGGTACCCGGTCTGGATCAGACGGTCGCCACGCAACTCCCGAAGTGCTTTCTGGACGGTCACATCGGCCGCGCCGGCGAGAGCCGCGATCTCCGGCTGGCTGAGGCGCACACCGATCGTGATACCGGAAGTGGTGCGGTAGCCGTACCGACGGGACAGTTCATCCAGAATCCGGGCGACTCGGACCCGCGTGGGATATACCGCGAAGTCAACCCGTTTGCGGTTCGACCAACGGAGCCGTTCCGACACCATTCCAGCGAATTCGAAAGCGGCACGGGACGCCCGTATTGGGAGCACCGCATCGAGATGGACAGCCAACATGACCTGAACCTTCGCCGAGCGGACCTCGTGGACGAATTCACCTGGCGGTGGTCTGAGGAGGAGTTTGCGAAGATCTTCAGGCGTTGTTGATTAAGGAGTACCAGGACCGGTATGACCTGCACTCGGCGTCCCAGAGCCCTGCCGGTACCCCCGGGAACGGCCGATCGGGCTGACCTGCCGGTTCCCTGACCTGCGGGTACGGGAGAATGGCCGGGTGACCAAGTCCTTCATCCCGAATGTCCTCGCAGAACGGTACGCCTCGCCCGAGCTGGCCCGTATCTGGTCGGCCGAGCACAAGATCGTACTGGAGCGGCGGCTGTGGATCGCGGTGCTGAAGGCGCAGCGCGACCTGGGCGTCGAGGTCCCGGATGGGGTGATCGAGGCGTACCAGGCGGTCATCGACCAGGTCGATCTGGCGTCGATCGCGGCCCGGGAACGGGTCACCCGGCACGATGTGAAGGCCAGGATCGAGGAGTTCTGCGCGCTCGCCGGTGAGGAGCACATCCACAAGGGGATGACCAGCCGTGACCTCACCGAGAACGTGGAGCAGCTCCAGATCCGGCAGTCCCTGGAACTGGTACGGGACCGGGTGACCGCAGCGCTCGCCAGGCTGGCCGCCCGCGCCACCCAGTACGCCGACCTGGTGATGGTTGGCCGGTCGCATAACGTACCGGCGCAGGCGACGACGCTCGGGAAGCGGTTCGCCACCGCCGCCGAGGAGTTGCTGCTGGCGTACGAGCGGATCGAGGACCTGCTGCTCCGCTACCCGTTGCGGGGAATCAAAGGCCCGGTGGGCACCGCCGCGGACCAGCTTGACCTGCTGGGCGGCGACAGCGACAGACTCGCGGATCTGGAGCGTGCGGTCGCCGTACACCTGGGTTTCCAGCGGGTGCTGACCAGTGTCGGGCAGGTCTACCCCAGATCCCTGGACTTCGATGTGGTGTCGGCACTGGTTCAGGCCGCCGCCGCGCCGTCCTCGCTGGCGTTGACGGTCCGGTTGATGGCGGGGCAGGAGCTGGCGACCGAGGGGTTCAAGCCGGGCCAGGTGGGCTCCAGCGCGATGCCACACAAGATGAACAGCCGCTCCTGTGAACGGATCAATGGCCTGGCCGTGGTGCTGCGCGGTCACCTGTCGATGGTTGGCGAGTTGGCCGGAGACCAGTGGAACGAGGGCGATGTCTCCTGCTCGGTGGTGCGCCGGGTGGCGCTGCCGGACGCGTTCTTCGCCGCCGACGGGCTCTACCAGACGTTCCTCACCGTGCTGGACGAGTTTGGTGCGTACCCGGCGGTGATCGGCCGGGAACTGGACCGCTACCTGCCCTTCCTGGCGACCACGAGGGTTCTGGTGGCGGCGGTACGCCGGGGTGTCGGCCGGGAGCGGGCGCACGAGGCGATCAAGGAGCACGCGGTGGCGGTGGCCCTCGGAATGCGGGAGAAGGGTGCCGAGCGTAACGACCTGCTGGACCGGCTCGCCGCCGACGAGCGGTTGCGGCTCAGCCCGGCGGAGGTGCGGGACCTCGTCGCGGACCCGGCACGTTTCACAGGGGCGGCCTCGGCACAGATCGCGGCGGTCACCCGGGCCGTGGAGGAGGTGCTCGCCGCGCACCCGGGAGCCGTCGCGTACCAGCCTGGCGAGATCCTCTGACCGGTTGCTCAGCGTGACGCGGGTCGTCCCCGGGTCGGGGGTCGGCCCCGGGTAGGCTCACAGGCGCAACTGACCTGCGATTCCCTGACAGGAGCAAACCGCGTGGCTCGCGTTGTGGTCGACGTCATGCTCAAGCCCGAGATCCTCGATCCACAAGGTGAGGCGGTGGTCAACGCACTGCCCCGGCTCGGGGCGAGCGGCGTTGAGTCGGTACGGATCGGAAAGCGGATCGAGATCGAGTTCGCCGGGGACGCGGACCTCGGGGCGGCCCGCGAGATCGCGGACAAGCTGCTCGCCAACCCGGTGATCGAAAACTTCACGGTACGGGTCGAAGAGTCCGCGGAGCAGCCGGCATGACCCGCGTCGGCGTGGTGACCTTCCCCGGCTCGCTGGACGACGCCGATGCACTCCGGGCGGTACGCCTGGCCGGTGCCGAGCCGGTCCGGCTGTGGCATGCGGACCGGAACCTCCGGCAGGTCGACGCAGTGGTTTTGCCCGGCGGGTTCTCCTATGGCGACTATCTGCGGGCCGGTGCGATCGCCAGGTTCGCCCCGGTGATGGCGCCGCTCGTGGCGGCCGCACGGGGCGGCATGCCGGTGCTCGGCATCTGCAACGGGTTCCAGGTGCTCTGTGAGGCGCACCTGCTGCCCGGTGCCCTGACCCGTAACAGCCACCTGCATTTCCGCTGCCGACCGCAGGGGCTGGAGGTGGCGAACAACCGGACCGCTTGGACCAACCGGTATGCCGTAGGCGACCAGGTCGTGATCCCGGTGAAGAACATCGACGGCCGGTACACGGCGGATGTCGCCACTCTCGACGCTTTGGAGGCGGAGGGCCGGGTGGTGGCCCGTTACGTGGGCGGCAATCCGAACGGTTCCCTGCGCGACATCGCGGCGATCACGAACGAGGCGGGAAACGTGGTGGGCATGATGCCGCATCCGGAGCACGCGGTCGAGGAGTTGACCGGGGCGTCCACGGACGGCCTGGGGGTCTTCACGTCGGTGCGCAACCACCTGGCGAGTGTGGGAGCACGGGCATGACCACGGCTTTGGAGCACACCGACTCGGTGCCGCGCGCGGCAGCCTCGCCGGAAGACTCGCAGCCGTACGCCGAGCTGGGGCTGCGCGACGAGGAGTACCTCACCATCCGGGAGATCCTGGGTCGCCGGCCGACCCAGTCTGAGCTCGCGATGTACTCGATCATGTGGAGCGAGCACTGCTCGTACAAGTCGAGCAAGGTCCACCTGAGACAGTTCGTGGAGAAAGCGCCGGCGAGTGACCGGCTGCTGGCCGGGATCGGGGAGAACGCCGGAGTGATCCAGGTCACCGACGACCTGGCGGTCACTTTCAAGGTGGAGAGCCACAACCACCCGAGCTTCGTGGAGCCGTATCAGGGTGCGGCGACCGGTGTCGGCGGCATCGTCCGGGACATTCTCGCGATGGGTGCCCGGCCGGTGGCCGTGATGGACCCGTTGCGGTTCGGTGACGCGGAGCACCCGGACACCAGGCGGGTGCTGCCTGGCGTGGTGGCCGGGATCGGCGGCTACGGCAACTGCCTGGGCCTGCCGAACATCGGCGGGGAGGTCGTGTTCGACCCCTGTTACCAGGGAAATCCACTGGTCAACGCGCTGTGTGTGGGGGTGCTTCCAGCGCACCGGCTGCAGAACAAGGCTGCTGCCGGGGTGGGCAACGCGGTGGTGTTGCTCGGGGCGAAGACCGGCCGGGACGGCATCGGTGGCGTGTCGGTGCTGGCGTCCGCGACGTTCGAGGATGGTGCTGACGAAGGTTCAGTGGCCCGGCGTCCGTCTGTCCAGGTTGGAGATCCGTTCACCGAGAAGCTGCTGATCGAAAGTTGCCTGGAGTTGTACGACGCGGGCCTGGTGGTCGGGATCCAGGACCTGGGTGGCGCCGGCCTGACCTGCGCCCTGTCGGAGACATCGGCGGCGGCGGGTACCGGGATGCGGGTGTGGCTGGAGCGGGTGCTGCTGCGCGAGCCGTCCATGGAGCCGCACGAGATCCTGGCCAGCGAGTCGCAGGAGCGGATGCTGCTGATCGTCGAGCCCGCCAAGTTGGACGAGGTGCTGGCGGTCGCTGCGAAATGGGGTGTGCCGGCCACTTCGATCGGGGAGGTCACCGACACCGGCCGGTTGGTCGTCACCTGGCACGGGGTCACTGTCACGGACGTA
The DNA here is from genome assembly GCA_036375165.1 of Micromonosporaceae bacterium. Classification (GTDB taxonomy): domain Bacteria; phylum Actinomycetota; class Actinomycetes; order Mycobacteriales; family Micromonosporaceae; genus WHSM01. The sequence goes on along the minus strand of DASUSI010000099.1, from coordinate 11,628 downwards.
CCACCGGGCAGCCTGGCCGATGACGGGCCGGTGTACCAGCGCCCGCTCCGGGAACCCGAGGACCTGTCGGCGCTGCGCGGCGACCGGGCCGAGGAGTTGCCCAGGCCACGGACCGGCGACGAGTTACGGGCCACACTGCTGCGGATGGCGGCCAGCCCGAACCTGTGCGACCGCACGTGGATCACCGAGCAGTACGACCGGTACGTGCTGGGCAACACTGTGCTCGCCCAGCCGGAGGACGCCGGGATGTTGCGCCTGGACGAGCGGTCCCACCTCGGGGTGGCGATCTCGGTGGACGGCAACGGCCGGTACACCCGGCTGGACCCGTACCGGGGGGCGAAGCTGGCACTGGCTGAGGCGTACCGAAACGTCGCCGTGACCGGGGCGACCCCGATCGCGGTGACCAACTGCGCCAATTTCGGCAGTCCCGAGGACCCGGAGGTGATGTGGCAGTTCGCCGAGGCCGTGCGCGGTCTCGCCGACGGCTGCGCAGAACTCGGGATCCCGGTCACCGGTGGCAACGTCAGCTTCTACAACCAGACCGGTGACGTGGCGATCAATCCCACGCCGGTGGTCGGCGTGCTGGGCCTGATCGACGATGTACGGCGTCGGGTGCCGTCCGGCTTCCCGCGTGAGGACGCGGTGCTGCTGTTGCTGGGGGAGACCCGGCTGGAACTGTCCGGTTCGGAGTGGGCCTGGGTGACGCACCGCCACCTGGGCGGCGTCCCGCCCACTGTGGACCTGGCCGCCGAACAACGGCTCGGCACAGTGCTGGAGAGCGGAGCCGGACAGGGACTCGTCGCGGCGGCGCATGACCTGTCGGACGGTGGGCTCGCCCAGGCGCTGGTGGAATCGTGCCTGCGTCACGGGGTCGGCGCATCGGTCACCGTGCCAGCGGAGTTCACTTCGGACCCGGCCGGCTACCTGTTCTCCGAGTCGACGGGACGGGCCCTGGTCACGGTCGCGCCACAACACGTGGAAGCGTTCCAGTCGGTGTGCCGGGACCACGGCGTGCCCGCCCACCGCATCGGCACGGTCACCCCGGACCGGGACACGGTGGAGGTGGCCGGCCAGTTCACGGTTCCACTGGACGAGCTGCGTACGGCGTACCAGGGCACGTTGCCCAGGCTGTTCGACTGGGGCCGTTAGTCCTCGTACCAGTCCCGGCGGCGGTCCTCGGCCGCCCGCCGGCCACGACGCGAGGGCTGCTCCCCGTACCCGGGGTCTGCGTGGTTGTCGTCGGCGGAGTGCCGGCCGGCACCGTATCCGGGGTCGCTACCGTAGCCGCCGCCCTGGCCGTATCCGGGAGCCTGACTGCCGTAGGTCTGGTCGCCGTGGTCTGAGTAGCCCTGATCGGGGTATCCAGGGTCGCGGTAGCCCTGATCGGGGTAGCCAGGCTCGCGGTAGCCGGGGTCGCCGTAGTCACGGTCCCGGCTGTAACCCGGGTCACCGTAGCCGTGCTGGCCGGTCCCGTCCGCGTAGCGCTCACGTCCGTGGGGGTAGATGTCGTCGTCCGCCGAGGGTCCCGGGTGTCCCTGGGTCGGCTCGTCCAGACCTTGATGGCCCAGCCTGGAGGTGGGCTGGTCGATTCCGGGTCGGGGGATCCGTGAGGTGGGCTGGTCCATGGCACCCGGCAGACCACCGGGCCCGATCACCGACGTTGGCTGGTCCATGGCACCCGGGAACCCACCGGGCCCGATCACCGAGGTCGGCGAGTCCGCGCCAAGCATTCTGGTGGGCGGGCCGCCGCCCATCACCGACGTGGGAGCCCCATACGGATCGTCGTGGTACACCCCCCGCGCCCCGATGGGCGGTGCTCCTGGCATCCCGGGCGCCCCCGGCATTCCGGGACCCGGCGCGCCGCCTTGGCGGTACCGGTCGGTCTCGTCGTCCTCGTTACGGCGTACGAACAGCCACACGATCGCGCCGATGCCGCCCAGCACCAGCAGTGCCGCCAGCAGGTACAGCATCCAGGTCAGCCAATCGCCGCCACTCGACTCGTCCCCGGGGGCGGTGGGCGGTATCGCGGCTTCCTCGCTCGCGGTGGGCTCGGCGGATTCCGAGGCGCTGGCTTGCACCTTGGGGATGAGCGACATCCGGACCGTCAGCGAGCTGCCGGGCTCCCCGGTCCTGCGGATCTTTTTCGTTTCGTAGCCGTCCTTGGCCACCGCGATCTGCAGGGCTCCGGCAGTGATCGGGTTCGCGTCGCTCGACGTGATCTTGAACTGTCCGCTGTTGTCGGTCGCGGTCTTGTGGGTCCCGCCGTCCGCGTCGGTGACGACCACCTTGGCGTTCGCCACGGGATCACCGGAATCGCCGTCCTTCACCGTGCCGGTGACGGATTGGACCACCTTCGCGGCTTCCGGGCCGCGCAGCGTCACACGGAACCCGGCGGAGTTGTTGGCGGGGTTGAGGTCCTCTCCGACCTCTGCCCGGGCCACGCCCTGCTCGCTGCGGCTCTCCCCGACTGCCGGCCCGCCGGTTTGCGGGGGAGAGATCTGAATCGAGAACGATTCGGAGTCGCCGCGCTTCAGCCTGTTGATGCCGCACCGAAGGTTGTTCCGACCGACCTCACAGCCGTCCGGCCCTGCGGTGATGGCCACACCCTGCCCGCCGAGCGGCACGTCAACCCGGACACCGATGTTGTCCGCGTCCATCGGGCCCCGGTTCGACACGGTGAACACGATGCGCCGGGCACCACCGCCGACGCTGAGGTCCACGTTTCCGGATGCCACAATCGCCACGTCGTTGGGCGCGGCATAGGCGGGTACCGCCGCGATCGGCGTGACCCCTAGGGTGATGGATACGATGACGCCGATCCGGCGCAGCCACGTCGCCGGTTTCCCTGCTATCGGTTGCACTGTCACGCCTATCTGCCTCCTCGGACAACCCCGTGCAGTACACCGCCGGCCACTATGCCTTGTCGAGCGTGCGCGCTGCGACCCGGGGGCAATAGAGTCGACCACGTGGTAACCCGTCAGGTCGATCCGCAGGCTCTCCGGCGTGTCGTGGAGGATGTGTTGGTGGCGTACCGGTCCGGGGATGAGATCCCGGTCGGGGCGCTGCGCGACGCGGTACGGATGTCCCTTCTGGTGCTGTCGCGTACGGTTCCGGGGAGGGCGGTTGAGGTACGGGTGCCGCCGTACGGCGCGGCCCAGTGTGGTGCGGGCCCCCGGCACACCCGCGGTCAGCCACCGAACGTGGTGGAGACTGATCCGGTCACCTGGGTACGCCTGGCGAGCGGGCGCCTCAGTTGGTCCGATGCGGCCGGCAGTGGCGCACTTCACGCCAGCGGCATCCGGTCGGATCTGTCGCCGCATCTGCCGCTGGTCCGAGTGTCGCGCGGAGACACCGTGCAATCACAGTGAGCGACCGGAGGGCAGCACTGTGTTATAACCGCAGGCTCGCGTACACTGACGGCGAAGGTTCTTTCCCCTGGCGATCGAGGAGTGACGGGGTGCCCCGAGGCGACGGGTTATTGACCCATGACCTCGACCCACGAGAAGCCGGACCCCAGGACTCGTGTGGCGTTTTCGGCGTGTGGGCTCCGGGTGACGAGGTCGCCAAGTTGGCGTACTTCGGGCTCTACGCACTGCAACACCGGGGTCAGGAGGCCGCTGGTATCGCGGTCAGCGACGGCTCCGGAATCGTGGTCTACAAGGACGTCGGCCTGGTCGCCCAGGTCTTCGACGAGCCGACGCTGGCGAGCCTGCGCGGCCACCTCGCGATTGGACACACCCGGTATTCCACGACCGGCGCGTCCAACTGGGAGAACGCCCAGCCGACCCTCCGTTCGACGCGGTCGGGCACCACAGTGGCCCTGGCTCACAACGGCAACCTGGTCAATTCCGCCGAGCTGGCCCGGCAGATTTCCGGCGGCGACGACGCGGGCAGCGACACCGCACTGGTATCCAGTCTGCTGGTGGCCCGCCCGGACGTTTCGGTACAGGCGGCGGCCATGCAACTGCTGCCGACCCTGCGCGGTGCGTTCAGCTTCGTCTTCATGGATGAGGACACGCTCTACGCGGCCCGCGATCCACAGGGTGTCAGACCCTTGGTGCTCGGTCGCCTGGAAAGTGGCTGGGTGGTGGCCAGTGAGAGCGCCGCGCTGGACATCGTCGGTGCCTCGTTCATCCGGGAGGTCGAGCCCGGGGAGCTGCTCGCCATCGACGAACACGGGCTGCGCAGCGAACGGTTCGCCGCCCCGGAGCCGAAAGGCTGTGTCTTCGAGTACGTCTATCTCGCCCGCCCCGACGCCACCATCGCGGGACGCAACGTGTACGCGGCGCGGGTCCAGATCGGCCGGCGACTGGCCCGGGAGCACCCGGCCCGGGCCGATCTCGTGATCCCATCTCCGGAGTCCGGCACGCCGGCCGCCATCGGGTACGCGGAAGAGTCCGGCATTCCGTACGGTATGGGTCTGGTGAAGAACGCGTACGTGGGACGTACCTTCATCCAACCGTCGCAGACGATCCGGCAGATCGGTATCCGGCTCAAGCTGAACCCGCTGCGAGACGTGATACGGGGCAAGCGGATCGTGGTGGTGGATGACTCGATCGTGCGCGGTAACACGCAGCGCGCCATTGTCCGGATGCTCCGGGAGGCGGGGGCGGTCGAGGTACACGTACGGATCTCCTCACCCCCGGTGAAGTGGCCGTGCTTCTACGGCATCGACTTCGCGACCCGGGCGGAACTGATCGCCAACGGACTGGACACTGAGGGAGTGCGGCGCTCCCTCGGTGCCGACTCGCTCGGTTACGTCTCCCTGCAGGGGCTGATCTCCGCGACCGAGCAACCCGCGAACAGGCTGTGTCGGGCCTGCTTCGACGGCGAGTACCCGATTCCGCTGCCGGCCGATGACCTCATTGGCAAGCACGTACTGGAAGGGCTCAGGAAGCGACAACTTACGGCGGGTGTCGGCAGCTTGCGTGCCGAGGCGGACACCGATCCCGTCGCGACGATGAGCCCGACCGTAATCACCAGCACCGACGCTGTCGAGCATGGCGCCGATGCAGCCGAACTGTCCGAAACGGCCGAAGGTACGGGTACGCCCCAGCGGCGTTGATCCCCACGCACGTCGGCCCTTAAGGGGAGAGCTGTGACCCACGTGTCCGAGCGTCCAAGCCAGACGCGGAAGGTGACGCCATGGAATGGCGGCGCCAACCGCAGGCGTACCACCAGCTACAGCGACGCGGGCGTGAGCATCCACGCCGGTGAAGAGGCAGTCGAGCGCCTGAAGCCCCACGTACGTAAGACGTTCCGGCCCGAGGTGGTCGGCGGTATCGGTGGGTTCGCGGGTCTGTTCAAACTCGACATCACCAAATACAAGGAACCGCTGCTCGCCTCCTCCACCGACGGGGTCGGCACCAAGCTGGTGATCGCGCAACAGATGGGCATCCACGACACCGTGGGGGTCGATCTGGTCGCCATGGTTGTGGACGACATCGTGGCCTGTGGCGCCGAGCCGCTGTTCCTGCTGGATTACATCGCCTGCGGCGAGGTGGTCCCGGACCGGGTGACCGAGATCGCCGCTGGAATCAGCGATGGGTGCCGGTACGCGGGCTGCGCGCTGCTCGGCGGTGAGATCGCGGAGCACCCGGGCGTACTTCGGCCGGACGAGTACGACCTCGCCGCGACCGGTGTGGGCGTGGTCGAGACCGACGAGGTACTCGGCGAGGAGCGGGTCGAGGCCGGGGACGTGGTGATCGCCATGGGTTCCACGGGCCTGCACTCCAACGGGTACTCCCTGGTGCGTAGCGTGTTGCTGGGAGCCGGTCGGCTGCGGCTCGACACCGTGATCGAGGAACTGGGGCGGCAGCGCACCCTTGGTGAGGAACTGCTGACCCCGACGAAGATCTACGCCAAGGACTGCCTTGAGCTGATCAAGGAATGTGACGTACGGGCGTTCGCCCATGTCACCGGCGGCGGTATTCCGGGCAACCTGGTACGTGTGCTCAACCCCGAGGTGGACGCGGTGGTGGACCGGTCCTCTTGGCGGCCACAGCCGATCTTCGATCTGGTCGCGGTGAAGGGCCGGGTCGACGACGACGAGATGGAGCGGACCTTCAACCTCGGCATCGGGATGATCGCCGTGGTGTCCCCCGAGGACGCGGATCGGGCGCTGGCTCTGCTCACCGGGCGGCAGGTGAACGCCTGGGCGGTCGGCGAGATCATCGAGGGCAGCGGCCAGGTACGGATGGTCAACTCCTTCACCTGCGGCTGACCCCCTTCCGTTTCGTGATCGTGGAAAGCCGCCGCGACCGTTCTCTTCGCGGCGGCTTTCCACGATCGTGTGGCGGAATCGCCTGGTCGTACCAGGGTAGGGTGGGCCGGTGCATGAAGATGCTAAGGAACGCATACTCATCCGCTGGGCGAGAACGGCCGACGTCCCCGCCATCCGTCGTCTGATCGACATCTATGCCCCGGCGGGCAAGCTGCTGGCCAAGGCGACCGTCGCGCTGTACGAGGACATCCAGGAGTTTCTGGTCGCCGAGGTGGCCGGACGGGTGATCGGATGCGGGGCGCTCCACGTGATGTGGGAGGACCTCGCCGAGATCCGCACCATCGCGGTGGACCCGGCATGGCACGGTCGCGGCCTCGGGCACGGGCTCGCCATCGGCTTGCTGGACAGTGCCCGGCGGCTCGGCATCCGACGCGTCTTCGTACTCACCTTCGAGACCGGCTTCTTCGCCCGGCACGGCTTCCAGCCGATCGACGGCACGCCAGTGTCACCCGACATCTACGACGAGCTGCTCCGCTCCTACGACGAGGGAGTGGCGGAGTTCCTCGACCTGGAACGGGTCAAGCCCAACACGCTCGGTAACACCCGGATGCTGCTGCATCTGGGGTGGCCGGCACGCCCTAGTGTCAGTCACTCCGGATGACAGGTGAGATCACGAGCCGTCCGAATAATCGGACGGCTCGTGAGGCTGTGAGCCCCACCCGAAGGGGCGGGCGACCAGCTACCGGTCGGGCGAGGACGAGCGCGAGTCTTCGTACTCCTCGTCGCTGTCGTCGAACTGCTCGAAGTTCTCGTCGGACCGCGACTTCGGGCCTGCGAGCTCACGCTCGAGTGCCCTGAGGTCGGTATCCGGGGTGTGGTACTTCAGCTGTCGGGCCACTTTCGTTTGCTTGGCCTTCGCACGGCCGCGCCCCATGGCTCGACCCCCTCGCACAGTTTTGCGGGGCGGCCTCGAGAGGCGGCCCCGACGACTTAGGCATCTCTCGTGCCTTAACCGTACAGGTCCGGATCGAGGTTCGGCACCTCGACCCCCAGGTGACGTGACCCTCAAACCCGAGATCGACCGGCGGAGTCGGTACCTGGCGGTACCGTCCGTGCTGTAAGGAGTGTCACGCGTACTGTTCGTTACCAATCCGGTGCCCGTTCCCGGGGGACCCGCGATCGGCCGGACCACCGCCCGCAAGCCTACCCGTGGCACCGCGCCGGAACGCGGCGCCATGGGCTCCGCGCGGATCGGTCAGGGCAGCAGGATGGCCCGCAACCGGCCGCATTCGGCCATCCGACGCTCTGCGAGCCGGTCGGCCGCCACCGCGGGTGGTACGCCCTCCGCGGCGGCCAGTTGCAGCACCTGCTGAGTTGTTTCGAAGATCCGGGAAGCCCGGCTCTTCGCACGCTCGAAGTTGAAGCCCTCGATCTCGTCGGCCACCTGGATCACGCCGCCGGCGTTCACCACGTAGTCCGGTGTGTACAGGATGCCGCGGTCCTGTAGCACCTTCTCGATGCCGGGATGGGCGAGCTGGTTGTTCGCCGCGCCGCAGACCACCCTGGCCCGGAGCATCGGCACGGTGTCGTCGTTCAGCGCACCACCGAGTGCGCACGGCGCGTACACGTCGATATCACCGGTGATCAGCTCCAGCTCGCCGGACACGATCCGGACCTGTGGGTAGTTGGTGCTTACCCAGTTCAGTGCGGCGGGGCTGACGTCAGCGACCACGACCCCCGCATCCTCCGCGACGAGGTGCTCCAGCAGGTGCCTGCCGACCTTGCCGACGCCCGCGATGCCGACCGTCCTGCCGGAGAGCGAAGCGGTGCCCCACACGTTTTCAGCCGCCGCCCGCATGCCCTGGTAGACGCTCCAGCCGGTGAGGATCGAGGAGTCCCCGGCCCCGCCGTGTTCCAGGGACCGGCCGGTGACGAATCGGGTTTCCTTGGCCACGATGTCCATGTCCGCGACGTACGTGCCGACGTCGCAGGCTGTAATGTAGCGGCCACCGAGGGACTGCACGAACCGCCCGTACGCGCGAAGTAGCGGTTCGCTCTTGTCTCTGGCTGGATCTCCCCAGATCACGGCCTTGCCGCCGCCGAGGTCGAGGCCGGCGAGTGCGTTCTTGTACGCCATACCCCTGGACAGTTCGAGGACATCGTGCAGGGCCTCGGCTTCACTCCGGTACGGGTAGAAGCGCGTGCCCCCCAGGGCCGGTCCCAACGCGGTGGAGTAGATCGCGATGATGGCCCGTAGCCCGGATTGGGTGTCCTCGCAGAAGACGACCTGTTCGTGACCGACCTGATCCTGGCGGTCGGTGGCGGTGAATACGCCCATGACTGCTCCTGTGGGTGTGAGGCGGTGCCCTTGTGGGGCCTCGCCGTGAGCCGGCGGATCTGCCGGCCTGTGATGAGCGTATTCCGTCCCGTGGGTGCGGTGTGGCTCTCATGGTCCACTCCCGCGTGCTGGGACGGGCGCCCCGCCGGCGTCTGTGGTTACAGCAGGGACCGGGTGGCGCCACCGTCGACGGGGACCACCGCGCCGGTCACGTACGAGGCACGGGTGCTGGCCAGGAACACGGCGACCGCTGCGAACTCCTCGGGTTCGGCGACCCTGCCGAGCGGGATTTCGGCACCCAGCGCCGACACGTCGGAACCGTGCAGATGGGTGAGCCGCGCTGTCCGGGTGAGGCCAGGGGCCAGTACGTTGACCGTGATGTCGCCTGGACCGAGCGCGGCGACCAGAGATTTCGCGTAGCCCACCACGCCGGCCCGCGCGGTGTTGGACAGTGCCAGGTTCGGGATCGGTTGGCGTACCGAGGAGGACGTCAGGAACAGGATCCGCCCCCAGCCGGCCGTCTTCAGGTGCGGCAGGGCACGCTGTACCAGCCGGATCGAGCCGAGCAGGTTCAGTTCCAACGCCTGGCGGTAGTCGTCCAGGTCGAAGTCGGTCGCCATTCCGGCCGGGGGACCCCCGGCGTTGGCGAGCACCACGTGGATCCCTCCGAACCGTTCCGCGACGGCGGCCACCCACCGGTTGACGGCTGACTCGTCCCGTACGTCGACTGCCTGCCCGTGCACCTCGCCTTGCCCGGACAGCTGGCGGACCGCGTCGTCGACTCGTTCCGGGTCCCGGGCCGCGATCGAGACCCGGGCGCCTTCGGCGAGCAGCCCCGCGGCGATCGCGAATCCCAGGCCGCTGCTGCCACCGGCGACCAGCGCCACCTTGTCCGAGAGTCCAAGATCCACAATTGTTCCTTTCCGCCAGTACCCGACACCCGGCCGCCGAGCACGTTGCCCAGTCTGTCAAGCGGTGGTCGCCGTGTGCCGGTGGGTTCATGGAAGGATCGGCGGGTGTCGTCACCGTTCTGCGCCTATCTCCGGGTGTACGAGCCGCTGGTCGCCTTTGACCGGGAGCGGCAGCGCCGCTGGCGGACGTACGCGGCAGAAGGACGTGCGGTGGGCACCCAGGAGGGGCCCGCACTGCAGCGACAGCTGGTCACGAACGCTCTCGGCGTGGGGTGGACCAGGCTGCCGGAGTTGCCCGACGAGGCGTACCTGCTGGAGGATTCCGGCTCGCTGCTGGCCTGCCCGTGGGAGCTACGGCAACAGGTGGCGCGGGCGGCGCTCAGCGCCCGGAACGGGGTACCGAAGCCGATCGCGGACGCGTTCGTACCGTCCGCGCTGGTGACCGCCGCGGAGGAGATCCGCGACCAGTGGCAGGATCCGGAACGTCCGTTGGAAACTCGGGGTCCGAGGCTGCACGAGTCCTCATCCGGCTGGACCGTGCCGTTGCGCTGGTTCGTGCTGGTGGACAACAGTGAGAAGGATCTGGGTCTGGGGCCAGGCAAGCGTTGGCTGCGATACCGCACGGCGATGGCGCGGGCCCGGCGCCGGGCACACCGGGCGCTGGCGGTGCTTCGCCGGGCTCTCGGTGACACCCCGATCACCATGGCGGTGGAGGAGGGCGCGCGGTGGTTGGAGGAGTTTCATCCCAGGTCCATTGTGGAAGTTGACTACGGTGGTCTGGTTTCACTGTTCAGCGAGCGCCAACTACGTGATGACGATTCGCCGGCACTGGCGGCGGAGGGCCTCGCGGCACTGGCGAAGGGGGACGCGGACGCCGCCAGCAAGGCCTACGAAGTGCTGGTGGAACGTTGGCGGGCGGTCCAGTTGCTGGAGCGATGCAACTAGCACAAACAGTGGCATATCGCCCGAAATTAACCATCTTTCTACCGACTGGTCTAAAGACAATCATCCGTTCGGCCCATGTCGGACATCAGGGACAGGCCGGACGATGGAGAAGCGCCGGCCGGCGGGGCCCCGGTCGGGGTTTTCAGTTCTTGTGGAGGAGTGACCGATGGCATCGCGTACACATGAGCCAGAGCCGTTGCTGACACCGGCCGAGGTCGCGTCGATGTTCCGTGTGGATCCGAAGACTGTGACACGGTGGGCTAAAGCGGGCAGGCTCAGTGCGATCCGTACGCTGGGAGGACACCGTCGTTACCGTGAGTCCGAGGTCCGCGCGTTACTTCAGGGCGAGATCCCGGCGCAGCGTCACGCCGAGTGAAGATCGTCCGGCGAATCGTCGGACAGCGTAATTTTGTGGCCGGTGCGTTCAAGCACCGGCCACCTACGTTCCCGCCCCGGGCCACCCGGTGACAGCCGGCCGTCAGCCCAGTGCGCGGTCGACAGCGGGGAGAATCTCGCCGACTTCGGTCCGCCTGCTGTAGTCGGGCTGCGCGTCCATCCAGCGGATCACACCGTCGGCGTCAACCACGACGACCGTGGGCATGGGCAACGCGTCGGTGCCGTCGGCGTTGCCGGCGGCCACGTCCAGGCCGAGTTCGAGCTGTGCGTTTCGGGTCGCGGCGGACTGGCGGACCTGGATACCCAGCTTTCCGGCGATCTGGTTGCCCGGGTCTGACAGCACGGTGAAGGTCAGACCGTTGGTTTCCTGCGTGGTGAGCGACCCGTCCGGCTTCTGTGGGCTGAGCGCGATCAGTGCTACCCCGCGATCGGACAAACCTGGTAGCAGTTCGGCCTGGTACGCGTTCAACGCCAGGCTGCAGTAGGGGCACCAGGCACCGCGGTAGAAGACCACGACGGCTGGCCCGCCCTCTCTTGCCTGGGCGAGCGTGGTGCGGTTGCCTTTGGCATCCAGCAGGTCGCCGTCCGGCATCGGGGTGCCCACCTGGGTTGCGTCTTTCGGTAGTCCGGCGGCCTCCAGACGGGCCCGCTCCGCGATGAAGATCTCCAGTAGTTCTGACGGGAGCTTGGTGGCCTGCTCGGCCTCGAACGCCTCGACCCGCTCGGCGATGGTCTTGGGACCAGAGGTCACGGTGTTCCCTTCGTTCCGGCGTCGGCCATGCCGCCGAGCCATAGTGGAATGATTACTCCAATCT
>DASUSI010000098.1:0-14668 GCA_036375165.1 Micromonosporaceae bacterium | reverse complement strand
AGCGGCTCTTCGACGTCACCGACACCGCCCACTCCGCCGGCCACGTGGGTCTCTACTCCTGGAGGAACACCGGCGCCCGCTTCGAACGTGTGGAGGTCCGCCAGCCACCGATCGGGGCGCACGCCCTGATGACCGACCGCTTCGCAGAGGGGGACACCATCGGCTGGACCTTCGTGGACGAAGGCCCAGTGAGTGGTCCGTCGGCGTGGACCACCGCCGGCGGCGCGTTGCGGCAGACAAGCAACATCTTCGAGCCGCCCATCGACAGAGACACGCTTAGCAAGCGCGGCACGCAGGCGGTTGCGGGCGACCCAGCCTGGACGGATGTCGTCGTCAGCGCGCGGATCCAGTCTTTCGACGACGACGCTATCGGCATCTTGTTCCGGTATGCCGACGCCGCGAACTTCTATCGATTCTCGATGGATTCGCAACGCGGATACCGCCGTCTCGTCAAGGCGGTCGCGGGGGCGTTCACCCTGCTGTGGGAGGACGACGTCGCGTACGAGGTCGGCCGCTCGTATGAGATCACGCTGACGCTCGCGGGCAGTACACTGCGCGGCTATCTCGACGGGATCCCGATGTTCGTGGTCGAGGACGCCGACGTGCCGGCCGGGTGCATTGGGCTCTACTGCTGGGGGAATGCCGACGCGCGGTTCTCCCGCGTGCGCGTCTACCCAGCGCAGATGGGATTCGACGGATGGCTGCTCGACGAACCGTTCCACGCTCTGGCGCCGGACGCCTGGACATTCGTCGACGACGGCACCGTGGACGGACCGTCAGATTGGCAGGTGAGTGCCGGATCGCTCCGCCAGACAAGCGGCATTCACGACGGGGATCTCTCGGCCGCGGTGCCGGAGAAGTTCGGCACGTTTGCAGTGGCGGACGCGCCATCATGGACGGATTACCGGCTGAGCGTACGGCTCGCCTCAGGTGAGGATGACGCGATCGGCGTGATGTTCCGCTACTCGGATAGCGACAACTACTATCGGCTTTCCATGGACTCGCAGCGTGGCTACCGCCGTTTGATCAAAAACCTCGGCGGCGCCGTATCGGTGCTCTGGGAAGACGACGTGTCCTACGAGGTCGGGCGCGAGTATCTGATGACGGTCGAGTGCGCGGGGCAACGTCTGAGCGGCTACGTCGACGGCGTCCGCCTGTTCGCGTTGGACGACCTCGATCTCACCTTCGGCGGAATCGCTCTCTACTGCTGGGGCAACGTGGACGCGCGCTTCGCCGAAGTGCGCGTCGCTCCGAGGACGTGGGAAACCTACCATGCCTTTACCGGCGAGGACCTGCTGCCGGCGGGAACACGCGTGCAGGTCCTCTCGGGCAACGAAGCGGAGGCACCCTCGGCTGCGGAGCAGGCGGGCCTCGCACGGCGCTTCGTCGCGACGCTGGCCGATCGAGGAACGATCCGGCTGCCGGCCACGGGAGTCGCATTGCGACTCGTCTCAGGTCGCGACGATGTCGTCCACGCGCGGTCGTTCCTGCCCAAGGAGGATTATCAGTCGATCGACGATGTTCGAGTGTTGCGGAAGGCTGACGGCACGGCCTTCGTCGTGATCGTTCCATCGACCACCGCGCCAGGTTCGCAGCTCGAGCCCACCGACTACCGGTTGCGACTGACCTGTCGCCGTGACAATCAGGCCCTCGACCCGGGCAGCCTGGTGTTAAGCCAGGCAGGCGTCACCGCAGACGAAGTGGTGACGCTCGACGTGCCGTGGAGCAGCCATTGACGGTCATGTACGAAGGTTTGTGTCCGAGGGGGGACTTGAACCCCCACGCCCTTAACCGGGCACTAGCACCTCAAGCTAGCGCGTCTGCCATTCCGCCACTCGGACATGCGGATCTACTTTACCTGCCGGCCCGGACAACCGCCGAACCCGTCTGGACACTGCGCGGACACTCTACACGTACTCACCGTGCTGTCCGCCACCCGATCTCGGGTGGTACGGGTCGCCCGATACGGCCGACCGGCAGAACCACACGGAGCCCCGAACCCGGGCTCGGCGAAACCGCCCCGACGCCTGGACTTTCTGATGTTGCGCACACATCATGGCATCGTCCAGACGCGCACCACGGTGGCGGGTCAGCCGGTGGCCGCGGGCGTGGTCGGGGTGCGGCCGATCGACTGGGAGAACCGGCCGACGCTCCAGCAGGTCGCCTGGTTCACCAGGCACAGGTGAGGGCAGGCGGACGGGCGGCTCACAACAGGCCGGGTAGTTCGGCCCGGCGGATCTTCCCGGTGGCGGTTCGGGGCAGTTCCGCGATGCGGCGGTACGTCTTGGGGCGCTTGGCCGGTGCCAGGTGCCGGCGGGCGTACTCGGCGAGGCTCTCAGCGGTGACCGGACCGGTCACCGCCACGCACAGCCGCTGACCCCACTCCTCGTCCGGCACCCCGAACACCGCCACCTCGACCACCCCCGGGCACTCGGCGAGCACCCGCTCCACCTCCTGGGGGTACACATTGACCCCGCCGGTGATCACCAGATCCTCCCGGCGGCCGTCCAGATACAGATAACCGTCCTCGTCCAGGCGACCCACGTCACCCACGGTGAACCGGTCGCCGCGCCAGGCCCGCGCGGTCTTGGCCGGGTCCCGCCAGTAACCGAACCGGGCGTGGTGGGGTACCTGGCACCAGATCACGCGGCCGTCGTCGACGCTCAGGGTGCGGCCGGGTCGGGCACGCCCCACCGTCGCCGGCCGTTCCCGCCATTCGCCGGTGGAGCAGACCGTGAACTGGCCCTCGGTGGACCCGTAGAACTCGTAGACCGATCCGGCCGGGAATACGTCGACCGCCCACCGCTTGACCGGATGCGGGCAGGGCTCCCCGGCGTGCGCCACCAGCCGGAACGAGGACAGCGCCGGTCTCTCCTCCCCCGCCGCCAGGCGCAACCGTCGCAGTTGGGTGGGCACGCAGAACGTGGTGGTCGGCCGGTGCTGTTCGATCAGCCGGTACGCCCTCGACGCGTCGAACCTACCGGCCAACAGCACCCGGCCACCGGCCAGCAGGGTGTGGCTGGCGAACCGCAACGGCGCCGAGTGGTGCAGCGGGGACAGCACCAGGTGGAGGTCATCAGGTCCGAAAGACCACAGCGAGGTCTCCTCGTCGAGCAACGCCGCCGCGTCGCCCGCGTCGAGGACCCCGCTGTGGACGCCCTTGCGACGACCCGAGGTGCCCGAGGTGTAGTGCATCGGACGGGCCAGCGGAACGTCCGCCAGGTCCACGGGCGGTGCCGCCAGTAGCGCGGCGAGGTCCGCACCGGTCGCCACCACCAGGCGGGGGTCGGCGTCGTCAAGCAGCTCGGCGCGCTCCAGGGGCGGCAACCGCGGGTCACCGACCACCGGGATGACTCCGCTACGCAGTGCTCCGAGCACCACCGCGAGCAGGTCCCCGGACGGCGGTGCCAACAGCGCCACCCGGTCCCCGGCCCGCAGCCCGGCACGGCGCAGGCCGCCGGCGGCACGCCGCTGCCGCGCCAGGTTGTCGGCCGGGGTGATGAGTTCCGGTGTCACGGCATCGTGCGTACCACAACGGTCCCGCGCCAGGACGCCGTGGTGGCCGGCCCAACGGGACCGGCCACCAGGTGAGGCGAAGGTCAGGCGGTGTTGTTGGCGAGCGCGATCAGGCGGGTGCGGTCACCGTTGAACTTGTTGCGGTCCACGTTCCCGGAGACGCCGGAGACGACGCCGCTGCTGGTGTACTGCCAGAACGTCCAGGTGCTGTACGCGGCCCAACCGGCCGGCTCGGCCGGGATGTGCACGCCCCAGTGCGCGACCCACAGCGGGCTTCGGGTGTACATCCCGGTCCAGCTGCCGGTGCAGCTGTTCCACCAGCTTGCCGTGGTGTAGATGACCATGTCGCGGGTGGTCCGGGCCTTGTAAGTGTTGTAGAAGTCCAGGATCCAGTTACGCATGGACGTGGTGCTCAGCCCGTAGCAGTAACCGCCCGAGTACGGGTTGGGCTCGATGTCCAGGGCCGCCGGGAGGGTTCGACTGTCCGCCGACCAGGCACCGCCGTTGCTGGCGAGGAAGTTGGCCTGGGTGGCGCCGCTGGACAGGTTGGGCCGGGCGAAGTGGTACGCGCCGCGGATCACGCCGGCGTAGTACGCGTTGGTGTAGTTCGCGCTGAACCGGGAGTCCTTGAAGGTGGTGCCTTCGGTCGCCTTGATGAAGGCGAACTGGATCCCGGCGTTGCGAACCGAGGTCCAGTTGATGGTGCCTTGCCAGTGGGACACGTCAATGCCTTGCACGCCGGTGAAGCCGTGGTCGGCGGACGCCGGCTGGGACGCGACGGTCAGGCTGGCGGCGACGGCGAACGCGGTGGCCGCGACGGCGACGAAGCGCCGTAGGCGTGGGGTGGTGTGGGATTTCACTGCGTACCTCCGGGGTGAGGAGATCCCGGAACGCCGCGG
Source organism: Micromonosporaceae bacterium (assembly GCA_036375165.1). Classification (GTDB taxonomy): domain Bacteria; phylum Actinomycetota; class Actinomycetes; order Mycobacteriales; family Micromonosporaceae; genus WHSM01. Next base: position 10,253 of record DASUSI010000098.1, on the reverse strand, counting down.
GGTCGCGGCGTTCCTCCGTATCCCGCGACTACGCGCCCAACACCTGCGCCACGCGGTTGCGCAGCTCAGGAAGCCGGGCGTAGAGGACGTCGCCCGGACATTGGGTCGCGTTGTAGTCACGGTGGCCGACGATCGCCTGGTAGGGGTCCAGGAGATAGACGTCGCATAGCCACGCGCAGGTCTGCACCAAGGCGTCGAAAAGCATCGTGGTGGTGTCCTCGGACACGTAAATGCCTTCGTTTTCGATGCCGATGGTGTGGTCGTTGTGGTTGGCGGTGTGGGCACCCCGGACGTGCTTGCGGTTGGCGATCGCCCACAGGCTCTGGTCCCTGCCCTCCAGCACATAACCACCCCGGCTGATGGTGAGTTGCTGGCCCGCGTCGAGCCAGCCGTTGGTGTCCATGTGCAGGTCCTGGATCCAGTGCGAGATCCGTCCGGCCTGCAACCGTGAGAAGTCGGGGGTGTTACCGCTCGCGGTGTGGTGGACGACGATGTGGTCAGGCGTCCGGTCCAGGATGGTGACCGGCTGGGATGGTGGCCGGGCGCTCCAGTCCGCCCGGGCGAGCACCGCCGGTGGGGTCACCGCGGCGCTGGCCGGCCGGGGCAGTGCGAGGTCTCCGGCGGCGAGCAGTCCCGCTCCGGTGGCGAGTACAGCACCGCGCAGCAGGTGGCGACGCGGCAACGACGGTGGGCGACCGGGCTGATGGTGAGTTGTCATGTCACGCTCCCTGCCGGAGCCGGCGGCGCACGGGTACGCGGCGCAAGTCGAGGAAGATTGTTAACCATTAGAAAAGCCTGTCCGGAAGATACTGTCAATGGCTTCTTAAGCGGAAATAGCTGACGGAAGGGTAATAAGTCATGCTGGGTACACGTCGATCTCGGTGGCCTTGACCGCCACATGCACCCGCTCCCCCGCCGCGAGCTTGAGCTCCGCCACCGCATCCGCGCTGACCTCGGCGGTCAACGGCACCGGACCGGTAACGGCAAGCCGGACCCTGCCCCCGTACTGGTCCACACCGGCCACCGTGCCCGGCCACACGTTGCGCGGACTACCGTGTGGAGGCACCCGGTACACCGACACCGCCGCCGGCCGGAACGCGACCAGCACCTCACCGGACAGCTCGGCATCCTCCGTCACGGTGACCGTCCCTCCCCCGGTCAGCCGCACCCGGCCAGCCTGGGCGCGACCACGCAGCAGGTTCAGGCCGACCAGCCTGGCCACATAGCTGGTACGTGGCCGACGCGCCACCTCCGCCGGATCCCCCTGCTGCACCAACCGACCCCGCTCGATCACCACCAGCCGGTCGGCGAGCAACATCGCGTCCACCGGGTCGTGCGTGACCACCAGAGCGCAACCGGGGAACTCAGTGAGCCGGTGCCGCAACTCCGCGCGTACCAGGGTCCGGGTCTCGGCGTCCAGTGCCGCCAACGGCTCGTCCAGCAGCAACAGATCCGGCTCGACCGCGAGTGCCCGCGCCAACGCCACCCGCTGTGCCTGCCCGCCGGACAGCGCGGCCGGCCGGCTGGTCGCCTGATCGGCCATGCCGACCCGGCGAAGCCACCGGTACGCACCCTGCCGCGCCTGAGTCCTGGAAAACCCTTGACACCGTGGCCCGAACGCCACGTTGTCCAACGCGGACAGATGCGGAAACAGCAGATAGTCCTGGAACACCACGCCGACCGACCGACGGTGGGACGGTACGAACACCCCGCGCACCGGATCGTCCCAGACCCGCGACCCCAGGCGCAGCACTCCGGCGTGCAGTGGCACCAGGCCCGCGAGTGCCCGTAACGCGGTCGTCTTCCCCGCCCCGTTCGGCCCGAGCAGCGCCACCACCTCACCGGCCGACACCTGAAGCGGCAGATCCAGCTGGAACCGCTCGCCGTGCCGTGCCATCAGGCGGGCGGACAGCACGGCCCGGTCCGAAGTGGTCATCGGGTGATCCACCGGTCACGGAGCAGGGCGAGCAGCAGCACCGAGACGAACAGCAACACGACGCTGAGCGCCAACGCGGCGTCCGGGCTGCTCTCCAGAGCCAGGTAGACCGCGACCGGCATGGTCTGGGTACGGCCGGGGTAGCTGCCGGCGAATGTGACGGTGGCACCGAACTCACCCAGGGCCCGGGCCCAGGCCAACACCGCACCGGATGCGATGCCGGGCAGCACCAGCGGCACCGTCACCCGCCGGAACACGGTCAGCCGGTCGGCCCCAAGAGTGGCCGCCGCCTCCTCGTACCGCCGGTCGGCCGAGCGCAGTGCTCCCTCCACGGACAGCACCAGGAACGGCAGGGCCACGAACGCCTCGGCGAGCACCACCGCGGTCGTGGTGAACGGGATCGTGAGCCCGGTCAGCGCCGCCAACGGCACACCCAGGACCCCGTTGCGCCCGAGCAGCATAAGCAGCGCGACCCCGCCCACCACCGGCGGCATCACCAGTGGCACGGTGACCAGAGCGCGGAGCAGCGAACGGCCCGGCAGGCCGGGCTGCACCAGCAACCACGCCAGCGGCACCCCGAGCAGCACGCACAGCACCGTGGCGATCCCGGATGCCACCAATGAGAGCCGCAGCGCGTCGGCCACCGCCGGATCAGCGAGCAACTCCGGCAGACGGCGCCACGGGGTCCGTACCACAAGACCAATCAACGGCCCGACCAGGAAGGCCAGTCCCACCAGTGCCGGTACGGTGAGCGCCACCGGGCCGCCGACGCCCCGAATCCGGGGCCGGTTGACCGTCACGGGATCTCGAAGCCCGCTTCGGACAGCGCCCGCTGGCCGACGGGCGAGCGGAGGTACGCCACGAAGGCACGCGCGGCCTGCGGGTTCGCAGCGGCGTTCAGTATCGCGACCGGGTAGTCGTTCACCACCCTGGCCACGGCCGGCAGCTCGACGCCAACCACTTTGTCACCGGCGGCGAGCACGTCGGTGCGGTAGACCAGCGCCGCGTCGACCTCACCCAGCACCACCTTCGCCATTGCCGCCTTGACGTCCTTCTCGTAGCTGTCCGGCAGCACCTTGAGGTCGGCCGCACGCAGCGCGTCCTGTGCCGCCGCGCCGCAGGGCACCGTCGGGGCGCACAACACCACGGCGAGTTCGGCTCGTGCCAGGTCGGGCAGGCCGCGTACCCGTCCCGGATTCCCGGCCGGGACCGCGATCTGGAGCTGGTTACGAGCGAACGTGGGCGGGTCTTTCGGGGCCAGTCCAACATTGGTCACCATGCCCATGGTCCGGCGGTCGGCAGCGGCGAACACGTCCGCGGGGGCGCCCTGGAGCAGTTGCCGCGCCAGGGTCGCGCTGGAACCGAACGAGAGCACCACGTCGGTGTCCGGATGGCGGCGTTCGAAGTCTGCCCGTACCGTGCGGAACGCTTCGGTGAGGGAGGACGCCGCGAAAACCGTGACCCGCTGACCCGCGACCCCGATGCTGGAACAGCCGGCCGCCGGTATCAGCAGCAGCATGGTGAGCAGTGGCGCCACCCCGCGCGGCAGGCGGCGGCTCATCGGGTCAGCACCAGTTCCATCACCACCTGGGTGGACTTCACAGACGCGACGGCGACCACGCCCGGCTCCAGCGCCAATTCGTCGGCGGCTTCCCGGCTCATCAGCGAAACCACCCGAAACGGCCCGGCCTGCAGTTCCACCTGGGCCATCACCCCATCCTTGACCACCCTGGTGATCAGGCCGGTGAACCGGTTCCGCGCCGACTCCGGGGTGGCACGTCCCAGCTCTGGAGCGGTGGCCGTGGCCTGTGCGAACCGGGCAAGGTCCCGACCCTCGATCACCACCCGGCCGACGTCGTCCCGGGCGGCCGGGAGCCTGCCGGACTCCACCCAGCGCCGCACCGTGTCATCGCTGACGCCCAGCAGTCGACCAGCTTCGCTTGTCCTCAACTGCGGCATATAGTGGACGCTACCACCGCAATCGCGGCGAGTTGCCGGGATCTCGGCCACAGTTACCACGCCGACAGTCCGGAATTCCGCCGAACGGCTTGCGCTGGAGGGGCAGACTGTTCGGGTGACCGACGAGAAGACCGCCGCCGATGAGTGGCGACCCGACACTCTCGGTGAGGGCTACCAGACGCGCAGCATTCCGCTGCCGCCTGAGGACGACGGCGAACTGGACGCCACGCTGGTCCGGCGCCTGGCACCCCGGCCGGACGGCCGCGCGGCGCTCTACCTGCACGGCTTCTCGGACTACTTCTTCCAGACCGGGCTGGCCGACTACTACACCGAGCAGGGCATTGACTTCTACGCGCTGGAACTGCGCCGGTACGGTCGCTCACTGCGTCCGCACCACATCCCCAACTACGTCACCGACCTGCGCGACTACTTCGTCGAACTGGACGCCGCGATGCGCATCATGCGCGAGGACGGCGCGCAACGGGTCGCGGTCAACGCCCATTCCACAGGCGGCCTGGTCGCCGCGCTGTGGGCGCACGAGATCCGCAACCGGACCTCGGCGGAAGGCGGTGTGGACGCGCTGATCCTCAACAGCCCGTGGTTCGACGTCACGGACCCGCTGCCGGTACGCCTGCTGACACCCCCGGCGCTGGAGGTGCTGGCCAGGATCCGGCCCAAGGCGATCCTGCCGCTGCGGCTGGGCGAGGCGTACGGGCGCAGCCTGCACCGCGACTACCACGGCGAATGGACCTTCGACCTGACCACGAAGCCACTCGCGGGCTTCCCTGTGCGGGCCGGCTGGCTGCGGGCCATTCTCAAGGGCCACAAGCGGCTCCACTCCGGGCTTTCCATACAGTGTCCGGTGCTGGTGATGTGCTCGGCCCGGAGCATCCCGCGAGGTGCCCCCGGACCCTTGATCAGTGAGAGTGACGGAGTGCTCGACGTGGAAAAGATCGCACGCTGGTCGGTGGCGCTCGGTCCGCAGGTGACGGTCTGCCGGGTCGACGGTGGCGTCCACGACCTGGTGCTCTCCGCGGAACCGGTGCGAAGGCGGGTGTACGAGGAGATGTCCGCCTGGCTCGACCTGCACTTCCCGGCCGGGAAACCGTTGCCACCGAGCCGGCCCCGGCAGGCTCAGCCGGCTGCCGGACAGTCCCCCACGGACACCGCGGACGGCCACCGCGAGGCTCCGCACACCGATACTGCTGAACCCGCCGAGTGAGGCCATGACGCTCCGGGACCGGGTCACGCACGCCCGCTGCATCGTGGTGAAGGTCGGATCCTCCTCCCTGACGTCTGCCGCCGGTGGACTGGACGGGACACGGCTGGACGCGCTGGTCGACGCGCTCGCCGGGCGGCGACGTGGCGGCGCGGAAGTCGTGCTGGTCTCCTCCGGCGCGATCGCCGCCGGCCTGGCACCGTTGGGACTGCCCCGACGCCCCCGGGACCTCGCCACCCAGCAGGCCGCCGCGAGTGTCGGCCAGGGACTGCTGGTCCACCGGTACACCGAGTCGTTCGCCCGGCACCGGCTGACCGTCGGGCAGGTGCTGCTCACCGTCGACGACGTCACCCGCCGGACCCACTACCGCAACGCCTACCGGACGCTGCGCAAGCTGCTGGACCTGGACGCGGTGCCGATCGTCAACGAGAACGACACCGTGGCCACCGACGAGATCCGGTTCGGGGACAACGACCGGCTCGCCGCCCTGGTGGCGGTGTTGGTGCACGCCGACCTGCTGGTGCTCCTGTCGGATGTGGACGCGCTGTACGACGGCGACCCGATGCGGTCGGACGCGGTCGCGGTGTCCGAGGTGACCCACCCCGCCCAACTCAACGAGGTGAGCCTCGGCAAGGTCGGGCGTTCCGGCGTTGGCACCGGCGGCATGGTGACCAAGGTCGAGTCGGCCCGGATCGCCACGGTCTCCGGGGTCCCGGTGGTGTTGACCTCGGCGGAACTCGCCGCCCCGGCACTGCGCGGGGAACCGGTCGGCACGTACTTCCACGCCCGGCCACACCGGCCGCGCAAGCGGCTGCTGTGGCTGGCGTACGCCACCACGCCGCGTGGCCGGCTGCACCTGGACGCCGGAGCGGTACGGGCTGTGGTGGAGCGGCGGATGTCCCTGCTGCCGGCCGGGATCACCAGCGTCGATGGGCTGTTCACCGCAGGCGACCCGGTGGACCTGGTGGACCAGGCCGGCCACCCGGTGGCCCGTGGCCTGGTCAACTACGACGCCATCGAACTGCCTGGCCTGTTGGGCAGGCGTACCAGCGACCTCGCCGCCGAACTCGGCTTGGGATACGAGCGGGAGGTCGTGCACCGCGACGATCTGGTCCTGTTGGACCGATAGCCCCGGTCCTGGCCACGGACCGCCAACCCGGCCCTGCTCGATGATTAGGCTGAGGACATGGCCGAGTCTGTGATCGATGCTGCCCGCCGCGCCCGCGAGGCCGCCGTGACCCTGGCGGTCGCCAGTCGCGCCGCCAAGGATGCCGCGTTGCACGCCATGGCGAACGCCCTGGTCACACATACCCCGCGGATCCTCGCCGGCAATGGCGATGACGTCACCCGAGGCCGGGAAGCTGGCCTGTCCGACGCGTTGATCGACCGGCTGACGTTGTCCGAGGCCCGGATCGCGGCGATGGCGGACGGGCTGCGCCAGGTCGCCGCGCTGCCCGACCCGGTGGGTGAAGTGGTACGTGGCACCACCCTGGCCAACGGCCTGGAACTGCGGCAACTCCGGGTTCCGTTCGGAGTGGTGGGCATCGTCTACGAAGCTCGCCCGAACGTGACCGCCGACGCCACCGGGCTGTGCCTGAAGTCCGGCAACACGGTACTGCTGCGCGGCTCGTCGACCGCCCGCTCTTCGAACACCGCCATCGTGGCGGTGCTGCGGGACGCGGCGGCCTCCGCCGGCCTGCCCGCCGATGTGGTGCAGTTGCTGGGCAGCGAGTCGCGGGACTCCGTGAAGGAGCTGATGCGGGCCCGCGGCCTGGTGGACGTGCTGATCCCGCGCGGCGGCGCCGGGTTGATCCGTTCCGTGGTGGAGGAGTCCACAGTCCCCGTGATCGAGACCGGGGTCGGGAACTGCCACGTGTACATCGACGCGGGCGCAGACCTGGACAAGGCGCTCGCGATCGTGCTGAACGCGAAGACTCAACGGCCCTCGGTCTGCAACGCCGCGGAGACCCTGCTGGTGCACCGCGAAGCCGCGCCCGGGTTCCTGCCCAGGGTGCTGCCGGCGCTGGCCGAGGCCGGAGTACGGATCCACGGCGACCCCGCGGTGGCCCGGTACGCGGCCGAGGCGGGTGTCTTGGTGACGGCGGCCACCGAGGATGACTGGGGTACCGAGTACCTGTCGCTGGACCTGGCGGTGTCAGAGGTGTCCGACCTGGACGCCGCGATCGGGCACATCCGCCGGTACGGGTCGGGCCACTCCGAGGCGATCGTCACCGAGTCACAGTCCGCCGCGCGTCGGTTCGTCGCACAGGTGGACGCGGCGGCCGTGCTGGTCAACGCGTCCACCCGGTTCACCGACGGTGAGCAGTTCGGCTTCGGCGCTGAGATCGGGATCTCCACCCAGAAGCTGCACGCCCGGGGCCCGATGGGCCTTCCCGAACTGACCTCCACCAAGTACGTGGTGACCGGCGACGGCCAGATCCGGAACTAGTCCCTACCCCGGCCGCCGGGGCGGCCCCACTCGGTGTCCGGACCTCCGTCGCCGTTCTGCCCGTCACCGTCGCCGCCGTCACCGCCTGACCGGCGCGGTGCCGTGGCATGCCTGCCTCCGTTGGCGATCTTCCTCGACGGCACGCCGAACTTGATCGGGTCCTTGTGTTTCATGAAATCGCGCAACGTGTAGGCGACCACCGACGTCGGGAACCGGGTGGCGTCGTTCGGTACGTCGGCGAGCCGGTAGTCCGGGTCCGCGATGAACGCTCCGCCGGCCAGTTGTCGGTTGTAGCCGACGAACCAGGCGGCCCGGTTGGAATCGGTGGTGCCGGTCTTTCCGGCCACCGGACCCGGCACGATGCCACTCACCCGGGTCGCGGTGCCCCAACTGCCGCAGGAGCCCCGAGCCGGTTTGTCGCCCACCGGGCAGCGCGCCGCGTCGGTGGCGGCCCAGGCGACGTCCTCACTGAACGCCTTCTTGCACTTGTGCGGTGGCTCCACCGGCTTGCCGTCCCGCCCGATGATCGATTCGATGGGCAACGGCTCGCAGTACTTGCCCCCGGCGGCTGCGGTGGCGTACGCGTTGGCCATCTCGAGCGGCGTGGTGTCCGGGGCACCCAGTGTGAACGCACCCCAGCCGGATGGACGCTTGGCGAGATCCCGGTCCACCGAGTTACGCCACCGCAAGCCGAGCCGCTCGGCCATCCGCACCGCCGCGGTCGGCCCCACCTTCTCGACAAGCTGGGCGAAGTACGTGTTCACCGACATACCGAATCCGGTGTGCATGTCCCGGATCCCGGCCATGCTGGCGTTGGCGTTCTTCGGACACCACCGGTTGCCGCACGCCGACGGGCCGCCCGGTTCCACGATGAAGCGCGTGGTGTAGCGGTGCGGGGAGTGGAACTGGGTGTCAAGCTGGTGACCCTTGTCCAGGGCGGCGAGCATGGTGAACCACTTCATCGTGGAACCCGCCTGGTAGCCCGGGGTGTCACCGCCGCCGAGCAGCGGAACCACCGTGTTCGGGTAGGTCGACTTCACCTTGTGCCGACGCTTGTACGGGTCGGTGTGCGGCAGATTGTTCTTGACGTTCAGGCTGTATGTCCGGTTCACGGCCATTGCCCGGACCTTGCCGGTGCCCGGCTCGATGAACACCGCGCCGAGGGCGTATCGGCTCTTCCTTCCCCGGTCCTTGAGCACATGGCGCATGGCGTCCCCCTGGATCTTCGGATCCAGCGACGTCACGATCTTGAAACCGCCGCGTCGTAGCAGGTTCTCCCGCTCGGCGGTGGTCGCACCGAACGCCTTCTTCGACAGCCACCAGTTGCGTAGGAAGTCGCAGAAAAAGCCCCAGTCGTTCCGGGTCGCCGAAACGCAGTCGTTCGGAACCGCGCGGGGCTTGAGTCCCAGCGGTGTCCGCTTCCCCCGGTCCGCTTCGGCATAGGACACCGAGTTCACCCGCACCATCTGGTCGAGCACCCAGTTGCGGCGCTCCAGTGCCCCGGAACGGTCATTGGCTGCGGGATCGTACAGCGACGGTGCCCGCACCAGTCCGGCGAGCAGCGCCGCCTGTTCCACGGTGAGCTGCTTCGGTTCCACTGAGAAGTACACCTGGCTCGCCGCGTGTATCCCGTACGCGCGGTGCCCGTAGTAGGCGATGTTCAGGTACAACTCCAGGATCTTCCGCTTGCTGAGCTGCTTTTCCAACTCGACCGCGTAGCGGACCTCGCGCAGCTTCCGGGCTGCGGTGTCCTCCGAGGCACGACGCACCTCCGCCGGGGTACGGGCCGAGTAGACCAGGGCTTGGCGGATGTACTGCATGGTGAGCGTGGAAGCGCCCTGCTGCACCTCTCCGGCGTTCTGGTTGGCCACCATGGCGCGCAGGATGCCCTTGAGATCCACCCCGTGGTGGTCGTAGAACCGCTGGTCCTCCGCGGCCACGATGGCGTCCACCATCACCGGCGGAATCTGGTCCAGCGGGACATACTTCCGGTTCTCGTCGTAGAACGTGGTGATCAGGGTCTTGCCGTCCCTGGCGAACACCTCGGTACGTTGCGCCAGCGGTCGCAGCTTGAGCTCGGCCGGCAGTTTCTCGAACTGGTCTGCCCCGTACTTGGCGCCCAGACCGGCGACCGCGACCGCCGGAAACGCGGCGGCTGCGACCGCGACCCCCGCCGCAAGCCCCCACACCAGGAGCATCACGAGATTCGCCAGGAAGCCACGGTCAGGAGATCTCTTCACGGTTCCAGCCTATGTGACGAAGGACATCTTCAACGCTATAGGTACCGATTTCAGGCACCACCCGGAGGACTCGGCTGGGGGCGGAACCGTTCCGAGACCGGCGTGATCGTAACGCTTTCGTTCCCACGGTTCCGGGCGACGAAACCGGCGTGTCACTTCAGCAGGCCGGCCGACAGTCCAGCCTGCACCTGCCGCTGGAACAGCAGGTACACCGCGAGCACCGGGAGCATGGCCAGGGTCAGGCCGGCGAACAGGGCCGACCAGTCACCCCGGTAGCCCTGACTGACCGCGAGCGAGGCCAGACCCTGGGCAAGCACCCGCTTGTCCGGTTCCGTCATCAGCACCACGGGAAGCAGGTACTGGTTCCACTGGCCCAGGAAGTTGAAGATCCCCACGCTGACCAGGCCGGGCCGCGCCATCGGCAGCATCACCCGGAAGAACAGTCCGAAG
>DASUSI010000097.1:0-14497 GCA_036375165.1 Micromonosporaceae bacterium | reverse complement strand
TGCTCGGTGACGTGATCTGCTTCGAGGTGGCGTACGACAACCTGGTCCGCGACACGGTCACCCGGGGTGCGCAGTTGCTTGTCGTGCAGACCAACAACGCGACCTTCAATGTCACCGAGGCCCGTCAGCAACTCGCGATGGTGCGGTTGCGGGCCATCGAGCACGGCCGCCCGGCCCTGATGGCCTCCACCGTCGGGATCTCGGCGTTCGTGGCGGCCGACGGCACGGTCAGCGACGCCAGCGGGTTCAACACCCAGTATGTGGCGGTGCGTAGGCTTCGCCTGGGAGACGGCCGTACCCTGGCAACCCGGCTCGGCGTGCTGCCCGAGTTGCTGCTGTCGCTGGCCGCGGCGGCGGCCCTCGGGGCCGGCCTGGTGTCGCGCCGGAGCGGTGCGGCGAGGTCTGGATCCGGCGGCGCCCAGCGGGCTGCGGTTACGAGGCTGGGCCGGCGAAGGCAGCATCCAGGCGAGGGGGAGGAAACGTGATCGAAGACTCGGATGTCGCCGAGCCGGCGGAACCGGCGACCTACCCTGGCCTGGGCAGGGTGCTGGTGGTGGTACCGACGTACAACGAAGCCGACAACATCCGCCAGATCGCCGGCCGAGTCCGCCAGGCGGTACCCGATGCTGATCTACTCATCGCCGATGATGCGAGCCCGGACGGCACCGGCCGGATCGCCGACAACCTGGCCGGCACTGATGCCCAGGTCAACGTGCTGCACCGGGCGGGCAAGCAAGGACTCGGCGCTGCCTACGTCGCCGGGTTCGAATGGGCTGGGCAGCGTGGCTACGACGTCGTGGTCGAGATGGACGCCGACGGCTCCCACGCTCCGGAGGAACTTCCCCGGCTCCTGGACGCACTGCGCGACGCGGACCTGGTGATCGGCTCCCGCTGGACCGTGGGGGGCAGGGTGGTCAACTGGCCCTGGCACCGGCTGCTGCTCTCACGCGGGGCCAACCTCTACACCAGGATCGCGCTGGGAATGCCCGTCCGGGACGCCACCGCCGGCTACCGCGCGTACCGGATGCCAGTCCTGGACAAACTTGACCTGGAAGCGGTTGCCTCCGCCGGGTACTGCTTCCAGGTCGACCTCACCTGGCGCGCGTACCAGGAAGGATTCCGGGTACGCGAGGTGCCGATCACCTTCACCGAACGTGAGCGGGGCCAGAGCAAGATGAGCCTGTCCATCGTCCGTGAGGCCCTGTGGCGGGTGACCCTGTGGGGGATGCGGTTCCGGTGGAACGGCCTGCGCCGCCGGGCGGTCGACCGCTGAACCGGCCGAGAGGAGCTCGATGCGCTGGCGACTGAGTATCGCCGCGGTGCTGCTGATTCCCGTAATGGAGATCGCGGTGCTGGTCGCGGTCGGCCAGGTGATCGGTATCGGCTGGGCGCTGCTCGCTACCTTGGCGGGCTCCGCGCTCGGTGGCGTGGTGATCCAACGGGAAGGTCGCCGCTCGGTACATCGACTCCGGGAGATGCTGGAAACCGGCGAAGCACCGAGGGCCGAGTCCGGAAACAGCGCGCTCCGGATCGTCGCCGGCGTCGCGCTGCTGGTGCCGGGCCTGGTCACGGACCTGGCCGGGTTGTTGCTCCTGCTGCCGCCGGTCCAGGCGCTGGTGCGGCTGTGGCTGTTGCGCGGCCTGGAACGGCGAATGTCGTCCGACACCGCGAACCAGGTGTTCGGACCGCGTCGGGTGCGTGTTCGGCGGGATCGCCCGGCCGCCACGGACACCGGTGAGGTCATCGAGGGCGAGGTGGTCGAAGGGGAGGTCGTCGACACCTCCACACCCGACGAGCGCGCCACCGGCTGACCTCGCCCGGCCGGCAGCCCAGTTCCATCGCCGTGGGCTTGAGCACCCGGGCGGCTTCGACAGACACAATGGTGGGGCCCGGGGAATCCCGGGCCCCACCATTGGTCGTTTGGTTCAGGCTGACTTGCCGCGCCGCTCCCGCAGATCCTCCAGTCGTTCCGCGAGGATCTCTTCCAGCTCGGCGATGCTGCGCCGTTCCAACAGCATGTCCCAGTGGGTGCGTGGAGGCTTGGTCTTCTTCTGCTCCGGCTCGGCACCGTCGATCAGCTTCGCCGTACTGCCGTCGAAACGGCACTCCCAGGTAGAGGGCACCTCGGCGTCCACCGCGAACGGCACCTCGAGGCGGTGGCCGTTCATGCAGAGGTACTCGCGGGTCTGCCGCGGCGCCAGCTCGGTATTGCGGTCGGACTCGTAGCTGATCGCTCCGAGGCGGCTGCCGCGCAGCATGCGCTCGCCCATCTTCGGCTCTTCCCTCTCAAGTCGTACGGTTCAACGGGTGCAACGACCGGACGTGACCTGATGATTCCACAAGGTCACCGGTCCGACCGGCGGTATTACCTGGCACCTGCTTCAGTTGTACAGGACTCCCGCACGTGTACAGGACGCCCGTACGGTGTGCGCTCATGACCCTCAGGTGTGCGCTTGATCCAGCGTACCTCTGCGAACGCCCCTGTTTTGGGATGATTGGTCCCAAGCCCGCGCTACGTCGCGTAGTCTGCCACGGCCACGATCGGGTCCCTCGGACAAGGAGCGGGCGACAGTGGTATTGGTCACGCCCGTGCCGCGGGGTCGTGTGTGTACCGGCTGACCAGCGCCACGATCAGGGGTCGCCACGGCGCTGCCGCCGCGCCAGTTCACCGGCGACGGTGTAGGCCGGCGAGCTGTCGAGCGAGTCGCGGTCGTCCTGGTACAGCAGTGTGGTTCGAGGATCCTGGTGCCCCACCGCCGCCTGCACCCGTTCCAACGGTGCGCTCGCCAACGCCAAGGTGACGAAGGTGCGGCGTGCCGAGTGCGGTGAGAGTCGCTCGGCTCCGGGCACGTCCGCAGCCTGGGCCATCCGGTGCAGCAGCTTACGGGCGTCACGTCCGGTCAGTCGCTTGCCGCCGCCCCGGCCGCGGTACGGCGTGGTTACCAGCAGCGGGCCGGTTAACTCGGCGGCGGTCCCGCCTTCCCGCCGGGCACGGACCTCAAGGTAACGGTCGAGGAGTGCCGCACAGTGCGGCGGCAGCACGGCCCGCTTGGCGTGGCCACCTTTGTTGACGTACCGCATTACCCGGTGTCCGGCGTCGTGGCCCATCGAGTTCACGTTGGCACCGAGCAACGCACCGATCCGTACCCCGGTGTCGAACAGGATCCGCAGCAGCACCGCGTCGCGCAACGCGGCCTCACTTCCGCACCGCCGCGCTGCGTCGTCGGCCGCGTCCAGCACCGCGGCGGCCTGCGCGGCGGTCATCCCCACCGTGGGGGACACGTCCCGGTGCACCGCGGGACGGGCGACAGCGTCGAACGGATTGCGTTGGCACACGTCGTTGGCGACCAGATACCGGTACCAGGAGGAGACCCCGGACAACCGGCGGGCCACCGTACGTCGCGAACCGGTCAGCTGGGAGCTCCAGGCGTCCGCGTCGGCCCGCCGGGCTGTCAACGGGTCAAGCCCCACGTCGGCGCAGTAGCCGAGCCACAGCGACAGGTCGGCGAAGTAGGCACGGCGGGTGTTCGCTGGCCGACCCAACAGCCACGCCGTGGTCACGGGCCGGGGTCCGTACCGGTCGCTGTTACTGGCGGCGGGCAGCGCCGGTAACGCCGCTACCGCCTCTGCCACAGCCGCCAGATCGCCGTGATCGGATGCACCGGTCGGGATCAGTCGAGCGGGTAAGTCCACCATAACCGACATTATCGTGGACTGTTCCGCCCTGCGCAACACGGGTCAGCCAGCCTGGCGTCCGGGCATCATGCGCCGTTCACTCTGTTATTGTTTCCGATTACGAAAACGGTTATCGACTTATCAGATAACCGGGTGAGATCGACAGGGGTAACCGATCCAAGCCTGGTTACGCGCGGGCCATCGCCGTTCACGCGGTCGAGCCCTCAGCAACTGGCGCGTTGCGTCCCGTAATGGGTGGCCGCCGCACCGATGGCGGTCAGCGGGGTCAGTCCCTGCCGGTCGGTGGCCGGCGGATCTGGGTCGGGCAGGGCAGGATCTCGACGTATCCGTTGGTTCCGTGCACGCGGATCCGCTGCCCGTCGCGGATCAGCCTGGTGGCATGCTCCACTCCTACGACGGCGGGCAAGCCGTACTCGCGAGCGATCACCGCCCCGTGGGTCATGATGCCGCCCACCTCGGTCACCAGTCCTTCAATCGCGACGAACACGGGCGTCCAGCTGGGATCGGTGTAGGCGGTGACCAGGATGTCGCCGGGTTCGAAATCGGCCTCGGCCATGTCCAGGATGACGCGAGCCCGACCCTCGGCGGTCCCGGCGGAAACGGGTAGCCCGACCAGCGCGCCGGGCGGCACGTCGTCGCGTCGGTACGACCCGGTGACGACCTCGCCTTCCGAGGTGAGCACCCGGGGCGGCGTGAGCGCTTGATACGACCTGAACGCGTCCTTGCGTCGGCCGATGAGCTGATCATCCACGTGGTTCGTGCGCACGACGTCGTGAAGCTCCTGGAAGGTGAGGTAGAAGATGTCTTCCTTGTCACGCAACACGTGGGCTTCCACGAGGCGCTCTGCTTCGTTCAACAAGGCCCGCTTGTACATGAAGTAGCGGCTGACCATGCCGTACTTCGGATACTCCCGGTACCCGATGAACGTCCGGACCCGGTCGATCATCCGCTTCGTCTCTTCGGCCTTGCGCTCCCCGTCCGACAGGGCCCGCAAGCGCTCCAGCAGCTCCTGCTCCTTCTTCCAGGCCTCCTGCCGGCCCTGCTCGAAGCGTCGTCGGCTCTCGCCCAGCTCGAAGTTCTTGATGTTGCCGAGGATCATGGGCACGAGCGTGGAGGGGCGTTCGCTCCAACGCGGCCGCGTGATGTCAATCTCGCCGACGCAGCGCATGCCGTACTTGTCGAGCCAGGCCTCGATGGCGTCTCGCGCTTCCCGCCCGCCCGCGAACTTGGGCAGCTCGTCCAGGAAACCCTCGTCCTCGACGTACTGCAGAAACGCCACCACGTCCGGATGTGGGCGGATCACGTCAGCGACGTCGAGCAGCGCCAGCCCCATCTCCGACGTGACATTGTGGGGCACGGACTGGGTGAGCGTGTCCGCCGCGTTCTTCTCGCCCAGCCACGCCTCCAGCCGCTCGTTGAGCCACCACGTGGCCTCCATCGCCGACATGAACACCTGATGGCTCTGCGGATCGAACAAGATCCGCTTCAGCTCCTGGATGTCCGCCCGGATGAAGTCGAGCAACGCCTTTCCGGACTTCGTCCGGATGTCGCGTTCCGAGGCGGCGATGGATGCCTCGCTGCGCTCGATCAGCTCGGTGACGATGGCCGGATCGGTCTCGATCGGGGCTGGCGCGCCGCCAAACAGTGGCCCGGGGGGACCCTCGTCAGGGAGCGGCCGGATGCCGTCGCGCTCGAGGATGGTCTGCAGCGCGTCCCCAGTCAGCGGATCGGATCTCCCCATGAGCTCCAGCAGGCCGGCGCGGCTCGTCGGCGAGGCCAGCCTTTGGGTGACATCGACGAACAGACGGCCGCCGGCCTCGGCCATGGGCGCGGGGGTCGTCATCTGCCAGAAGGAGAGCCCCAGGGGCTTCATGGGGTCGGTCATCATCTGCTGATGGCCGACGGAGACATAGACGTGGTTCTCCCGGTCGCCGGACTCGGGGATGGGGAACAGCGTGGTGATCGGCCGGCTCTGGACGATCTGGAAGCCATCGTCGACCAGGCACCATTCGATGTCCTGGGGGCGGCCGAAGTGCGCTTCGATCCGCCGGCCGAGCTGTGCGAGCCGCACGACCTGCGCATCCGTCAGCGCCGGCTGCTCCTGCCGCTCCGGGTCGACCGCCTGTTCCTCCGTCCCACCCGACGGCGAGGCGTGAACCGCACGCTGCTTGGCGGCGATCGCCTTGGCGACGACCTCGCCGTCGCGCACCTTGAAGACGTCCGGGTTCACCAGGCCGGAGACGAGGGCCTCGCCGAGGCCGAAGCTGGCCTCCACGGAGGCGACCTTCCGGTTGGACGTGATCGGGTCGGCTGTGAACAGGATGCCGGCCGTATGCGGGAAGACCATCTGCTGCACGACCACGGCCATGTGGACCGCACGGTGGTCGATGCCGTTCCGCAGACGGTAGGTGATGGCTCGCGCGGTGAACAGCGAGGCCCAGCACCGGCCGACGTGCTCGAGGATCGCCGCTGGCCCCACGACGTTGAGGAAGGTGTCGTGCTGGCCGGCGAAGGAGGCGGTCGGCAGGTCCTCGGCCGTCGCGCTGGATCGGACGGCGTAAGCGGCTTGCTCGCCGAGCCGGGCAAGCGGGCGGGTAATAGCAGCCGCCAGATCGTCCGGGATGGCGACCGCCTGGAGGGCCAGGCGGATCTCCGCGCTGAGCGCGCGGATCGCCTCCCGGTCGTCCGGTTTGAGGCGCGACAGCCGGTCGAGCTGATCGTCGATCGACGGCGCCTCCGCCATGATCCGTCGGAAGGCGGCCGTCGTCACGCAGAAGCCAGCCGGCACCCGGATGCCGCCGATCCGCGATAGCCCGCCCAGGTGCGCGCCCTTGCCGCCAACGAGTGCGACCTGTGTCTGGTCGCTCTCCTCCAGATCCAAGACGTAGCGGGCCACCGCTCCACCTTCCTCTCGCATTAACAGGTTCACGCGAGGCCGTAGATGCCGTTGGCGGAGAAGTCTCGCTGCCCAAAGCACCCCGTCCGGCGGCGTTCTGGCCTCGGCCGGGGAGATTGTGCGGGACACCGTGGGTCTTGCCGCAAGACCCGCACTCTGCTGTAGCTTGAAAGTGGGGTGATCTTCTGTCAACGGCGGCCGAATGTTGGCTCTGGCACAAGTTTCGTGATCTCGCTGGTTGGCGGTGGTCATGCTGAGGCGAGGACACGTTTGCGGAGTAGGTCAAGTTTCGCGCGGCCGTACATTTGCCTTTTGATCATTTTGATGCGGTTAATGGTGCCTTCCACAGCACCGGAGCTCCAGTGCTGAGTCAGCCCGGCGCGCACGGCGTCGAAGTCTTTTAACAGACCGGCGGCGAAGCCGCGGATCTCCGGAAAGGAGCTCTGGGCGGCCTTGTGGATCCAACCCTCCAACTGGTGGCCACGGTGTTCGCGGACGAGTTGGTTGAAGCCGTGAGCCAGGTCAGCGAGGGCGTCCAGGTCGGCGCAGCGGGCCCGGGCGTCTTTGAGCCCGATGCGATCATCGTCGCTGAGCTTGTCGTCGGGTCGCATGATCCAGGCGGTGATGTGCCGGGCGGCCGGGATCGGCGGCGGCGTGGGTGTCTGTGTGGTGCCGCGTATCTGGACCAGAAACCGCTGCAGCGTGCGCAAAGTGCCGCGATACCCGCGGTCGTGGATCTCCGCATACAGGGTTTGGGTGTCGGTGACACCCTCGTCGTGGCGGGTCTGCAGGTAGGGCTTGAACGGACCGAGCTTGCCGCGCCCGCTGCTGGGGTTGGGTCCGATGAGCTGCTCGGGTGACCGGGCACGTGCGTACTTGCGGACGGTCCCGCGGCTGAGGCCCAGCCGCCGCATGATCGCCATGATGGTCAGGCCCTCGGAGAGTAAAGCGTGCACGGATTCGTGGCGGCTGCGGGTGTTGGCCGCCCGCCGCCCGTCTGCTGCTGGCGGTGGTTCGGCGTCGGATTCACCTGCCGGCTCGACTGGCTGCTGCAGGCAGCGGCGGTGCCGGGTGGCCACCTTGTGCACCGCCTCGGACAGGTTACGCATCAGGTGCCACCGATCCGCGACCTGGATCGCGTCCGGGGCACCGCGCGAGGCGCCGTCGGCGTACGCGCCGCCTCGATCGCGGCAGATCACCTCCACACCCGGATGGCAGCGCAGCCAGTCAGCCAGGGTGTCGGCCTCCCGGTCGGGCAGGACGTCGATGGGCCGATGGGTGTGCATGTCGACCAGGACGGTGGCATAGCGGTGCCCGCGCCGCTGGGCGAAGTCGTCCACACCCAGCACCTTCGGTGTGCTGGTGGACGGGTCGGGGACGCGACGGATGATCCGCAGCAGCGTCATTCGGCTCGCGGGCACCGCGAGCCGATCCACCAGCCGAGCGCCGGCACGACCACCCAACGCCATGGCCACCGACTCCACCACACCGGCCGCTGGCCCGGTACGCCGACCATGGCGAAAGGTCAGCCCAGGCACCTGCTCCGCGAACGTCTTGCGTCCGCAGCCAGGCTGGTCGCAGAACAAGCGACGGACTGTCAAAGCGAGCGTCACTTCCCGCCCGCCGACGCTGGTGTCGGACAGATGGCGAACGTACCGGCTGTGCACCCGAACCGACAGCGCGCCGCAGTCAGGACAGCCGGCCCGTCCCGCGCTCGTTCTCGCCTCGATCCTGACCCGAACTCCCTTCAGCCAGACCCTGTCCAGACGCAACACCGCCAGATGAGGCAGCAGCACCCCCACACCATCCACAATAGACACAAACCGACCAACGCTACCCGATCACGAAACCTGTGCCAGAGCCAGTTTTCCGGCGCCGTCGACATCTTCCCCGCTTCCCCCGGTCATCCGCAGAGGGCGACTCCGCGAAGGTAACCGCCGTCATTCAACTGTCCCTACCGCTCGTCGGCATGAGAGCAGGTCTGGATGGCGGCCGTACGGGTAGGTGCGTCCTGGCTCCCTGACGTACTTCGTTATCCGAGGTGCGGTGTTGCGGCAAAGCTCAACCGTCTCTGTCCGTGAACGATCGTTCGTGTTACACCGGCACCGGACGAACGTTCCCCAGGTCGATCGTGTAACACAACTCGTGTCCACACCTTCCCCCGCAGGAGCGCAGCGTCGACCTGGTCGTGCTCGACCAGGGCATCGACACCTCCACCGCCGTCGGGCGAATGTTCTTCCAGATCCTCGGCGCCATCGCCGAGTTCGAACACGCCCTCATGTCCGAACGCACCCTCGACGGGCTGGCCGCCGCGCGGGCCCGGGGCCGCACACCGAACTCGGCGGCAATCTGCGCGACCGTGTGCATCTGGCGGCCGTCGGGCCCGGTCTCCTCGTACATGTCCTGGGCGATGCGGGCCTGGCGCGGGGTGAGCTTCGGCTTCTGCCCGCCGGTCACACGGCCCACCATCTACCGCCACCTCGCCCAGCCAGCCACATAGATCAACTTCTTGATCCCGCATCGCACAGTCGTTGGCAACGCCCCGGCTACGCGCCGCCGGCCGAGTTCGTCACCAGCTCCCCGCCAGCGCAACCCGGTGAGCAGCATCAAGATCACCCCCGTTTGCGGCTGGTGACACGCTTCCTACCGGCACGCCGCGTAACCGATCCAAGCCCGGTTTACGCGCGGGCCATCGCCGTTCACGCGATCGAGCCCTCAGCAACTGGCGCGTTGCGTCCCGTAATGGGTGGCCGCCGCACCGATGGCGGTCAGCGGGGTCAGCCCCGCGTTGTAGGAGTACCCGTACCAGCAGGCGTACCGGTGGTAGTTGACGACCTCGAAGTGAACGTGGATCCCGCTGTCGTTGCTCACCTGGTAGCAACCGCTGTACCGGAATCGGTGGGAGTAGCCGATCGTGGTCCAGCCACCGATCTGCTGGCCCACCGAGACCTGCGGCGCGATGATGTGTCCCAGGTCCGCACGGGCGAGTACCTCCCCGGTGACGGTGTCGCGAGCCTCGATCGTGATGCGATAGCCGCCGTCGTCCAGGTTCCCGGAGGCGCAGGCTGGCCGGATCCCGACAACTGTGGAACTGACGCCGTGACCTGCGGTGGTCTGGTAGCCGAACGGGGTGACAACCGGCTTCCAGGAGGCCCTGGCAAAGATGTCCATGGACCAGTCGTTCTGCCACCCCCAGTTGGAGTAGACGATGTGGTGGCCGGGCGGCGAGACCTCGTAGCCCCATGGCCACCACGCCGAGACCGTGTTGTGGCTGCCGCCGTCGTCGATCGGGTTGTACAGGTAGACAAAATCGCTGCCGGCGTGGGCGACGGCCGGGGTGGCCGGCCCGGCGGTGAGCACGCCGACGAGCATCGTGGTGAACGCGGTGGCCAGCAACCCGCGAACCCGGCGCCACGACAGGTGACGCTGTGCAACCCTCATTGTGACCTCCCCAGGTCCTGCCACATTCTGAATGTTCCCCAGGGTCGCCGACCGGTCGCTGGATGGCTACGCCGAGCGTGACCGATTCCGGTGCGGATTTGCCCGGTGACCAATCTGGGCGGACTCGGTGCCCTCCGGCGACGACCAGGCGACTCAGAGCGCTTGGATCAGGTCCAACCCGAGAGCCACCACCCGGGCCATCGTGTCGTCCAGGCCCTCACCGTCCCGTTTGATGATCTCCAGTCGCCTTGCGAGAGGCTCGGGGACGGTGTAGACGTATGCCGTGCGAGCAGGGGTCTGTCGGCACGCCGCCGCCACGAGTTCCGATGTGACTCCAAGCGCTTCGGCAAGCGGCCCGAACCAGTGCGGGTGGCACTGGCACACGCCTTGCTCCCACTGCGCATACGCTGACCTCGTGACCCGCCGGCCCGAAGCGTTCAACTTGTCGACCAACTGCTGTTGAGTCAGGCCAGCCTCGTGGCGCAGGACTCGCAGCGATCGTGGTGTCCGTGGCGGTAACAACTGTCCGACATCGACCCCCAGCGCGGCGGCCGCCCGGACCAGGGCGGAAGCGAGTGCGCCGTGCCGCCCGGTTTCATAGGCGGAAATCGCCTGCGCCCGGATACGGGCACGCCTTGCCAACTCCGCCTGCGTCCACCCCCGCCGTTCCCGCAGCCTGCGCAACTGCGCGCCGTCGATCGGAACCCCTGACCGGACCACGGCGATCACCGTACCGGGGTCAAGCCGCCACGCCGCGTCAACATGCCCACGTGATGTCATCCAGCTGTGACAATCTGCTCTTGCTCCGACATCAAGCCCATAACAGAATGAGACAAGCTCATGACAGGAGGTCATGATGTTACGGGGCTACATCGTTGAAATCCCTCATAGATGTGCCCCACGACAGCGCCGTCCAGGCGAGACACCTCGCCTGGACGACCGATCCCGTCGCCGCGACCCGCGCGACCGGGCTGCAGCACACGGCGGCCGGATCCGACCCGGACACCCGGTCACCATTACCAGATCCCCCGCACGCGCCGCCACCGCCGCTGCGGCGTGGCACCTCGTACCCCAGAGGGCCCGAACACAGGCACATCACACCCGAGTCAGCCCACGCCAGACCTGGAGGTGACGATGACCGTGCTCACCAACGCCGAGTGGACGATCGAGGATGCGCGGTGTCGGGACGCTGAAGACCCACTGCGTACCTTCCGCGACAAGTTCTCCGCCGCGACCGGTGGCATCTACCTGTGTGGCAATTCCCTGGGCCGGCCATCCCTGGCCACTCAGGAGGCACTGGCGACCGCCGTGCAACTGGACTGGCCGGGTGGCGTGCAGGCCTGGCATGACTGGGCCGGCCTGCCCCGCACGGCAGGAGACGTGATCGCCTCCCTGATCGGGGCAGAGCCCGGTGAGGTGATCATGGGTGATTCCACCACAGTCAACGCGTTCAAGCTCGCCTGGGCCGCGCTGGACGCTCGGCCCACCCGGCGGGTCATCGTCACCACCGACGACAATTTCCCGTCCAACCTGTACGTCCTGGAAGGCCTGCTCGCCGCCCACCCCGCCAGTCATGAGCTCAAGGTGATCCGTACCGACCCGTGCGGTGGTGTGACGCCCTCCCAGATCCTTCAAGCGGTCGGCCGCGACACCGCCCTGGTCTACCTGTCCCATGTCGCATACGGTTCCGGGTGGGTGACGGACATGGCCGCGATCACCCGTATCGCCCAGGACTCCGGCGCATTCGTGCTGTGGGACGTGTCCCACTCGGTCGGGGCCGTCCCGGTGCACCTGGGTGCCGTCGGTGCCGACCTTGCGGTCGGGTGCACGTACAAGTACCTCAACGGCGCACCCGGGGGCCCGGCGTTCATGTATATCCGCCGTGCCGTGCAAGCCCAACTCCGGCAGCCGGTCTGGGGCTGGTGGGGCCAGCAGAACCGATTCGAGATGGGAAGGGACTACAACCCCTTTCCCGCGATCGAACGGTTCACCTCCGGCACACCCGATGTGTTGGGTTGCCTCGCGGCGCTGCACGGCGCCCGCATCATCGATGAGGCCGGTGTCGAACGGATCTACACCAAAGGACAGGCGCTGACCTCGTACGCGATTGATCTGGCGGATGCCTGGCTCGGCCAGTACGGGGTACGTCTGGCCTCGCCTCGCGATCCGAATCAGCGGGGCTGTCACATCACGCTGCACCACCCGCGGGCGTGGCAACTGTGCCAGGCCCTCACCGACCGACACGTCATCGTCGACTACCGCAACCCCGACCGGCTCCGCATCGGCTGTTCGCCCCTCTACACCGGCTTCACCGAGGTCCACGAAGGGATCGCCAGGCTCCGGGACATCCTGAGCGCAAACGCCCACCTGTCCTACCCGATCCGACGCACACCCATCACCTGACGAGGGGGCTGTCAACGAAACGTGTCGCACGCGGATCTCGCTCACCTGCCCCTATCGTTGTCGCCCTACCAGCAACAGGTGTTCGTATTCCATTGACGATGGAGCCATGCGTGAGCGAGACACCCACGGAGCCGACCGCACCGCCGCCGGTGGCCCACCGCCGGTGTGCGTACTGCGGCGAGGAGTTCGGTTACCAGCGCAGCGCCAGCCGGCCACCCAAGTACTGCTCCCGGATCTGGCCGGAGCCGCCACGTAGCTGCCAGGCCCGGGCGAAAGCGCAACGTGCGGCCACCAAGACCGTCGGCCTGGACCTGCCGCTGACCAGCTACCAGCAGGCCGGCGAGCAGGTGACACACGCGATCGCGGCACTGCGGGAAAATCTTGACGGTCACCTCACGGCACTGCGCGAGGTCGAGCAGTCCGCCCTGAGCCGTATCGAACAGGCGGAACGGGACGCCCGCGAGGCCTGGGAACGCACCCGCGGCGCCGAGATCGAACGGGACCACGCGTTGCGGGAACAGACCTCAGCGGCCCAACGGGCCGGCGAAGCAGCCGCCGCCCGGCACGAAGCCGAACGGGCTGCCCAGCAGGCCAAGCAGGAACGCGACAACCAGGTCCGCAAGGCATGGGAACAGGTGACCGCAAAAGAGGGCGAACGCGCCGCGGCTGAGGCCAGTGCCACCCAGCAGGCAGCGGCGGCGGCTGAGGCGACCCGGCTGCGACAGGCCGAGTTCGAACGCGCCGAGAAACTGTCAGCGGCCAACCAGGAACTCGCCGGACAGCTCGCGGCGGCGCGCGCGGAAGCCAGCCGTCAGGCAGACGCCGCCCGGGTGGACCTGAAAGCCGCCCACGAGGACCTCGCGAGGATTCACGCCGAGCACGCCACCGAGCTGGCACGGATCCGGGAACAGGCGGCGTCCGATGCGGCACGACTGCGAGGGGAACGCGATCGGGAGAAGACCACGGTCGAACGGCTGAACGCCGAACTCGCTGCCGAACGCGCCACAGCGCACCGGCTGGCCGGCGAGTTGACGTCGGTCAAGGCCGGTTTGGAGACCGCCGAGCGGCGCTACGAGCAACTCGTCGCGGCCCTGCGTGACCACGAGACAGCTTCTGACGGCGATGACGGGGGCGACCCCACAGGGTGAGCCGCTCGGTCGACTGCCCGCCGATTCAGGAAAGCTCCAACTGGCCGACGGCTGGCGCGGCCGGACCCAGATCCCCGGCCCGGTAGTGCCGCCGACAGAGCACCTGGTAGCGCACCTGCGCCGCCGCTGTGTCACCGATCACCACACGGGCGCCTTCCCGAACCACCCGCCCGTCCTCGACCCGGGCGTTGAGATGACCTTCCCGGCCACACCAGCACAGCACCTCGACCTGCAACCGGAACACCTCGTCAGCCAACTCGAACAGCCGCTTCACCGCCGGGAACAGGCGGGAACGGAAGTCGGTGGCCAGCCCGAACGCGTACACGTCGATGTCCGCGCCGTCGACCAGGTCCGCCATCTGCTCAACCTGCGCCGGCTGGTAGAACTGCACTTCGTCGCAGATCAGGTAATCCACCCGTTCACCCGCCGCCCACAACGCGCGGACCAGGTCCCGCAGGTCCGTGCCGTCGTCGAGTTCGATGGCCTCCCGTCCCAGCCCGATCCTGGTGGTGATCTGTGGTTGGCCGGAACGGTCGTGCTTGGTGACCAGCAGGCCCCTGCGTCGTTGCCGGGCGTGGTTGTGGTCCATCTGCAACGCCAGTGTGGACTTCCCGCAGTCCATCGGTCCGTAGAAAAATTTCAACCGGGCACCGTTGTGGCGAGTGTGGCGCTCCGCAGCCTCCGGCACGGCCAGGACGTCTCGGGACGTGTTCATCCGAGACACCCGTGGCGGTGTCGGCATCGGCAGCGGTTACGTGCCCGGGTCACGACACGGCAGCCTAGTACTCCAGCCGTAGATCGTGATCTTTATAGTTCGCGGGCGGTCTGTCGTTTGTAGTGGCTGGCTCGGGCGCGGTGTTGGTGGCGGCGTCGCCATGCCGACCAGCGCAGTCTCTGCCAGACGCCTTGGGCA
>DASUSI010000096.1:0-11227 GCA_036375165.1 Micromonosporaceae bacterium | reverse complement strand
GGTTGACTGTGAAGCTCGTGGCGAGCGCCAGGAACAACGCCACGAACAGGTTGAGCTTCTTGGAACGCATGGGTGCCTCCCACCCGGAGTCACAGGGGGGCCGGTGCGTGACCGACCTCCAGGAGCCGGTACTTACCTCTCCCAGGAGCTGTGTGGTGGCAGGCCTGCCATGGTGCGGATACCATCTCGGAAATTTGTAGCAAAGTCAACACTTTTGGTGGTTCTTTCCTTCATTCCTCCCTAAAGGAGGATCAACGGAAGCTCCGGGGTGGTACGGCGGCACGCAGCCGGCCCGCAACCGGAGCCAGGACGACTCCGGCGCGGGCCGGACCGGACGAGCTGTCAGATTCCGCAGCTTGAGGCGCTCCAGAACCGACTGGACTTGTTGGCCAGGTGGGCGTGGTCGCCGTGGCCGGGATAGCCGGGGCCGAGGATCTCCTCGAATCCGGCGTACCGGCCGGCCTGCGCCATCTGGCACAGGGTCGGGCCACTGGCGGTGCCGAGGTCGGCCGCCTGCCCGTACAGGTGTCGACTGGTTGAGGAGCCGCCGACACTGCTGTTACACGAGTAACTGCGGAACCCGGAGGTGACCACCATGGCGCGGTCACCGAGCTTGTGCCGCTCGGCCTCCAACTGCCACATGATCCGCTTCATGTTCTCCCGGGCCGTAGCCGCGTCAACAGCGCCGCCGGTGTAGTCCCGTTCACCGCAGCTGTAGTTGAACTCGGAGTGACTGAAGTGGATCGGCGTACAGTCGTCGTCCTGCAACGCGTAGATCTTGTTGTACGTGTTGGATCCGGCGATACCGTCCGCGCTCAGGCCGTAGTTGTTCTGGAACCGCTTCAGCGCGGACTCGGTGGCCGGGCCGAACGCGCCGTCAAGTGCCAGGTTCTCGCCGTAGGAGACCCAGCCGGCGATCCGGATCTGCAACTGCGTCACGTCGCCGCCGCTCATGCCCCGCTTGAGCGTCCTTGACCACGTGTAGCAGCCGTCGGCCGAGGCCGGCGTCGCGGTGATGAGGTTCACCGTGAAGCTCGTGGCCAGTGCCAGGAACAGCGCCACGAGCAGGTTGAGTTTCTTGGAACGCATGGATGCCTCCGCATTCTGGGTCGACCGTGATCAGGGGCCGACCCCCGGAACCGGTACTCCCAGGAGTTGTGCGGTGGCAGGCCTACCTGGTGATGCGTCACACAATCTCGAAAACTTGTGGCAGAGTCAACGTATCTGAAGGATGTTTTCTTCAAGGTCACGCCTGGTTAACCCCATAAAGACCACTAAATATGGGCATTTTCCTCAGACAGTGAGAGAACCCTTGCTCTGTCGGAGCGGGCCGGTCAGACCTCGGCGAATCGCGGGCCGTCCACCACCAACGGCGGTGCCGCACCCGCGTCGGCCGCCCGGCGGGCGAACTCCCGCAACCCGGCCAACTGCCGGGCACCCAGGGAGAAGTCCAGCGCCCGGAAGTAGTCGGCCAGGGTCCGCTTGTCGAACGACTCCCACCGCGCCGCCGCCGCCGCAACCGCGTCGAGTTCCGCGAGGCAGAGGTCACGGGACCGGAGGAAGGCTCCATGCACGTCTTTCACCAGGCCGGGCTGGGCGAGCGCGTACTCCCGGCGGACCGCCCACACCGCGAACACCATCGGCAGCCCGGTCCACTCCCGCCACGCCGTACCCAGGTCAACCAGGTGCAGACCGCGTGCCGGCGCTTGCATGGCGGCGTGCAACGCGACGTCCCCGATCAGCACCGCAGCCTCGGCCTCCAGCAACATCCCGGTGAGATTCGGTGGACAGCGCAGGTACGACGGACACACTCCATACCGTTCCGACAGCAGCATCTGGGCCAGCAGCACCCCGGTCCGACTGGTGGAGCCAAGTGCCACCCGCCGCCCGTCCAGTTCCTCAGGGGGCACGGTTGACACCAGGTTCACCGAGCGCACCGGCCCGTCGCTGCCGACCGCGAGATCCGGCAGCAGCAACAGGTCGTCGGCATGCCGCAGGTACTCCACCAGGCTGATCGGCCCGACATCGAGATCTCCGGTGACCAGCAGTTCGTTCAACCGGTCCGGTGAATCCTTGTGCAACCGCACGTCCAGCAGCGCCCCGGAACGCATCAGGCCCCAGTAGATCGGCAGGCAGTTGAGGAACTGGATATGCCCTACCCGGGGGCGCCGGTCGCCGTTCACCCACCCGACGGTACGCGGTGGCCCGGCGGCCGGTCCGAGGCTCACCGTCCCGTCGCCACCGTGTATCGGAGCCAGGCATGCCCGCCCCGCAGCCGCCGCACCGACTCCAGCCCCAGGCGTACCCCCGACTCGTCCGGGCCCGCCAGTCCGATCTGGCCGGAACCGCCGACCAGGTACGGCACCACCACGACACTGATCTCGTCCACCAGCCCGGTCCGGATCAGCAGCCCGTTCAACGTGCCGCCAGCGTCCACGCGCACCTGCCGTACCCCGTACCGTTCGGCGAGCTGGCGCAACGCCTCCCCCAGATCGACCCGATCCACACCGACCACCAGGTGCTCGACGTCGTCTCGACGCAGCCGCTCGAGATGCTGAGCCGGGGTCGCCTGATGACACAGGATCACCACGTCCCGCCAGTACGGCTGGGAGCGGAGCACGTTCAACCGGGTCACCCGCCCCCGGCCGTCGACGATCACCAGCCAGGGTCGGTCGTCCCCGTCCCAGCCGAGCGGCGGGCTCGGCTCGCCGTCCTCACCCGTGAGGTCCAAGCCCTCCCGGGCCGCCCCGTCGATCATGGTATTGCTCCCGGTGAGCACCGCCTGCTGCGGCAGCCGCGCGGCGGTCTCGTAGTAAAGTCCCAGGTCGGCCGGGAAACCGACGACCCTCCCGTCGAGACTGCACATGGCGTGGACGATCACGTGCGGTCGGGTCATACCCGCCTCCTCACCGGTACCGCCTCAGCCGGCGGCGAACGGAACCACCACGTCGGTACGCCATCGCGTCGGGTCCGGCTCCTGAACCGGGTCGGTGTAGTACACCTCCCAGTGCGATCCCCGGGGCTGGTGTCCGTTGTCCCTCAGCCACCGCATCACGGCATCGTGGGCGGCAGCCAGGTCCTCGTAGCGGCCGTAGTGGGTGGTCACGGCCGCCGATCCGGCCGGCAGCGAGGAGGGCACCACCCCGCCCTCCGCCACGGTCGGCTGCCCCACCGGAAATCCCGCTTCGAGATCCATCACATCGTCGTGGATCGTGTACCGGGCGATCGGAGGGCCGGTTATCGCCACCCCGGCGCGGTCCAGGTAACCCGCCACGTCCCGGTACGTGTGCTGCAGCCACTCCCCCACCCTGGCCACCGGCAGACTCGCCCGCATCACGGCGGTCGCCTGCTCAGCCAGCGTCCGACTTTCGATCTGGTACTCCACCACTCGCCCCCTTCCCCGACAGCCGCACCCGCCCCCGGTCTCGCCGAGCGCGTCTCTGTGGGTCACGACCGCCGCTTCGGTACGGACTCCCCAGTCGTACCCGGACAGCGACCTCCAGGCACCACGACCCGGGCCGGGCCGAACCACCGGGGCTGCCCGCCCGGAAATCCGGATGCCAGGCTGTCGCCGCCGGGATAAGCTCTCCGGCTCGTGCGCGATGCGTACACCCGTCGAAGCCAGGCACAGCCGACACCGCGACTCGCTACCCACGAACCTCGTGGACGTACCCGTCGACCCAGCGCCCTCGACAGGTGCGCCGCCGATGTCGCGGAAACGCCGGGCGGCCCAAGGCGGTGGGATCTCACCGGCCACAGCCCGAGGAACCCGATGACCTCCAAGCCCGACACCACCCTCAACCACGCCGCCGCCGACAACCCCACCCGCGGTCGCCCCGCCACCGACCCGCCCGGCGACCCCGATCTGGACACCGAGCGTGCCCACCTCGCCGCCTCCCGTGCCGCGCTGCGCCGGATGCGGGAACGCGCCGAGGCCCTGTTCGCGACCGGTGACACCGTCGCGGGTGACGGCTACTCGGCCGAAGCGCTCGGCAACACGCTCGCCCGCCGGGTGGCCGAACTCGCCGACCACCCCGACACGCCGCTGTTCTTCGGCCGACTCGACCACGCGACCGATTCCGAACACAGCGCGGCGACGTACCACATCGGCCGCCGTCACGTGGTGGACGACGCAGGCGACCCGATGGTGCTGGACTGGCGGGCACCGGTCTCCCAGGCCTTCTACCAGGCGAGCGTCAGGCAGCCGATGGGCGTGGCCCGAAGGCGCCGGTTCGGATACTCCGGTGGCGAACTCACCAGCTTCGAAGACGAGCGCCTGCTCGCCGGTGAAGAACTCGGCATCGCCAGCCGGATCCTCACCGAGGAGATCGAGCGGCCCCGGGTCGGGCCGATGCGCGACATCGTCGCCACCATCCAGCCGGACCAGGACGAACTGGTCCGGGCCCGGCTGGAGAAGTCGATCTGCGTTCAGGGCGCGCCCGGGACCGGGAAGACCGCCGTCGGCCTGCACCGGGCGGCGTACCTGCTCTACACCTACCCGGACCGGCTCCGGAACTCCGGTGTGCTGGTGGTCGGGCCGAGCCGGGCGTTCCTGCGCTACATCGCGGCGGTGCTCCCGGCGCTCGGTGAAGTCGACGTGGCGCAGGTGACGATCGACGACCTGGTGGCACACGTACCGGTACGCGGTGACGATCCGCCCGAGGTGGCCACGCTCAAGCACGACGAGCGGATGGCCGAGGTGGTACGCCGTGCCCTGTACGCGCAGTTGGGCGAGCCGGCACAGGCGTTGGTGGTGCCGGACGGCGGGACCCGGTGGCGGGTTCCGGTCGGGCCGTTGCGCCGGCTGGTCGAAGACGTGAAGGACGCGGTGACCGGCGAGGGCCTGCCGTACCAGACCGGCCGGGAGCGCCTGGCCGCCCGGCTGGTGGCGCTGTTGCAGCGGATGGCGGAGGCACAGGGCGAGTCACCCGGGGAGGCGTGGCAGCGCCGGATGTCGCGGAGCCGTCCGGTCAAGGCGCTGCTGGACCAGGTGTGGCCGGCAGTGCGGCCGGAGACCCTGATCGCGCGGCTGTTCTCGGAACCGGAGCTGCTCGGCGTCGCATCCGACGGCGTACTCACCGTCGAGGAGCAGACCCGGTTGCGTTGGGACCGGCCGCGCGGCGTGAAGACCGCCCGCTGGACGGCTGCCGACGCGGTACTGGTCGACGAGGCGCTCGGGCTGCTGGAACGACTCGGCAGTTACGGCCACGTGGTGGTTGACGAGGCACAGGACCTCTCCCCGATGCAGTGCCGGGCGATCGCCCGGCGCAACGGCCACGGGTCGCTGACCGTACTCGGAGACCTGGCACAGGGCACCGCACCGTGGGCCACCCGGCGGTGGCCGGACAGCCTGGCGCACCTGGGCAAGCCGGCGACCGCCGTCAGCGCGCTCAGCACCGGGTTCCGGGTCCCCGCGGCCGTGGTGGAACTGGCGAACCGACTGCTACCGGACCTGCGGGTGGACGTCCCGGAGGGAAGGTCGTTGCGGCACGACGGGAAGCTCACGGTCCGGCACGGCACGAACCTGACCCGTCTGGTACGCGATGCGCTCGCCGGAGCACTGGGCTATGAGGGTTCGGGCGCGGTGATCGCGACCGAACCCTCGCTGGAGGACCTCAGGCCCGCGCTCGACGGGCTGACCGGCGAGCGCGTCACCCTGCTGCCGGCGTCCCTGACCAAGGGTCTGGAGTTCGACCACGTGATCGTGGTCGAACCGGCCGAGATCGTGGCCGCCGAGCCACGTGGCCCGCACCGGCTGTACGTCGTGCTCACCCGGGCGGTGTCCCGGCTCGACGTGCTGCACAGCCAGCCGTTGCCGGCCGCACTCCAGCCATAGCTGGATCCAGTTCAGAGGCCACCGGAGGGCGGTGGCTACTTCGCGGCCAGCACCTCCTCAGAGCCGGACCGCTGCGCGGGCACGGTGACCTGGCTCCCGTCTGTGGCTTTGTCGGCCGAGGCGGAGGCGGTGGCCTTCGTGATGAACAGGCCGAGCATCGCGCCGACGGCCACGACGACAACCCCGGTCATGACGGCTGGGCGCATGCTGTCCACGAACGCCTGTGCCACGTCCGGAGGGAAGCGGATCGGAGCGTCCTCAAAGAACTCCACGAACACCGTGGTCAGCACCGCGACGCCGAGCGCCCCGCCGACCTCCCGGACCGTGTTGTTGGCCCCGGACGCCTTGCCGTGCTCAGACTCGCGCACCGAACCGAGCACCACCGCGGTCGTCGGCGTGAACACCAGACCCATCCCGATACCGGCGATGACCATGGGCGGAACCAGCGACGAGTAGCCGATGTCGACGGTGGCGATCAGAGCGATCCAGGCCAGGCCGACGCCCTGCAGGGCCAGGCCAAGTGCCATCAACGGACCCCCACCGACCCGGTCGACGATCAGGCCGGTCAGCGGTGCCACCACCATCGGCATCGCGGTCCACGGCAGGGTCCGGACACCGGCGTCGAACGCCGAGTACTCCAGGGGACCTTGCAGGTACTGCGCCAGGAAGTAGATGGACCCGAACACGCCGAAGTACATCGCCAGCGACACGGCGTTGCTCAACACGAAGTTGGGGATCCGGTAGAACCGCAGCGGAAGCAGCGGATACCTGGCCCGACGCTCCCACAGCACGAACAGGATGAGCAGCGCCACGGCCGCGCCGAAGGCGATCAGAATCTCCGACGACGTCCACCCCTCCTCGCTGGCTCGCACGATGCCCCAGACACAGCTCGTCACCGAACCGGTGATCAGCACCATGCCGAGCAGGTCAAGCCCGTTCTCCGGCTGGGAGCTCTCCCGTACCGCCCACAGCACCAACGGCACCGCGAGCACACCGACCGGCAGGTTCAGCCAGAAGATCCAGCGCCAGTCGAGGCCGTCCGTCACGGCGCCCCCGACCATCGGACCGAGCGCCACGCCCAGCCCGTTCACGCCGCTCCAGATTCCGATGGCGGCGCTACGCATCCGCTGCGACACGCCGTCGGCCAGGATCGTCAGCGACAGCGGCAGGATCGCGGCCGCCCCCGCGCCCTGCACCGCTCGGGCCGCGATCAGTTCCGGATAGGACGTCGCGACCGCGCACGCCACGGAGCCCACGCTGAACAGCACGACCGCGCCGATGAAGGTCTTGCGGCGGCCGAACCGGTCGCCGATCGCGGCACCGGTCAGCAGCAGGCCGGCGAACACCAGCACGTAGGCGTTGATGGCCCATTGCAGATCCTGTTGTTCCACCTCGAAGTGGTCCTGGATCTGGGGAAGCGCGTTGGTGACGACCAGATTGTTCAGGGCCACCATGAACATGGGTACGGAGGTCGCCGCGATCAGCCATGGCAGCGAGGTTTTTCGGGCCACGAAATCCTTCCTCTCCACTACTCACTTGTAGGGCGTGCTATGTCCGGTTTCCGGCGGTACTCAATGTGAACTGCCAGGGCGAGAAAAGGCGACCCTCCCGATGGAGACGCAGCAGGACCTCCATCACCCGATCCGTTACGGCGATGTCCGCGAACGTCGTCCGCGGCTCGATGAGTCGCCACATCCGCTCCAGGACCAGCAGTAATACCGCGGGGTCGGGGAACGGATCGGCCAGCCGCTGGTGAGAGTGGACGGTGAAGTGGATCGCGGCAGCCCCGGCGTGCAGCGCGCAGTAGCGTTCCGCGAGGCGGAACAGCTCGGCCGACGTCCCGTACGCCCGACCCGTCCGCTGGCGCAGCTCGGCGTTCTGCTCGGCCAGGTGGCGGAGTTCGTCCAGAATCCGGTCACCGACGCCCGCGCAGGCTTCCCACCATCGGGTCCGGTCCGGGTCGGTCTCCTGTGCCGCGATCCGGCGGATCCCGGCGACCGACCCGGCCAGGCCAGCGGTCACGTCGTCACCGCTGCGGCTGAACAGCTGCTGTTCCCAGGGTTGCCACGGGGCCAGTTCGGCGTCCACGTCGAACATCAGGGCGAGGCGGCCGGTCCGTGCTGAGTCCTCACCGGAATCACCGTTCGGGGGTTGGGAATCCGAGGGAATGCTGTCGAGGAGACCGGTCAACTGTGAGGCGATGTTCTTCAGATTCACCACGGTGTTGCCGTCGGCGAAGATTGCCACTGACATGTCCCGGATCATCTTCTGATAGATGCCGAATCGGGGGTGGGAGCGGAGGTAGAGCCGTGCGCCGAGAACCACCGACACCTGGGCGGCCGTTCTTTCGAGCAGCGTCGGCACGAAAACCTTGGATGCCGCTGACAACACACTCACCTGACCGGGGTTAGCCTGTAGCCCCCTGACGGCTCCAGTGATCACCGCGTCGGCGAGCAGCAGCTCGGCAAAGCACTCACTGAGTTGCCGCCGGCTGTAGGGAATATCCGCCACCCTCTGGCCGAAGATCACCCGCTCCACAGCGAAGTCCACCGTTACCCGCAGAGCCGTATCGGCACCCGCGAGCGCCATGATGGGGACGATGGTCCGGCCAACTTGGGCGGCCTTGATCGCCACCTCCAGGCCGCTGCCCGGCTTTCCCACCATCGCGTCGTCCGGGACGAACACCTCGTTCAGCCGGAATCCGCTGAGATCCAGCGCCCGCATGCCGTGGAGCGCTTCCCGGACCAACGGTTCCACCGCGCCGGCCGGACACCGCCGACGGTCCACCATGAAGATCGACCAGTCACCAGGACCGTTTCGATCTCCGGTGCGGGCGTGCACCGCGATCGCGTCTGCGACTCTGGCGTTGCCGATCAGATACTTTTCGCCGGTCAGACGGTATCCGCCGGGCACCTTCACGGCCCGCATTTCGTTGGCCAGCAGGTCGCTGCCGTGCTCGCGTTCGGACAGAGCCCACGCCATTGTGGCGCCATGCTTGATCGCATCGATCCACCGGGCACGTTGCTCGTCGGTGCCGGCGATCCATACCGGCATGAACCCGAGAGTGGTCAGCATGAGCGTGGTCGCGGTGGTGGGATCCCGTCGGGCTACCAAGCGCAGCAGAAGAAGCCCGGCTTCCACGTCACTGGCGCGGCCACCCCACCGCTCCGGCAGACAGTACTCGAAGATCTCGGCCCGCTGGAGTTCGCTGATCAACTCGACCGGGTGCTGCTCCCGCTCGTCGGCGTCGAGCACCTTCGCGAACGAGAGTCGGCTCTCGGGATCGTGCGGGTCGCCCAGGTACCGCTCCAGGGCCTCACACAGCTCAGTCACGTGCTTAACAGTCACCGTGGTCTCCTTGTCAGGATGCGACGGATTCGGCGAGCGGTACCGGCACCGCGCAGAACAGGTGCCCGGTGCGGTGCTGGCGGGACGCCGCGTCGAACGGTGCGGCTGCCAGGTCGGCCGGCAGGGCACCCCCGCGTGTCCTCGCCCGCGCCAGCAGGAGCTCCACAACGGACCGGAACACGTCCGGGGTTCCAGCCGGCAGTCCGTGAAGCTCAAGTCGGCCGCTACGCCGCCAGATGTGGCACACCATGGCAGCCGCGTGCAGGTAGCAGAAGGACTCCGCGAGCCCGGACAGGTCCGCCCCGCCGTCGCCGGCCAGGTGGCCTCCCACCGTGCGGTGCAGTGCCAGCAGTCCGCGTCGTACCCGGGCAGCGGCTCGTGCCGGATCCGTGAGGTCGGCTCCCCGGCCGAGCCGTGCGGCGGCCGGCGGGAAGTCCCGCGCGCTCAACAGCCCGATGCTGGCGGTGACGGTGCCCGGCCCCCGTACAACCAGCCCGAGCCGGTCCAGCTCCAGCGGTGGCAGCGGCGCGTCGAAGGTCAGCGCGACGTCGAGGTCCGGGGCCATCAGAACGTCCAGCGCCGACGACGCCCAGCCTGGCAGGTGCATGGCGACCAGGCGAAGGTTCGCCGTGGGCGAGGTGTCGATGTAGCGGACGGCCTGGTTGTCCCGGCGGGCGACATCGAACGCGGCGACCGGCCCGTCCCGCAGCACGCTGCGGGAGCCGAGAACGTCGGCGCAGCGGTCGAAGACCTCCGCCGACAGGTCAGTGACCACCTTCTTCGCCACACTGGACCACAGGCTCTGCTCGCCCGGCAGGGTGTGCGCGCCCCGCGCGGTGCCCAGCGCGACCAGGTCGCACGCGTACAGAGCGGCGGCGGCCGTGCCGAGGGCCTGCCTGACAACCGGCTGCTCGTCGAGCGCACGGCCAGCCGCCATGCGCCGCGCCGCGTGTTCCACGGTGAGCCGCAACCCAGTGTCAGCACAGGCCAGGTTGGCGGCCGTGCTGAGAGTGCGCACCATCTGCATGGCCCGCATCGCGGTCTCCAGCCCCCGGCCCACCCCGCCGACCACCGCGTCGCCCGGCACCCACAGGTCGTCGAAGTGCAGCTCGGCCAGGTCGATGCCACGCATGCCGGCGGCCCTGGTCAAGCCAACCGGCAGGGTCGCGGGAATCAGGACGGCGGTGAAGGCGCCGGGGCCTCGTCTGCCGGTGCGGGCCACCACCAGCATCGCCTCCGCGCGGGCACCCAGCCCGACCAGCCACTTACGGCCCCGGAGCAGATACCCGTCGCCAGCCGGCACCAGCTCGCAGGAGTTGGCGAGCAAATCGCTGCCATGGTCCCGCTCGGACAGTGCGAACGCGACCGCCCGGCCCGTGCTCAGCAGGCGTACAACCTGGTCGCGCTGTGCCGGGGTGCCGGCGAGCAGCACGCACATGGCGGCGGTGACGCTGAACATGGTGGCCGGCATGACCGTCGCGTCACGCCGGGCCGCCACCCGGACCAATGTCAGGGTCCGGTCCACAGTGGTCAGGTCCCCGCCTGCCGAGCGCGGCACGAACGACAGGCGCAGGTGCTCCCCGCAGGCGTCGGCGAGCACGGCCGGGAACGCCTCGGCCGCGTCGCGGCGGACGGCAGCGGCGTAACCGTACGGCGAGTCGGGATCGGCCGGGTCGCCCAGCAGCGCGTCGAGTGTGACGGCCTCGGGGAACGGCGAACGGGTCGGGGTGCGGACAGACGTGTCAGGCATTGGTCACCGCCGGTGTGAACAGTCGGGTGGGAGTGAGGCGACGCAGGGCTATCGGGAGCCGTACGCCTTGCAGGGCAAGCTGGTTGATCCGGGTGGCGTACGCGGCCCCACGCAGCAGGTTCTCGGCGACGTCGGCGACGTACCGGCACTCGGCCGGCTCCAGATGGCTGCCCCGGGCCCATTCGTTGAACGCGCCCATGGCCGGCCCGCACCAGATCTGGTAGTCAGCGGACCGGGTGGCGTCACCCGTGACGGCCCACCGGGTTGCCATGCCGAGGTACCAGCGGAAGACC
>DASUSI010000095.1:0-4121 GCA_036375165.1 Micromonosporaceae bacterium | reverse complement strand
TGCTGTACGCGTACCCGGCCGCGATGACCACCGGCTGCACCAAGCAGGCGTGCGACTTCCGGGACTCCCTGGCCTCACTGCGATCCCACGGGTATGAGGTGGTGGGGATCTCCCCCGACAGCCCGGCCAAGCTGGCGAAGTTCCGCGAGCACGAGGCGCTCACGTTCCCGCTGGTCTCCGATCCGGACCGGAAGGTGCTCGCGGCCTACGGCGCGTACGGCGAGAAGCTGAACTACGGCCGCAGGACGATCGGCGTGATCCGCTCCACCTTCGTGATCGACGAGGACGGCCGGATCAGCAAGGCGATGTACAACGTCAGGGCCACCGGTCACGTCGCCAAGCTGCGGCGGGAGCTGGGGCTCGACTGAGCCGGCCAGGGGTGCGCGTCCTGCCGCTTTGGCACAATGGGTAGCTGGGTGTCCAGGCACCCGGGGGGCCGTAGCCCAATTGGCAGGAGGCACGCGGTTTAGGTCCGCGACAGTGCGAGTTCGAGTCTCGCCGGCCCTACCAGATGTAGACACGGGTCACGACGGTGCCGCCTCACGCTCGGCCCGGCGTCGCTGACGTAGCAGGTTCCTTTGGATCTTGCCACTGGGCGTCTTGGGTAGCTCCGCGATGAAGTGCACCCTGCGGGGGTAGGCGTGCGTGGCGTACTTCGACTTCACCAACTGTTGCAGCGCCTCGGCGAGTTCCGGGGTACCGGTGTGGGTCTCCCGTAACACCACATAGCTCTCCAGGACCTCGCCGCGGAGTTGATCGGGCACGGCGATCACGGCGGCCTCGGCAACCGCGGGGTGGGTCACCAGCACGGATTCCACATCGAAAGGTCCGATCCGGTATCCGGCCATGATGATCAGGTCGTCGTCGCGGGACAGGAAGTGGAAGTAACCGTCCTCATCGACCGTGCCGGAGTCCCCGGTGAGGTACCAGCGGCCGTCCGGGGTGACCTTCTCCGCGGTCTTCTCGGGCCGGCCGAGATAGCCGGTGAACCATGCCAGCGGGCTGGCCGAAAGGTCGAAGGCGATCCGGCCCAGGGTGCCGGGCGGGGCTGGTTCGTCACGGTCGTCGTGGAGCACCGCAGCGCTCCAGCCGGGCATCGGATGACCCATCGACCCCTGGCGCAACGGTCTTCGCAGTGCGGGATGGTGATGGTTGTTGATCAGCATGCCGGTTTCGGTCTGCCCGTAGTGGTCGTGGACCAGGACCCCGAGTGTCCGCTCGGCCCACTGGTTGACCTCTGGAGTCAGCGGCTCGCCGGCCGCCGACGCGCGGCGCAGCCGCAGGTCGGCCGGTACCTCGACGCCTGAGGCACGAAGCGCTCGGTAGACCGTCGGCGCGGCCGTGTAGTTGGTCACCCCCAGCTTTGACAGCACCGCGAACGTGGTCTCGGCGGAGAACCCGCCCTGCACCAGCACGCTGGGGGTGCCGACGCACAACGACCCGACGATGCCGAAGTGCAACCCGTACCCCCATGCGGTGTCGGCGGCGTTCCAGAACATGTCGTCCGGACGCAGGTCCAAGGCGAGCTCCAGGTACGTGTGAAAGCTGGCCAACGCCCGCTTCGGGACCAGCAGGCCCTTCGGCAACCCGGTGGTGCCGGAGGTGTACATCTGCATCAGCGGTGCCCTGCCGTCCAGCACCGTCGCCGGGAAGCCCGGATCGTGCCGCGCCAGCAACTCGTCGAAAACCAGATCCGTCGGCCGTTCCGGGGTACCGGTGACGATGATCCGCCCAGGGGCGCCAGTCCCGAAACGCTCAGCCAGCTTCGGGCGCTGTACCTGGTCACAGACCACGACCTTGGCAGCGCTGTCCGCGAGTCGGGTCGCGATGGTGTTCGGGGCGAACGCGGTGAACAGCGGCACCTGTACCGCACCGAGCCGCCAGATTCCGAGCAGCGCCACCAGAAGCTCGCCGCTCTTGTCCATCAGGGTTGCCACCCGGTCCCCCGGGCCCACTCCCAGCCCGGCGAGAGCGGCGGCGAACCGCTGGGAAGACTCCCGAAGTTCACCGTAGGTGAGTACCCGCTGGCTCAGATCGGCGGCCACGACCGTGTACGCCACGGCGTCGGCCGGATGCCGGTCGCACAACAACTCGGCCACGCTGGCTCGTTCGTCTCCGTATCGAGCCAGCAACTGCTCGACGCGTCTCCAAGGCTCGGCCGTGGCCCCACTCATGGCACTCCTCCCAGGTCAACGCCGGTACGGTGGCTCCCTGCGGCGGTCGTTCCGGCGGCTGCCATCGATCCGGCCATGGCCGGGTGGACCCGGTGTTGGATTGCCCTCCGTGGCCCGGCGTGGCCCGGTTACCTGGACAATTTTCTGTCTACCCCATGATCAGGTCCATAGCACTCCACATTG
The DNA here is from genome assembly GCA_036375165.1 of Micromonosporaceae bacterium. Lineage (GTDB taxonomy): Bacteria > Actinomycetota > Actinomycetes > Mycobacteriales > Micromonosporaceae > WHSM01. The sequence goes on along the minus strand of DASUSI010000095.1, from coordinate 1,764 downwards.
AACAATTGGGGTGAGACATCAGAATTTTCGATGGAACAGCCAGCACCGGATCACGACATTCCCCTTCATCAAGCTTGGCGATCGTGAAAGTTCATGCCTTATGGTGACGTCAGGGTGTCTGCCACCCCGGGCGACCCACGACGCGACGGTCCACCAGCGTGGCCACAAGGGAGCGTCCCTATTGCCCGATTGTCAGGTCACCACGACGAACCGCACAGTCCCGTATCCGCACGTCTGCGAAGGCTGAAGGCCAGGGCGAGCCGCATCGGGCGGCTGGGAACGGCTCGCCAGAGGACGGGAGGTCACTCATCCTTGCGCGCGAGGAGCACACCATGAAGCGACCATCAAGCGGATGGATGGCGGGCCTCGGCATGGCCGCCGTGCTGTCCGTCACGATCAGCGGCGCGATCTACGCGAACGCGGCGACCGAGACCCCCACGGCCAGCGCCACCAGCCAGGACCTGCCGGTGTCGGCGGTCACCGCGAGCGAACACGACGGCAACGTCCCCCAGAACACCCGCGACAACAACCTGACCACCCGCTGGTCAGCCGAAGCCATCGACCGATCCGAATGGATCCGCTACGACCTCGGCACCACAACCCCCGTCCACTACCTGAACGTCGCCTGGTACCAAGGCGACCAACGCCGCACCAGATACCAGATCCAAACCTCCAACGACGCCACCACCTGGACCACCGTCGCCACCGGAGAATCCTCAGGCACCACCCTCAACTTCGAAACCTACGACTTCCCCGACACCACCACCCGCTACGTCCAAATCGTCAGCGACGGCAACACCCTCAACGACTGGGTCTCCATCACCGAAGTCAAGATCTTCGGCGGCACCAGCGGCACCCCCTCCCCGTCACCCACCGGGTCACCCACGGCCTCCCCTTCCCCGTCGCCCACGCCGTCCCCGACGCCGAGCAACCCCGTGGGATACGACCCGAACGGCGTGAAGCAGGTCTACCCGACCCGGACCGGCAGGGCCGCCGCCTGGACCCTGGGTTACAGCGACTGGGCCACACGGTTCAACACGGACGGCGGCAGCGTGTCCGGATCCGGAAAGACCACAGTGGTCACCAACTCCGGCCAGGTCCGGATGAGCGTCGAGTCGGTCGATGGCACCTGTGACGGGATCACCGATCATGGCCGGGCGCTCAGCCAGGGCTACATGTGCTCGACGAACGACTGGACCAACTGGGAACTCACCGGGTACGTACAACTGGCCACAGCGGCCGGCAGCGACTCGGACCAGGACTGGACCTGGTACGGCAACGGTGGCCGGCACACCGGGGACGGCACCCGCGAGGGCTGCAAGGGCAGCGCGTACAAGGGCTCCTACCACTACCGCGACGCTGACGTGCGGTGGGGCAAGGAGTCATACCACGTCAACTACGACTACAAGCCGTGGACGAACGTGACCGGCGGCTACGACTACACCCAGAACAAATCCCGGTGGCTCGGCATGAAGGTGATCCGGTACGAGTTCAGCCGGGGCGGACAGCGCGGGATCCGGCTGGAAACCTGGTTGGACCTGTCCGGTGTGGACTCCTCCGGCAACCCGGTGAACAGCTGGCAGAAGGTCCGGGTCGTCGAGGACCACCCCGACCAGCCGAGCTGGGGCACCGACGCCACGTACTGCAACGCCCCTCGGAATGACCAGGTGATGCTGTGGGGCGGCCCGTACGTCACCTTCCGCTGGGACAACACCACCTCGCGGCTCCGGCTGGCCTCGGCCCGGGAGATCGTTCCGCCGACCC
>DASUSI010000094.1:0-32523 GCA_036375165.1 Micromonosporaceae bacterium | reverse complement strand
CCAAAACTCGGCAATAAACAAGTGCGTTCGAGCTGTGCGGTGTGGCTCCAGATCTATGATCACGTACGGTGATTAGGCTCGGCGCATGAGCACACCCTCGCCGGTCCTGGTCGTGGACTTCGGAGCCCAGTACGCGCAGTTGATCGCCCGCCGGGTACGCGAGGCCCGCGTCTACAGCGAGATCGTGCCGCACTCCATGCCGGTGTCCGACATGTTGGCGCGCAAGCCCGCCGCGATCATCCTCTCCGGCGGTCCGGCGAGCGTCTACGAGCCGGGCGCGCCGCAGGTCGACCAGGCATTGTTCGGGACCGGTGTTCCGGTGTTCGGAATCTGCTACGGCTTCCAGGCCATGGCGCGGGCGGTCGGCGGCCGGGTGGAACGCACCGGCCTGCGCGAGTACGGCGGCACCCCGCTCGCGGTGCTCTCCGCAGGCGTGCTCTTCCACGGGTTGGCCACCGAGCAGAGCGTCTGGATGAGCCACGGCGACTCGGTCGCGGCGGCCCCGCCGGGGTTCACCGTCACGGCCCGTAGCGCCGGCTCCCCGGTGGCCGGATTCGAGGACCCGGTACGCCGGCTGGCCGGGGTGCAGTTCCACCCTGAGGTGGCGCACACCCCGCAGGGCCAGAAGATCCTGGAGCACTTCCTGTACGACATTGCCGGGATCCGGCCCACCTGGACCATGGGCAACATCATCGAGGACCAGGTGACCGCGATCCGGAAGGCCGTGGGTGGCCATCGGGTGCTCTGCGGGCTGTCCGGCGGGGTCGACTCCGCCGTCGCCGCCGCGCTGGTGCACCGGGCCGTCGGGGACCAGCTCAGCTGCGTGTTCGTGGACCACGGTCTGCTCCGAGCCGGCGAGGCTGAGCAGGTCGAGAAGGACTACGTCGCGGCGACCGGGATCCAACTCAAGGTGGTGGACGCCGCTGACCGGTTCCTGGCCGCGCTCGCCGGGGTGAGAGACCCGGAAGCGAAACGGAAGATCATCGGACGGGAGTTCATCCGGGTGTTCGAGCGGGCCGCACGGGAACTGGAAGCGGAAAGCCACGTGGAGTTCCTGGTGCAGGGCACCCTCTACCCGGACGTGGTGGAGTCTGGCGGCGGCAGCGGCACCGCGAACATCAAGTCCCACCACAACGTCGGCGGGCTGCCCGAGGACCTCAGCTTCACCCTGATCGAGCCGCTGCGCACGCTGTTCAAGGACGAGGTACGCAGACTGGGCCTGGAACTCGGGTTGCCGGAGCCGATGGTCTGGCGGCACCCGTTCCCGGGGCCCGGCCTCGCCATCCGGATCATCGGTGAGGTCACCGCACAGCGGCTGGCGGTGCTACGGAACGCCGACGCGATCGCCCGCGAGGAACTCAGCCACGCCGGGCTGGATCGCGACGTGTGGCAGTTCCCGGTGGTGCTGCTGGCGGATGTCCGGTCGGTCGGGGTGCAGGGTGACGGCCGCACGTACGGGCACCCCGTGGTGCTGCGCCCGGTGAGCAGCGAGGACGCGATGACCGCCGACTGGTCCCGGCTCCCGTACGACCTGGTGGCGCGGATCTCCAACCGGATCACCAACGAGGTGCCGGAGGTGAACCGGGTGGTGCTGGACGTGACCAGCAAGCCGCCCGGCACCATCGAATGGGAGTAGGGCCGAGCCGGGGTCAGGTGTCGCCCGTCACGGGCAGGGGTTCGGCACGGTCATCGGTGGGGTGCGGTCTCGGCGCCCGTCGGTGGCGACCGCAGCCACCCACCAGGTGACCCGGGCGCCGGCGAGTCCTTCCACCACGGTACGGGCGTTCGTTCCGTCAACCGTCATCCGCCTGGTGGCGTCGAGCGGCGGTGACCAGTGCAGCGTCGCCGTGGCCAGGTCAGGACCGTCGGTGACAACGGAGACCGTCAGGGTGAACCGCCGCAGCGTCGAAGTCCCGGTGGTGCACACGGTGCGCGCCGTCGCTTGGACGGTGAGCGGAGCCGGGGGAGCGTCGCCCGGCGGTGTCGGACGGGGCGACGGCGGCTGCCGGGTGGTCGGAACCGCGCCGGTCACGGCACTTTCCGTGGGTGTGGCGCGGTCCACCGGTGGCGGGCTCGTCACGGGCCCGGCAGCCGACGATGCCGCTCCCGGGGGTGTGTTGAACGCGGCGCGGTCCGGGCGGCTGAGTGCCAGCGCCGTGCCCGCCAGCAGGAGCAGCAGGACCACCAGGCCGGCGGCGGCGAGCGCCGCCCGGCGGCGGCCGTCCCGGACTGTCCGGACCGGCCGGGGAAAGCCGGTCCGGGGATCGAACCCCGGGTTCTGGCCGACGGCCCTGTGCCGGGCCGCCGCGACGCCGCCTGGCTGGGCACTGGTGAGCCGGATCCGGTGCCACAGCCCGGCCGGGACCACCAGGAACGGCAGCGCGGCGTACCCGGCGAGCAGGCTCGCCGGCAGCATCTGGGTACGCCGCCGTTCCCCGCACACCGCGCAGGAGTCCACGTGCCGGCTGATCCGCTTGCGCAGCAGGGCAGTCAGCCGCCCGTCCCAGCCGTGCAGGATCCCGGCCAGGTCCGGGCATTCCGCCTGACCGGTACGTGCCACCAGCAGCGCTCCGAGCGACCGCTCGAGCTGGGTCCTCGCGCGGGACAGCCGGGCATGCGCGTGGTCGGAGGACACCCCGAGCATCGCGCTCACGTCCGACACTGCCAGCCCGTGCCGGACCATCAGCTCGAACACCTCGCGGTCGCCGGGGCTGAGCCCGTCCGCGGCAGCCTGGACCAGCGCACTCAACTCGGCGGCGTGCACGCGGTGTCCGGGGTCGGTGACCGGCGCGCTCACCTCACCGGCTTCGTCCAGCGGGACCTGCCGCGCCCGGCCGCGTAGCTGGCGCAGGCACTCGTTGCGGGCGATCGCGTACAACCAGGCCCGCAGCCGCTCCGGCTCGCGGAGTTGTGCGGCGTGCAGGTTCGCGGCGATGAACGTGTCGTGTACGGCGTCGGCCGCCGCGTCCGCGTCGCGCAGCAGGCCACGACAGTAGGTGAAGATGCGGTCGGCGTACCGGCGATATGCGCCTTCGAGGCCGCGAGGGTCCCCAGAGACCATCGCGGCCACGAGTGCGTGGTCGTCCACAGTGTCACCGTAGCCGCCGCATGTCCGGTTCACGGCTGGCGCACCGCGCCGGGTTCACTGCCGCCAGAACTCCATGATGTAGCGGTGCCGGTTCGGGCGGTGGTTGTCCCGGCCGATGAAGCACAGTTTCGAATAGCCCGAGGCCATCATCCGGGCCCGTTCGGCGTCCTGTGCCGTGTCCAGCAGCAGCATCTGGTGACCGTCGTCCACCAGCAGCCAGCCGTCGTCGCCGGATGACGTCACCGCGAGGTGGTTCGGGTTGTACCCGACGCAGTCGAACGTCGGAGCCGGGCCGAGCGGTAGGCCGGACGCCCCCTTCCAGTAGCGCACGATGTACCGGTCCCGGTCGGGTCGGTCGTTACCACGGCCGATGAAGCACGACTGGGTGTGGTTGCGCGCCACCTTCACGGCGTCACTGGCGTCCGCTTCGGTGTCGAACAGGGCCATGATGTGGCTGCCGTCGCGCATCTGCCAGCCGTCGGCGCCGGCACTGGCCACGGTCAGGTTCTCCGGGTGGTACGACACGCAGTCCTCGGCCGTCGGCTCCACCGGGTGCGGATCACCACCGGGCTCGCCGCCGTTCCCGTTGTCGCCGCCGCCGCCCGTGCCGCCGTTGCTGTTGCCGTTCCCGTCGTGGTTGTCGCCGGGCCCCGCGTCGCCTGATCCGTTGGCGCCTGATCCGTTGTCGCCTGATCCGTTGTCGCCTTCGGACATTTCACCGGCCGGGGGTGTGCCGGTACCGCCGTCGAACCTGCCCGCACCGGAACGACCACAGGCCGCCACCGCCACGAGTGCGGCTACCAGCAGCGCCACGACGACCAGGCTGAGCAGCAGCCGACCGGCGGGAGTCCGCCGGGCGGACGTCGTTTCGTACATGATCTGCCTCCTCCACTTGCGGCCCGGCGCTGTGCCGGTCACCGCTGAGAGGGGCCGCTGCCTGATGTACCAACAAATTTCGGAAAAGTCGTTGGTCGGATCACGTGGCCGTGCTCACTCCAGCGTCCGGCACCGCGCCGGGCAGGCAAGGAAGGAGCGAATCATGATCCACCTTTCGACGGCCTGGCACCGGGCGCGCCGGATGCGCCGTCGGTCCCGGATCGCCGTCGCGGCCGTCATGGCCGCCGGCACGGCTGCGGCCGTACTCGTTGGAGCCCCGTTCGGGAACGCCCACCCGGGACAGCCGTCCCCGGTGTTCGACCCGAATGAGGTGGGTTGGGCTGGCTTGCGGGACCGCACCGTCGCCGAATTCGATGACGACCTGCGCAAGTGGGCGGACCGGGGACATCTGGTGGTCGACCTGGAAGCTGACACGTTCAGCGGTGCGCTACGGCTCGGCGGGGCGTTCCAGGTCAACACCGACAAGCGCGGCTGGCTGGTCGACACCGTGATGACCACGGCCGAGTACAACGCGAAGTTCGAGGACGCGAAGCAGAAAGGGCTGCGCCTGGTCGACCGGGAGCTCTACACCCTCGACGGGGCACGGTACTACGCGGCGGCGTGGGTGGAGAACGTCGAGGGCCTCGGCTGGCACACCAAACACGACCTGACGTACGCGCAACTGCAGAGCTACTTCAGGGAGCAGCAGGAAGCCAGGCGGATGCCGATCGACTTCGACATGTACCGAGCCTCCGACGGGACGATCCGGTACGGCGTGATCTGGCTGGACAACCCTGAGAACCTCGGTTGGCGGCTGCACGGCGACCTCACCAGCGCCGGCTATGCCGCGAAGTTCAACGAGTACGAAGCTGCGGGCTTCCGGATGTTGTCGTTCGACTCCGCGCCCGTCTCGTCAACCCAGCTCTACGGCGGGATCTGGGTCGAGAACGCCAACCACCGCGGCTGGAAGGGCCGCCGCGACATGAGCGCCACCGGGTACGGCAACTGGTGGCACCGCTACGCGGACCAGGGCTACCGGCAGATCTTCGTCGGCCGGTACCAGACCGCCGGCGGGGTCTCGTACGCCAGCCTGTGGCGGCAGAACAACGACCGGCCGGACTGGCGGTTGCGGCCTGACGTGGACCGGCTGGTAGAGGCCGAGATGGCGGTGGACAACATCCCCGGCGTCACGGTCGCCGTGATCCAGGGCGGCGAGTTCCGGTACTCGCGCGGGTTCGGGTTCGCCGACATCGACGCGGGTGTGTGGCTGGACAGCTCGCACGTGATGCGTACCGCGTCGATCAGCAAGGCCGTGGCCGGGGCGCTCACACTGCGGCTCGACGAGGCGGGGGTGCTGGACCGGGACGACCTGGCCTCCGACCACATCCCCGGCCTGCCCGCGCAGCACACGTCCACCCTGGAGCACCTGGCCAGCAACCGCGGCTGCGTGCGGCACTACGCCGACAAGGACTCGGCCGAGGCGATCGCGGATCCGGAGGAGTACGAGGCACAGGAAGCCGTTGACGACCTCCTCGCGGAGACGGTGTACGCGACCAACACCGAGGCGTCGCTGCTGTACCGCGATGACCCGCTGTTGCTCAACTGCACTGTCGGCACGACCGAGCGTTACAGCACCTTCGGGTACGGGCTGCTGGCCAGCGCGGAGGAGCAGGTCACCGGGCTGACCGCGGACCAGTTGGTACGCCAGTACATCAGCGACCCGCTGGGGCTGGCCACCCTGCGTCAGGAGGACACGACAGACACCACCGTGAACCGCCCGAAGATCTACGCCGGAGCCGACAACACCGAGATCGCCTACGACGAGATGTCGTGGAAGACCCTTGGCGGCGGCCTGGAGTCCAACGTCCGGGACGTGGCCGGCTTCGGTGGCCACCTGATGGCCGGCGACATCGTCTCCCAGAACTCGCTCGACCACATGTGGGTTGACCTGGGTTGGGACTACGCGTACGGCTGGAGCATCCTCTCCGACCACAACGGACACCGCCGGGTGGGCAAGTCCGGCGGCGGGCCGGGGGTCGATTCGTACCTGCTGATGTACCCGGACGACGAGGTGGCGATCGCGGTCCTCATCAACCGGGAGGAACTGGCGGAGGGCGACAACAACGCCAAGGTGATCGCGAGTGGTGTCGCAGAACTGATCTTCTGACGCTGACCCTCTGAACTGGACGGTCCCGGGCCACGACAGGCCGGGGACCGTCCAACTTTCAGCTATCACTCTCCGGTACTAGCCCCGGGCCGCCACATCGAGGGACAATCCCGGCCGTGACCGCCGAATTGGAACCGCTGCGCCGGATCGCCGCTTACGCCCACTGCACCGACCCTGACGGCCGGGTCCTCCTGGTACGGGCTGCTCCCGGCACCGGAACCCCCGGTGTCTGGTCGCTGCCCGGGGGCGGGGTGGACCACGGTGAACATCCGCATCGGACCGTGGCGCGGGAGGTTGCTGGGGAGACCGGCCTTGCCGTGCAGACCGACCAGGTTGTCAGGGTCCTCTCCGATTTGCGGGCGCTCCCGCATCGGAGCCTGGCCCTGCACACCGATCGGCTGATCTACCAGGCCGCCGTGGTCGGTACGGTGAGCGATCAGGAGCCGAACGGCACGGTGGACCGGGCGCACTGGGTACCGGTCGCCGAAGCGGCCGGACTTCCGTTGCGGCCGTTCACCGCGGCGGTTCTCGGGCTTCCCCCGGGCGAGGGTGACCTGCGCCCCGAGGATCCCCCCGACCTGCCGTCGTTTCTGATCCTGCCCGGTCCTGACGGTCGACACCGGACACAGCGGTTCGCGGCGTACGCGGTGGCGACCGACCCGGTGGGTCGGGTGCTGCTCACCCGGATCGCCGAGGGCTACCCGGGTGCCGGCGCCTGGCACCTCCCCGGGGGCGGTACGGACTTCGGTGAGGACCCCACCGTGGCGCTGCTTCGCGAGGTGACCGAGGAGACCGGCCAGCGAGGCGAGATCACCGGGTTGCTCGGGGTCGCGAGCCATCGCGACCCGGATTGCCTCGGTCCGGAGGGCTACCCGATCGACTGGCACGGGGTGCGTGCGTTTTACCGGGTGGAGGTCGCGGACGCGACCGAACCGGTGGTGTACGACCTCGGCGGGTCCACGGCCGCGGCGGCGTGGTTCGGTGCCGACGAGGTGGCGGGACTGCGACTGACCGAGGCCACCAGGGAAGCGTTCGCGTCGGCCGACCTTGGCGTGACGCTACGTGACTGAAGCGGCAAAAGATTCCCGGTCCGATCTCCCTCCGTAGTCGATGTTTCGTCCGTATTGTCACCTTGATAGTTTGTTGTACTTAATAGCAATGCCCGCGCCATCGCCAAGTCGGGCGTCGATATGACATTGTGTATGCCGCGATGCCGGAACGGTCGCCAAGTCGGCGTGACACCGTGCCGGCCGGGAGGAATCCAGTGCCGACCTACCCGTGGCGGCGACGCCGGTCCGCGGACACTCCGCGCCCAGCCGGCCGCCGTTGGACCCGGGGCCTACGTCGTGGTGGCTCCTTCGCCAGGAAAGTCCTCGCCGCTCGGAGAAGAGCCGAGCGGGTGGCGACGTTGCCCACACCGAACGGATCCGGCGACCCGCTCGGCGGGTTGACCAGCCGGGCCGCGATGTTGTCGGCCCCGGTCGGCCCCGCTCCCGCCGGGGGGCCGGCCGGCCAGACCGCCACCGCGATCTCGATACCGCTGCTGCCCGGCCAGCAGACCATTGCCCGGCGCATCAGGTTCACGCTGGTCAACGCGTGCACCATCGGCAGCATCGTGCTGGGACTCGGCGCGGTGTTCCTGGCGTTGCACGGCCAGGTGCGGCTCGGCGCCTTGGTGCTGATGGGTTGCGTCGTGTTCGACGGTCTTGACGGAGGTCTGGCCCGCAGGTTCGGCGTGGCCAGCCCGTTCGGGGCGCAGATGGACTCGCTCGCGGACATGTGCTCGTTCGGCCTGGCAACCCCGCTGCTGGCGTACTTCTGGCTGCGCGGTGAGGTGCCCACCGTGCTGCTCGCGCTGGTGTGCGCGCTGGCCACGGTGTGTGCCGCGGTCCGGCTCGCCCGGTTCAACGTCTCGCCGAAGAACGGCCGGTATTTCTGCGGCGTACCAACCACGATGAGTGCCGCCATCCTCGCGGTGAGCGTGCTGCTGAGTCCGGAACCGGGTTCCGCGCCGTTCGCACTCGCGGTTGTGGGCGCTCTGGCGTTACTGATGGTGAGCAGCTTCCCCTACGCCAAACTGGCCCAGATCGCCAAGCTGCCGCCGTGGTTGTGGGTGCTGCCCGTGGTCGGCGCGTTCGTCGACGTCCCCGGAGTCTTCGCGATCCTGGTGGCCGGATACCTGTTGTCCGGGCCACTGCTCTGGCTGCGGTACCGGCAGTCGGGCCGGACCGCCTGACGGGCTGCTCGGCCGCGATAGGGTCGCGGGTACCCGCCCCGCTTCGGCACCGGAAGTCGCGCGGGGCACACCTGGCCGGTGGCCGGGAGGTTGCCGGCCGGCCCTCAGGGAGCGGCGATGGATGACCAGCGCGACATTCTGGACTACGGCAGCGCGCTGGTGGCGCAGGCGGTGGTCAGCTCGATCAACCTCACGCTCGCGGCCTGGCAGTTCGGCCGCGACGTGCGGGCACTGGTGAGCGCACTGGTACGGGTCACCGAGCCCGGCGGCCCACTCGATCGGTTGGCGGACCTGGCCGACGAGATCCGTCCGCTGCTGCGTGATGTGGCGGCGCTCCGCGACTCACCCGCGCTGACCCAGCTCGGCGAGGCCCTGGAGCGGTTGCCGGAACTCAACGAGTCGGTCGCCAGGCTCGCCGACTCCTTCGAGACGCTGGGGCAGGTCGGGGAGGCACTGCCGAGGGTGGCCGACCGGCTCGCGATGCTGCCGGAGCTGGTCGCGCTGACCCGGGACGTGGAACGCCGGGTGGGCCAGGTGGGTAGCCGGTTGGAATCACTCGGCGGGCTCGCCGGCACAATCGTGGAGCTACAGAGGTCGGTACGGACACTGGGCGGAACCCTCGAGCCGCTGCAGGGCACCGCAGAACGGGTGGGGCGTCTGATCGAACGGTTTCCCAGCTCCCGCCGCCGCCCCGGGGAGTCCGCTGACGGGCCGGCCACCGAGCCCGGCGGAGCCGCGACTAGCGCCAGCGAGCGATGACCGACTCGCCGCCGACCACCCGGTCGTCCGGTGCCACCACCGGCTCGGCGGCCCCCGCCGGCAGGTAGACGTCGGTACGCGAACCGAACCGGATCAGTCCGTACCGCTCGCCCCGGGCGAGCAGTGTGCCGGGACCGGCGCGGTGCACGATGCGGCGGGCCACCAGGCCGGTCCGCTGCGCCACCACGACCGGCCCCCGGGTGGTGTCCAGCACCGTGTACGCCGCGACGTTGTGCTCCGCGGCGGGGTTCATCGCCGGTGCGTACCCGCCGTCCTCCCGGATCACCTCGACAACCCTGCCGGCGACCGGTGACCGGTTGATGTGGACGTCGAAAACCGACAGGAACACGGAGATCCGTAGCCACTCCGATACGCCCGCGGCGGCGAAACGGTCATCGGTCAGCCGTTCCACAGCGAGCACCTTGCCGTCGGCGCCCGAGACGATGGCCTGCGCGTCGACTGGCGGGACCCGTTCCGGATCCCGGAAGAACGCCGCCGCCGGGAGCGCCGCCACGGCGGGCAGCAGCCACAGCCGGGAACGTGGCCGGAACCACTTCAGCGCCGCCGCCGCTCCCAGGCAGATCGCGCCCACGGCGACGCCGTTGGAGTCGATCCGCCACTGCCCGGTCAGCGGCACGCTGCTGGGCCGGAACGCGGGGTCGACCCGCTCCGCGGTGACCGTGTCCACCGGCGAGCGGCGCAGCCGGTGGACCCTCACCGGCGGGCGGTTCAGCAACACCAGGTCGGTGGCCACCTCGCCGGGCAACCGCAGTCCCCGACGACCCGGAAAGGCCAGGCTGGACAGGCACAGCGCACCTCCCGGCGCGACCGTGTCGTGCAGCGCGCTGGTCACCGGCGGCAACTCCGCCACGGTGAACGGCCGACCCACCAGCACCGCGTCGGCCGGTTTGGCGTCGGCCGCTGTGGGCACCACCGTCACCCGCTGCGCCACCCAGCTTCCCTCTGTGGCGATCCGTTCGGTCAGCGCGGCCTCGTCCACCGTGCCTGCGAGGGCGTGGTCGGCCACCACGGTGAGGGTGTCCCCGGGCAGCAGCGCGTTGATCGCCTGGGCCAGCACCGGAGAATCAGGTTCCACCCCGACCAGCACGGCGCTCTTCGGTCCGGGTTGCCGGATGAACTCGTCGACCAGGACCGCGGCGGCGCGGGATCCAAGGCGGGGCGTTCCTGTGGCGGGTCGGATCATTTGGCCAGCTTATTCAGTCGGACGAACCGCGCCCGGAGCGGATGGCGGTGAAGATGCCCACCGCGCCGGTGGCCACCAGGAGCCCGGCCACCAGCCAGCCCATCACGCGGATGCTCACGGACAGGTTCGTGACCTGGGCGATCAGCCACCAGCCGGCGACAGCGAGGAACAACACCCCGAACGCCAGGGAGAGGTGGTCTGTGGGATGTGGTTTCACCGGTGCACCTCCAGGTTGCCGTTGTTCACGGTGATGCGGAGGGTGACCCGCCCCGGGCCGGCCACCTGATCCGCTCCAAGATCGGAGACCTGACGCCGTACCGAGGCTCCGCTGATGTCCTGGCCGAGCAGTGCCACGTTTCCGTACGCGAGCTTCATGTCGGCGGTCAGGTCGACGTCCGGTGGTAGGAACAGTTCCAGGCTGCCCGCCTTCACGCTGAGTCGGATCGTGACATCCCGGCCGGTGAAGTCCACGTCCCGAAGGTCGAGATTTCCGTACCCGAGGTTGACGTGGTAACCCGGCTGGATCTGCGCCACGGATCCGGGCCGCCAGGTCTGCGCCCCGGTCCCTCGCAGGTCCAGGCTCTCCACGGTGGTGGCGACGGCGAGCGCCACCGACAGCACCAGCCCGATCCAGATCAGTCGACGTGCCCTGCCGAACCAGGCCCCGGCCAGCAGCGCGGCACCGGTCACCACCAGGGCTGTCACCAGGTACGCACTCGTGCCGACAGCGGCCCCGGCCAGATCCGCCAGCGCCACCATGCCGAGCCCGAGCAGCATCCCGAAGATCCCGACCTTACCCAGCGTGGACCGCTGTCGCGGCGCCGTGGCGCGATCCGGCACGGCTGGCGGGGGCATCGGCCCCTCAGGTGGTGGCGGAGCCGTGTCCCCCGGCGGCAGCGGCCACACCGGTACGTCCGAGGAGACCGGGGGACGGCCGGTCCGATACCGCTCGGCGAGTTCCAGCAGTTCGGTCTCCTCGCCAGCCGCCCCGGGCCCTGCCTGGTCCGCTGGGTCTCCAGGCGGTACCGACCCGCCGGGGTCCGCGGCGGTCGCGGGAGGATTCCGGAGTGGCGACGCCGGCCGATGTTGCCGGTATATGAGGTATCCGACACCGGCGATCACCGCCGCCGCCACCGGGGTCCACTGCACGGTGACCGCCAGCAGAATGACACCGGCGGCGACGAGTAGCACCGTGACCGCCGATGACGTGCTCGTCCGACCGTGACCGAACAGTGCTTCGAGGGGTGAGCCGGTGTCGCCCTCCTCGGGCATCATCAGCCATCCCAGCACGTAACCGAGGAGTCCCACACCCCCGAACAGCACGCCGACGGCCATCAGGACCCGCCACAGCACCGGGTCGGTGCCGGTGACCCGTGCGATTGCCGCGCACACCCCGGCGATCTGGCGGTCCTCGCGGGATCTGATCAGCCCGTACCGGCCCAGGATGCTGGCGTCACCCGTCCCGCCCCCCGGCGTCTCGCCGTCCGATGGCCCAGCCCTCGGCCTCAGAGGCTCCCCGGGGCTTGCGTCCGGTGCGGCATGTGGTCCGGTTTCCGTCATGGAATCATCCTGATCCCGGACCCGAGCCTTCGACCTCCGGGAGTCGACCCTGACCGGACCCGGACTTTCCGGCCCTGATTTTCCGGCCGGTATCCGGGATCCAACCCGTGGTGGATGCTCACCCGCCCGTGTGACCATCGAAGCAGCCAGCAGTGCCGTGCCCGGGTGCGAGGGAGTCCGAGATCAACAGTTCGGTGGGGGTACCGCCACCTGACACCGCCGGCCCGGTCCGGCCGGTGGCCGGTCGGCCGTACCCCGTTCCCGTCCCGGACGGTCGGCCCAGGCTGTACCGGGCGACGCGGGGACGGCTGGTCGGGGGAGTGGCGGTCGGTATCGCACAACACCTGCGAATTCCCGTGATCACGGTACGGCTGCTGTTCGTGGCGCTCACCTGGCTGGGCGGCCTCGGTGCGTTGCTGTACGCCGCGTACTGGGCGGTGGTCCCGGTGGACCCGTCGCAGCGGGTGTCCCGGACGCCTCGGGACACCCTGCAACTGGTCGCGTTCGGCTCGCTCGCGATCGGCATCCAGTTGATCGCGTTGCTCAGCGGTTTCGGCGGGATGCGCGGTGCGTTCGGCTGGCTGGTGGCGTTGATCGCGGTGGGCGCCGGCATCATCTGGCACCAGGTGGACCCGGACTGGCGTCGCCAGTGGACCACGGTGGTACCTGGAATGCCACGATTCGCCCGGTACCTCGGAGGTGGCCATCCGTACGCCTCCGTGACCCGTCTCGGGGCGGGCGCGGTGCTGGTGCTGGTCGGCGTGGTGGGCATGGTGGCGGTGTTCTCGCCGTTACCGGACACCGGCCTGGCGTCGTTGCTGAACGGCCTGGTGTTCACGGTGATCACGATCGGTGGGCTGGCCGTGGTGTTCGCTCCGCTGTTGTGGGGAATGGTCGGTCAGCTGCGAACCGAACGGGAGGCCCGGATCCGGGAACGGGAGCGCGCCGAGGTGGCGGCCCTGATCCATGACCAGGTGTTGCACACGCTCGCTCTGATCCAGCGCAGTGCCGCCGACCCGCGTGAGGTTTCCCGGCTGGCCCGTGGCCAGGAACGCAGCCTGCGGAACTGGCTCTACAAACCGGCCGGATCGCCCACCGAGCGGTTCGCCGCGGCATTGGAACAGGCCGCGGCCGAGGTCGAGAACAGCTTCGCGGCCACTGTGGACACCGTGGTGGTGGGAGACCGCCCGGTGGATCCGCATCTCGCGGCTCTGGTCGCCGCCGCCCGGGAGGCCATGGTGAACGCCGCGAAGCACTCCGGGGTGGCTACCGTCTCCGTGTACGCCGAAGTGGAGCCGGATCAGGTGTCGGTGTTCGTACGGGACCGGGGCACCGGCTTCGACCTGGCCGGTGTGGACGGTGACCGGCACGGCGTACGGGGCTCGATCATCGGCCGGATGGAGCGCCACGGGGGCCGGGTGGAGATCCGCACCGCGGCCGGCGAGGGCACCGAGGTCCGGTTGTTCCTGCCGGTCGAGGCAGAGGGGGTACGGGCATGAGGGAGCGGCTGCGGGTGTTCATGGTCGACGACCACGCGATGTTCCGGGCCGGGGTACGTGCCGAACTGGGCGACGCCGTGGATCTCGTCGGGGAAGCCGGCACCGTCGCCGAGGCGGTCACTCGGATCGCGGCGACCACGCCGGACGTGGTGCTGCTTGACGTACACATGCCTGACGGCGGTGGCCGGGCAGTGCTGGAGCGGGTCCGCGCCAACCATCCGGACGTGCGATTCCTGGCGCTGTCGGTGTCTGACGCCGCGGAGGACGTGATCGGGCTGATCCGGGCCGGTGCCCGAGGCTACGTGACCAAGACGATTTCCGGTGAGGACCTGGTCGACGCGATCCGCCGGGTGGCCGAGGGGGATGCCGTGTTCAGCCCCCGGTTGGCCGGGTTCGTACTGGACGCGTTCGCGTCCCGGGGCGAGGTCACGGCGAGCGACCCCGAACTGGACCAGCTCACCAACCGGGAACGGGAGGTGCTGCGGCTGCTGGCCCGTGGTTACGCGTACAAGGAGATCGCCAAGGAACTGTTCATCTCGATCAAGACTGTGGAGACCCACGTCTCGAACGTGTTGCGCAAGCTTCAGATGTCCAACCGGTACGAGCTTTCCCGGTGGGCGGTCGACCGTCGCCTGATCTGATCCGGATGACACGCGACCGCTCCAGGCGGGGAATCGGGCGACCGGCATCCGCGCGGCAGTCCGGTCGGGCAAGGCGGCACCGTCACGAGTTCCGGACGATGCTGAACGCTTCGGCGAGTCGGCCTTCGCCGAACCCCGCGGTCCGGGCGGCCTGTCCCAGCCACGTGCGCATCATCCGCTCGATGTTGTCCGGCTCTGGAAGCTGGCTCGCATGCGAGCGAAGCGCCGCGAACTTCCGGTCTGCGGTGTCGGTGATGTCGACGAAGTGGTCGGGATGCGGCCCGGCCGAGAACCACACCTCCCGTACCGTCCACGGCTCCAGCGCTTCGTCGGTGAGCAGTTCCCGGTGGGCGTACCCGTTACGGGCGTCCGGGTAGACCGCCGCGGCGGCCGCCTGTCCGACCGCCAGGTGGTCGGGGTGGTTCGGGCCACCCAGGCTGTCCCAGCGACGCAGCGGCGAGTTGGTCAGCACCCGGTCCGGACGCCAGCGCCGGATCGCCCGGGTGATGTCGCGCCGCAGCCGGTGCTCGAAGTAGACGGCGCCGTCGGTGTACCCGTCGAGGAACTCAACCTTGTGGACCCCGACCACGGCGGCTGCCGCACGTTGCTCGGACTCGCGTACCTCGGCGAGCCGTGCCTCCGACAACTCTCCGGCATTACCCGCCTCGCCCCTGGTGACCAGGAGGTAGGCCACCTCGATTCCTTCATCGACCCAGCTGGCCACGGTGCCCGCGCAGCCGAAGTCGACATCGTCGGGGTGCGCGAAGACGGCGAGGGCGCGGTGGACGTCCGGAAGCGGCGGCGGTGACGGTGGAAAGCTCACGCCGGGATGGTACGGCCGCGACGGGTGTCGGGGTATACCGCGCCGCGTGCCGGGTGAGGCTGGCCACGTCAGCACCCACTGACCCGCGGTGGTCGAGCCGGCTCAGAGTGGCCCGCGTCCGGCGCGTAGCAGCAGCAGGCCGAGCTGGGTGCCGTCAGCGCCGAGCGCGTGACGGAAGCGTTCCAGGATCTCCCGTTCCCGCGACAGCACCAGTCGGGTGCCGCCGTTCGCCTGCCTGGCGTTTCCGACCTCCTGGGACAGGGACGCGCGCTCCCGCCACAGCGTGATCAGCTCAGTGTCGATCTGGTCGATCCGCTGGCGGAGTTCCGCGATCCGGTCGTCGGACTCGGTGTGGGGTGTCGCCGGGGCGGTCATGTGATGCTCCTCGGGTTGTGGCTCGGGCCGGCCCGGGAAGCACGACGCCCCGGGCTCGGACCCGGGGCGCCGGTTGGTCGTGGGGATCAGGCGTGACCGATGGCTGCCGGGGTCCGGTAGCCATAAAAAAAGAACGCGGTGCTGCCTGTCACGCGGTCAGTATGCCATAGTGGCTGCTCGCCGGGCAGCTCAGAAGCAAGATCGCCGCGCGAACCCGGGCCGTCTCGGGTGCGTCCCGTCTGCGTATCGACTGGGTAACGGTGCTTCCGGGACACCAGGGGTAAGAGTCAAGGTGAGGCGCAATTCACGTTGATTCCGCGAGCGCCTTGGGAGGCAGTACATGCGCGGATTGAGAAGTATGCGCCTGATCGCGGTAGGTGCCGCGGTAGCGCTTATAGCGTCAGCCTGTGGTGGTGGTGCCGGCGACGAGGAAGGGCAGGCGGGCGGCGAGCTCAAGGTCTTCCTTTCCGAGCCTGAGCACCTTGTCCCAGGCAACACGAATGAGACCCAGGGCGGCACCGTCCTGCAGGTGCTCTACACCGGCCTGGTCGACTACGACAAGGACGGCAAGGTGGTCCCGGTGATCGCCGAGTCCGTTCCCGAGTCGAGCGACCAGAAGACCTGGACGATCAAGCTGAAGAAGGGCTGGTCGTTCCACAACGGTGAGCCGGTGAACGCCGACTCCTTCATCAACTCCTGGAACTGGACCGCGTACGGTCCGAACGCCGCGGGTAACAGCTACTTCTTCGACCGGATCGTGGGTTACGCCGATCTGCAGTCCACCGACCCCGACGGCGAGGAGGGCCCGAAGCCGGCGCCCGAGCCGAAGGCTGACAAGCTGGCCGGCCTGAAGAAGATCGACGACTACACCTTCGAGGTCACGCTCGCGGAGCCGTTCTCCAGCTTCCCGATGATGCTGGGCTACACCGCCTTCTTCCCGATGGCGCAGGAGTGCCTGAAGGACACCAAGGCGTGCGAAACGGCGCCGATCGGCAACGGCCCGTTCAAGATCGACGGCAGTTGGGAGCACAAGCGCCAGATCAAGACGGTCCGGTACGACCAGTACGCCGGCAACAAGGCGAAGCTCGACAAGCTCACCTTCAAGATCTTCAAGGACGACGTCTCCGGCTACGCCGCGCTTCAGTCCGGCGAGATCGACCTGATGGGCACCGTGCCCGTGGACAAGGTCGAAGAGGCGCGTGGCCAGTACAGCGACCGTTTCATCGAGGAGCCGACCTCGACCTTCACCTACCTGGGCTTGCCGGGTTACCTGCCGCAGTTCAAGAACAAGAAGGTTCGTCAGGCGCTCTCCATGGCGATCGACCGTGACGCGATCATCAAGGAGATCTTCAACGGCCGGTTCATCCCGGCCAAGAGCGTGGTCTCGCCGCTTGTGCCGGGTAGCCGCGACGACGCCTGCAAGTACTGCGACTTCAACGTCGATGAGGCGAAGCGGCTGCTGGAGGAAGGTGGCGGCTGGCCCAAGGGCAAGAAGATCGAACTGTGGTTCAACGCCGGTGCCGGTCATGAGCAGTGGATCGAGGCCGTCGGTAACCAGTTGAAGAACAACCTCGACATCGAGTTCGCCCTGAAGGGTGACCTGGAGTTCGCCGAGTACCTCGAGGTCGCGGACGCCAAGAAGTTCACCGGTGGCTTCCGTCTCGGCTGGGTGATGGACTACCCGTCGCCGGAGAACTACCTGAAGCCGCTGTACGGCACTCAGGGTTCGTCGAACAACACCACCTACGCCAACAAGGAGTTCGACAAGCTGGTCACCGAGGGCGATGCGGCCGCGACACTGGAAGACGGCATCGCGAAGTACCAGGCCGCCGAGGACCTGGTGCTTGAGGACATGCCTGTGATCCCGCTGTGGTTCGGTCAGAGCGCGCTGGCGTACAACGACAACGTGGCCGACGTCGAGTACGACGTCATTGACTACAACCCGGACTACACCAAGATCACGGTCTCCTGATGCAGGGGTAGCGAAACGACTGATTAGGTAGTACACGGCACGGCGGTAGCTGGCGCACAATTCTGAGCGTCGGCTACCGCCGTGACATACCCCTGGTAGGAGGTAGAGCAATGGGGCGCTACGTCATCCGGCGGCTGCTCCAGTTCATCCCGACCCTGATCGGGTCGGTGTTCCTGTTGCATTACATCGTGGTGTTGGGCATCCAGTTCCGCGGCAACCCCGCGCGAGCGTTCTTCGGCGATCGGACACCCAGCCCCGAGATGCTGGAGGCGGTCAAGCGGCTGTTCAACACCGACGACCCGTGTCTGTCTCGGACCGGTGATCCGTGTGTCGCGCTGTTCGTGGAGCGGGTCGGCAATCTCGCAGTCGGGGACTTCGGCACCGACTACAACGGGCGTGCGGTCACCGAGATCATCGGCGATGCGCTCCCGGTCACCGTCCGGCTCGCCCTGATGGCGATCGTGATCCAGATCCTGATCGGCATCTTCGCCGGTGCGCTCGCGGGTCTGCGCGGCGGCGGCTTCTGGGACTACGTGGTCAAGATCTCGACCGTGTTGCTGATCTCGGTGCCGATCTTCGTGCTCGGCCGGTTCGTGCAACTGGGCATCGTCGAGGTGGTGCAGTGGTTGCGGGGGGAGGACCTTGCGTCTCCCGCGCTGCTCAGTGTGATCACCGTGACCTACAAGGTGTCCGCTCCCTGGGCGAGCCTGATCGTTCCGGCCTTCGTGCTGGCGTCAGTGGGGCTGGCCACCACGGCACGGTTGACCCGCACCAGCCTGATGGAGAACCTGCGCGGTGACTACGTCCGGACCGCGGTGGCGAAGGGTCTGCCCCGGCGCCGCGTGGTCGGTGTCCACACGCTGCGCAACTCGCTGATTCCGGTCGTCACCGACCTGGGCCTCAGCTTCGGGGTCCTGCTGGGTGGTGCGGTGGTCACCGAGACGATCTTCAACATTCCCGGCATCGGTAGCGAGATCGTGGAAGCCGTGCAGCGTAACGAAGGCCCGGTGACGGTCCCGCTGGTCACCTTCCTGGTGATCATCTACCTCTTCGTGAACTTGCTCGTCGACGTGCTTTACGCCGTCCTCGACCCGAGGATTCGCCTTGACTGACCCCACACAGATCTCCGCCGGCCCGACGCAGGGCGTACCGTCCGCGCCGTCGGCCGAGACGGCACCGCCCCCCGGCAGCGCGCCGCAAAAGGAGCGCAACGCCAGTCTCTGGGCGGATGCCGGTCGCGAACTGATCCGCAACCCGGTCTTCGTGATTTCCACCATCGTGGTGCTGCTGGTCATGTCCATGGCGCTGCTGCCTTGGTTGTGGACCAGCACCGACCCGACGCAGTGTGAAATCAACTTCGGCAAGGACAGGCCCACCGCCGGTCACATCTTCGGGTTCAGCATCCAGGGCTGTGACTACTACGCCCAGGCGATCTACGGCTCCGGTCCGTCGATCGCGGTCGCGGTGCTCGCCACCCTCGGCTCGACGTTGATCGGCGGTATCACCGGTATCCTCGCCGGCTACTACGGTCGCTGGGTGGACGCGGTGATTTCCCGGTTCACCGACATGGTGCTGGGCATCCCGTTCCTGCTCGGCACGCTGACCCTGCTGTCGCTGGTTCCGCTGCGGAACGTGTACACCGTGGTGCTGGCGCTGATCGCGCTCGGCTGGCCGACCACCACCAGGATCATGCGGGCCAGTGTGATCGCCACCCGGAACATGGATTACGTCCAGGCGGCCCGGTCGCTGGGAGCCTCCGACATGCGGATCATCTTCCGGCACGTGCTGCCGAACGCGATCGCGCCGGTGATCGTGGTCGCGACCATCGCGCTGGGTGCGTACGTGGGCGCTGAGGCCACGCTGACCTTCCTCGGCGTCGGGCTGCGGCCTCCGACGGTCTCCTGGGGTGTGATGATCGACCAGGGCACCGAATGGGTGCTCAGCGGTGTGCCACATCTGCTCCTGGTGCCGGTGGGATTCCTGGTCGCCACCGTGCTGTCCTTCATCCTGATGGGTGACGCGCTGCGCGACGCCCTCGACCCGAAGCTGAGGTGAGGTGACCGTGATGAGAGCTGACGCGAGGCCCACAGCCGCGACAAAGGGCAGGCACCGGCACCACTCCCGGCTGGCCGACGTGAACCCGAACGCGACCCTGTTGGACGTCCGGGATCTCAAGGTCGAGTTCCGCACCCGGTACGGGGTGTCCAAAGCCGTCAACGGCGTCAGCTTCAGTCTCGAGGCGGGGGAGACCCTCGCCATCCTTGGAGAGTCGGGCTGCGGCAAGAGCGTCACGGCGCAGGCGATCATGGGGATCCTCGACACGCCGCCCGGGTACGTCACCGGCGGTCAGGTCCTCTACCGGGGCGTCGACCTGCTCAGGCTCGCGTCCGAGGAGCGCCGGAAGTCCCGGGCGAACCTTATCGCGATGATCTTCCAGGACGCACTGTCCGCATTGAACCCGGTGTTCACTGTCGGGTTCCAGTTGGGTGAGCTGTTCCGGGTCCACCGTGGAATGTCCCGGTCGGACGGCCGCAAGAAGGCGATCGAGCTGCTGGATCTGGTCAAGATCCCGGCCGCCCGGCAGCGGGTCACCGACTTCCCGCACCAGTTCTCCGGCGGGATGCGGCAGCGCGTGATGATCGCGATGGCGTTGGCACTGGACCCGGACGTGCTGATCGCCGACGAACCCACCACGGCGCTTGACGTGACGGTGCAGGCCCAGGTGATGAACCTGCTCGCGGAACTGCAGCGCGAGCGCAACATGGGCATGATCCTGATCACCCATGACATGGGCGTGGTCGCAGACGTCGCCGAGAAGATTTCCGTGATGTACGCGGGCAAGATCGTCGAGCGCGCGGGGGTACACGAGATCTATGCGTCGCCGGCACACCCGTACACCAAGGCCCTGTTGGAGTCGATCCCGCGGGTGGACATGAAGGGCCATGAGCTCAGCGTGATCAAGGGTCTTCCCCCGGCGCTGAGCAACCTTCCACCAGGGTGCAACTTCGCGCCGCGCTGCCGGTTCGCACGGGACCGGTGCCGGCACGACGTCCCGCCGCTCTACCAACTGGGCAGCGAGTACGGGCGAGTCGACGCCACGGGGACCCTGCGCGGCAGTGCCTGCCACTACTGGGAGGAGGTCGTCGCGCGATGACCGAGCTGAGTGTCACGCCCGGCCCGCATGTCCCGGCTCCCCGCCTGGGCGAGGTGGTCCTCGAGGTACGGGACCTGGTGAAGTACTTCCCGATCACGCGCGGCGTCGTGTTCAAGCGGAAGATCGGCGAGGTCAAGGCGGTCGACAAGGTCAGCCTGCAACTGCGGCGGGGGGAGACCCTCGGTGTGGTGGGTGAGTCCGGGTGTGGCAAGTCCACTCTGGCCAAGCTGCTGGTCGGGTTGGAGACGCCGACCAGCGGCGACATCGCGGTACAGGGTCAGAACCTGTCGAAGCTGTCGAGCCGGGCCCTCACCAGGGCGCGGCGCAACATCCAGATGGTGTTCCAGGATCCGTACACCTCCCTGAACCCCCGAATGACGGTCGGCGACATCGTGGGCGAGCCGTTCGCGATTCATCCCGAGGTCGCTCCGGCCCGGGACCGGCGTCGCCGGGTCCAGGAGCTGCTGGACCTGGTGGGGCTCAACCCGGACCACATCAACCGCTATCCGCACCAGTTCTCCGGTGGCCAGCGGCAGCGCATCGGCATCGCCCGGTCGCTCGCCCTCAAGCCGGAGATCCTGATCTGCGACGAGCCGGTTTCCGCGCTGGACGTGTCGATCCAGGCGCAGGTGGTGAACCTGCTGGAGGAGTTGCAGAACGAGCTGGGGCTGGCGTACATCTTCATCGCCCACGACCTGTCGGTGGTGCGCCACATCTCCGACCGGGTCGCCGTGATGTACCTCGGAAAGCTCGTGGAGATCGGGCAGGACACCGACATCTACGATCACCCGACCCACCCGTACACCCAGGCGCTGCTGTCGGCCGTGCCGGTCCCGGACCCGACGTTGCGTGGACACCGCGACCAGATCGTGCTCGAAGGCGACGTGCCGTCCCCCGCCAACCCGCCGTCGGGCTGCCGGTTCCGGACCCGTTGCTGGAAGGCGCAGGAGGTCTGCGCGATCGACGTGCCGGCGCTGACGGTGCGGCCAGGCTCCAACCACCCCAGCGCCTGCCACTTCGCCGAGGAGCGGGACGTGGTGCACGCCGTGGAGTGAGCCCGTCCCAGGTGAGCCACATTCAAGATCCGGAGCATGCGGACCCGGAGGCGGCGGATTCCGGCCGGAACCCGCCCCCGATGCTCCGGATCTTGGCGACTCCGCGTGTCCTCGTGGCAGTGCTGAGTCGGCGGGCTCGGTGCGGCGTGACCGGCTGATCCCAGCGGCGGCATAGACTTTGCGAGCCATGCATGCGCTTTTCGATGTGCCCTCCGATGTCCCGGCGGACGATGCCGTCCGCCCCCGCCCGGCCCGGTGGCAGGTGGATCCGGACGCCCTGCTGGAGAGCCTCAACGACCAGCAGCGGGCAGCCGTACTACACACCGGATCGCCGTTGCTGATCGTGGCGGGTGCCGGTTCCGGGAAGACCCGGGTGCTGGCGCACCGGGTGGCCTACCAGCTCGCCGCCCGTCCGGAGTCGGATTCGCAACCCGTACACCCGGGTCAGATCCTGGCGATCACGTTCACCAACAAGGCCGCCGGTGAGATGAAGGAGCGGGTCGCCGCCCTGGTCGGTCCACGCGCCCGGTTCATGTGGGTGTCCACGTTCCACTCAGCCTGTGTACGGATTCTGCGGGCCGAGGCGAAGCAGGCGGGACTGAAGTCCAGTTTCTCGATCTACGACGCCGACGACTCCCGTCGGCTGATGACACTGGTCGCCCGGGAGCTGGACCTGGACCCGAAGCGCTACCCGCCGCGCGGCCTGCTGGCCCAGATGAGCAACCTGAAGAACGAGCTGGTGGACCACGAGGCGTTTGCCATGAAGGCCCATGGCCCCGCACAGCGGACGCTCGCCGAGGCGTACACCCTCTACCAGGAACGGCTGCGCCAGGCCCAGGCACTGGACTTCGACGACCTGATCATGACGACGGTGCACCTGCTCCAGGCGTTTCCGCACGTGGCGGAGCACTACCAGCGGCGGTTCCGGCACGTGCTGGTAGACGAGTACCAGGACACAAACCACGCGCAGTACGCGCTGATCCGGGAACTGGTCGCGCCGGTCGGCGAGCTGCCCGCCGCCGAGCTGTGCGTGGTTGGTGACGCTGACCAGTCGATCTACGCGTTCCGGGGTGCGACGATCCGCAACATCCTCGAGTTCGAGCGCGACTTTCCGAACGCCCGGACCATCCTGCTGGAACAGAACTACCGGTCCACTCAGACGATTCTCACCGCCGCGAACACGGTGATCTCCCGCAACACGGAACGGAAGCCGAAGCGGCTGTGGAGCCAGGCGGGCGAGGGCGACAAGGTCACCGGGTACGTGGCGGACACCGAGCATGGCGAGGCGGACTGGGCGGCCCGGGAGATCGACCGGCTGGCCGACGACGACCACCGGTTCGGTGACATCGCGGTGTTCTACCGCACCAACGCGCAGTCCCGGGTGTTCGAGGACGTGTTCCTGCGGCTGGGCCTGCCGTACAAGATCGTGGGCGGGGTGCGGTTCTACGAGCGTAAGGAGGTCCGCGACGCGCTGGCGTACCTGCGCGCGATCGTCAACCCCGACGACACGGTGAGTGTCCGGCGGATTCTGAACACCCCCCGGCGCGGCATCGGGGAGCGTGCCGAGGCGTGTGTCCAAGCGCTCGCGGCCCGGGAGCGGATCAGCTTCGGCGAGGCGCTGCGGCACGCCGAGCGTGCCCCCGGCATTCCGACCCGGGCAGTACGTGCGATCGGTGACTTCGTGGCCATGATGGACGGACTGCGCGAGCTGGCCGCGATAGAGGCCCCTGAAGCGGTCCTGGAGGCTGTACTGACCCGTTCCGGCTATCTCGATGAGCTGGAGGCCAGTGAGGACCCGCAGGACGGCACTCGGGTGGAGAACCTGCAGGAACTGGTGAGCGTGGCCCGGGAGTACACCGAGCGGGTGGCCGCCACCGCGGCTGCCGTCGCCGAGCTCGCGGAGCCCGGGGAAGCGGCGGATGAGGTGCCAGAGGCCGACCTGGCCGGTTTCCTGGAGCAGGTGGCCCTGGTGGCCGATGCCGACGAGGTGCCGCCGGACGCCGACCACTCCGCCGACCGTCAGGGCGTGGTGACTCTGATGACCCTGCACACCGCCAAGGGGCTGGAGTTTCCCGTGGTGTTCCTCACCGGCATGGAGGACGGGGTCTTCCCGCACCTGCGCTCCCTGGGCGACAACCGGGAGTTGGAGGAGGAGCGTCGGCTCGCGTACGTGGGCATCACCCGGGCCCGGGAGCGGCTGTACGTGTCCCGGGCGGTCACCCGGTCGGCCTGGGGGCAGCCGCAGACCAACCCGCCGTCCCGGTTCCTGGCGGAGTTCGGCGACGAGGTGATGCACTGGGAACGCACCGACGCCGGGTACACGTCCTGGTCGGGGGCCGGGACCGAGGGGGGCCGGGGTGCCGGTGGCTTCACCGAGCGGCTGGATTCCGCACTGGTACGGCCGGCGAGCAAGCTTTCCCGCCAAGTGCCGGCGCTGGAGCCGGGGGACCGGGTGAATCACGACCGGTGGGGCCTGGGTCGGGTGCTCGCGGTGCAGGGCCGGGGCGACCGGGCGCAGGCGCAGATCGACTTCGGTGACCAGGTGATGTGGCTGGTGCTGCGGCACGCCCCGATCGAGAAACTGTGACTCTCGGGCTCCGGTAAGCCTTTCCGGTGTTCCGGACGCGGTCACCACACGCGGCGGTGCGGGATGGAATTCTGGTGACGTCGATGGTTAGACTGTCGAACATGTGTTCGAATCTCCGTCGACGTTCCCGGCGGGTCGTGGCGGGCAGCTCGCCAGCCGTTGGCCGGGGATCCAGCGCGGTTGTGACGGACCGGACCGACGGTGGGTCAGGGTCAGGCGCGGCGCATGTAGATGGAGTCCACGTGGTTCGGGATGTCGACCCCCTGCTTGCGCATGAAGCTGATCGGGTCGATCGCGCTGTCGCCGATCCGCACCTCGAAGTGCGAGTGGGGTCCGGTCGAGTAGCCGGTGCTGCCCATCTTGGCGATCAGCGTTCCGGCGGACACCCACTGCCCGACCGACACCGTCACCTGCGAGTTGTGCCCGTAGCGGGTGGTGTAGCCGTTACCGTGGTCGATCTCCACCACGTACCCGTAGCCACCCCACCAGCCGGCCCGCAGCACTGTGCCCTGGTGTGCGGCGTAAACCGGGGTGCCCACCGGCCCGGCGAGGTCGATGCCGTTGTGGTTGGTGCCCCAGCGGGGGCCGTACAAGGACGTCAGTTCGTACTGCTTCACCGGCAGTACCCAGACGTTACGAGGGGCTTGGCGCTTCCCGGTGGGGAGGCTGGCGCTTCTGCCGGACCGGGAGCTGCGGTCGGCGAGATCAGCGCGATCGGCCTCGAAACCGGCTGTGGTGGCGGGGTCCAGGGTCGGGTCACTGCTGGCCAGGGCGGCCGAGTCCGGTGCGTTGTTGGGCATCGCGGAAGCGGTACCCAAGGCGACCATTCCGGCACCCACCACGGCGCTTGTGACCACCGCGGCATACCGACTTCGAGGTGGTGTCGGGACGCGGTGGCGGCCCAGGTGACGACCACTCGGTTTTTGCTGATGCACGCAAACCCTCCGTTGACGCGGCTAACAAGCGGCACAGACCCGCCACACATGAGTACGCGCGGTGGTTCTGTGCCGTGTCGTGCTGCGGGCTCCGATTGTGGTCGGACCTTCAGGTTTCACAGCCTGCGACACCGTAGCCAACTCCTGACCGCGCATTCAACCCTGCGCACCCGGAAGCTTAGGAATGTCCAGTTATTCCTTTCAAATTCTGCGTAATTCGTGCTTGCTCGTGACACTGACCGTAACTGTGCGTGATGTCACAGCGTCGACCGGGAAGCGCCGCTAGCGTTCCACCCGGAACGTCTCCCGTTGCCCGCGGCGCCGACCCCGTCCGGCGGCGGTACCTTCTCACCAAGGAGGTCGCTTCACCCCGAGCGCGTCGCTGGCACAGGAGTGGCTCCGCTGGGTCCGCGGATCCCACTCCGGGGCGTGCGTTCTCAGGACGGCAGGCGGCTCTCACGACACAGCGAAGCGAGGCGGACACATGGGTGAGCGTCAGCGAGCGGATCGAGGTCCCGGGCACGGTCGAGCCCTACGGCGCGGCGGTGTGAAACGAGGTGCGGCATGACCGACCGGATCCGGGTGGTCGTCGCGAAGCCGGGCCTGGACGGTCACGATCGCGGTGCGAAGGTGGTGGCGCGTGCCCTTCGGGACGCCGGCATGGAGGTGATCTACACCGGGCTGCACCAGACACCGGAGCAGGTCGTGGAAACCGCCATCCAGGAGGACGCGGACGCCATCGGATTGTCGATTCTCTCCGGTGCCCACATGACGCTGTTCCGTAAGGTCCTGGAACTGCTGGCGGCTCGGGACGCTGACGACATCGTGGTGTTCGGAGGGGGGATCATCCCCGATGCCGACATCCCGGAACTCGCCAGGCTCGGAGTGGCGAAGGTGTTCACCCCGGGAGCGACCACACAGGCCATCGTGGACTGGGTGCGCGAGAACGTTGGCCGCGCGGTGGTGTCC
Source organism: Micromonosporaceae bacterium (assembly GCA_036375165.1). Classification (GTDB taxonomy): domain Bacteria; phylum Actinomycetota; class Actinomycetes; order Mycobacteriales; family Micromonosporaceae; genus WHSM01. Next base: position 6,623 of record DASUSI010000094.1, on the reverse strand, counting down.
TGACCGACAGCCACCCGGAACCGGTCGGAATGTGATCCGTTGTCCGTGATGGCGGTGCCGCTCGCGATGACGCTGTGGCGCGAAACGGCGTCGTCATACGAACAGCGTTGTCGTGCGGAACGGTGTGGCTGTGCGGAACGGCACAGCCATGACCCGCGAGCGTGGTGGCGGTTTCATGACCGCTAACCTGCCGCGGTAGGCCCGCTCACTCCGGATTGGATGGCAGGCTCCTGACCTTTCAGACGTCCAACACGAGGCGAAACGGAACCCGCAGTGGACCTGTACGAGTACCAGGGACGCGAGCTGTTCGCCCGGCACGGGGTGCCGGTGCTCGGCGGAGGCGTCGCCACCACGCCGGAGGAGGCCAGGGCCCTCGCCGAGAAGCTCGGTGGCCGGGTGGTGGTCAAGGCTCAGGTGAAGGCCGGCGGCCGTGGCAAGGCCGGCGGTGTGAAGCTCGCCGACAACCCTGACGAGGCGGACACGCACGCCCGCAACATCCTGGGCATGGACATCAAGGGCCATGTGGTCCACAAGGTGATGCTCACGGTGACGGCTGACATCGCGGAGGAGTACTACTTCTCTTTCCTGCTGGACCGCGCGAACCGGACCTTCCTGGCGATCGCCAGCGTCGAGGGCGGCATGGACATCGAGCAGGTCGCCGCCCAGACCCCCGAGAAGGTGGCGAAGGTCGCGATCGATGCCAGCGAGGGTGTCGACGCCGCGAAAGCCGGCGAGATCGTGACGCGCGCCGGATTCCCCGCGGAGGTCGTCGACCAGGTCGTCAACGTCGTGGTCAAGCTCTGGGCGGCGTTCGTCGCGGAGGACGCCACGCTCGCCGAGGTCAACCCGCTGGTGAAGACGCCCGAGGGTGACGTGCTCGCGCTTGACGCCAAGGTGACCCTGGACGGCAACGCCGACTTTCGACACCCGGGCCACGCCGACTTCGTCGACATCGCGGCCGAGGACCCGCTGGAACGCGCCGCCAAGGAGAAAGACCTCAACTACGTCAAGCTCGACGGCCAGGTCGGGATCATCGGTAACGGCGCCGGCCTCGTGATGTCCACACTCGACGTGGTCGCGTACGCGGGGGAGCGCCACGGCGGTGTGAAGCCGGCCAACTTCCTCGACATCGGCGGCGGTGCCTCGGCCGACGTGATGGCCAACGGCCTGGAGATCGTCCTTGGTGACCAGTCCGTGAAGTCGGTGTTCGTCAACGTCTTCGGGGGCATCACGGCTTGTGACGAGGTCGCGCGGGGCATCGTACGGGCGCTGCAAATGCTCAGCGAGAAAGGCGAGGAGGTCACCAAGCCGCTGGTGGTGCGCCTCGACGGCAACAACGCGGAACTGGGCCGCAGGATCCTCACCGAGGCCGACCATCCGCTGGTGGAGCAGGTGGACACCATGGACGGCGCGGCCGAACGGGCCGCCGAACTCGCGGCTGCGAAGTAAGGGGAGCGTCCCAGAATGGCTATCTTCCTCACCAAGGACAGCAGGGTCATCGTCCAGGGCATGACCGGCTCCGAGGGCATGAAGCACACTCGCCGGATGCTCGCCGCGGGCACCACCATCGTGGGCGGCGTCAACCCCCGTAAGGCCGGGCAGAAGGTCGACTTCGACGGTTACCAGGTGCCGGTCTTCGGTTCGGTGGCCGAAGCCATGGCGGTGACCGGAGCCGACGTCACCGTGGTCTTCGTACCTCCCGCCTTCGCCAAGAGCGCCGTGGTGGAGGCGATCGACGCCCGGGTCGGGCTGGCGATCGTGATCACCGAGGGAATCCCGGTACACGACACCGCCTACTTCTGGGCGCACGCCGTCAAGCTCGGCAACCGGACCCGGATCGTCGGCCCGAACTGCCCCGGTGTGATCAGCCCCGGCCAGTCCAACGCCGGCATCATCCCCGCCGACATCACCAAGCCCGGCCGGATCGGTCTGGTCAGCAAGTCGGGCACGCTCACGTACCAGATGATGTACGAACTGCGTGACATCGGTTTCTCCACCTGCGTCGGGATCGGCGGCGACCCGGTGATCGGCACCACGCACATCGACTGCCTACAGGCTTTCCAGGACGATCCGGACACCGACGCCATCGTGATGATCGGTGAGATCGGTGGCGACGCCGAGGAGCGGGCGGCCGAGTACGTCAAGGCGAACATCACCAAGCCGGTGGTCGGGTACGTGGCAGGGTTCACCGCCCCCGAAGGCAAGACCATGGGCCACGCGGGTGCCATCATCTCCGGTTCCTCCGGGACCGCGAAGGCGAAGCGGCAGGCCCTCGAGGCGGTCGGAGTCCAGGTTGGGAAGACGCCCAGCGAGACCGCGAAGCTGATGCGCGGCGTCATGCAGCACTGACACACGTCGCGGGTCGCCCCGCCAACCGGCGGTGTCCCGGCGGTTCCCGGTGTGTCGGGCGACCCTGGCCGGTGGAGGTCCTGACAGAGTGGCGGTGTGTCAGAGTCCGACAGACGTGGCCAGGGCCCGGACCGGGATCCCAGGCGCGGGTCGACCGCCGAGACCGGGCATCGGACCGGCGCGGCCGGGGTGACCCGGCCGCGACAGGCCCCCCCGAAGGCTGCTGCGGGTCGGCGTCCCGGTAGGCCGGTGCCGGCCGCATCGATGCTGGTCGCCGCCGCAGCGACCGGTGGTTGGGCGGCCGTGGTCTCGTTCTCCCCGGTCCTGATCATGGTGCTGCTGGGCTGGTTCGGGAGTACCACGGTGTCCGGGGCTACCGCGGTCCGGTTCGCGCTGGCCGGATGGCTGCTTGGGCACGGCGTGCCGGTCACCGTCGGTCACGGGCCGATCAGCCTGGTGCCGCTCGCGTTGACCGCCCTGATGGTGTGGCGGCTGGTACGGGCCGGTGCCCACACTGCCCGCGCTGTGGCCGCCACACCGCGCGACGTCCCGTACGTACTGGGCGCGGTCGCGCTGACCTACGGGGTGATCGGTGGCACGGTGGCACTGGCCGCCACGGCACCGGGCTTCTCGGTCTCCCCGGTGCGGGCGTCGCTGACCACCGGAGTGGTCGCGGGCCTGGCGAGCGCACCGGGAGCGGTTGTCGAATCCGGGGCCGCGACGGTGTTGTGGCGGCGGCTGCCCCGGCCGGTGCGGGAAGGGCTGCGGGGCGGGGTGTTGGCCACGCTGTCGTTGCTCGCCGCTGGTGCCGCGCTGGCGGGGACCGCCACCGCCATCGCGTACCAGGACGCGGTGCGGCTCTACCACGACTACCAGGTCGGCGCCGGAGGCGGCGCCGGAATCCTGTTGGTTGGCCTGCTGTATTCGCCCAACCTGGTGGTCTGGGGAGCGAGCTACCTGGTCGGTCCGGGGTTCGCGGTGGGTGTGGGCACGGAGGTGACGGTGTTCGACGTGTCGCTGGGTCCGCTTCCCGCGGTGCCGGTGCTCGCCGGGCTCCCCACCGGACCGGCGCCCACGCTGGTTGGGCTACTGCTCGCCGTACCGGTGTTGGCCGGGATGGCCGTCGGGGTGTTGGCCGAGCGGCGACATCCCGGCGTTCCCTGGGGCCACCTGCTGGGTGGTGCGGCTGTTGCCGGCGTGGTCGCTGGGACGGCGCTGGCCGGGCTCAGCTTCGCCGCGAGTGGTTCGCTCGGTGGGGCACGGCTGGCTCACGTCGGCCCGACCTGGTGGCTGGTCGGGCTGGTGGCGTCCGGCCTGGTGGCGGGCGGTTCAGTGGTCGCCGCAGCCGCCGCCCGGCTGACAAAGCCGCCCGGTGACCAGCCGACGCGGGTGACCTGACCGGGTGGCGGTATGGCGGAGTTCCCCGGCAGGCTCGCCGGGGCCCGGGTTAGGGTGATGCGACCGTCGGCGGAGTCGCGCGTCGAGCGCACCAGCTGCCGCGACGTTCGCCGCAGCTCAGCTGCCCGATTCGTCAGAGGAGTAAGCCGCGTTGACCGCCCGCCTCGCCGTACTCGTCTCGGGCTCCGGAACCAACCTCCAGGCGTTGCTCGACGCGTGCGCCGACCCCGCGTACCAGGCCAGCGTGGTTGCCGTGGGGGCGGACCGGGACGGGATCGCGGGCCTGACCCGGGCGGAGCGCGCCGGGGTGCCGGGTTTCGTGGCGCGGCTGGGGGACTTTCCGCAGCGGGCCGAATGGGACGCCGCGTTGACCACCCGGGTCGCCGAACACCGACCCGACCTGGTGATTTCGGCCGGCTTCCTGAAGCTGGCCGGCCCCCGGTTCCTGGCCGAGTTCGGCGGCCGGTACATCAACACGCACAACGCCCTGCTGCCAGCGTTTCCAGGGATCCACGGACCCCGGGACGCCCTGGCGTACGGGGTGAAAGTGGCCGGGGCGACGCTGCACTTCGTGGACGCGGGCGTCGACACCGGCCCGATCATCGCGCAGACCGCGGTACCGGTGCTCGACGACGACACCGAAGAAACCCTCACCGAGCGGATCAAAGTCGCCGAACGCGCACAACTGGTCGAGTACGTGGGAAGGATGGTCCGCGAAGGGTGGACCGTCACCGGAAGGAAGGTCACGATCCCGTGAGCAGTGAGCGCAGGCCGCTCCGGCGGGCATTGGTCAGCGTGTCCGACAAAACCGGTCTGGAGGTTCTGGCCCGGGGTCTCGCCGACGCCGGGGTACGGATCGTCTCGACCGGGTCGACGGCGTCGCGGATCGCGGCGGCGGGGGTCGACGTCACCCGGGTTGAGGAGCTGACCGGTTTCCCGGAGTGCCTGGACGGGCGGGTCAAGACGCTGCACCCGGCGGTGCACGCCGGACTGCTGGCGGACCTGCGGCTGTCGGCGCACGCGACGCAGCTCGAGGAGCTCGGCGTCGAGCCGTTCGACCTGCTGGTGGTCAACCTGTATCCGTTCGCCGAGACGGTGACCTCGGGGGCCGGGCCGGACGAGTGCGTCGAGCAGATCGATATCGGTGGTCCGGCGATGGTACGTGCCGCGGCGAAGAACCACGCCAACGTCGCGGTGGTGGTGGACCCCGCCCGGTACCCCGACGTGGTCGCCGCGGCCCGGGACGGCGGCTTCACCCTGGAGCAGCGGCGGCGAATGGCCGCCGAGGCGTTCGCGCACACCGCGACGTACGACGTACACGTGGCGTCCTGGATGGGCAATGTGCTGGCCCCCGCGCCGGAAGGCTTCCCGACCTGGTTGGGTGCCACCTGGAACCGTGCGGCCATGCTGCGTTACGGCGAGAACCCGCACCAGCGAGCGGCGCTGTACCGGTCCGGGTTCGTGACCGAACCGGGGCTGGCGCGGGCCGAGCAGCTACACGGCAAGGAGATGTCGTACAACAACTACGTCGACGCGGACGCGGCGTGGCGGGCGGCGTACGACTTCGACCAGCCCTGCGTGGCGATCATCAAGCACGCCAACCCGTGCGGCATCGCGATCGGGGAGGACCCGGCGCAGGCTCACCGCCGGGCCCACGCCTGCGACCCGGTGTCGGCGTTCGGTGGCGTGATCGCGGTGAACCGTCCGGTGTCGCAGGCAATGGCCGAGCAGGTCGCCGACGTGTTCACCGAGGTCCTGGTGGCCCCGGACTTCGAGGCTGCCGCGGTGGAGATCCTGACCAGGAAGAAGAACCTGCGGCTGCTGCGGGCCGTTCCGCCGTCCCGGGGTGGCATCGAGCTGCGTCCGGTCTCCGGCGGTGTGCTGCTGCAGGCCCGGGACGCCGTCGACGCCCCTGGCGACACCCCGGCGGGATGGCGGCTGGCGGCCGGTGAAGCGGCTGACCAGTCGACCCTGGCCGACCTGGAATTCGCCTGGCGGGCGATACGCGCGGTGAAGTCCAACGCGATCCTGCTGGCCTCGGATGGCGCCACCGTCGGGGTCGGAATGGGCCAGGTGAACCGGGTGGATTCCGCCCGGCTCGCGGTGACCCGGGCCGGGGACCGGGCGGCTGGCTCGGTGGCGGCCTCTGACGCCTACTTCCCGTTCCCGGACGGTCTGCGGGTGCTGACCGATGCCGGGGTACGCGCCGTGGTGCAGCCCGGTGGGTCGATCCGGGACGAGGAAGTGATCGCCGCCGCGAAAGCGGCCGGGGTCACCCTCTACCTCACCGGTACCCGCCACTTCTTCCACTGATCGGTGGGGGGTAATCGGTGGGGGGTTGTCCCACCGGGATGCAACGTCCCGTTGCAACGGGTGCAACGCCCCCGGTGCTCAGTCCGTCGGCTTGACGTACGTCCCTCGCTGAGGCGCGACGACCACCAGGCCGGCATCCACCAGAACCTTGATGGCCTGCCGCACTGTGCCCCGGGCCACCCCGTACTCCTGTCGCAGCCGTGACTCGGACGGGAACACCGCGCCGGGTTCCCAGTCGCCGCGCTCAACCCGTGCCGCGAGGATCCCGGCGAGCTGCTTGTACAGGGGGTCCGGGGCGTACTGGTCGAGCTGGTCGTCTGGGTCGTACACCATGGGCTGAGGGTAGGCGTGCGGCCCGGTCTCTGATCTGGGTAAACGTTCGATGCGCCTAGGACGCTCTGGACGTTCTGTACCTGTCGGGTAGGGTCCCGGTGTCCCCGGCTCCCGGTGACTCCTCGTGCCCGGGGGTCGGTGACCGCTGGGATGCACCACCACCGGTCCGGTACCGCCATACCGGGCCGGGGCCACACCATCGAGCCGGGAGAGTCACGTGGAGCAGGTAC